>JAWODD010000018.1:0-48918 GCA_046483445.1 Bacillota bacterium | reverse complement strand
TCGCGGGGCTTGGCAAGCGAGCCGAGGAGTACCTCACGGTCTTGACAAAGCATACGTTGACCGGCCTTCATCAGGCGGAGCGGCACTCGGCCTTCGGTGGGCCGGGAGCTGTAGCTCCTTCCGAGGTCAATTGAGCCGGTCAGGAGGTATATAGATTTCTGGTCGAAGGTTATGCCAAGAATTTAAAACCGGTGATCATCCCCACCTGCCAGGGGCAAAGGGGCAACCCGGTTCTCTTTGACCGAAAACTTTGGCCGGCTTTAATGGAACTTGAAGGAGATCAGGGAGGAAGGCAGATAATTAGCAGGCTTGCGCAAAATGAAGTTGATCAGATCGAAACCGGCGCAACGGAAATCTTATTTGATGTTGATACTAAAGAAGATTACAATAACTTAAGATAAATATTAACATATATTTCTTTTATTTCTTTTTTTGTTCCGTTCAATTTGACGCTTCTTTGATTAAGTGGTATACTTTAACAGTAAATATAGCGGTTTCCTGGTAACTACAGCGGGGATGAATGGAAAGTGCTTGCGGCAAAAGAAAAATTAGGTCATTTTTAATACCGGCTCCTAAATAACTTTCAGTTTATTGACACTTACCGGCAGGTTTAACCAGCCAGGGCCTGGCTTTAAGCAATTAAAGAGGCTTTGAACCGGCGGGCAGTTATTGAACATCATGAAAGCTCTTCTTAACGAGCTTTTTTTATTCCTATGATTGGACCTGCAACATAACTAGGTAATCAGCCGGAGCATTTTTTATATGTGCCTGGCTTTTTGTTATAATCTTTTTTCCTGCAATTTTTTACTATGATAACTGCTTCAAAACAAAGTTCCGGTCAAATAATCAAAAATACGGAGGAGATTTTTAATGGAAGAAAAGGTGGGCGGCAATCTTGAAGTGTACGGCATCGGTAATCCATTAATCGATGTGCTGGCCCAGGCATCCGATGAAGAAATCGAAGAAATGCAGCTTAATAAAGGCATAATGACTTTAATTGACACTGAGCGGGGCAATTACATTCTGGGACAAATTAAGGATCGTGAAAAAATCTATTCCTGTGGCGGTTCCGCTCCCAACACTATGATTACCCTTGCCGCTCTTGGGGTGCGCAGCGCACTTGCGGGTACGGTCGGTAATGACGAACTCGGAGATATTTACTATAACCGGTTGATTGAAAAAAATGTTACCTCCGACCTGGTCTCAATAGCAGGAGATACCGGCAGCTGTATTGTGCTGGTTACCCCCGACTATGAACGGACTATGAATACCCGCCTCGGTGTTGCCCAAAACTATGGTCCTGAAAATGTTAATCACGCAAATATCGCTGAAGCTAATTACCTCTACTTTACCGGTTACATGTGGAATACAGAATTCCAAAAGAAAGCTTTGCAAGAAGCCATTAAAACAGCGCATCAAAACGAAACCAAAGTGGTATTTGATTTAGCGGATCCCTTTGTAGTTGAGGCTAATCAAGAAGATTTTCATAAACTTCTAGAAAGCGGGAAAATAGATGTGCTGCTGGCCAACCGCGATGAAGCCCGGTTACTTTTAGGTATTGACGATCCGGAAAAAGCGTCCCGTCAACTTGCCGATAAAGGGGTTATCGCCACCGTTAAAAACTGTGCTGACGGTTCATGCATATCACCCGGTGAAGGTAAATGTATCAATGTCGACGCTTACAAAGTAGAAGCAGTAGACAGCACCGGAGCCGGAGATAATTATGCCGCTGGATTTTTATACGGTTTAATTAACGGTTACTCACTTCCCGATGCCGGAAAATTGGCTTCGTTTATCGCGGCCCAGGTAGTCTGCCAAACCGGAGCCCAGTTTGACGATCAAAGCATCATCAAGATTAAAAAAGCTATTGAAGAAGGTTTATGGCGTTAAAAATATTTTATTTATCAGGAGGGACATTTATCAATAATGACTGAAATGAAAACAAATGATTACAAGGTAGCGGATTTAAACCTCGCTTCCTGGGGAAGAAAGGAAATTGAAATAGCTCAGAAGGAAATGCCCGGTTTGATCGCCACCCGTGAAAAGTATTCCAGTGAAAAGCCTCTGAAAGATGTCAAAGTTACCGGAAGTCTTCATATGACGATTCAAACCGCTGTCTTAATTGAAACCCTTGTTGAATTAGGCGCTGAGGTACGCTGGGCAAGCTGTAACATATTTTCCACACAGGACCACGCTGCCGCTGCTGTAGTAGTTGGGCCACCGGAAAAAGGTGGAACTGTCGAAGACCCAAGAGGAGTTCCGGTCTATGCCTGGAAAGGTGAAACCCTTGAGGATTACTGGTGGTGTACCAAGCAGGCTTTGACCTGGCCTAACGGATCAGGTCCGCACCAGATTGTAGATGACGGCGGTGACGCAACTTTACTGGTCCACCGGGGCTACGAAGCTGAAAACAACCCGGGCATGCTTGATGAACCAACTTCAAACCAGGAATTGCAAGTAGTAAACAAATTGCTGAAAGATTTGCAGACAAAAGATCCACAGCACTGGCATAAAATAGTTCCCGAAATCAGAGGCGTAAGCGAAGAAACTACTACCGGGGTAAACCGTCTATACCAAATGGAACGAAATGAAACCCTTTTATGTCCGGCCATTAATGTTAATGACTCAGTAACCAAGGGCAAATTTGACAATATTTACGGCTGTCGAGAAAGCCTGGTAGACGGGATTAAACGGGCTACTGATGTGATGATTGCCGGTAAAACCGCTTTTGTGGCCGGGTTTGGTGATGTAGGCAAAGGTTCGGCTGAAATCCTCGATTCGTTCAAGGCCAGGGTAATGGTTTCAGAAGTGGACCCGATTTGCGCTCTGCAGGCAGCTATGGCCGGCTATTCGGTTGTTACGGTCGAAGATGCCCTGCCTCATGCAGATATATATGTTACCGCTACAGGAAACAAAGATGTAATCAGGATCGAACACATGGAAAAAATGAAAGATATGGCTATAATCTGCAACATCGGTCATTTCGATAACGAGATCCAGGTCGATCAATTAGAAAATTTTCCAGGGATTAAAAAAGTTAATATTAAACCGCAGGTCGACCAGTTCATCTTTCCCGACGGGCACAGTGTGATTCTACTGGCCGAAGGGCGCCTGGTTAATTTGGGCTGCGCAACCGGTCACCCCAGTTTTGTGATGTCCAACAGCTTTAGTAACCAGGTCCTGGCCCAGATTGACCTTGCTAAAAATGAGCGTGAGTGCTCGGTATACCGCCTGCCCAAGGAACTTGATGAAGAAGTGGCCCGCCTGCACCTAGAAAAAATCGGGGCCCGTTTAACCAGGATGGATAAAGAACAGGCCGATTATATCGGCCGCACACCGGAAGGGCCGTTCAAACCCGATCACTATCGTTATTAAAGCGAATCCAGTCATGATTATGAAAGCAGCCGGTAATAGAAGTACCGGCTGCTTTGTTATCAGCAGTTACCTTTTCTTATTTATATCCACTTAAAAAATTAACATCCAGGTTTTACTGCCTGAGCCTCTTTGCACACCGGTTGGCCTCATAGTAGATTCTTTCTTGATCAAGGGTGATAAACTCACCCTTATCATAAAGAATCTTCCCGTCCACGATCACAGTTTCCACATCGTTAGCCGAGGCGGAATAAACAATGTTGGAAACAGGGTTATTGTGTGGTTGCAGATGGGGTCTTTTGAAGTCTAGCAAAACTACGTCAGCTTTAGACCCTTCTTTTAATATCCCCAGTTCATCCATTTGCAAGGCTTTAGCCGCCCTTCTGGTAGCCAGGGAAAAGGCCTCGTTCGCTGTAATGAAAGTAGGCTCTTCATTGATCCCTTTCTGTAAAAGGGACGCTAGCATTACTTCTTCAAACATATCAAGGTTATTATTGCTGGCTGCTCCGTCAGTGCCTAATCCAACTAGAGCATCTTGATCAAGTAATTTTTTCAAAGGTGCGATCCCATTACCTAACTTGAGGTTACTGCCGGGATTGTGAGAAATGCCCACTTTTTGAGAACTCAATATTGCAATATCTTCCTCGGTTAAATGCACACAGTGCGCCGCCAACACGGGGCGCTCAAACATGCCCAGGTCGTCCATCAGGGCCACTGGAGTTTTACCATGCATCTTAAGCGACGCCTCAACTTCATGCCGCGATTCGGAAAGGTGGATATGAATCAAGGTATTTAAATGCTCTGTTTCGGTGAGCACTTGTTTTAAAAAATCAGGGGGACAGGTATAAGGTGCGTGGGGCCCGAGAATTGTTTTAATTCTTCCGTCGGCCTGGTCCTGCCAATTTTCAACAAAATTAATGGCCTCGCGTAACCCTTTGAGACCTTCTTCACCATCCAGGCCGATAAAAACCTGGGACAGCAGGGCTCTGATGCCACTTTCCTGGCAAACCCTGGCTGTTTGCTCCATAAAGTAGTACATGTCCACGAAAGTCGTAGTCCCGCCCCGTAACATTTCCATAACTGCAAGGGAAGCACCCCAGTAAACATCTTCTTCGGTTAACCGGGCTTCAGCGGGAAAAATCTTTTTCTGTAGCCATTCCATTAACGGGTAATCATCGGCGTAACTGCGGAATAAACTCATGGCAGCATGGTTGTGCAGGTTAATCAGGCCCGGAATAACCACCTTGCCTTCACCGGAAATTACTTCGGTTTGATTATCTGCTTCAATAGGCTTTTCCGAGACAATTTTAATTAAATCATCTTCAATTAAAAGATCTCCGGATTCATAGACATCCTGATTTTCATCCATAGTCACAATTGCGGCATCCTTGATTAACAGCTTGGAACTCACAGGTGATCCTCCTTTTTCTGCGTTATTTTACGGGCAAATAAAACCGGGAGATTCCTTCTTGTAAGTAAGATAAGGCAATATGCTTACAAATAAACTTGCTTTTAATAATTGTGCCTGATTTTAAGCCAACCAGCACCTATTTATTAATTATAATAACACGAGAGGAAGGGAGGGGGCAATTTAGCGCGATCAATATTTACCAATTTGTTGAAATTTCCGGGTTGTATAGCCCCAGAAGAAATGATATTTTTAGGGAGCAAGCTGAATATTTTTAAGATTTTTTTAAAATATATATTGACAATTCCCTATAAATGTGATAAACATACAAATGGTGTAAATAACCGTTAGCATTTAACAATACACTTTTTTATTGATTTAACTCTGAAAATACAGGAACCGGCTTAGGCTGGCTATAAGGACAGACAAATAAACAGCTTGTAATTTATTTAAATGTTAAGGGAGCGAAGAATCCCGGCTTAAAACTGGGCGCTTAAAAACCGGGGGGAGCTAGTAGCGCAACCGACTTTAAGGGTCGGTTATTTTTATTTACAAGGAAAAAAAATGTGGTCCTAATTTTGTAAATCCTACAATTAAAACTTACTGACCCTGGGCTTAGCGGTGAAAGTTACTGTTCAATAGATGCAGAATATAGACAAAAAAGTGAAAGAGATCCAGATAGATAAACAACAACAGCTATCAAATGGCTATTCAAGAAGGAGCTCTTTCATGAACAGTATAACAGCAAATAGCAAGAAAGACCAGATATCAAGTGAGCAATGCCTTACCTTTAAATTTGTCAATTTATTGTATGTATGATATTATTTTCAATAATTTCATGCTTACCTGACGATAAAGGCAAACCTTCTGAAAAGAGGGGACGCAAAGTTCTGGGTCTAAGCCCTTTATGGGGACGACTGCCAGACTCCCGAATCAGGATTTTCTGTTTTATTACAGACAGTTTTTTTTAAATGTTTGCATGAAGGGGAGGTGTCAGGGATAGGCAGATTTTTTTTGTTTCAAATTGCCAGGTTTAACGGGTTGGCAGTCTGAAATCATTTTTTCGTAAGTTTAGCAAGTCTCATAGGTCTCATAAATACCCTAATCGCCATAACCCAAAAATAACAACCATAAACCCCTTGTTGTGATGATCTATCTTTACCAGGGGTTTAAAAAGTCCTGTAAAGTTAGGATTTAACAGTTTATTTTAAGTATGTTATAAGTTGAGGAGGTTTTTAAAAATGAAAAAGTTAGTACTTGTTTTAGCGATAGTGCTCGTTTTGAGCGGTATATTTGCCGTTTCTGCTTTGACGCAGGTGGATATAGAAAGGGATGTTACGGCAACGGTGGCCAGCGATACTCATGATGATGTTGCAGTCAAGTTTGAAGTATTAAATGATTATGATGATGTAGCCGAAGTGGACGATACAACTGGCGAAATTAGTTTTGATCTTGACGGTGTTTTAAATAGTGATTTAACAACCCCCTCTTTTAATGTTGTCGCTGAATTCCACATAGGATCCGAGGCAAGTCCGGTGTTTAGTATAACCAATAATACCTCAGATGATATTCAGGTTACAGTTGATTCTGTAACAGAAGGCGGTGTTTCATTAAGGAACGCCGATGATGGTTCAGAATGGACAGATGACACTATAGAATCAGCAAATACACAAGAATATTATTTTGAGCTGGATACAAATGCGATTAATGTAGCACCATCTGAAGATGCTCTAGAGGCAGAATACACATTACAAATCCGCTTGGTTGATTAATAAGCAACAGGTTAACAGAGGCTAGAGATGTTCAAGAATATACTTGCTCTAATGGCAGTAATTCTACTGGGGGCGATGATTATCACCCCCTTCGGGCCGGCACATGTTATTTCCGGCAGTATGGAACCAGAAATCAGTGCCGGCTCCACCATCTTTTTATATCCTGCGGCAGAGATACAAACCGGTGATGTGATAGTCTTTTACCCGACCGGACTGGACAGAGAAATGATTGTCCACCGTGTGGTCGATGAAACTGCCGAAGGGTTTATTACCCGCGGAGATGCTGCCGCCAAAACGGATCAAGAGATGGGAGAGCCCCCGATTCATATCGACAGGGTGACAGGCAAGGTCCTTTCTGTGGATGGCTCTATTGTTCAGACCAACTACAGGTCTTTTGTGCTTACCACCCTCGGTTTGTGCCTAGTCATTGCTTTTTTCTGGGCCGCTTCGAGCAGCAAATTGTTACAAAAAAAACGCCTCAGGGTAAAGCATGTCCAACTATTTATCCTTATCTTCTGCGGTGTAATATTAGTTTTTACAATGATTTTAGGTTCCGGAACAGAAGCTGTTTCATTTTTAGCCAGTGAAAACCCGGGAACCCGAACCGACCATACCAGGGTAGGCGAGCCGGGTGAAATGAAGTTTACGGTCAGCAACAGGTCGGTGATTCCGACCCTGGTCTATGTTGAGGGCCCGGAGAGTGTAAGCAGCATATTTGTGCTTCCGCTTTCAACAGCCGAAACGAATGTAACTATTCCCGCCCGGGATGAGCCGGGATGGTATGAAATTTCTGTTAATAAATACAGCCACCCGGCGGTGCTTCCCCCGGTTGTTATTGATTTGCTTTACCGGGTATCGCCGTATTTATCGATGCTGGCAGTTTTGGCATTAATGATTTTTATTATATACTTGATCCTGATGACTGTTGAGCCCTGGATACCGCTTTCGCACCTGGGAGGAAAATCGCTGGTCAGGAGTTACCGGCGTTTGAAAAGGAGTTTTGTGCCATGAGGAATCTGGCAGGTTTGTTGCTGGTTTTACTGGTTGCCCTAATGATAACCAGTATGCCATCTTTTAAGGGATTGAGCATTATTCAGCTTGATCGCTTAAGTGAGCTTTCTGTGGGCACAGACCCTGGTGGAGCGCTTGGTATTGCCGGTCTCGATGATGGTATAAGCGGGGCGATACCAATAAGTGGCAATAACCCGGGTGGCGGCGCTGACGATATTTACGTGGGTGAAATAACCAATAATTTTGATACTGAGATTCACTTTGATGTTGCTGTTGAAGTTGAAGCAACCATATTTGAATATAGCGGCAATCAAGTTCCAGAATGGGTTAATATAAGTTTATTTTTTGAAAAAGATGGAGAGACAGTAGAAGAGTTGGGATTTGAAAATATAGGACCTGGGGATCTCGGCCAGGAGCTAACGGCAGAAGGGCTGCTTTTAAGTCCCGGAGAAACCCTGGTTGTTTTATTTGATGGGCAGTCTTATATTAATAAAGCCAAAGACCTTGAAAGTTTTCAGGCTGAGGCCCGCTTTTCTATTACCGGGGGCAGTGCGGGAGCTGAAAATCTTACATTTGACCTGGAACCGTCCGGCGACCTGCGACAGCAGTACTTTTCTTGGACGGATGATTATGTGCCTCCGGAACCGACTGGGGTCAGTTATCCGGTTGCAGAGCTGGAATATACGGATAATTTAACAGGAGATATTGATTACCTGAAATACGATCCTGATTCAGATGCTGCCAATAACAATTGGTATGAAGCAAACGATTCTGAAGCGAACACAGTATTACATGTCGAGCTTGAAGCTCCGGATAACGGTACTTTGGTGGGAACTCAAACGATAAAAGTCCTGGTCAGGAGAACTGACATTGGAAATCCCGGAGGTCAGTTGTCAGAACCAGTGCTTGATATTGATTTGCGTCAGGATGGTAGTTATATAGCTTCCCTTGTCTCAGAACAGGAGGTAACAGATCCGGTGGGACAGGTTTTTACTTATTATTTTGAGGCTGATGAATTAAACGAGCTGTCTGGAGTGAATTTGGAAGTATGGTTGCAAGGTGAAACTAAAAAACATGGTAATATTTACAATACTGTAGAGTATGGAGCGATAGAGTGGGGTTATGTCACGGAATAATGTTAATCTTGTTAGATAAATAATACAGAAGCCCAGGGTGGTATATTTGAAAAAAAGGCGATCCATCATACCGATTTTTATTATATTAATAGCTGGTCTGGCTGTTTTAGCTTATTTCCAGGTGCCTAGACATATCAAGTATGAAGATGATAGAACCGTTACAGAAGATGTCATTAATTTTTTAGTTGAATACGAAGTAAGATCCAATCAGGATACTACGCTTTGGTCCTCAGGGGAAATTATGGAGCAGGGTATGCCCCTTTATTTTTTCTCCCTTGAGCCTGATCTCACCATTTATCCTACCCTGGAAGCGATTAACTCCCATACCGGATCAGTTGACGTAGAGGTACGTCTGGAAAATGTTGATGGCGATGGCAATACATATTGGTCCAAGGTTATAAAAGATCAGCAATACGATATATCTATCCCTGATGAAGAAAATTTACCCCCTATCGAATTAAACTTGATGGAAATAAATGAATTATCCGAGACGATTTCTGAAGAACTTGGCTTGCAGAGAGGCGGTCGGGGGAATCTGCAGGTTGGTATTTCACTCAATGCCGATTTGGAAGCAGAATCGATTTCACATAAATTTGCCTTTATTATGGACAGCCATGGATTAATCCCGCCCCCCGAAGATGAACTTGTCGCGCAAAAAGAAATCGTTTCGGATGACTCGGAGAAAATTATGCAGGAAAGAACTCTTAGTGATTACCTGGAGTGCACCTACTTCAGAACATACGGCAGTTTAATAATTGTGCTTATTATATTTGCTTTTGTAACTTATAGCAGAGAGAAGAAAGACGAATACAGCCGGTATGACTGCTGGGTTAGCAGGGCGATAGTTCCGAAAGTTAAAGAGCCTAAAGCGTATTTTGCCACCTTAAAAGAATTAATTGATACGGCAATAGAACTCGACAAAAAAGTTATTTATGACGTAAAAAGAGAAGCCTATTTTGTTATAGATGGAGACAATTGGTATGTGCATAAAAAACGAAATGAATGATCTGAAAAAATATATTTGTGTAAAATAACGACATCAATATTATAGCCGCTGGTTTTAATGCTTTACTAATCTTTCGCTTCAAGTATCTGCAATTGCGCTGTAATTTGACCAATATCAGTGCCACTGGTATCTACTTCAAAGTAAAAATTCGCTGTTTCTCCAGGCAACAAGGGTTGGTTTTTGCTGCTGTGCAATAGTATGGTTTCGGGAAATTCTGAATCCTTTATTTTGACTGCTACTTTATCATCCGACAAATTTATTACGGTAAAGACGGGGTTTTTGGAACTGCCAACCACAAATATGGCATTGCTGTTAAAGGCTTTTTCTCCATTGCCACCCAGGACACGCCCCAATTCAAAGCTTACCCGCCCGTTTTCTTCTGTCATTAAGGCCTGGTAATCCTTGTTAACACGAAGGTCAATGCCCCCTTCAACATAATCACCGCTTACAGTGATACTGGAGTCCGGTATTAAGATGCTCGCATATAGTGGTTTGGTTATAGGGTACAGCAGAAGTATAACTAACGGTACTAGTACAATCCATATCCTGCTATTCATATTTGTCTCTCCCTCCTGGAGAGACCGACAAGCTGGATATAAAATTAAACCCGTTTCGGAAACCTGGCAATCTTAGTCATAAATGACCTTAGACCCATGGTTTTGCGTCCCACCCTTTCGAGCGGTTTGCCCTTGTCGGTCGAGTTTATAATAAATATTTATTGCATACATTTTCTCATAGAATATGGTCGAAGTCAAGTGCAATAATTTTCACACAAAACTGTCGTGCACTTAGGCAAACATACAATTAGAAGAGTTTGAAGAAGCAAGCTCAGTTTGATGACAGTTTTTGCTCCCGGAGTGAATATCTCCCTCATTACCGATAAGGACTGACACCTCGGCTAATGAACAAGCCGGAAGGCGAGCCCGAGTTTTCCGGAGGAGTTGATGCTGAATTCTTGGATAATGAGCTCGTGTTGTACCATGAAAATGCAGCAAACTGTTATACAGGGAATAATAAATTAAAACCGGCACACTAAAAGGGGGTTTCAAGTTTTTACATGTCTTGAAACCCCCTTGATAATTGATGGTGAGCCATCCAGGTCTCGAACCTGGGACACCCTGATTAAAAGTCAGGTGCTCTACCAACTGAGCTAATGGCCCACTTATGGTGGAGAGGACTGGATTCGAACCAGTGAAGGCACACGCCAGCAGATTTACAGTCTGCCCCCTTTGGCCAACTTGGGTACCTCTCCACGTTTTCTGTATGGAGCCGACGAAGGGATTCGAACCCCCAGCCTGCTGATTACAAATCAGCTGCTCTGCCATTGAGCTACGTCGGCTGAACAACAATCTCTTTTACAGCAATTAATAGTATAAATGATTTTGTAATGCTCGTCAACACGCATGTACATCCTCAGCAGGAATTTTAAGCATATTTCACGAAGATGTCAAGCATCTGCTTAAATTTTTCTACTGAGTTTATAATAAAAAACCGGGGAGGCTTGCAATGGCTGAGCTTAAAGTGGCAATAATCGGGGGATCAGGGGTTTACCAGCAGAAGTTCCTGGAAGAAGAACAGAACCTCGAAGTAAAGACACCGTATGGAAGCGTAACAATAAAGGAAGGCCTATACAAAGGTCGCAGAGTTTTTTTTATGGCCAGACACGGCGGAAGCCACACAGTGCCGCCGCATAAAGTCAATTACCGGGCTAATATTGCTGCTTTAAAAAAACTAAAGGCCGATGCAGTAATTGCTACCGCGGCAGTAGGCACCTTGAATAAAGAAATGCCACCCGGAAGCCGGGTAATCATTGATCAATTTATTGATTTTACCAGGCAGCGCCCCCTGACTTTTTTTGAAGACGAAAAGAGACTTGTTGTTCATACCGACTTTTCTGAACCGTATTGCCAGGAGATCAGGAAAACCATCCTAAAAGCCGGCAACAAGTTGGGGCAAAAGATGATCGACGGGGGCTGTTATCTTTGCACAGAAGGGCCGCGTTTTGAAGCCCCGGCTGAAATAAAAATGTTCAAAAAGTGGGGGGCGGATCTGGTCGGAATGACCAACCTGCCTGAAGCGGTACTCGCCCGTGAAGCGGGACTCTGCTATGCAACTATCGCCCTGCCCACAAATTATGCGGCTGGAATATCCGCAAAACCTTTAAGCTATGCCGAAGTAATTGAAGTAATGGATAAAGACAAACCGGAACTTGATAAACTGCTGGCTAAATGTGTTAAAGAAATAAATCCCGCTTATTCCTGTTCCTGCAGGGAAGCGGGGATATATTTTCCGGAGGAATAAACTAATATGGATAAGCCAAAAGAAGTGCAAACCCTTTACTGGTATAATAACCGGCTTTATCTTTTAGACCAGCGCCTGCTGCCCCATACAGTTAAATACCGGGTTTGTAATAATTGCGCAGAGGTTGTGGAAGCTATAAGCGAAATGTCCGTCCGGGGAGCACCTGCCATTGGTATAAGTGCTGCCTACGGGATAGCTATTGCCGCCATAGAAGGAGTAAGGAAAGGTTTAAACGGTGATAGTTTGCTCTCATTTTTAAAAGCCTGTTCGGATAACCTTTACAAGTCTCGCCCTACCGCGGTTAATTTAGGATGGGCCCTGGATAGACTCAATAACTGGCTTGAAGACAATCGCGAAGCCTCACCATGGGAGATTAGCAATGGTTTGAAAAAGGAAGCAGACAAAATTTTTTGTGAAGACCTGGAAAACAACCATTTAATAGGAACAACCGGGGCTGATTATATTCCGCAAAAAGCCTCAGTATTGACACACTGCAATGCCGGCGCTTTGGCCACCGGGGGCTACGGTACCGCATTAGGGGTCATCAGGGCCGCCTATGAACAAAAAAAACAACTTCATGTATACATAGACGAGACCCGCCCACTACTGCAGGGGGCCAGGCTGACCGCCTTTGAAATGGCCCAGGAAAAAATACCGGCTACCCTAATAACCGATAACTGTGCCGGGTATTTGATGGGTGAGGGTAAAATAGACCTGGTCGTGGTGGGAGCCGACCGTATTGCCGCCAACGGGGATACAGCCAATAAAATTGGCACTTACTCTTTAGCGGTGCTGGCTTCCTATCATCAAATACCCTTCTATATCGCCGCTCCACTTTCCACTATCGATTTGTCCATTTCTTCTGGAAAAGATATAATAATCGAGGAGAGAGACAGAATAGAAGTAACCCATTTGGGTAATCAGGCTTTGGCTTCTAAGGATATAAAAGTTTTTAATCCGGCATTTGACGTCACCCCGGCAGCTTTGATCACGGCGATTATCACGGAAAAAGGTGCAGTGCATCAACCGAACCGGGAAAATTTAAACCGGCTTTTTTCCGATCAATCTCAATAAACCGGGCTGTATTGATAGTCATTCATCCTTTTTAGAAAGGAGAAATTAACCAGGCAAACCATGGAACAAAAGCATATTTTAATTACTAATGATGACGGCATTTACGCTGAGGGGATTCAACGTTTAAGCCAGGTTCTTTATGAAGATAACAGTAATTTTACGCTTTCTATCTGCGCACCGGATCGCGAAAGAAGTGCAGTAGGGCATGCCATCACCATGCATAAACCGCTGCGGGCGGAAAAGATCAACTACCTGCAATATCCCGAGCTCGGGGGCTGGGCGGTTAACGGAACCCCTTCCGACTGCGTCAAACTGGCGGTTGAAGCAATTCTCAAAGACAAGCCGGACATGGTTATTTCCGGCATCAATCGGGGCAGCAATTTAGGTACCGATGTGCTCTATTCCGGTACGGTATCAGCGGCTTTGGAAGGGCTGATCATGAATATTCCTTCAATAGCGATCTCGCTTACCAAAAGGGACAGCGGGGCAGAAAGCTTTAATCTTGCAGCGCAGCTTGTTTGCAACCTGGCTAAAAAAATCTTCGAGGGCGGTTTTCCTGCTTCGCCCTTGATCAATATAAATATACCGCCGGATATAAATAACATTAAGGGTGTAAAAGTTACCCGCCTTGGAACCAGGCGCTATCGCAATATCTTCGAAGAGCGCATTGATCCGCGGGGCATGAGCTATTACTGGTTGGCCGGTGAATTGGTTGATAATGAAGAAGATGAAGAAGACAGCGACACCAGGGCTATTCGTGATGGTTATATTTCCATAACTCCGCTTCAATTTAAAATAACCGATGAAGAACTTGTACCGGAATTACAAAAACTGTTGGGAAAAGACCCACTGGAAGATATACGGTAGCATAACCTGGTAAATATTGCCGGTTACCTTTACCGTTGGATTTTTATTAGGAGGGAAAGCTTAAATGTCTCTGCTTGAAAAAGCCGGTCAAAATTGCTACCGCATTCCCGCCCAGGGGCAGATGAAAGCAGAAGTTCTAATTTACCTCAACCCGGCCCTTTACCAATCCTTCGATGAAAAAGAATCGCTGCAGCAGCTGAAGGATGCCGCCTCCCTGCAGGGAGTTATTTCACCGGTAGTGGGCATGCCAGATATTCACAGCGGTTTTGGTCTGCCAATTGGCGGTGTAATGGCCATGGACAGCAAAGAAGGCCTGATTTCTGCCGGCGCTGTTGGTATGGACATCAACTGCGGAGTGAGGCTTTTGCGCACCAATTTGAAAGCAGGCGAACTCGAACGATCCCTTTTAAAACAGTTGATTAATACAATTGCCCAAAAAGTGCCCAGCGGGGTGGGAGGTAAAAGCAAGCATGAACCTAAGGTTCGCCAGTATTTTAAACCCCTGATTCACCAGGGCGTTCCCTTTTTGATCGAAATGGGATTTGGGCGCCCGGAAGACTTAAGGGCAATCGAAGACGGCGGCGTGATTGAAGGAGCAGATCTTGGTGCTGTAAGCAAAGAAGCCAAAAATAGAGGCCTGCAGCTTTCAACGATCGGGGGAGGAAACCATTTTATAGAGCTTGGCTATGTCGATACCATTTATGATCGAGAAACCGCTCGTGCTTACGGACTCGAAGAAGGAATGCTCACTGTGCTCATCCATACCGGCAGCAGGGGGTTTGGTCACCAGATCTGCACTGATTACACCAGGGCAATGAAAAAGGACGCTGCCAAATACAAACTCAACTTAATTTCTGCCGGCCTGGCCTCTGTCCCCGTTGCCAGCGCTGAAGGACAGGACTACCTGGCGGCCATGAACTGTGCGATCAATTTTGCTTTTTGCAACCGGCAGTGGATTACAGACGATGTGCGCAGGGCTTTTAGCAGTGTTTTTGGCAAAGGGGATGCTCACTTTGATTTGAGTTTGATTTATGATCTGGCCCATAATACGGCTCGTTTTGAAACTATTGGCGGACGGGAAATGCTGATCCACCGTAAAGGGGCCACCCGGTCGCTTCCCCCGGGTCACCCTGCCAACCCGGAGCAGTACATTACCACCGGCCATCCGGTTATAATCCCCGGCAGTATGGGGACAGCTTCATTTGTAACCAGGGCGGAACCTGGTGTGGAGAAAATATATAACTCGGTTAACCACGGCGCCGGCCGGGTTCTTTCCCGGAAGGCCGCCAAACGGGAAATATCGGTTTCCGCATTAAAAGACCGGCTTGCCGGTGTTATTTTATCCGGTCGCAGTTATAAAGCATATTTGGATGAAGCGCCCCAGGCTTACAAGGATATCGACATGGTGGTCGATACCTTTGTTGAAATCGGTTTAAGCCGTAAGGTGGCAAGATTACTTCCCCTGGCGGTGATCAAAGGTGAAGGATGAGATTGGGGGTTGGATTGACAATCCAGCAACAATGAGCTAAAATATTAGGCGTAAAGGGGAGTAGCTCAACTGGCAGAGCAGCGGTCTCCAAAACCGCAGGCTGCGGGTTCAAGTCCTGTCTCCCCTGCCACGGATAAATATGAGGTGCCGTAAATTTATGCGGCATCTCATTTATAGGTATCCAGCTTTTTAGCAGAGTAAAAATATTTTACTTATTCTCCACCGGAAGTGGTTCAATTTATGTCCAGGCAGGATCTGTTCAGTAGACTGGAAAAAGCTGCTTCACCAGGCCTGCAGGGACATAAAGCCATTCAAAAAAACGGTGAAAACACATGAAATCATTTGCAATAAACGTCCTCCGAATCAGCTAAACAGCATTTTATAACTGGCAGAAAGAATCCGGATTATCTCTTTAAAAGAAAACGAAACTTTCCCCAAGCTTGAAAATATTGTCGAAATTAGGTGCAGATCATCCGTTATCCTGTTTATAATGCGGAATATTTTTATACCCGCAAAAAACAAGGTTCAAACCTTGTGGGGCCAACCGGGCGCACCGCTTTATAACCTGAGCCGAAAAAAAACAAGGATTATACCAGCGTTTTAAAATTATCAATAATAGTATGCATAAATTATAATGATCTGTTAATTAAAAACTAGAATTGAGGTGTAATAATGGCTGGAACCAAAGAAATCCTGGAATTAACCGAACAGTACAGCGCCAGAAACTACAAACCCTTACCAGTAGTGTTGTCATGGGGAGAAGGGGTATGGGTTAAAGATCCTGAAGGCAATACCTACATGGATATGCTCAGCGCTTATTCGGCCTTGAGTTTTGGACACCGCCATCCCAGGATCGTAAAAAAAATGAAAGAACAGGCTGATCAAATTACTTTAACTTCCCGGGCATTTCATAATGACCAACTGGGAAGTTTTTGTGAAAAACTGGCAAAAATGACCGGCAAAGAGATGGTCTTGCCGATGAATACCGGGGCCGAAGCAGTAGAAACAGCAGTCAAAGCCACCCGCCGCTGGGCTTACCGCAAAAAACAAGTCCCGGCCGACCAGGCAGAAATAATTGTCTGTAACACCAACTTTCACGGACGAACCATGGTTGCGGTTACCTGCAGTTCTGAAGATAATTACAAGAAGGACTTCGGGCCGTTTTTACCGGGATTCAAAAATATTGAATACGGCAGTATCGATGCCCTTAAAGAAGCAATCACCTCCAATACTGCCGGTTTTCTGTTAGAGCCGATCCAGGGTGAAGGCGGTATTAATATCCCACCGGAAGGTTACCTCAAGGAAGCTTACCAGGTTTGCAAAGAAAACAATGTGTTATTTATGGCAGATGAAATCCAAACCGGTTTCGGCCGCACCGGGAAATTGTTTGCCTGTGACTGGGAAGATGTAAAACCCGATATTTATATCCTTGGGAAAGCTCTGGGCGGTGGAGTATTACCCATATCGGCAATTACCGCTGACGAAAATATTCTCGACGTATTCGAGCCTGGTTCACACGGTTCCACTTTTGGAGGGAACCCGCTGGCCTGTGCAGTAGCAATCGAAGCGCTGACGGTCCTGGAAGAAGAAAAGCTAATTCAAAAATCAGAAGAAAAGGGTAAATACTTTTTAGGAGAACTGAAAAAAATCGAAAGTCCCCAGATCCTGGAGGTCAGAGGGAAGGGCCTTTTAACCGGCATCGAGTTAAAAACTAAAGCTCGCCCCTACTGCGAAAAGCTTAAAGAGCTGGGCATTCTGGCCAAAGAAACTCATGACACGGTCATTAGATTTACCCCGCCGCTAATTGCCGAAAAGAAAGAGCTTGACTGGGCCCTGGATAAAATTAAAAAGGTATTTAAAGCAATGAGCTAAACCAGGAAGGCCCAAAGCAATATTTAAAAATTTGCTGAAGGTGTTGACAAGTCTAAATATAAGATCAATAATGAAGATACCAGGTTCCGAGAGACTGAATAGCGTTCCGGTCTTGGCCATCAGGTTAAACCGAAGTGGACAAAGGGCTTACCATAATCCGTGTAAGGATAACCCTGGAGTCAAGACGCCGGAGAGGCAGTAAATTATACCTGGGTAAATTTTACCGCCAACCGGCACAGGATAAGCGCAATAACCCGAAGGTTGTGAGGTAACCATCCAGAGGAGGTGGCGAAATCACAGCTGCAGATGGGTTAACTAAAATCCTGTCGGCAAGCTTGCAGGCCTGTTGGAACCTGGTTTTAATTTGCCTTAAAAAGCAAGTTAAGCTAATCGCTATTGCAATAACTTTTTTATTCCGCTACAATTATGGGTAAGTTTATAAATGAAGGGATAGTTTTTGATGAATAATAAAAAAATTGGCATAATTGGCTGTGGCGCAATAGGATCCGCGCTGGGCAAAGGGTTCGTAGAAAAAGTTGGTATTGATCCTTCCCTGGTTTATCTTTACGACCTCAACAAAGAACGGGTGCAAGCCCTCGCTGAAGAACTAAATGCTGTGAGCACAGAGAATCTTTCCGAGTTGGTCCCTCACTGTCAGCATATTTTTATTGCGGTAAAACCGCAGGATATTGAAGGTTTACTTTATTCAATACGGGAAATGATTAACCGGGAGCAAATTTTCACCTCAGTAGCTGCTGGCATTACAATCAATTATATTGAAAGCTGCCTATCTTATGAAAGTAAGGTTATTCGTCTAATGCCCAACACACCCTGCCTGGTTGGGCAAGGAACAATTGCCATCAGCAACGGTGAACATGTTACCGCTGAAGAAGGAGAAGAGGTTGAACAACTGCTCAAACCCCTGGGACTGACAATTAGGCTTCCGGAAGATTTAATGGATGCCGCCACCGGTTTAAGCGGAACCGGTCCCGCTTATGTTTTCCTTTTTATCGAAACTATGATTGATGCCGGGGTAGCGGTCGGCATTAGGCGGGACCTGGCAAGAGAAATGGTTATCCAAAATATTCTTGGTTCCGCCAGGATGTTACAGGAAAATAACAAACACCCGGCTGAACTGAGAAATACGGTCACTTCGCCTTCGGGAACTACCGCTTCCGCCCTGCACGTACTGGAAGAATCCGGGTTCCGGAGCTGCTTGCTTAAATCAGTAATTGAAGCTACCAAGCGAGCGAAGGAGTTGCGTCGTGGCTAACTCAAATAAAACACCCTTTCCTACCCCCTGCCGGGTTGTAGTCAAAGTGGGGACCAGGCTGCTGACCCATTCAACGGGCAAATTAAATTTGAGTTACATGGAAAAACTGGTCCGGGAATTAGCTGATCTGTGCAACCAGGGGCACGAAGTAATCCTGGTTTCATCCGGTTCCATCGGCGCCGGCAGGGGCAGGCTCAATATAATGCACAAAGAAGTAACTATTCCCGAAAAACAGGCAATAGCTGCCGTAGGCCAGGGCCTGCTTGTGCAAATCTATGAAAAATTATTTTCCGAATACGGGTTAGTGGTCGGGCAAATTTTAATTACCCGTAGCGATCTGATCAGCAGGAAGCGTTATATTAACGCTTGTAATACAGTTTTAACCTTGTTCAAGCTCGGTGTAATTCCCATTATCAACGAAAACGATTCTGTATCAGTTGAAGAACTTAAGTTTGGTGATAATGATCGTTTATCAGCGCTGGTAGCCGGGTTAAGCGATGCCCACCTGCTGGTGCTTTTAACCGACATTGACGGATTATATAACAGCAACCCGCGTAAAAACCCGGATGCCGAACTAATTCCGGTTGTTGAAAAAATCGACGAAAAAATTAAAGCCAGCGCCGATAAATCAGATGATGACCTGGCTACCGGGGGGATGGTAACCAAGCTGCAAGCCGCAGAAATTGCCACCAATTCGGGAGTTGGCATGTATATTACCGACGGGAATGATCCCGGGGTCATATCCAGGCTGATCAAAGGCAAGCATGAGGGCACTTACTTTCAACCCCTGGAGCATTATCTCAACCGGCGCAAAAGATGGATCGCCTATGGCCAAATAATCAAAGGCCGGGTCACGGTTGACCGCGGAGCCTGCAATGCTCTATGCAGCAGCTATAAAAGCCTGCTCCCGGTTGGCGTAGTCAGTGTAGAGGGCAATTTTGAAGCAGGTGACCTTATCGCTGTAAATGATCCTGAAGGCAATGAAATTGGCCGCGGCTTATCTAATTTTTCTTCAGAAGAGCTATCCCAGATTATGCAGCGAACTACTCCGGAAGTGGCAAATTTTATCGACAGGCCCTTTGCGGAAGAAGTAATCCACCGTGACAACATGATTGTTTATTGAATCTAACCTGTAAAAATACCAGGCTAAGGAGAGGTGACCAATGAACACTGAGGTTTTAGAAAAATGCAGCCAGGCCCACCGGGCAAAAAATATTTTGGCCAATTGTTCCGCAACTTTTAAAAACAATGTTTTAGAACATGTCGCCGATTCTCTGGAAAATAATATAGAAAGCATTATTGCAGAGAACAAAAAGGACCTGGAGCTCTTAAAAAGCAAAGAAGGTTACTCAAAAGCTTTCCACGATCGCCTGCTTTTAACTGAGGAGCGGATTAAATCAATGGCGGAAGGCTTGAGAGAAATTGCCGCTCTTGAAGATCCGGTCGGTGAAGTAACTAAAATGTGGAAACGACCTAACCGGCTGCAAATTGGGTTAACCAGGGTGCCAATCGGGGTAGTGGGTATTATCTACGAAGCCCGCCCCAACGTTACCATCGATGCAGCCGGCCTGGCTGTAAAAGCTGGAAATGCCGTAATTTTAAGAGGCAGTTCCGAAGCGATCAATTCCAATAAGGCCCTGGTTCGTATAATCCAAAAAAGCCTTACCGCAAATGAGCTTCCAGCAGGAACGGTGGCTTTAATTGAGGATCCCGAACGCTCTGCAGTGCTTGATTTGATGAAAGCCGACCAGTACCTTGATTTATTGATTCCCCGCGGCGGCGCTTCTTTAATTAACGCGGTTATAAGTAATTCCACTGTTCCTGTAATTCAAACCGGCGAAGGCAATTGCCATATCTACGTGGACAGCAGCGCCGATCCGGATATGGCGGTAAGGATTGCCGTTAATGCCAAAGTGCAAAGGCCCGGTGTCTGCAATGCCGCAGAAACTCTGCTAGTCCACCAGGATGCAGCGCCTAATTTTTTGCCAAAGGTAATCCCGGCCCTGCAGGAAGAAGGGGTGGAAGTACGCGGTTGCAAAAAAACCCTCGCTTATTCTTCCGAGATCAAGGAAGCAACTGATGAAGACTGGGCTACCGAATACCTCGACTTAATTCTGGCAGTAAAAGTGATCAGCGACCTTGATGCAGCGATCGATCATATTAAACACTACGGAACAGGCCACTCAGAGGCAATCATTACCGCCAGCTATGACAATTCCAGGATATTTTTAAACAAAGTAGACGCGGCAGCCGTATATGTAAATGCTTCAACCCGCTTTACTGACGGGTTTGAATTCGGCCTGGGAGCGGAAATGGGAATTAGCACCCAAAAACTTCATGTCCGTGGACCGATGGGCTTAGAGGCGTTAACCAGCCTCAAATACATAGTTTACGGCTCAGGACAGGTAAAATAATCTAGCAGCCCGGCTTACCGCAAGTTTTTTCTATTGCAGGATTAATTATTATTTTCAGCGAAATAATATACACCTATAAACAGGGAGTGTGAGCAATGCCAAAAAACAGTATATTTAAGTTTGAGCGACCTGCCAATGAAGCTCCTTTGCTGTATACACCCGGAAGCAAGGAAAAAGAAGCGGTCAAAGCTAAATTAAAAGAATTATCCGGAAACGAAACTGAAATTCCCCTGGTAATTGGCGGCCAGGAAGTTAAAACCGGCAACATGGGCGAGGTAAGAATGCCTCACAACCATGGCAAAATAATTGCGCGCTATCATAAAGCCGGCAAAAAAGAAGTTAAACAGGCCATTGAAGCCGCACTGGAAGCCAAGCCTGGCTGGGAACGCATGCCCTGGCCTAAACGGGCCATCATCTTTAGAAAAACGGCGGCAAAAATCGCCGGGCCTTACCGCTCAACCATTAATGCCGCTACTATGCTGGGCCAGGGCAAAGACATTTTCCAGGCTGAAATTGAAGCAATCTGTGAACTGGTTGACTTTTTTATGTTTAACACTTATTACTTAAGTGAAATTTACAGGGACCAACCCAGTTCTTTAAGGGAAGTCTCCAACCAGGTGGAGTACCGGCCGCTTGAAGGATTTGTCTTTGCGGTTTCCCCGTTTAACTTTACCGCTATCGGCGGCAACCTGCCCACTGCACCGGCTATGGCCGGAAATGCTGTAATCTGGAAACCTGCTTCTACGGCAGTTTACTCCAACTACCTGGTGATGCGCCTGCTTGAAGAATCCGGACTTCCCGGCGGGGTAATCAACTTTATCCCCGGCAGCGGAGCAGAAATCGGTGAGGAAGTCTTTAATCATCCGGACCTTTCCGGAGTCCATTTTACCGGTTCTTCGAAAGTTTTTCGCAATATGTGGAAACAGATTGGGGAAAATATTGAACTTTATAAGAGTTATCCCCGCATTGTTGGCGAAACCGGGGGCAAAGATTTTGTAGTAGCCCATCCATCCGCCGACAAAGATGAACTGGTAACCGCACTGATTCGGGGAGCTTTTGAATACCAGGGGCAGAAATGTTCCGCTGCAAGCAGGGCTTATATCCCTGAAAGCCTGTGGCAAGAGTTGAAAGATGACCTGGTAACTACCACTGAAAAGATTAAAGTCGGAGATATCGAGGACTTTAGTTGTTATCTTGGCGCTGTAATTGACAGAGCTGCATTCGAAAAAATCACCGGCTATATCGATTACGCCAAAAACGCAAATGATGCCACGATTATCGCCGGAGGCTCTTATGACGACTCGGTAGGATATTTTATCCGCCCCACCATTATTCAAACCAGCAATCCTCAGTTTAAAACTATGGAAGAAGAAATTTTTGGACCGGTTTTAACCGTCTATGTTTACCCTGATGATCAATACGAAGAAATTCTGCACCTTTGCAACGAAACCTCGCCTTACGGGCTTACCGGCAGCATTATGGCCAAAGATAAAGCCGCTACCGTAAAAGCAGAAGATATACTTACCCAGGCAGCCGGCAACTTCTATATTAACGACAAGCCTACTGCGGCAGTAGTCGGACAGCAACCCTTTGGCGGAGCCAGGGCGTCAGGCACTAACGATAAAGCCGGTTCACTATGGAATATTATCCGCTGGCTTTCGCCACGCTCCATAAAAGAAAATTTTAATCCGCCCAAAAACTATCGTTATCCTCACCTGGATGAAGAATAACTTTAGGGGATCGGTTAGAATGCATTTTAAGATTTCAGGACTACAATCATGTTGCAATAATAATTGGCGCTGATAAAGTTTATTTACCAAGGAGGCTAAAACTAATGAAACGTTTTAAACAAGCGCTTGAAGAAGGTTTACCGATGCTGGTTGATACCACTCTCCGTGACGGAGAACAAACCGCCGGAGTGGTTTTTTCCAACCGAGAAAAACTACGTATTGCCAAAATGCTGAACAATCTTGGCATCCACCAAATTGAAGCCGGGGTTCCGGTTATGGGCGGTGATGAAAAGGAGGTCATTAAACAGATGGTCTCTTATAATCTAGATTCAAGCATCATGGCCTGGAACCGGGCCAGCATAGAAGACCTTAAGCATTCCCTGGACTGCGGGGTTGACGCTGTGGCTATTTCCATTTCAACTTCCGATATTCATATTGCTCATAAACTGAAAACCTCCCGGGATTCGGTTTTAAAGAATATGACCAGGGCGGTTGAATTTGCCGCCAAACACGATCTTTATATTTCAGTCAACGCCGAAGACGCTTCCCGCAGTGAAATGGACTTTTTGATTCAGTTTGCCAACCAGGCCCGGGAGGCCGGAGCCGACCGCCTGCGCTTTTGTGATACAATCGGGGTGCTTGATCCTTTTAAAACCTATGATATAGTCAGCGAATTAATCGATAAGACCAAAATGGAAATTGAAATGCACACCCATAATGATTTCGGGATGGCTACAGCGAACACCCTGGCCGGTTTAAAGGCAGGGGCCCGCTTTTTGGGGGTAACCGTAAACGGTTTGGGCGAAAGAGCAGGCAATGCCGCCCTGGAAGAAGTAGCCATGGCTCTTAAACATTTATTTAAAGTAGATTTAAAAGTTAACACAATTGATTTTCATAACCTCTGTGAATTTGTGGCCCGCGCCTCGGGCAGACAAATTTATCCAGGTAAACCGATTGTTGGGGCAAATACTTTTGCCCATGAATCAGGCATTCACGCCGATGGGGTACTTAAACATCCGTCCACTTATGAAGTTTTCAGCCCTGAAGATGTCGGACTGGAAAGGCAGATTGTTATCGGCAAGCACTCCGGTTCAAAGGCAATCAAGATGAAATTTGTCGAATACGGCATTGATCTTTCCGATGAGGAGGCCGCTGATATTTTAGAAGCAGTCCGCAATGTTACTGTAGATCTTAAAAGGACCCTTTTTGACAAAGAGTTAATGTATATTTATGAAGATTACCTTTATGAAAAAATAAAGGTCCCGTCTAACGGAGAAAGAGACAATGCATAATAACCTGTACTGGGCAGTCGATATCGGGGGCACAAAAATTCTGTCGCTTTTAATTGACAAAACCGGTCAGGTCCTTTATCGCGAAAAGAATCCTACTCCCAACCCTGCCCATCCGGAAGCTATAGTTAAGTCAATTAAAGAAACTATGGAAAAGGCTGCAACCTCGGCCGGCATTTCGCCAGCTTGTACTCCCAGCGGTCTGGCTGTCTGTATTGCTGGCTTTGTTGAGTCGGATAAAAAAATTGTCCATCAATCCCCGAATTTGCAATGGCAAAAGCCGGTTCCGCTGGGGGAAATTTTATCTGCCAATTTATCCTGCCCCGTGTTAATCGAAAATGATACCAATGCCGCAGTTGTCGGAGAAACAATTTACGGGGCTGCCTATGGCCATTCCGATGTAATCTATGTTACCCTGAGCACCGGTATCGGCGGAGGCTTCTTTCTTAATGGACGTCTTTACCGCGGCGGCAGCGGATTTGCCGCTGAGATTGGACATACCAAACCATTCGGCAAAGGACGGCGATGTAAATGCGGTGGCAATAACTGTTTGGAAGCCTGGGCTTCGGGCACTGCTATTACCGAAATTGCCGAAGATTTGTGGGATAAAGATGAACTGAAAAGTGGGCCGATCAACGCAAAGCAGGTTTTTGAAGAAGCAGATTCCGGTAACGTTCTGGCCCAAAAAATAATCGAGCACGCCGCCTCTAGTATAGGAACCGGTCTGGCCAACCTGATCACACTGCTCAATCCCACCTGCCTGGTGATTGGTGGAGGTATTGCTGCCGGGAGAAAAGAATTTTTTGAACAAGTCAGGGAAATAATCAAACAGGAAGCGATTAGACCGGCAATAGAAATAACTCCCCTAAATATTATCGAAGCTGAACTGGAACCGGAAGCGGGTATCTGGGGCGCTTATGCGTTAATTACCGGAAAAGCGGAGTAAAGCATGGACAACATTGAAACTATGGAAAATGTAAATAATATAAATGGTATAGAGGCACTGGAACCTCTATTTGAATTCATAGAAATGCTGATTACCAAATACGGCTCCCTGGGAATTGCCGCCGCTATGTTTGCTGAAAGCGCCGGAGTCCCGTTTGCTTCATCGCTGGTGCTCATCACTGCCGGAACCATGATTTTAAGAGGAAGCAGTACATTTTTAAATATATTTATCGCTTCCACCCTGGGAATTACGCTGGGCAGTATCTTTAGTTACTGGGTTGGGCTTCTGGGCAGTATACTGGGCCGGGTTGTAAAAACAAACATTTTTCATTACAAGAAAAATAAAAAAAGCTGGGAGGAAATTCCGGCCAGTAAATCTAAGGCCAGGATACTAGAGCTGTGGAAAAAACACGGAAATTTTTCAATATTTATGGCCCAGTTATGGGGTTTTACGCGCACCTATATTTCTTTTCCCGCCGGGGCCATGCATATGAACCTGGGTTTGTTTATAGGCTACACCTTTCTCGGTGGTGCGGTCTTCAGCTTGATGACAATCGGGTTAAGCATGGTGTTGACCGGCGCAATAGGTTTAATCTTATCAATCCTTAAACCACTGGCTGAATTGTCTCCCTGGCTTTTAACCATCCCGGCAGCACTGGTAATCATTTTTATCTATATTTATTTTTACCGCAACCATCGATTAAAATTTTCCATTTTTTCTAGGCTTTGGGGCAGGTTTATGAACAGGTTTACTCGTAATTAATAAGGGACGGTAAAATGCGTTCAGTTCATTAGAAAGAAGGGATCAAGTATTTGAGTAAAGCACATTTCAATTTAAAAGTTTACAGTGAACGCTGCAAAGACTGCGGTATTTGTTTTGAATTCTGCCCCAAAAACAATTTGCAGCCCAGTGAAGACGGAAGCCCGGAAATGATCGATCCCGAGGCCTGCACTGGTTGCAAATTATGTGAATACCTTTGTCCTGACTTTGCCATCCAGGTTTATAAAGATCAGGACGATGAGGATCAAGAGGAACAGGAAAGTAAAGAAGAGCAGAAACAACAAAATGAATAACTCTTGCTGTTAAATACGGGTCAACCAAGCGAGGAGGTGGGATCATATGACTGATAACCTGATCAGCAGCGCAAAAAAAATACCGGCAGTCCCCTTAAGTGCAGCTGAAGACTACATTGCCAAAAAAGATCTCCTGGTGGGGGATGTTAACCAGGCCTTGACTGAACACCCCGATTTACAACTGTTAATCGGCAATAACCCGTTACCAGTTCTTTATGATAATCATGATAATCACGCTTTATTTATGAGCAACGTTTTTAAACTAAACGATTTTGCCTTCATGGCCAGGGTTATATTCTGGGTTTACCGCACTTATTACCAGCATGGTTTTTCATTTGATTATTTTCCTGTAGCCCTTAAAGCCTGGGTGAAAGCAATCGAAAAACATCTCGAATACAATAATGCCAGGGCCTTAATCAATATCTACCAGTGGATTATTGACAACCATGAAGAAATTATCCAAGCCTCCGAAAATGTAACTGAACCCCCATTTTACATGAATCCCGGGTGGAAAGGTTTAAAAGAATCTTTTCAAGCTTCACTTTTAGCCGGGAACCACAGGGAATCCTTGAAAATTGCCAATGAAGCGGTTCATAAAGCCGAAGACCTGGCCGACTTTTATTTGCAGGTAATTCAGCCTTCCATGTATGCCATCGGCACTCTCTGGGAAAAAGGCAACATTTCCGTGGCCCAGGAGCATTTGGCCTCGGCTATCGTTACCAGGGTTATGGCTTCTTTATATCCGCGTTTTATCTTGCTGGAACAAACCAGGGGCAAATCCATTGTCACCGCCGCTCCCAACGAATTTCATGAAATCGGCCCCAGGATGGTTGCCGACTTACTGGAAATAAATGGGTGGAACGTCGATTACATCGGGGCCAATGTTCCCGCTAAGGATATCCTTGATCTTGTTTTGAAAAAAAATCCCTTTTTCCTGGCCATTTCTGTCGGGATGCCGTTTAATATTGAAAGCGCGCGGGATATCATCGACACTTTAAAAAACAATCCATCAACCCGTGAAACAAAAATAATGCTCGGGGGTCACTGCTTGATAGAAAACCCACAGTTAAAAGAAAAATTGGGGGTAGACGGTTATGGTTCCTTTGCAAAAGATGCCGTGGCAGTAGCAAATGAATGGTGGGCTAATAATGCTTAAGCTATCTAATTTTAATAATAGCCTGGAACCACTGGTTGAATACCTGGACCGGTCTGAAAAGGTTTGCGTGGTTGTTCTAGACGATAATATGATCATTAAAAACTGCAACCGGCTTTTTTTAAAACTAATCGAGTCTGAAAATATACCGGTTAATCAAAATATGCTCGATTTTTTACTACCAGAAAACCAAGATATGGTTACCAAACCACCCAAAAGCAAATACCAAAATCTGAGCTTTACGCTTATCTCCGGCCTGGGAAATCAAACCAATATGTTCGGGTGCTTGTACAATTTAAATAAGGGCTACCTGCTCCTCGGTGAAAGAGCCTGGATTGCAGACGACCGGATTATTCATGAAATCTCTAAAATGAATAATGAACTGGCTAACATGACCAGAGAATTGAACAAAAAGAATACCGAGCTGGAAAAACTTAATGTTGAAGTAAACAACCTCTCACGCACAGACGATTTAACCGGGATTGCCAATCGTCGTTATTTTTTGGAATATTACCAAAAAATCCATGCCTATGCTAACCGACATGAAATACCGCTTTCTATAGTAATGGCCGATATAGATCATTTCAAGACAATCAATGACCGCTACGGACATTTCTTCGGTGACCGGGTTTTAAAGGAATTTGCTTCTTTACTTATCGCTAGCTGCCGCAGTGAAGACATGGCCGCCCGCTTTGGCGGCGAAGAATTCATTATCCTGCTAATGCATGCTTCAGCAAAAGAGGGCTTTTGTCATGCAGAAAGAATCCGCAGCAAGGTTGAGGCCCACTTGATCGGCGAAAATAATTTAAAGATTACCGCCAGTTTTGGAGTTGCTTCCATGGAAAAAGATGAAGATACTGAAACCCTGATGAGGCGAGCCGATGATGCCCTTTACAAGGCAAAAGATAAAGGCCGAAACAGGGTTGAACTGGCTCAAACATTGCAAGCCCCGCTCAATAATGAAGGCCAGGGCCGTTAAATAAACGGAAAAACTGTCAAAATATCCGGTCTAACTGAGCGAAAATGAAGGGAAGCCGTGGTTTGAATGGTGCAAAACAAGTGGCAAAAACTGCATATTCTCAATGACAGGAATCTCGGTTTATCAGCCCTTTTATGTGAAGTATGCAGCCGGGTTGTGGTGGTCTGCCACGGTTTCACCGGTTCAAAAGAAGGTGGAGGCAGGGCCCTGGATATGGGTGAACAGCTTTCTAACCTGGAATTTAGTACCCTGCTCTTTGATTTCAGTGGTTGCGGTGAAAGTGAAGGATGTTTTGAGGATATCTCATTATCAGGGCAGGTGGGTGACCTTGGCTGCGTGGTCAGCTGGTGCCAAAATAACGGATTTAACGAGATTATCCTTACCGGGAGGAGCTTTGGCGGCAGCACCGCTCTTGCTTACGCTTCAAATGACCGGAACATTAAGGCCCTTTGTACCTGGGCGGCGGTAGCTCGCCCGGCCAAGCTCTTTAAAAGTTTTATCAATAACCACTCTGAACCCCCCTCAGGCAACCTGGTAGCCATAGAAGGTGAAGGGGAAATTTTATATTTAAAAAAAGATTTTTTTAGTGATTTAGAAAACCATGATCTATTAAAATACGCTTCCCGGATAGCACCGCGTCACTACCTGATTATTCACGGATCAAAAGATCAGTCCGTTCCGGTTGAAGATGCCCACCTGCTATATGATTCCGCCAAACATCCAAAAAAGCTGGCGATCATTGAAGGAGCCGATCATCGCTTTACCGGCAAAATTGAAGAAGTTTGGACCGTTTTCTTTGATTGGCTGGAGGGGTTAAGCAAGTGCTAAAATAAAATGCGGTCGGCAGTGTTTAATTAAAACGCCATAAAAGGATTCTTGAATAAGAACACCTCTTTAAACAGGTGTTTTTTTGATATAATGTAGGGAAGAAAGGAGGCAGTTACCTTTTGCAAAATCTTAGTCAGGGAAACCCGGACCAAATAACCTTTTTTGGGGAAGGGAAAAAATACCTGATCACTACTCTGGGCTGCCAGATGAATGAACATGATTCGGAAATAATATCCGCCATGCTCGAAAACCTGGGCTATGATCCAGCCGAAAGCCAGGAAGAAGCGGACTTAATCATAATTAACACCTGCGCCGTCCGCAAAAAACCTGAAGATAAAGTAGCCTCAATGCTCGGCAAGTACTGCTCATTGAAAAACCAAAATGAGGACCTGATCATTGCGGTCGGCGGCTGCATGACTCAGCAGGAAGAGGTAGCTGCTTACATAAAAAAAAGATTTAGCCGGGTTGATCTCGTGTTTGGCACTCATGCCTTACCCCGGCTGCCGTATTTACTGGACCAGGCCCGTAGAAACAAAGAAACTATTGTTGATATTGAAGAAGACTATGGCAGCCGGGAAGGCCTGCCTAAAAAACCTTTTAGCTCTTTTCACGCCTGGGTGCCGATCATTTACGGTTGCAATAACTTCTGCTCTTACTGCGTGGTTCCTTACGTACGCGGCCGCGAACGGAGCAGAAAATTCTCGGATATCATCTCGGAGGTCCGCTCCTTAGCCCACTGCGGCTACTGGGAAATTACCCTGCTTGGGCAAAACGTCAACTCTTACGGGCAGGACTTGAGAAATGGGCTGAGCTTTGCAAAACTGCTCAATGAGTTAAACTATATTGAAGAATTGAAGCGAATTCGCTTTATGACTTCACATCCCAAAGATTTATCCGGTGAATTAATCGAAGCGGTAAAACAGGGAGAAAAAATTTGCGAGCATTTCCACCTACCGGTGCAGGCAGGCAGTAACCGGATCTTGGAAAAAATGAACCGGCACTACACCCGCGAGCAGTATCGCAAACTGGTAGAAGATATTAAAAGCGCCATTCCCGGTGTATCAATCACTTCAGATATCATCGTCGGTTTTCCGGGGGAAACCGGGGAAGATTTTGCCGAAACCGTCGATTTAATCAAAAAAGTACGTTTCGACAGCGCTTTTGCCTTTATTTATTCTCCCCGTAAGAGGACAAGGGCAGCCCGTATGGAAGATAATGTCAGCTACGAAGAAAAAGAAAAAAGATTGCAGCAGTTGAACCAGGTGCAGCAGCGCATCAGCAAGGAAGAAAACGAACGCCTGGTTGATCAAATTTTAGAAGTAATGGTCGAGGGTCCGAGCAAAAATAACCCCGAGATGCAGACCGGCAGGGCTCGCACCAACAAACTAATCCACTTTTACGGGGCGAGTGCACTAACCGGCAAACTGGCAAAAGTTAAAATTACTGAGGCCCGTACCTGGAACCTGTTTGGAGAATTAAATGAGGTGGTTGATTGAACCGGACCAGCCCGATGATGAAACAGTACAAGACAATTAAAGAGCAACACCCTGATAAACTGCTGATGTTTCAGGTGGGTGATTTCTATGAATTATTTTTCGAAGACGCCCGGCTGGCGGCTCGGGAAATGGAAATTGCCCTCACTTCCCGTGATGCCGGCAGTGAAGAGCCAATCCCCCTGGCCGGGATTCCGATGCATTCAGCGGAAACCTATATAAATAAACTATTAAATAAAGGCTACAAAGTAGTGCTCTGTGAGCAGGCTGAAGACGCCGCCCAGGCCAAGGGGCTGGTAAAGCGGGAAATTACCGGGGTGCTGACCCCGGGAACAATCACCGATCCTGAAATGCTCGAAGAAAGCCGTAACAACTACCTGGCTGCGCTAATTAAGGATAACAGTAACTATTACGGCCTCGCAGCTGTAGATATCTCTACCGGTGATTTTCAAATCACCGAACAAAAGGGGGAAGGGGCCTGGGAAACTATTGCTGACGAACTGCATCGCCTCCAACCCTCTGAACTTTTATGCCATCCCGAAGATGTTGAAGAACATAGCAAAAGACAGCTGGAAATGAAAAACAGCGGTTTAATTGAAACCTTGCCTTATCTCCCGGCAGCAGATGAAACCAAACAATTAATCACCGGGCAGTGGAGTGAAGAAACCTGGGAAGAACTGGACCTGGACAACTATCCCCAGGCCGCAGCCGCCGGTGGTGCGGTTCTAGCTTACCTGCAGCTTTTACAACAGCTTCCGGAAGGTGAAAAACAATTTCACCGTCTTGAGCTTTATTTTACCAACCGCAACCTGGTTATCGACAATATTACCAGCCGCAACCTGGAACTTACTCAATCCCTCCGCGAGGGAACCCGGGAAGGCAGTCTGCTGGGACTGCTCGACCGCTGTATGACAGCGATGGGCCGCAGGTTACTTCGCCGCTGGTTGGAAATGCCCCTGGTGAGCCGGGAGCAAATCGAACAAAGGCTGGAAGCGGTAACAGAATACCTGGAAAAACCGCTGCCAAGGCGGGAACTGCGCAAGCTGCTGCAGGAAATATTCGATCTGGAACGTTTTTGCAGTCGCCTTTCCTACCAGCGGATTAACGCCCGGGATCTGGTTTCCCTTAAAAATACCCTTTATAAAATAGAAACCCTAAAAACAAAACTTGCTGACTGCCAGGTTCCTTATCTACGAGAAATTTACAGGAAACTGCCTGATTTTAATGCCTTAATTGTCTTGGTTGAAACCGCCCTGGTTGACGACCCGCCCCTTACTTTAAAAGAGGGGGGTCTATTTAAGGCCGGTTATCATGAAGAAATAGACTACCTGAAAAAAATCTCCAGTGAAGGCAACACTTACCTTTTGGATTTTGAACAAAAAGAACGGGAAAGAACCGGCATTAAATCACTGCGGGTAGGCTACAATCGCAATTTTGGCTACTATATTGAGGTAACCAAAACCAATCTCCACCTGGTCCCACCAGAATATCACCGCAAACAAACCCTGGTTAACGCGGAGCGCTTTACTACCGAGGAACTGCAGCAGATGGAAGCACAAATTACCGGGGCCCGGGAAAAACTGGCCGAGCTTGAATACAGTCTGTTCGAACAACTGCGCAGTGAAGTCAGCACCTATACGGAAACTCTCTTATCCGCATCCAACGAGCTGGCCCGTCTTGACTGTATCCAGGGACTGGCCGAAGTAGCTGAAAGAAACAGTTACTGCCGGCCCTCTTTTTCCGGAAATAAAGAAATGTCTATCAAACAGTCCAGGCATCCGGTGGTTGAACAACTGGCGAGCGAACCTTTTGTGCCCAATGACATCCACCTGGACAACAATCATTACCTGCTGGTAATCACCGGACCTAATATGGCCGGGAAAAGCACCTATATTAGAAGCGCCGCCCTTTTAACGATTATGGCCCAGATGGGCAGCTACGTTCCAGCGGATATGGCGGAACTGCCTGTTCTTGATCGCATTTTTGCCCGGGTGGGAGCCACCGACGATTTAAGTCGCGGCCACAGCACCTTTATGGTCGAAATGCAGGAAACAGCAGCCATTTTACAGGAGGCCACTGCCGACAGTCTGATTATTCTAGATGAAATCGGACGGGGAACCAGCACTTACGACGGAATGAGCATCGCCCGCAGTGTGCTGGAATTTATCAGCCGTAAAATCAAGGCAAAAACCCTCTTTTCCACGCATTACCATGAACTAACCAACCTGGAAGGGGAGTTGCCGGGGATCAAAAACTACACCATTGCAGTCAGGGAGAAAGGAAAAGAAGTAATTTTTCTCAGGCAGCTGATTCCCGGAAAAGCGGATAAAAGCTATGGCATCAACGTAGCCCGCCTGGCCGGAGTCCCCGCGGAAGTGTTGATTCGAGCGGAAAAAATCCTCCACGAGCTTGAACTGGCCGCCTCTTCAGCGGAAGATCGCCAGTTAAGTCTTCTGCCGATGGTCTCAGAACCTTCTGCCGATCATACCCGGGAGTTAGAAATCGTAGACCAATTAAAAGAGATCGATATAAACCGGACCACCCCCCTGGAAGCTTTGCAAAAACTTTATAATCTCCAAAAACAGCTCGATCAGGAAGAAAGCGAGGAGGAATAGGAATTTATGTCAATTAAGATCCTCGATAAAAATACCGCTGAACAAATAGCCGCCGGAGAAGTAATCGAAAACCCGGCCTCGGTTGTAAAAGAACTGGTGGAAAATGCCCTGGATGCCGGAGCCACAAAAGTGGAGGTAGCTATTGAGGAGGGAGGGAAGCATTCTATTACCGTTACTGACAACGGACATGCAATCGCCCCGGAAGAAGTTCCCCTGGCTTTCCAAAGGTTTGCCACCAGCAAACTTTTTGCTTTAAATGATCTGGATAACCTTTCCAGCCTCGGTTTTCGCGGAGAAGCACTGCCCAGTATTGCCGCAGTTTCCCGGGTGAAACTTATCAGTCGACCCAAAAATGCTCTTTCCGGTGTCCAGGTAACGGTAAATGGCGGAGAATTGGCGGAAAAGAAGGAGGTAGGCGCTCCTCCGGGAACAAAGGTGCAAGTAAACGATCTTTTCTATAACACCCCGGGTCGCCTAAAATTCCTGCGTGCCAACAATGTCGAATCAACCCGGATTAGCACCCTGCTCTCAGAAATGGCCCTTACCCATCCGGAAGTGGCTTTCACCTTAAAAAGCGGGAACAGGACCCTTTTTAACTCTTCCGGTGACGGGGTCCTTTTACATGTGATCGCTTCTCTTTACGGCAATGAAACCGCGCAGTCTATGCTTGAACTAAACCGCAAAGACTCAGTGACCGGTAGCAGTTTGAGAGGATTTATCGCGGCCCCGCATATGACCAGATCGTCACGCCGCTGGATTACCCTGGTTGTCAACGGCCGCCTGATTAGAAATGCAATGATTGTTAATGCGCTTGAACGCGGTTACGGGGACCTTTTGGCGAGCAATCGCTACCCGGTCGGCATCTTGAGCCTGCAGGTGCCCCCGAGCGCAATTGATGTTAATGTTCACCCGGCCAAGGTGGAGATTCGTTTTCAAAAACCCGAACTAATCAAAGGCCTGGTTTATAAAGCGGTTAAATTAACTCTGCAGGAAAGTCAAAGTCTGCCGAAATGGCCCGAAACGCAGGAAGATCCGGGTTACTATTCTGCAGATCTAAGCTACCGGTCCCGCTCAGATGCTGGCGAAGTAAAAGCTAAAGTAAATAATTTTTTTAGGGAAAAAGACAGTTTTACCGAAAAACAAGATTTTTTTAATTCGTTTCCAGTCCAAGCAAAACAAGAACCATCTTCGACAGCGAATTCAGCGGGGGAAAGTAAAATAAGCGGGGAAAAAAAAGACAAGGCTAAAGCTGACCAAGTTTCTACCTGCGAAGAATGGCACCTGATCGGTCAGTTTATGCAAAGCTATATCATTGCACAAAAGGAAGATAACCTCTTATTAATTGATCAACATGCCGCCCATGAAAGAATTATTTATGAACAGCTGAAAGAAAAAGCCGGGGTTAGAGGCCTCGATAAAACCGCTCAGCTAACCATGCCCCAAAACCTTGAAATACCTCCGGCCTGGCGAGACCGATTACCACTGTTGCTGCCTTTGCTGGAAGAAACCGGTTTTAAACTTGAACAAAAAGATGAAAGCAATTATACAATTAAAGCGGTGCCTTTTTTGCTTCGTGAAGATGCCGGCAGCTTAAAGCTTTATGATCTGCTTGAAGAAATAATCTCGGCAGGAGAAGGCAGCGCCGATGATTACCGGGATAGTATCTACAAAACTATTGCCTGCCACCGTTCGGTCAAAGCCAGGCAGGCTCTTTCCAGGAATGAAATGGAATATTTGATCAGAGAATGGCAGCAAGCCCCCCGGGCGCAGTACTGCCCCCACGGCAGGCCTACTGTGATCAGCTTTAACAAGGCCCAGCTAGATAAAAGTTTTCACCGCAGCGAAGGGGGTTAAAAATGTTAACTTTCAATAATAATAGTAAAAAACCCCTTTTAGCCCTGGTCGGCCCAACAGCAGTCGGCAAAACCGCACTTGCTATCAAGGTTGCCCAACGCTTGAATACTGAAATAATCAGCGCCGATTCAGCCCAGGTCTACCGCCAGCTTGATATTGGAACCGCCAAACCTTCACCTGGGGAACAAAAGGCAGTCACCCATCACCTGATCAATTTAATTGACCCGGATCAACCTTTCAGTGTTGCCGACTACCAAAAATTAGCTTACGATACCATTGATCGGCTGTGGTCGCAAAGCAAACTGCCCTTCATGGTTGGCGGAACCGGTTTGTATATCAATGCCGTCATCTACCGCTACGCTTTCGGATTAAAAGGAACCAGCGCGGAACTGCGTAAAACTTACGAACAAATTGCCGATACCGAAGGCCTTGATCAGCTCTATGCCAGGCTACGGTCGCTCGACCCGGAAGCGGCCACCAAAATCCACCCCAATGACCGAAAAAGAATTATCCGAGCCCTGGAGGTATATACCCTGGAAAACAAACCAATTTCTGAGCAGGTCACAGAAACCGGCAGGCAGGAACAACCTTACCACCCTTTAATCTTCGCTCTTTACATGGACCGGGAAAAACTTTATCGTAGAATCGAAGATCGGGTTGACAATATGCTTGCCCGGGGTTGGCTTGAAGAAGTACGCAAATTAATACGGCGCGGGTACAACGAAAATGACCCGGGTATGCAGATTTTGGGCTACCGGCAGCTGCTTGATTACTTAAAAGGAAAAAGGGACTGGGAAGAAACCAGGGTGGAAATAAAAAAGCAAACCCGCAACCTGGCGAAAAGGCAGTTAACCTGGTTTCGCCGGAATAAAAACATCACATGGCTTGAAATGAGTAAAAAGGAGGACCTGCATTATTTAACTGAAAATATTTGCAATACAGTGAAGGAAATATACCCCTGCCGGGCGAATATTAATATTTGAAAGCGGTATCAAGGACTATCTAGAAATAGAAGGGAGTCAGGTAAATGAAAGGCGCATTTAATCTACAAGATACTTTTTTAAACCAGACCCGGAAAGAAAACATGCTGTGCACTGTATTTTTAATTAACGGTTATCAAATCAAGGGGATTGTCCGCAGTTTCGATAATTTTACTTTACTCCTGGAAGTTGAGGGAAAACAGCAGTTGATTTACAAACATGCCATCTCGACAATTATTCCCACCCGTAACATTAATTTAAAAACTGTTGATGATGACCAGGAACAAACCAGTTCTGCTTAGTAACCGGGCACTCACAATTAATGGTATATATTATTTTTAAAAATAGGGCACGTGGGAAAGGTTTGTTCTTTTGAAAGAAATCATAAAAGAAAAAGAAAGAGCTATTTTGGCCGGTCTCCACACCACCAGGGCTGATGAAGATATCGAGCGTTCGATGGAAGAATTAGCTTTATTAGCTGAAACCGCCGGAGCAGTGGTGGTGGACCGGGTCGTTCAAAAAAGGAATGCCCCGGATTCGGCCTATTATGTAGGACGGGGCAAGATAGACGAACTTATCAACCTGGCAGAGATGTCCGAAGCTGAAATGATTATCTTTAACGATGAATTGTCTCCTTCGCAAATCCGCAATATAGATCAACTGACCGAAGTCAAAGTAATCGATCGCACTAACTTAATTTTAGATATTTTTGCCCGCCGGGCCCTTTCCAGGGAGGGCAAACTCCAGGTGGAACTTGCTCAAATGAACTACCTCCTACCCCGTTTGATCGGATTGGGTAATAAACTTTCCCGTTTGGGCGGAGGTATTGGTGCCAGGGGCCCCGGCGAAACCCAGCTTGAAGTGGACAGGCGGGTTATTCGCCGGCGAATTACCGACTTAAAAAAAGAGATAAAATCTTTGAGGAAGCATCGCTCCCTGCATAGAAAACAGAGAGAAGAAAATCGCTTAAATATAATCAGCCTGGTTGGCTATACCAATGCCGGAAAATCAACCCTGCTTAACGCTTTAACCGGAGCGGAACTATATACTGAAGACAAACTTTTTGCCACATTGGATCCAATTGTTCGTCGGGGCACGCTTAACGGTGGCCAGGAAGTTTTATTTACCGATACAGTCGGTTTTATTGAAAAACTGCCCGACCAACTGGTAACCGCTTTTCAGGCCACCCTGGAAGAATTACTTTCAGCTAACCTGCTGCTGCACGTGGTCGATTTAAGCCACCCTGATTACTATAACCAGATCAAAGTGGTCCGGGAGCATTTAGCCGGTATCGACCCGGAGCATTACCGCCGGGAACTATTGGTTTTCAACAAAATTGACCAGGTTGAGGATAGTTCGCAGTATTCATTTTTAGCCCGTGAATTTCCTTCAGCATCATTTATTTCCGCCCAAACCGGGGAAGGCTTGGACAGGCTTAAAGAAAATATCACCTCATATATCAAACAGCAGCGCTGGAACCTGAAAATATACCTTCCCTACAGCGAAGGAAAACTTTATTCAGAGCTGCAAAAATACGGTGAAGTAGAGAGAGTTAAATCAAAACCGGAATACCTTGAAATAATAGCTGCAGTGGACGCTAAAATGGCGGCCAAGCTTGAGCCTTACACGCAGCCTCCTGTTCAGAATTACGGTTCGCATACAGACTAAACTTTCCGGAATAACCCGATAACTTTACCCAAAATTACAGCATCATGGGTATAAATAGGCTCATATGAGTTATTTTCAGGCTGCAGACGATAAACATCCCTTTCGAGGTAAAACCGCTTCACTGTAGCTTCATCGCCTAAAAGAGCAGCTACAATTTCCCCGTTCTCTGCGGAGTTTTGCTGTCTAATTATAACATAATCGCCGTCATGAATACCGGCATCTACCATGCTTTCACCTTTAACCTTGAGCACAAAACAGCCCTCTTCCGCATGAATCGCGGGAGGGACGGGAAAATAACCTTCCCGGTTTTCTTCGGCAAGAATAGGCTGACCGGCAGTAATTCTGCCGATTAAGGGTGCAAACACGCATTTTTCCTCCGTTTCCACCAACGGGTCACCATCGGCATTACGAAGCAGCTTTATAGCCCTCGGCTTGGTGGCCATCCTGGAAATATATCCTTTGTTTTCCAAAGTATCGAGATGACCGTGCACTGTTGCGGTAGAACTGATTTCCAGCGCTTTGCAAATTTCACGAACAGAAGGGGGATAATTCCAGCGAGCAACTTCCTGTTCGATAAAATCCAGGACTCTTTTCTGCTTATCTGTAAGTGGCTCCAAATTAACACCTCTACATCTGGATTATATTAGTAATTATAGCATTGTTTGAAATGGGTAGCAAACTATTGTTTGACGACAAATTGGTGCGACAAAAGCTTCAATACTTAAAAACCACTTAAAAAAACCCGGGCAGCGTTAATGTCAGGGAAGCACCCTTGTTTAACTTAACTGCCTGCCATTTTTACCTGGCCAGGATTTTCTTTTGTTTTGTCACCATTAATCTTCATAAGCTTGTTTAAACCGTTCAGGTAAGCTTTAACACTGGCTTCAATAATATCGGTGCTCGTTCCCCGTCCGGTTATGGTGCGGTCCTGGTAAGAGAGGTTGACCTGGACTTCACCGAGGGCGTCGCGGCCATGAGTAACTGCATTAATGCCGTATTTTTCAAGACTAACCGGCAGGCCGGTAATTTTGTTGATCGCGTTGTAAGCCGCATCGATAGGTCCTGAGCCAACCGCCATTTCTTCAACACTACTACCACCTTCTTTAATCAAGCGAATTACCGCCGCCGGAATACTTTTACTGCCGCTAACCGTTTGCAGGTAATCAAGCTTATAATGCGGTTCGGCAGCCGATAGATGATCCAAAACCAGGGCCTCCAGATCTTCGGGGTAAACTTCTTTCTTTTTATCGGCCAGGTTAACAAAGTGTTTGTATATAACTTCAAGCTGCTGTTCATCAAGCGAAAACCCCAGTTTTTTGAGTTGATCAAGAACAGCATGATGTCCTGATCGGGCGGTAAGACACATTTGGGCTGCTTTCCCCCCGATTAAATTGGCATCAATAATCTCGTAAGTATCTTTGTTTTTCAGAATACCATCTTGATGAATTCCCGCAGAGTGGGAGAATGCATTCAGCCCTACTACAGCCTTGTTTGAAGGAACTGCTATCCCGGTCAGCTTACTGACCAACCGGCTAGTCCTGTAAATCTCATGAAAATTCAAGTTAGTATAATATGGGAAAAAGTTTTGCCTGATCCTCAGAGCTACAGCGATTTCTTCCAGGGCAGCATTGCCGGCCCGTTCCCCGATGCCATTGATGTTACATTCTACCTGACGGGCGCCATTTTTAATAGCTTCTAATGAATTGGCTACCGCCATTCCCAGGTCATTATGGCAATGGACACTTAAAATCGCTTTATCCAGACCGGGAATTTTTTCCCGCAACCGCCTGATCATAGCCCCGAATTCTTCCGGAACGGCATAACCTACGGTATCTGGAATATTTATAGTTGTCGCACCTGCCTTGATCACTGCCTCAATCAACTCATAGAGATATTCTTCATTGGCCCTGGTGGCATCTTCAGGGGAATACTCAATGTTTTCGGTATAGCGACGAGCATACTTAACGGCTTCAACTCCTTGTTTAAGGACTTCTTCCGGCTCTTTATTAAATTTATGCTTCATATGAATATCTGAAGCGCCCAGAAATATATGCAGGCGAGGGTTTTCAGCATCCTTGATAGCCTCCCAGGCTTCGTCGATATCACCAGGTACTGTTCTGGCCAGGGCACAAATAGCAGGACCTTTAACTTCGCGGGAAATAGCCTGCACAGCCTGCTTTTCACCAGGAGAAGAAACCGGAAAACCAGCTTCAATGATATCGACCCCAAGTCGAGCAAGCTGGCGAGCTACTTCAACTTTTTCATCGTAATTTAAACGTGCCCCCGGGGTTTGTTCTCCATCACGCAAGGTGCTGTCAAATAAATAAACTCTGTCTCCTTGAAAATTTTTGTTTTCTTCCTTGCTCATCTTCATCTCCTCCAATTTTTATTAAAATAAAAAAACTTTCGCCATAAGAGACGAAAGTAATTTCGCGGTACCACTCTTCTTGGCGGCATAACTACTACCACCCACTCTTAATAATAACGGAAGAACCCGGCCAATTCTAATTCTGGCTTTTTCAAGCAGTTTCGATTGGCAGCTTACGGATGAGTTCACCGGAGTTGCCATTACCGCCTCTCACCAAACGACGGTTCTCTTTAAATGCCTGGTCCGGCTACTGGTTCCGCTCATAGCCTTTATTTGGTTAATATAATTGATTGTTAGGTTACCTGAAAAAAACATAGTTGTCAACCCTTATTTTTTCCCACTACCGCTTTTACTTGACTTTGGAAAGATATTCCTTCAGAATATAAATATAATTCCGTATCTGGTAAAGTACTTTTCAGGTATACCAGGTAGCTTATTAAACAACCAGTTACCATTAGGCGGTATCGGTATGAATGTCCAAAAAAGAGTACCGCAGGCTTTAAACAATTATGAACAACTAGCTCTGCTTAGACAGCCCAATCTTCGTGCGCCGACGGGGTTGCGCAATCTATGTATTATAAGCTTAATGCTTAAAGCAGGGCTTAGGGTCAATGAAGTGATCAATTTAAACGAAGCGGATTTGGATTGGGAGCAGGGTAAAATCCACATTAAAAGCAGCAGAACAGCAAAAGGCCGTACTTTACTGCTTGAAGATGGCGACCTGGCCATGTTGAAACGCTGGCAAGAAATTAAACCGGCAGAAAGCAGTTATTTGTTAACCAGCTTAAATGGTAATCGTTTAAAGGATCGTTACCTTAGAGAAATGATTAAACGTTTATCCCGCAAAGCAGGTATCGGAAAAGATGTTTATCCGCACCTGCTGCGCTATACTTTTGCTGTTAACTTAATGCGGGAAACCAAAAATATCAGGTTACTGCAACAAGCACTGGGACACCGTGATCAGACGGCAACCCAAATGTATATAAATCTTCTATTTAATGAACTAGCAGATCCAGATTTTAGCCCGGCCGGTGGTGTACGCAGCGGAATGCCGGTAACCGGTGAAGGAGAAAAGGCCAATCAGCAAGCTGACTCAAATTGCTATTATATGGAAGACATGAGGGAGGAAACGAACATTAACGGCAAAAAAGAACATTTCGAAAATTTCGTACATTTCAATGAACATAAAAATGGTAGCACGGAACACTTCGATCATACTCGGCAAAATTCAGATACCGCAAAGAATAAAAGTGATTCTTGCCATAATAAGGAAACAGAATCAAGCGATTTTAACGAAGAGAACCCGGAAATTAATATAGAAGCTGAGAGCGGTTTTGAAGATGGAACAAAAAACAGCAAAGATAAAAAGCCAATTCCGCCAATGAAATGCAGTAAGTGCGATTATATTCTATCGTACCAAGATGATTGTCCAAAATGCGGCACCGCTTTTTCTGAAATAGTAAAACACTGGCGGAGGAATTTATGGTGATTCATGAGGAGGGGGCAGGAAGCATAAGTCTGCGGTAAATGCCTTTATCCTGAAGTAACTTCCGATAATATATCTTATGTTAACTAAAAGAGGAGAAAGTTATTGCGGAAGCCTGGTTTTTTAAACGGCTTACTGTGCATTTAACATTTTAATGGATGCTAGTTTCTTATTTAATATTTAATATGACTCTGTTTAATGACATAATTAGCTGCTATAATACAAGCAAAAGAAAAGTTCATTTTTTAAGCGGAGGTCAGTTAAACTTGCTTAAGGAAACTATAATAACCCACATTGTCTTATTACTTATAATCGTGGCCTCCCCCCTCTTTCTTTTATCCTGTTCCAGTGAAGGAGAACTTGATACATCCAGGGAAACTGAAAAAGCGGGTGAAACTGATCTAACAGAACGAGATTGCAAAAATGAAATAAACAAAGAGCAAAAAGAAGATCAACAAGCCCTGGAACCAAATAATAAATTTTCAGATAACATAGATGACAACAGCAAAACCGACGATGCCAGGCACTCTGCCACACCCTTGAGCGATCTTTATGTCGGGGTATATGCCGGCAAAGGCAGCTGGTATGAAAGCACACAGTCTACCAAAAATTTCCTCGATAATTATGGTATTGAATGGTCAAGTTTTGATGAAATAGATGCCACCAACCTGGAATTGTTAAACCACTTTGATCTGATCTGGTTTCCAGGCGGTTTTGCCGCTGAATATAAAAATTATATTAGCAATCATGCTGCCATAGTTGATTTCGTCCACGATGGCGGGTACTTTATTGGCAGCTGTGCCGGAGCTTACTATGCTTCTGATATTCTAAAGTGGCAAGGCACAGACTACCAGTACCCCTTAAACTTTTTTGAAGGTAAAGGAGTTGGTCCGCTGTCGGGCCAAATTGTCCGGGGCGAAGCTGCCTCTTTTATTCTTGAACCCGGGCATCCGGCTAACCAGAGCTTTAATAAATCTATCGAGCTTTATTACTTTGACGGTCCTTATTTTGCACCTTACAATGAAAGTTCGATTACCGTGCTTGCCCGTTATGAAATCAATCATGAACCGGCTGTCATTGCCGGTGAAAGCGGCGAAGGCAGGTACCTGCTTTTTGGACCTCATCCTGAACTGGGCAGATATAAAGCCGACGAGCAGGCTTTTCATCTCGAAGGCGATCAGGGAGCAAACTGGCCCTGGCTGTACTCTGTCTTTAAATGGTTTGTTAATTAAAAAGCAAATTCAGGTTACTGCGGTATGTTATAATTGTGGCATAATATTAGCCAGTCCTGTTGTCATCAATAATCTTGAAAAAGGTGGAGACAAATGCGTCGTGTTTATCTAATAATTACAGCCTTAATCCTGGTCGGTTTATTTTTTATGCTTGGTACAAAAGCCGGTAATGATTATTCTCCCGAAAACCTGATCAATTTAGCCGGTACTTTTGTTTCAGACTTGACTAACCTGGATAGTGAATATTCAGATCAAGATGTTGAAGATCAGCAAAAAGAGTCCGAGCCAGTTGAAGTCGAAGAAGAAACAAAAGTCCCTGAGCCTGACCAGCGCTCGGTAAGCATGAGCGTTGCCGGCGACATTACAGCCCATGTTCCTCAAATTGAACAGGCTCATCTTGGAGAAGGCGAATATGATTTCACGCCCAGCTTTGAAGTCATCGCCCCTTATTTACAGGAAGCGGATATCGCAGTCGGGGACCTGGAAACTTCCCAGGCGGGTTCTGATATTACATTCTGGGGTTACAGCGGTTACACTGGTTATCCCCTGTTTAATGCCCCGCAAGAACTTTCAGAGGCTCTGGTAGATGCAGGTTTTGACGCTTTAACTCTGGCCAATAATCATACTCTGGATCGCGGTTACGAGGGACTGAAGGAAACCCTTTCTCATGTCCGAGAACTGGGTATTGAAACTTTTGGTGCTTCTAAAAGCTGGGAGGAAAGAAACAACCCCTTGATGCTCGAACGCAATGGCGTGAAAATTGCTTTTATCGGCTACACTTATGGCTTAAACGGTATACCCGTCCCCGAAGGTCACGAATACTGTGTTAATCAAACCGCCAATTTCGATGATATTACCCCGATAATTGAAGATATTGATACGGCCAGGGCAAACGGCGCCGACATAGTTGCGATATTTCCTCACTGGGGAGAAATGTATGTAACCGAACCGCAACCCCAACGCCTGCGCCAGGTTGCTGAAAAGTTGGCTGCGGCAGGAGCAGATTTAATCCTGGGTGGTCATCCACACACTCTTCAACCAATCGAGTGGTTTTTCAATGAAGAAGCAGACGGGACTGAAAGAGCAACTCTCGCCATCTATTCACTGGGTAACTTCATCTCCAACCAACATTACCCTCACAATCCCACTCCTTACGTAGAATATGGCATTTTGCTGGATATTGACTTAACCAAAAGCATGAATTCAGGCGAAACCTGGATTAGCGACGTTGATTACGAGATTATCTGGGTGCATCGTAACTGGCGTCACCGTATCCTGCCTCTCTCAGAAGTGCTGGAAGGTTCACCGGAAGAATATAATTTAAACCAAGAGCGGGTAGAAGAATTGAGGGTTTGGTATCAAAACAATAGTGAAGTTGTGGAAAAATACGACTACCTTGAAGATAAAGAGAAAACGATGGAAATCTCTGATCACCTATATGAAAAAACATATGAGAACTATCAACAGGGAGGTAACAGTAATTGAATATTGGTATATTTACAAACAGCTTTCGCCCTTATACCAGCGGTGTGGTGAGATCAATAGAACTATTTTCTCGCGAGTTTAGTAATAGAGGGCACAACGTTTTTGTTTTTGGGCCGGATTACCCCATGCTTAATCCGCCAAAAGAAGAAGGAGTTTACCGGTTTATATCTCTGCCGGCACCAACCATGCCTGAATTTTCCCTCCCTATTCCTTTATCGGCACACTTAAGTTCAACGATCAAAAAAAATAACCTGGAAGTAATTCATGCCCATTATCCTTTTCTTTTAGGAAGAATGGGAGCCAAAGCCGCCCGTCGTTATAAACTGCCCCTGGTATTTACGTTCCACACCCTTTATGAGCAGTATGTGCATTATCTTCCCTTTGCCAAAAATGCCTCAAAAAAAGTAGTCCAATCGATCGCCCGTGACTTTTGCAACCGTTCTAATACAGTGGTTGCTCCTTCACAAATTGTTGTTAATTACCTGCAGCGAATTGGGGTGAAATCACCCATTGTTAACATCCCTACCGGGATTGACTTAGAAGAATTTAAAGATCTTGATTCCAATTGGCTGGTAAATAACTACGAGATCAAGCCTGATCAAAAAGTTCTTCTGTTTGTCGGGCGCCTGGGCGAAGAAAAAAACGTAACTTTTTTGATAAAAGCCTTTCTCACTGTAGTGAAAACCTGCCCTGATTGTCACCTGGTCCTGGTCGGTAAGGGCCCACAGGAAAATCAACTGCGGAAACTGTGCCGAAAGCTGAACATAGCAGACAAAGTAACCTTTACCGGAGTTCTGCCCCGCCACAATATTGTTCATTGCTATGCCAGTGCTCATTTGTTCGTCTTCCCTTCAATTACCGAAACACAGGGATTAGTTATCGGTGAAGCAAAGGCTGCCGGTTTGCCGATAATTGCTATCAAAGCATATGGACCAGCAGAAATGGTGTTTGACGGTGAAGACGGTGTTTTAACTGAACCTTCGCATGGTTCATTTACCCGGGCCATCATAGATTTACTGAAAAATGAAGAACTTTACGAGCAAATGAGCAAGAATGCTCTTGCTAATGTTCAACAGTTCTCATCTTCCCGTTGTGCCGAACGCATGCTTGAAGTTTACCAAAACCTTATAGATCAAAACAGTTACCCCTCACACCGGAAGCCGCGCAAATTTACCTAAAAAAGAACCAGGGTATAAACAAATTTAAGCGTACCTGCCCTAATAACTGTTTAGCTATAATGTCATATGAAGAATAAAACTGTTGATTGGCATGCTTTCATTAGTTATAATATGATTAGCGTTGCGGGATGGTGTAGCGGCAGCACGGGTGACTCTGGATCACCAAGCCCAGGTTCGAGCCCTGGTCCCGCAGCCATTTTTTATTACTATAACGCTCTATTTAAACTGAATGGACTTCTCCGGGAGGAACAAATTATGCTTAATCTGATCATCGGTTTTGTTTTAATCGGGATATTCTTTGTGCTGGTTTTCATGCTCAAAAGAGGGTATGAAGAAAAGGAAAGATACAACCAGGAAAAAACTGAAACTAAAGATCAAAAAAATCCCGCCCCGAAAAAGAAAAAATAGAAGCAGAACTTTTCGTTTGCTTCTATTTTTAGCTTATTTCTTTTTGCCGGAACAATAGATCCGCTATTTTGATATCCGAGAGATATTATAAATAGCTTAACGGCTTTTCCTAAGATAATTCATTATCGATATAATCTGCTGCTTTTTCCAGGCGTTCAGCAGTTTTATCCTGACTTAAAAGGGCTAGAATTTCAAATATGCCTGGCCCCACACTGGTTCCGGTTACTGCCAGCCGGGAGGGATGGATTAAGCGACCCTTCGAAATTTCCAATTCGTTGCTTAAAGAACTGTAGAGAGCTTCAAAAGATTCCTTATCACAGGCTTCCATCGAACGGATTTCCCCGGCCAAACGTCTCAGGTAGCTGGAAACGTTTTCTTTACGAAATTGTTTGTTTACTCCTTTTTCTTCATAGGCAAACTGGTCTGAATAAAAATACCTTGAATTCTCAGCCAGTTCAACCAGGGTTTTTGACCTTTCTCGAATCAGATCAATGGCCTGTTTAAAATAATCATAGTCCTCTCCTGAAAGCGGAGATTTAATCAGCCCTTTGCTTTCAAAAAAAGGCAGCGCTGCTTCAGCCAGTTTCTCCAGGTCATATTCACGCATGTAGTGATTGTTAAGCCAGGCCAGTTTGCTGACATCATAAATTGCCGCTGTATTGTTCACCTTTTCCAGGCTAAATTTATTGATCATTTCTTCCAGGGGCATAATTTCCTCGTCATCTCCAGGAGACCAGCCCAGAAGCGCCATATAATTGATCAACGCTTCCGGCAGGTATCCTTCAGCATAAAATTCTTCCACAGAAGTAGCGCCGTGGCGTTTGCTTAGTTTGCTACGGTCGGGAGCTAAAATCATAGGGACATGGGCAAAACGAGGTAAATCATATTCCAGTGCTTCGGCACAAAGCTGTTGGCGGGGAGTATTCGACAAATGCTCTTCTGCCCGGATTATATCGGATATTTTCAGCTGCAGGTCATCAATAATACTGGCATAATTGTAAGTGGGGTGGCCGTTGGATTTGATAATAATAAAATCATCAAGGTAAGCATTGTCAAAACTGACTTCTCCCCTGATTTCATCTCGCACTAGGGTTTGGCCCTGATCAGGCGTGCGCAGTCTGATCACACAGCTCCTCCCCTCTTTTTGCAATCTTTCCTCTTGCTCGGTTGATAAGTGCCTGCAGTTACCGGGATACAGGAAGGCTTTACCCTCTTTGCGAGCAGCGGTGCGGCCCTCTTCCAGCTCTCCCTCACTACAGTAACAGCGGTAAGCTTTCCCACTTTCCATTAGCCTTTCCGCCTCTTTTCTGTATTGATCCAAACGCTGGGACTGATAATAGGGGCCTTCGTCCCACTGCAATCCCAACCACTTAAGCGAATTAATCAATTTATCGATATACTGGGTTTGGGAGCGTTCCAGATCGGTATCGTCTACGCGCAGAATAAACTTACCACCCTTATTGCGAACATATAAGTAATTGAATAAAGCCGTCCTGGCCCCGCCAATATGCAGTTCACCAGTTGGGCTTGGTGCAAACCTTACTCTAACGTCAGACACAACTACATCCCTCATTTTAATCATATTAAATAAATAAGTGAAGTTACCGGGCCTTAAACAGGCTTTTTAAGTCAAAATTATCAAAGTTTGATCGTTCTCAACGGTGTCGCCTTTGTTGACCAGTAGCTTTTCCACAGTGCCCGCTTGTGAAGCAGTTAATTCATTTTCCATCTTCATTGCTTCTAAAATTAACAGTACATCGCCTTCTTCTACCTTGTCTCCTTCGCTTACTCTAACTTCAAGCACGGAACCTGGCATCGGAGCTTTTAAGCTTATACCTCCCGCCGGTGGCGCTGTTTTTGTTTCCGGCTTTTCACTACTTTCAGACTTAGTCTCTTTAATAACTTCTTCTTTGGGTGCTTCAGGGCCAGCGGGGACTGCCGCGTAATTTTCTGTTGTTGAAGGCTTTGGCGGTTCCGCCTTTTTTATCGCTTCCTCCCCTTTACTGCTTGATTCACCTTTTACTTCTTCCACCTGAACTGTGTAAGCCTGTCCGTCAACAACAACTTTAAATGTTTTCACGGTGTTTTATTCCTCCTGATCTTTTTAATTCATCCCTGGCTCAAAGCAGTTGCTTTATTTCTGCAATAAAATTAATTATCTGCGATAAAATTAATTAATGGATAATCTTAAAGAACATTAAAAAGTCTGTATGCATTAAACCCTACAACTAGATTTTTCCTGTTTAGATTGTAGGCAGGAATTTTATCCAAGATAAGCATATTTAAGATTGTAGCATTTTTTAACCCCAATGAAAAGAGCAAGATCAAAATCATCAAATCATCAGCTCAGATTTACATACCGGTTAGAAGGTGCTACAATATACATTAAATTTAATTGGTGGAATGGAGGAAAATTTACTGCATGGAAAATCTAAACTTTGCACTACAAGTATCAGTTCTTGGTTTTTTAGTGGTTATGGTAACCCTCTCTGGCCTTTATGGTATTCTACTGTTATTTAACCGGCTTTTATATCAACCTGTTGCTCCGTCTACCGACAGCAAAATTGCTGAAAAAACAAAACCTTCCCAGGTCAAAAGTTTTTCAGAGGAAAATGAGCGTGTGATTGCCGCCATAATAGCAGCTGTTTACCAATACATGCAAATAGAACATGCAAAGGCTTTTACAGGCTCAGTTAATATTTCTGTACAACCTTCAGGAGGTGTTAAAGGAAACCGTTGGAAGCATAATGGCCGGAAAGAGCTGCTTGAAAACAGATTAGAGCTAGAAAATATTAAAGGAAATAAAAAACGTAAAAATTTTTATAGCATCTGTTAATAACCTAGCCACCGGATTTTATGTCTAAGATTCTGTTCAAAAAAAATGACTGGCTGAACAGCGGAGAGCCCTTAATTAGGCTTTATTAAAATAGATCTCACACAAAAATCAACCAATTATAAAGAAAGAGGTTAAGCTAAGATGACTGAATTACTAGTTGAGTTTTTACAAAGCACCGGCTATTTTAACCTACAGCTAGATGAAATAATAATGATTATCATTGCCTGCATCCTGCTTTATTTAGGAATAGTAAAATCATATAAAAATTTTCAAAAATATTTTTTTATTTTTTTAAAAATGATTGAATCAAAAAAGATTATAA
>JAWODD010000039.1:0-12890 GCA_046483445.1 Bacillota bacterium | reverse complement strand
CGGTTAAAGCAAATCGAATCTTTAACCGGGTATAACCCCCTGATTCCATCAGATACAGTCCAGTTGAATCTAGGCCTGCAAACCTATTATTATCTCGAACGCTTGAACCTTTTAGAATAACCTTTCCCGGAACCCACCTAAAAAATAGCCGTTTCATAAGAAAAGGCCTTCTATCGCTTAAGGTGGAAAGCCTTTTTTGCTAAACAAGATAATATAAAACCCGGATCACGATCATTCAAACCGGCTTGCCGGCTAACCCGGAAACACTTCAATCATAGCCCGGTTTTTGCTATTGTTTACCTGTCCCACACTATAGGCAAGAGGGGGTTTAAATAAGGGACCGTCAATTACCAGGGTGTGCGCTTCCCCGGATTCCCGCAGGGAGAGATGCCTTTTTCCAGGCAGTAGTAAATATACTCTCCATCGATCACCTGGCCCAACCAATTTACTTCAACCAGGTCAGTACGGACAGCAATAATCAAAGCTCGACCGCCTCTTTTAATAAGTTCTTCGGAAACCGAGCGCTCTTCCATCAGCCAGAGGGGCAGGTTATAATTAATCAGGCTTGCTATTAAAGACCATCGGTAAGTTCCTCCTTGTCTAATCCAGATTCCAGGTGATCGACCCGGTTGTAGTAAACAACCTCCACTCTCTCTTTTTCCAAGTTAATCAGGCTTACAGAAGCATTTTCAATGCGCAAATTCCAGAACTGCTCCCGGTTTAATCTTAAGGCATAGTAAAGGAGAACCCTGATTGCCCCTCCATGGCTGACCAGCACAAGCCTTTGATTGCCGGAACTCCATTCATGCTTTAGCAATTCCCCGATAAATGAATACAGCCGTTGCCGGACATCTTCCAGGGTTTCCCCACCCGGCGCCGAACGGCAGAATGGGTCATCAAACCATTCACGGATTAAATTACCCCACTGCGCTTCGATTTCGTTGTAGGTAAGGCCTTCCCACTGACCAAAATTGATTTCCCGCAGCAGGGGACTCTCAACCGGTTTCAACCCACAACTTGCACCAATAATCCTGGCGGTATGGATCGCTCGCTTAAGATCGCTGGCATAAACGGCATCAATCTCTTTGCGGCCAAGAAAAAAACCGGCTTCCCTGGCCTGGTGAAGTCCTTTTGGTGAAAGTGGAGATTCGGACCAGCCCTGGAATCTTTTTTCCTTGTTTGATTCCGTTTCTCCGTGACGGACCAGGTAAACTTCCATTTATTACTCTGCTCCCTTCAAATCGGAACCGATGTTATCTTCTTCCTTATTGGTCACCCCGGCATCTGCAAAAGTGGCCATTTCTAAAGTAACCCGGGCGGCCGCTTCCACCAGGTGCATGGCAATTACCGCGCCGGTCCCTTCCCCGAGGCGCATACCCATTTGTAGATAAGGTTTTAAACCCAGGTAATCCATTAGCAAAGTATGACCCGCCTCTGCAGAAAGATGGGAAGGAATTAAATAATGCCAGACAACCGGGCACATTTTTACCGCCGTCAAAGCTGCCGTACTCGATATAAAGCCGTCTACTACCACCGGAATGCGGCGGCGTGCAGCACCCAAAATCAGTCCGGTCAGAGCGGCAATTTCCAGCCCGCCAACCAGGCTCAGCACTCCAAGAGGATCAGTTCTATCCGGCTGGTGCAGTTTAAGAGCACCGGAAACGACTTCTTGCTTATGAAGCAGCTTGTCATCATCAAGGCCGGTGCCCCGGCCAACCACCAGCGATGTTTCATAGCCACTCAAAGCGGCCATTACCGCGCTGCTGGCCGTCGTATTCCCGATCCCCATTTCCCCGGTGGCCAAAACCTTGATCCCGGCATCTGCAGCTTCATCGGCACATTCTACCCCGGCCATAATCGCCTGCAGGGCTTCACCGCGGCTCATGGCCGGCCGGCGCCGGAAATTGTCGGTTCCCGCTTTAATCCTCACCCTTTTTACCCCGGGCAATTGCGGGTCAGCCTTGACCCCGATATCAACCACTTCCACTTCCACATCTCCATGCCGGCATAGGACGTTAATCGCCGCTCCGCCCCTGGTAAAGTTTGCCACCATCTGGACGGTAACTTCAGAAGGAAACGCGCTGATCCCTTCTTCGGTAACCCCGTGATCTGCCGCCATAACCACGACGCGTTTGGCACTGCCGCAGGGAAAGAAATCCCCGTAAATGCCTGCAAGCTGTACGGCCAGGTCTTCCATCTGTCCAAGGCTTTCAGGCGGCTTGGTTAAAATATCGATCCGCCCGCGAGCTTTTTCCATGGCCGCCCGGTCAAGCGGTTTGATCTCTTTGATTAATTTTTGCAATTCCTGTTCTAATTGTTCATGAGTGCCCATAGTTGAAAACCCCTTTCATTTATAGCTAATTATTCCAAGATCAGCTCTGCTTAAGCTGAGCATAAGCTAGATCAACATAATCTTTAAACATATTTCCAACCCTGGTAGTTTGTTCTGATATACTGATAATCAAATACTTGCCTTATATGGATTATCCCCATGGTGGTTAATCCCTTGATTTTAGTTTTTACTCTAACCAATAATCTTGTATACCTGCTCCAGGTCAAGGTTTTCCCTGACCGTAGCTGCCAGATGATCATATTCTTTTTCTTTGTAATCCCGGTAAGTGGCTGCCGGTGGAGCACTTTTTTCAGGCAGCCCTTTCCGGCGCCTGAGTGCATTTAACAGCTCCGTACTCCAGAAAAGGTTGTCAAAAATACCGTGCATGTAAGTTCCGAAAACATTGCCTCTCCCACTTACGGCCCCCTCCCAGCGACCGGCTGACTTTACATAGACCGGGTGGGTAACCGAGTGGTATAAAGTGTAGCCCATGTGGATCTCGTAGCCAATCAAAGGCGCCCCTTCTTTAATCCCGGCAAAAAAGCCTGAATCACTGTAGTGCCAGGAAGCTTCAACCTGCCGGGTTGATTTTTCTTTTTCCATAACCGTTTCCATGTCAATAAAACCAAGGCCTGCAGCTTCCGGAACCGTGCTTTCCACATTCTGCGGATCCCGGATTTTACGCCCCAGCATTTGAAAACCGCCGCAGATCCCCATTAGCAGTCCACCTTTTCCCACATATTCTTTGAGCGGCTTTTCCCAGCCTTCCCGTTGCAGGTGCAGCAAATCTTCAATTGTGTTTTTTGAACCGGGAATGATTAATAGATCCGGGCTGCCCAGTTCTCCAGGTTTTCTGATGTAGCTCAAATTAAGATCGTCATAAAGCTCAAGGGGGTTAAAATCGGTAAAATTTGAAATCCGGGGCAGTAATATCACCTGGACGTTCAAACCTGGACCAAAACTACGGCTGCTAAAACGTTCAGTAACACTATCTTCATCATCAAGGTTCAGGTGCAGGAAGGGTACCACCCCTAAAACTGGCCGTTCAATCAATTCCTCAAGCTGGGTTAGGCCCGGGGCCAGTACCTTTTTGTCACCGCGAAACTTATTAATAATCACCCCCTTGATTAGTTCACGCTCTAGAGGCTCAAGTAGGGCAATGGTTCCATAAAGAGAAGCAAATACACCACCGCGATCAATATCGCCGGCCAGTAAAACCGGTGCCTGCAGACGGGTGGCGAGGCCCATATTAACCAGATCTTTCTCTCGCAAATTTATTTCAGCCGGGCTGCCCGCCCCTTCAATCAAAACAACATCATGTTCGCGCGAAAGTCTGGCAAAAGCTTGCTCAATGCCCGGAAGCAGTGCTTCTTTCCAGTTAACGTAGTCCATGGCTTCCATATTCCGCAGCGGCTTTCCTTTGACAATTACCTGGGAACCGCGCTCGGAGGTGGGCTTTAAAAGAACCGGGTTCATGTCCACCTGCGGTTCGACACCGGCTGCTTCAGCCTGCATTACCTGGGCCCGCCCCATTTCCAGGCCTTCCCGGGTTACAAAAGAATTAAGGGCCATATTTTGCGATTTAAACGGCACAACCCGGTATCCATCCTGCCGCATAATCCGGCAAAGGGCGGCGCAAAGTAAACTTTTCCCTACCGATGATGCAGTGCCCTGGATCATCAATTTACCCTTCACTGGCCCTCACCTCCAGAATATTCCCTATGAATGGCTTGCTTGTAATTATTACTGTTTTGCCAGTGCTCCAAGTATTTTTCAACCGCGCGGATTAACTTTTTGTTCTCTTCCCGCCGCCTTACAGCAACCCTGAAATAGCGCCGGTCAAGCCCATAAAAATTATCGGCCCGGCGGATAAATAGACCTTCGCCGGCCAGGAAATCTTGAAACTCAGCTACATTAAAACCAGGTAACCTCCCCTTGATCAGCAGGTAATTAGCGGCGCCCTCAAAAACCTGGAAAAAACCGGTCGCCATAAATTTTTTGCATAAATAGCGGCGTTCCGATTCAATTAAATCCAGTGATTCTTTTAAATAGTTTTCCTGATTTAGGCAGAAAAGCCCGGCTTCTTGGGCCAGGATATTCACCCGCCACGGGTCTCCCCAGCGGGTTAACTCCCGGATTATACCCTCTGGCCCAATCAAGCAGCCTAAACGCAGGCCCGGCAAACACCACAGTTTGGTCAATGAAAGGATGATCCACAGGTTGTTTTTTTGCAAATCCCGCAAACTCTCCTGTGGTTTACCGGTCAGGGGAATAAAACTTTCATCAACCATAACATCAACCCCGTACTCCCCGGCTTTCCCAACCAGGGCCATTAAATCACTGCGGGGATAAAGGGTGCCCGTAGGATTATTGGGGTTGCAGAGCACCAGCAAATCCCCGCACCTTAAGTTGTTTTCAAACCAGTTAAGATCTAAATTATTCGCAGGCGCTAGAAAATACCTTTCCACCGAGGAGCCGGCTAAAACAGCAGCCCTTTCATATTCGGAAAAAGTAGGAGCCGGAATCAATACCCGCCGCGGCCTGTGCCAGAGCAGCAAAAGGTGGATCAATTCATTGGCGCCATTTCCCAGCAGCAACCTTTCCTGGGGCAATTTTAAAAAGCGGGCCAGCTCCTTTCGCAACCTGCGGGCCTGGGGGGTAGGGTAGTTTACTATAGCAGGCAAAACATCGCCTAAATGGTCTATTAAACCCGGTGGCGGTCCCAGGGGATTAACATTGCTGCTGAAATCAAGCAATTCTTCTTTATTTTTGCCCCACCTCAGAGCCGCCCGTTCAAGGTCTCCGCCGTGACCGCCCGTTTCATCAGCAAAGGTTTTAGACAAGCAAGCTCACCACCTTTGAACCACCGGCTGACAAGCCGGTAAAATAAAAAGCTAAGTAAAATCCAGCAAGAAAGAACATTTCTCCCAGTTCACATGAAGCACCCAGAATATCACCGGTAAGTCCGCCCAGGCGCTTTGCGGCATAAAACGCCAGCAGATGCGCACTTAACAGGGCAGCAAGACAACCGCCAAGAACCGGATATAATAACTGCGGTAGCCACCAGCCGACAGGGGCAATAAGAAGCAAAGCCCCCAGGGAGGCCTTTAGCAAAACCGGCCAGCGCAACCCACGCAGGAATAGATCACCCAGCCCCCGGTTGCGGGCGGGAGCAAACCAGGCTCCACCGTAAACAATGGCCCATCTTCCCGCCAGCGGCATAAAAAAAAGCGCTGCCGGCAGTAAATATCCAGAAATCTCCAGTTCGCTTAGGAAAGCAAATTTAAGCAGGTAAACAAAAAAGAGAGAGGCCGCTCCCATTACCCCGATAGCGCTGTCTTCCATCGCCTTTAAGGCTTTCTCCCGGTTGGTGGTACCAATCAAGCCATCTGCTGTATCAGCCAAACCGTCAAAGTGCAACCCGCGGGTCAATAAAAAGCTTAAAATCAGCGCGGTTGCCGCCACCGGGGCGGGCGGAAAAGCAAAACTAAGCAGCCAGGCCGGAAAAGCCAAAAACAGGCCCAGGGTGGCCCCGGCAAGGGGGAAACAGGTTGCTGAATCGGTCAGTTCTTTACCGTCTAAACCAAAACGGACAAAGGGCAAAGGAACTACCGTTAAAAATGACAGGGCTCTAAAATAACTGCTCAAAGAATAAATACCTCCCCGGTCTCTAACCGGTAATACAGGTAAAGAAATAATCCAAAAGCCAGAAGCGCAGTAACCCAAAACAGGGTCAAACCTCGGGCAATATCTTTTGCCCCCGGTGCTTTTCCGGCTCTATTGATTACCGGCCGGTTTATTAACTGCCCCCGGTAATAATCAGCACCGCCAAATTTTATGCCAAGCACCCCCGCGGCGGCCGCCTCGGGCCAGGCGCTATTGGGACTGTCATGCTTATTGCGATCGGCAGCCAAAACTTTTAGCCCCCGCTTAAAACCTCCTTGCAAGCCACCGGCTAAAAGAAAAAGCACAGCGGTGAGGCGAGAAGGGAGATAGCTTAAAATATCGTCTAAACGGGCCGGAAAAAACCCCAGGTCGGCGTAATCCTTGTTTTTATAACCAAGCATCGAATCAAGAGTATTTACCGCCTTGTACAAGACCGCCAGGGGCGCGCCCCCAACAGCTATGAAAAAAAGCGGGGCGATTAGACCATCGGCGCTGTTTTCAAATAAGCTTTCCAGGGCACACCGCGAAAGTCCCTTTTCATCCATGGCGCTCGTGTCGCGGCTAACCAGCATTGCCGCGCTTAACCGGGCCTTTTCCAAATCCCCGGTTGCTAGATGGCTTCTGACTTTTGAAACATGCCGGTGCAAATCACCACCGGCCAGCAACACAAAGAACAGATAAACTTCCAGGAGCCACCCGGCAAACGGGTGCAGCCGGTAAGCAGCTGACAAGAACAAAACAGATAAAACAAAAACCCCGCCCGCAGTGATCACCGTTATTAACAATCCCGCAATTTTCAAGCCCTTTGCGCTGTAAAAAAGCTTGCGGGAGCTTTTATCCAAATAATCGATTGCCGCTCCCAGGTAACGCACCGGATGCTGCCAGTTTGGCGGGTCACCGATCAGGCAGTCCAGGATAAAAGCAACCGCCAAAGCTGACATACTAAGCACAACCCGGGCCATCTATTTAAACCTCCGGGCAATACCGCAGACAGCAAACCAAACCTCGTCTGCCGCCTGGGCCATTACCTGGTTGGCCCGACCGGAATAATCACGGAAAATCCGGCCAAGGGGATAATCAGGAACCAGGCCCATCCCCACTTCATTGGTCACTATTAAGACATCATCCGGATAAGCGTGGGCAGCTTCGCTCAGTTTGCAGACCCTATCCAGGCATACTTTGCCGGCTGCTTCCAGCATACTTTCATCAGTAGAAATTTCCTCTCCCTGCCGGACTGCTCCTCTTTGGTCAAGTTCTAAAAGAATTATGTTGCTGACCAGCAAGGTAAGGCAGTCAAGCAGCACCAGGCTTCCACTACCTGCTTCCTTTTCCAGGATCCGGTGCGGTTCCAGGGGCTCTTCCACGGTTCTGAAAAAATGGGGCCGCCTTTTTTGATGCACATTCACTCGTTCACGCATTTCTTCATCTTCCACCCGGGCCGTAGCCAAGTAAATTACAGGCTTGCCGCTATTTACCGCTAAATTTTCGGCAAAAGTGCTTTTACCGCTGCGTGCTCCCCCGGTTATTAAAACCAGCGATTTATCTCGATCAGCTTCCACTTTTTCCGCCTCCGTCCGGGCGAACCAGCGCCTTTAGGTCCTCAACATTTTTTAAAACCTCTGCTCCCTGCCGGACTAAATCATTTAGAATTTGACCGGCTTTTCCGCTATAATCACGGTCTTCCACACCTTGCAAATCTATAATATAAACCGGTTTTCCCTCTTCCAAAGCGACTTTCACATCTTCAAAAATAGGCAAATTCCCCTCTCCAAAAGGTATCGGGGGTATAACCACCAGGTCCGAACGGCGCATTAGCTGCAGGTGCTCTTCTTTATGGACACCGTTCATGCTGGTAAAGGGCGGAACAATTACTACGGGCAAACTGTGAAAATGGGCAAACCGGCATCCGCTGTCCTGGGCGGATACAGGACCTACGGAGAGGCGACAACCTTCCTGGTTTAACAGCTCAAGCACGGACATGGCCTCTTCTCCACCGCCAATAACATGGACCGCCGGGCCGTCCTGCACAGTTTCACTGCCGCTACGCCCCCTGACTACACTTACCTGCAATACCCCGTGCAGAGGATGACGGTAAGTGGAAGCAGGTACGCCGTATGATTTCTTGATGTTTTCAGGGGTAATCACTTCTTCCGCCCTGCCGGCAGCCATTACCCTGCCGCCGGCTAAAAGGATAAAGCGATTGAAATGATGCACAGCCAGGTTTATGTCATGAATAGCAGCAATCACCGTGACTTTCTGTTCACGGTTCAAACGGGAAGCCAATTCAAGCAGCATCGACTGGTAACCGATATCAAGATTAGCGGTAGGTTCATCAAGGAGCAGGATTTCCGGTTCCTGGCATACCGCCCGGGCCATGATCACCCGCTGCTTTTCCCCGCCGCTTAAGTTGGCGATGGAGCGTTCCGCCAGGTGGGAGACCCCGGTCATCTCCATTGCCCGGTGCACAATTTTCCGGTCTTTTTTGGTTTCTTTTTGAAATCTGCCCAGGTAGGGAAACCGCCCCATCATCACAATATCTTCAACCGAAAAATCGAAATCAGCAGTCGTTTCCTGGGGTACTACCGCCATCATCCGGGCTGCTTCTTTACTGTTGTATTGTTCAAGCGCTTCTCCATCAAGGAGGATCTGCCCTGCACTGGGCGTTATAATGCGGCTTATACAGCGAAGCAGGGTCGATTTGCCGGCCCCGTTCGCGCCCAAAAGCGCCACTAAATCACCGCGCTCAACCTTGAAGTTTGTATCTTCAAGCACGGGCTCGGCATCATAAGTCAACTTCAAACCATGAACATCAATATCGATCCCCATTTAAACTAGCCTCCTCCGCCGAAATAACGCAACTTTTTACGCTTTTTCAATAAATACACAAACATTGGCGCCCCGATCAGGGCGGTAATTATCCCAACCGGCAGTTCAGAAGGCGCAATAATCACCCGGGCAAGCGTATCAGTGGCAATTAACAAACTTCCGCCGAGCAGGGCCGAGGCCGGTAAAAGAAAGCGGTGGTCGGGACCGGCCACCAGACGGATGAAATGGGGCACAACCAGCCCTACGAATCCGATAATCCCGCTCGTAGATACTGCCGCTGCCACCAGCATGGAAGCGCCGACAAGTAAAATCTTTTTAATTCGCTCCGTATTTACTCCGAGATGGCTGGCTGTTTCTTCACCCAGCAGCATAGCGTTTAACTCCCGGGAAAAAAGGCTCACTATAACATAGCCTATCAGCGCATAGGGTAGCATTACCTGGACCTGCTGCCAGGTGGCCCCGCCCAGGCCGCCCATCATCCAGAAAACAACCATGTGCAGTTTTTCGCCGGCAAAGTAGGTTAAAAGCGAAACCAGGGCCGATAAAAAAGAACTGATCGCAATCCCGGCCAAAAGAAGTGTCATCACCGGTACAGTCTGGCCAACCCGGGCCATACTGTATACTATGATGATAGTGGCGATCCCCCCGCCAAAAGCAAACAGCGGTACCGCTCCAAAACCGCCGACCGCCAGGCTGAATCCGCTGAGCATGGCAAAGACAGCACCAAGAGCTGCCCCCGAGGAAATGCCAATTACATAAGGATCGGCCATCGGGTTGCGGAAAAGTCCCTGGAAAGTAGCCCCGGCCACGGCCAGCGAACTGCCCACGGCGGCAGCCAGCAATACCCGGGGCAGGCGAATTTGCAAAATAATATCTTCATAAACCGTTGCTAGATCGGCACCTGCAAATGTAAAAGAAAAAGGAAGGGCTTCCAAAAGGATGATAAACACATTCCAAAAACCGATGGAAACCGCTCCGAAAACCATGGCGCTGACAACGGCAAAAAACAGCAAGGCCACCAGGCCGCCGGCAAAAAGCGGCCTGGTCAAATCCCTGCCGGTTCTTTTGGGTGCTTTTGCTTCTTTAGCTTGTATCGTCCGAACCTACTCCTTCAACAGCAGTTCATGCCATAAATAAACCGGTTGCTTCATCTACAGCAAGATCCAACTCTTTCAAAACCAGTTTTAGCTCTTATCTATAACTCTACGTACCCCTGGAAAAGTTTAAAACTTATCCGGGTAAAAGATTTCAGCCGCTTCTTCAACAGCCCCCACTACCCGGGGACCTGGACGGGAAAAAGTGTTGTCGTCTACATCATACAGGCGCTGGTTTTCAACCGCCGGCACACTTTCCCAGCCCGGTCGGGCAGCCATTTCCTCCAGCACAAAGTCAGCGGAGCCATGAACGTCAGGATACAAAATTACTTCAGGCTGCAATTCGGCTACTTTTTCAGCGCTGATCTCCGGATAATCCTCTTCCACATCACCAAAGATATTTTTTCCGCCGGCCAGGGTAATAATCTCATTAATAAACGCGTCCTTACCGGCAGTCATCAACGGATCAGCATAGACTTCATAAAATACCAGGATTCTTTCTTCATCATCAATCTCCCCTATTTTTTCTTTCACTGCATCAATCCGTTCCTGCATCGAAGCAACCAGTTCTTCCCCGGTTTCTGCAACCCCGGTCATCTCAGCAATCAGGGTAATACTCTCATACAGCCCGGCTAATTCAGAGGATTCTACAACCAAAACCGCGATATCCATATCTTCTAAGCGGCCCACTTCTTCCTCATGAATTGTGGAAGCAAGCACCAGTTCAGGTTCAAGTTCAATAATCTTTTCAATACTCGGAGAATCAAACCCGCCGACAGCTTCCTTTTCCTCTATTTCAGGCGGATAATCGCAAAAATCGGTTACTCCCACCACTTGATCTTCAAGTCCCAAGGCAAAGCTGATTTCCGTATTGCTGGGAGAAAGTGAAACGATCCGCTCGGGTGTTGTTTCAATCTTTACTTCCCGTCCCATTTGGTCGGTAACAACCATGCCTTCCTCTGCTTCTTCCGGTGCCTCTTCTTCAGGTTCTTCCTCAACCGCTTCTCCTTCTTCGTCCACTTCTTCCGGTTCAACCGCTTCTTCCGCCTCTTCACAGCCGAAAGCGGCAAACACAAACAAAGCTGTTACTGCCGCAAACAACAATAAACTTCTTTTCACTACCATTCACTCCTCTTTCATCTAAAATTTTTTGTCGGGGAAAGCCGGAGTTTAATATTATAAAACAAAAAAACCACGGCAAAACGTGGTTTCTACCCCGCTTTACCCTTTCACCCGAAGGGGTTAAGCGCGCTATCAGGCAGGTCTCCTGGCTTGTGTTCACAGCACCTTCTGCCTTCCCGGTTTAACAACCAGTGGCTTTAGAAGGCGCTCCCACTTACAGTGGCGGGACCGCGCCGGACTTTCACCGGCTTCCCTATTAAGTCTTCTGACACCTAACTAGCCTGTATTTAATTTCCGCTTGCTATTATAGCATTACTACCGGCAGTTGTCTATCGGTGCTCACCGGCCTTAAACATAAGTAACTTTTGTTCAAACCTTTCTGCGTGAAGCAACGGTGCCTGTTTTTACCCGAAACGGCTCTTTTAAAAATCCGAGATTAGCCAGGGTAAAAATAATTAATGCTGCCCAGATAAAACAAAAACTAACCAGGTGCATAATCGAAAAATATTCCTTGAAAACAAAAATACCCAGGATCAGGTTGATAGTCGGAGCAATATACTGCAAAAAACCCATCATCGAAAAAGTGGTTTTTTCAATACCCCTGGCAAACAAAAATAGAGGGGTTGCCGTAGCTATGCCGGTTCCGGCGAGCACAAGCTTTAGAGGCCAGGCCACTGAACCCAAAGCTCCGGTCCCGGCATACTCCAGGCTGAGGAGATAAAAGAGGGCAAAAGGCATCACAATAAAGGTTTCCAGAACCAGGCCGCTTACCGGGTCCAGGCGAATTATTTTTTTGATCATGCCATACGAAGCAAAAGTAAGAGCCAAAATCAGGGCGATCCAGGGAATCCGCCCGTACTGCACCGTAATAATGATCACCCCGGTAGCAGCTATGATTAGTGCCGTTAATTGCCAGCGTCCCAGCTTTTCTTTAAACACAGTTACCCCCAGTAAAACCACGACCAAAGGGTTAATATAGTAACCCATACTTGCCTCAATTACAAAACCGCTGTTTACTGCATAAATGTAGGTAACCCAATTAAGGCTAACAACAAAACCGCACAAAAAAATAAGCATCAGTTTTTTCTTGTCAACCATAGAAGCAGTTAAAGCAGCCTTGCCCCCGGTTACAATGATCACCAGGCTCATAACTACGAAAGACCAAAAGATCCGGTGGGCCAGGATTTCGACGGCCGGCACCGCTTCCATAAGATTCCAGTAAAGAGGCAGTAAACCCCACAGGGAATAGGCAAATGTTCCATATACTATACCTGCCGTATTTGTGGTCATGTTTTCTGCTGATATTCTCAAATCTAAACTCACCCCGAAAAAACATAAAAAATAAGCTATACAGTAATATAGCTTATACCTTTAATAGCAAACTGGCAAGGGGCAAATCATTCCACCGATTCTCACTGCCGGTAATATTGGGGTATAAAATAACTCCAAAGTAAAGCGCAAAGCCTGCAGCAATTGGAAGGCATTGCAAACAGGAAACTTATAGGTTATTTAAATAGATGTACTTGCAATAAGCAGACTGCCCGTTCTAGAAAACCAATCGTTTTCAGTTACATTGCTATAGGTTTCGAACAGAATCACAGGAAACAAAGGACTTGTTTCACTTCCGTTTTCGTTTCCTACGCTGGTAAAAGAATTGTTTTCTGATACATTTTTTTCGCCTGCGCCGATCCAAATGCCTTGCCTTGCTATATCGATAAATCGACTGACATGACCCCGATGTGCTGATTCTCGATGAGGCCACCAGCGCGCTGGACAACCTCACTGAACAGGCCGTGATGGAAGCTGTGCACAATCTCGACTGCCGCAAGACGATCATCCTGATCGCCCAC
>JAWODD010000063.1:0-8181 GCA_046483445.1 Bacillota bacterium | reverse complement strand
TTTCTTAATCAAATGCTTCTTGCTGAAAAGGAGATCATCTGGATCAGACAAATTGCTCATGTTAAACAGTTGGAAGACGGCCTTTGGGATGAACCGCACTTGTTGTTGGATCACTTGAGGGCAACAGCAGAAAAAGCGGAAGATTATGCTAAGAAATTTGCTTCAGGAGAATGGGGAAAAGCGGCCGGATTTGCTCATGACGTCGGTAAAAGCAGGATAGCTTGGCAAGAATATCTGCAATGTAAAAGCGGCTATGGTTATGACAAAGAGGCTCACCTGGAAAACAAGCCGGGTAAAATGCCCCATGCAATCCAAGGTGCTAAATTAACAGAGCTGCTTTTCGACAAAGCGCCGGGCAGGTTTTTGTCATATATTATTGCCGGTCACCACGCTGGGTTGCCGGACTGGTCAAGTGCGCAAGGCACAGGAAGGGGTGCACTGCAGTATCAAATTAGTGCACCCGTCACATTAGATGAAATAGACCCGCATTTAATACATAAACTGGGAGCGTTAAAGCCCGCCCGACCACCATGGAAATTTCATAACAGTGGTTTAGATTTATCTTTATGGATCAGAATGCTTTATTCCTGCCTGGTCGATGCCGACTTTCTTGATACCGAATCCTATATGGAGAAGGAAAAATTCTCGTCCAGGGGCGCTTTTGCAAGCTTGCCTGAGTTGCGTAATAATTTAAACGGCTACATTGAAACGTTGGAGAGTACCTCTCCCGAAACAGAAATGAATACCATCAGAAGGCTGGTCCGCACTAAATGCCTGGAGAAAGCATCGGAAGAACGCGGCGTGTTTGCATTGGCAGTGCCAACCGGAGGAGGTAAAACTTTATCAAGCCTCTCTTTTGCCCTCGAACATGCCATTAAACACAACATGGAAAGAATCATCTATGTTATCCCCTATACCAGTATTATTGAACAAAATGCCAATGTTTTCCGGGCAGCGGTAGGTGCAAAGCAAATAATCGAACATCACTCCAACTTAAACGAAGACGACGACAGCGCCAAATCCCGCTTAGCTTCTGAAAACTGGGATGCGCCGATCATCGTAACTACGGCAGTACAGTTTTTCGAAACGCTCTTTGCTTCCAAATCCAGCCGCTGCCGCAAATTACACAACATCGTCAATGCGGTGGTAGTTTTAGATGAAGCTCAGCTTTTACCGATGGAATTTTTACAACCTATCCTAGAAACAATACAACTGCTTGTCAATCGTTACCGGTCCAGTTTTGTAATATCAACCGCTACCCAACCGGCCTTTCAGGAACGCCGCGTTTACGGGCAAACATTTAACGGCTTAAAAGAGATCAACAATATTATGGGTAACAGTCTGGATGAACTTTACCAAAAACTAAAACGGGTCAAAGTTATATTGCCTGACGACATTCACACTACTATAGATTTTAAAACACTCGCCGCAGATCTGGTTAAACATGAACAGGTGCTTTGTATAGTGTCAGACCGAAAAAGCTGCCGTGAGCTTCACAACCTGATGCCAGGGGGAACCTTCCACCTTTCATCACTGATGTGCGGTCAACACCGCAGCACGGTGATTGACAAAATTAAGGATGACTTAAGCAACAAAAAAACAGTACGGGTAATCAGCACTCAGCTTGTAGAAGCGGGGGTGGACATTGATTTCCCCATCGTTTACAGGGCGATGTGCGGCTTGGATTCTATTGCCCAGGCAGCCGGCCGTTGCAATCGGGAAGGAAAGCTGAAGTACGGGGAAGTGAGAATTTTTAACCCCCCTCGGAAACCTCCGGCTGGAGTGCTGCGCAAATCAACCGATATTACTAAGAACATCCTTGCAGAAAAACCCGGTAATATTCTCGACCACAATTTGTTTAAAAAATATTTTTCAGAACTATATTGGACAGTAAATTCACTGGATCAAAAAGGGATTACCGATCTGCTTACTCCTGAACCGTCAGAGTGCGGTATTTATTTTCGAACAGCGGCTGAGCGTTTTCAAATTATCAACGACTCTCAACAAAAATCAGTAATTGTGCGTTACGGAGAAAGTGACTATTATATTAATTTACTTAAATTAAAAGGGCCCGAACGCTGGTTGATGCGCAAACTACAAAGATATACAGTAAACATTTACAATCACGAATTTGATCACCTGTTATATGAGGGGGCAATTGAAGAAGTGCATCCCTATATTTATGTACTGAGCAGCAATAACTTTTATGCAGAGGACCTGGGACTGCTTGTCGATCAAGACCGCTTTGAACCGGAAGACTTTATTATTTGAAAGGAGCTGATGATTTGATTAACTGGTGTTTGGAAGTATGGGGTGATTACGCTTGTTTTACCCGACCGGAAATGAAAGTGGAACGGGTTAGTTACGATGTGATCACACCATCCGCAGCAAGGGCCATATTTGAAGCAATTATGTGGAAACCCGCTATCTGCTGGAAGATCACAAAAATTGAAGTGCTCAAACCTATCAAAAATGTCTCGGTGAGAAGAAACGAGGTGGGAAAGGAAGCACCACTACCAACAGCAAAACAGCTTGCCGGGGAAAGATGCGCACCGATGGGATTATTTATTGAAGAGGGCCGACAGCAAAAAGCAGGATTACTCTTAAAAGACGTCCACTACCGCCTGCACGGCTATTTCGAGTTTATACCCCCTGAAAATAGAAAAGATAACTTCTACGGCAAACCTACAGTTAGAGCAAATGGGGATGAAGTGCAAATCAGTGGCCCTGAAGATGAAAAACCGGCCAAGTATGCGGCAATGTTTGAACGCCGCGCCAAAAAAGGACAGTGTTTTCATCGCCCCTATTTAGGTTGCCGGGAATTTGCCTGTAACTTTAAACTGGTTGATCCCAAAAAAGAACCGGCAGAGCCGATTAATGTTAACAAGGACCTTGGCTTTATGCTCTATGACATGGATTTCAGCAATGGAAAAGAAGAACCCAATCCCCTCTTTTTTCGAGCCCACATTAAAAACGGGGTTATCAATACCGACCGTAGAGAAATAGAGGTGAGAGGATGATCCTGCATGCTTTAAAAGAGTATTATGACCGCAAGCTGACCGATCAGGATAGCGATATTGCGCCGCAGGGTTTTGAAAAAAAAGAACTACAGTTTTTGATTGTCATAAACCGCGACGGTAAATTTATCAATATAGAAGACACCCGGGAAAAAATCGGCAACAAGTTGGTTGCTAAAACTTACCTGCTGCCAAGATCAGTTGGAAGAGCAGGCAGCAAGAGTTACGCCACCACCTTCCTGCTGTGGGATCATATTGGTTACTTGCTGGGATTGCCGAGTGACGATCCAAAATCGCCCAAGCAGCACCAAACCTGGTTAAACTATTTAAAGGAATTACCAGCAGAGCTACAGGCGGATGAAGGGGTAAGTGCAATCCAAAAATTTTATGAGAGCGGGGAAGTTGAAAAGGCAGTTAATTCACCGCAAATTGAAGACTGCCTCAAGGCACCGCAATGTAACATGGCCTTCAGGTTGGTTTCAGATGTGCCTGTGCCCTGCCGTGAAAGGATCCAGGAATACATTAAGGAAAAGATCCATTCTGCGCAGCCGAAAGAATCAGGAAAAGACAATAAAGATGCATTAAAAACAGGGGTTTGCCTGGTTACCGGGGAAAAAGGAGTCATTGCCAGGACACACAGCAGAACGCCCATCAACAAAGATACAAAGAGCCTGGTTGGCATCCAAAAAAACAGCGGCTATGATTCTTATGGCAAAGAACAAGGCTACAATGCACCGATTATCACTTCAACCGAATTTGCGTATGTTACAGCCCTCAATACTTTACTAAAATCTAAAAACCAAAGGTTGAATATCGGAGATACGACAATGGTTTTTTGGTCTGCGGTGCAGTCCGGTTTTGAATCGAACTTCGCATCTTTTTTCAGGGAACCGGCTAAAGACGACCCCTCTGCCGGGACGGATCAAGTCAAAGAAATTCTTGAAGCGGTGCGAAGCGGTGCCTATAGAGAACAACATAGTGACATCAATTTCTACATTCTGGGCCTGGCCCCAAATGCTGCCAGGATTTCTATTCGTTTCTGGCACACCGAAACCATTGCTAAATATGCCAAACGCATCAAGCAATACTTTGATGATTTCTCGATCGTAAAACCGGCAGGGGAGCCCGAGTTTTACTCTATATGGCGCATCCTCGTCAATATCGCAGCACAGGATAAAAGTGAAAACATCTTGCCCAACCTGACCGGTGATTTTATGCGTTCCATCCTTGATGGCACCCCCTATCCGGCCACCTTGCTACAATCGGCCATCAGGCGGATCCGGAGTGACACCAACTACAGGGTAAAACCAGTTCGCGCAGCCCTTATTAAAGCATACCTTAATCGCTATCACCGGTTTTACCCCCATCAAAACCATAAGGAGGTAACTTTTAATTTGGATACTGCACAACCATCAGTAGGCTACCAGTTAGGAAGATTATTTGCCGTGCTTGAAAAAATTCAGGAAGAGGCAAATCCAGGCCTTAATGCCACCATAAGAGAACGTTATTATGGAGCAGCCTGCGCCACGCCGGTCACAGTTTTTACTAATTTACTGCGGCTGAAAAATCACCACCTCGCTAAAATGGAAAACAGAGGCAGGGTGGTTAACTTAGAACAGTTACTTGGTGAAATCATCAGTCACTTGCATGACTTTCCAGCGCATTTAGACATTCATGAGCAGGGCCGCTTTGCCATCGGTTATTATCATCAAAGACAGGCTTTTTTTAATAAAGCAAAAACTGAAACGGACATTGGAATAGATAGTATTACCGGTAAAAGTTAAAGTCAATAAATAAATCAATTAAAGAAAGGATGTTAAACATGGATAATAGTTCAGTTGTTGGAAAAAGGTATGATTTTGTGCTCCTTTTTGATGTGAAAGACGGCAACCCCAACGGCGATCCCGATGCTGGAAATTTACCTCGAATTGATGCAGAAACCGGTCACGGGCTGATTACTGATGTTTGCTTAAAGCGCAAGGTGAGAAATTATGTCGGTTTAAAAAACGATGACCAGGCCCCGTTCAGCATTTTTATAAAGGAAAAATCAATACTTAACAACACAATAGAACAGGCTTATATTAGTTTAGGGATTGATTTACAAAAAGAACCGGCCGATCCGGTTGATGGCAAAAAGCGAAATAAAGAAGGTTATGGTCAGGGAAAAGAAATAGATAAGGCCAGAGCTTTTATGTGCCAAAACTTCTATGACATCAGGACTTTTGGAGCAGTCCTGTCAACCGGTCCCAATGCTGGACAGGTCCGCGGACCAGTTCAACTGACCTTTGCCCGCTCTATCGATCCGATTGTGTCACTGGAACACAGCATCACCCGAATGGCAGTGACCACAGAAGCCGATTCCGAAAAACAAGGCGGTGACAACCGGACCATGGGCCGCAAATTTACTGTGCCTTACGGCCTTTACAGGGCTCACGGCTTTGTTTCAGCACCTTTTGCCGGACATACCGGTTTTTCAGACGAGGATTTAAATTTACTGTGGGAAGCACTCGAAAAAATGTTTGATCATGATCGCTCGGCAGCCAGGGGCCTGATGGGAACCAGGAAAATAATAATTTTCGAGCATAACTCAAAAATGGGTGACGCACCGGTGCAAGATTTATTCGATGCCGTGTCGGTAAAGCGAAAAGATACGAATAAACCGGCAAGAAACTTCACCGATTATGAAGTTACAATCAACGAAGCTATGGTTCCCGATAATGTCTCGCTGATTGAAAAAGTATGAAATGGCCGAAAACTATTATGATGAAGACAACCTGCTGGCGCTTTCAGGCATTCAGCATTACGCTTACTGCCCCAGGCAGTGGGCATTAATCCATGTCGAAGGCCAGTGGTCTGAAAGCTTAAGCACCGCTCAAGGCAGGCTAGTCCATAAAAGGGTCGACAATCCTTACCTGCATGAAACAAGAGGGAATGCAAGAACCGAGCGGTCCATTCCACTAGTTTCAAAAAGACTGGGCTTGTTTGGCGTGGCTGATTTACTGGAAATACACCAGCAGGATTCCGGTGTAAAAAAATGCTATACCCTGGTGGAATATAAGAAGGGAAAACCTAAAACAGACGACAGGGATGAAGTGCAGTTGTGTGCCCAAGCAATCTGCCTTGAAGAAATGAATAATATATACCTGGAATATGGCTGTATTTATTATGATCAGATCAAGCAAAGACATCAGGTAGATTTTAACAAAGGTTTAAGAAGCAGAGTAGAAGATTTATCAAAAAGCATGCATTACTTTTTTGAGCAGGGGATCACACCGAAAGCATCAAAAAGCAGTAAGTGCAAAAATTGTTCTTTGCATGATATTTGTTTGCCAAAGCTTAGCAATTTCAAGAAAGGTGCAAAACAGTATATAGCTGACTATATCAACGATATTAAAGCAGAATAATTTAAGGATGGTAAAACCGGTATGCGAAAAATGCTTAATGTGCTGTATATAACCAACCCCGAAGCTTACCTCAACAAAGACGGAGATAATGTTGTAGTCAGAATTGATGGTAAAGAAATTTTTAGGACACCGATCCATTACCTCGAAGGAATTGTAACTTTCGGCCATACAGGAACAAGCCCGGCCCTGTTAGGCCTATGTATTGAAAAAGGGATCAATGTGTCACTTTTAAGCCCTTATGGTAAACATTTAGCTAATGTAACCGGCGCTCCAAAAGGCAACGTATTGTTGAGGCGCAAACAATACCGCCTGGCAGACAACGATCAGGAGTCAGCACATATTGCAAAATCATTTATTATCGGCAAATTAGGCGGTTGTAGAACGGTTCTGCGGAGATTTATCAGCGATTACAATCATAACAGCAACATCAAACCACTTGATATGGCCTGCAAATCGCTGAACAGAAACATAGAAAAAGTGGAAGCCAGTAAAAGCTTGGAAGAATTACGGGGTATTGAGGGAGAAAGCGCCCGGTCTTATTTTTCTGTCTTTGATAAATTGCTGCTCTGCCAAAAAGACTGTTTTTATATGAACGAACGCAGCAGGCGTCCACCAAAAGACAACATAAACGCATTGTTATCACTTTTATATACATTGCTGTTGCATGAGACCAAGGCTGCTCTGATTACAGTTGGCCTAGATCCTTATGTTGGCTATTTACATCGCGATAAGCCTGGGCGCATGGGACTGGCGCTTGATTTGATGGAAGAGTTTCGACCCTACCTTGCAGACAGGTTGGTTTTAAGCATGATTAACCGACAACAATTGACTGGCAGTGATTTTATAAGCAAAGAGTCCGGGGGCGTTTTTCTCAAAGAAAAACCCAGAAAATCGGTGCTTAACGCCTGGCAAAACCGCAAAGCCGAGGAAACAACCCACCCATTTTTAGGAGAAAAAATACCTCTGGGTTTGCTTCCCTATGCGCAAGCACTCTTACTGGCAAGATTTTTGAGGGGTGATATTGAAAGATACCCACCATTTATTTGGAATTAACTAAAATAAATTAAATATTAACAGTTATTTGAAAACATAATAACAAAACACTGAGATAGGGGGAGATGCCATTTTGATGGTGCTTATAACCTACGATGTCAGCACTACATCACCGGAAGGGAGAAAGCGCTTAAGGTTGGTTGCCAAGCAATGTATTAATCATGGACAACGTGTGCAAAATTCAGTTTTCGAGTGCATGCTGGACCCAGCCCAACTCACGGTATTAAAAAATAAGTTAAAAGAAATTATCAATGAGGAAGAGGACAGTTTACGATATTATAATCTTGGTAGCAATTGGAAAAGAAGGGTTGAGCATATAGGGACGAAGGAACCTTACGATCCCGAAGATACAATGATAATATAAAGTGCGAACCATAAGCTAACATAAATCGCCAGAATGTTCGCAACCCTTTATTTAAAGGATTTTAAGATAGTTAAGGCTGATTATCACATGCTAAATATGATCGTTACAGCACATTCGCATTAATGGCAAAATCAGCCCCTCTAACAAAGCATTTCTGAGTTTAGAGTCGCCCCCCGTGCGGGGGCGTGGATTGAAACAGCAGCAGAAGCTGCCCACAGAAGCATATTTTAAGTCGCCCCCCGTGCGGGGGCGTGGATTGAAACTTGATTTGTATTAGGGCAACAGACACAGCCTAACCGTCGCCCCCCGTGCGGGGGCGTGGATTGAAACTGGCCTGATAGCT
>JAWODD010000005.1:0-8869 GCA_046483445.1 Bacillota bacterium | reverse complement strand
CCATAATGATCAGCGCCGCCAATTCGATGTCGGTGAACCCCCGCACCTTCCTGTTCGCCCTGGCCTTTGCCAGTTCGCTGAGCTTTGCCACGCCGGTTGGTTACCAGGCCAATACCATGATATACAACGCCGGGAGGTACAGATTCGGCGATTTCGTGCGGATAGGAGTGTCTCTGAGTATTATACTCTGGCTGGTGGGGACCCTGCTGATACCGGTTATATGGCCGCTGTAGCCGGACGGGTTAAAATCGCGGATTAACAACATTGCTGTATCTGGAACCGAAGGTGTAACTTATTCCGAAATTCGTATGGAAATCATACGTCGTCTCCAGCTGCTGCCTCCGTAGCAGGATATCCTCCGTGCTGGCCCCTCTTCGGGGAATCGACACCTGGTCGTGAATTGCCGAATACCCACCCGTAAAATTAATAAAAATTCCCTCTGAAACACGGAACCCCACAAGTGAATAGAAAGTCAGCCTGTTAAGATCAAGATCGTGCAGATAGCTCGACGCTGTCACTCTCCCGCTCAAAGTACCCCAATTTTCCCTGATTCCGAGATCGATGGTGAACTCCTGGTGGTACAGATTCTCCTCGGTCACGTAGTAGATGGTCTCCTCATCGTAACGGTTGAATACGTATTGCAGCTTGTACATGAACCGGAAGTCCCGGCGGGTTGACTGAGAGTAGGGAAATATGTTGAATTCTATTGCAGGGGCTATTTTCAGGGCAAAGCCCAGATTATAGTATATCGATTCGGTTGCTTCAGCATAGGCCCCTATCGACCATTTATCAGTGATACTCTTTACCATCAGCCCATAGAAGGAATTTCTTTTTCTCACATCTTTTACTTCCCTATCACCGATATCATAGGTGCTCTCTACCGATGCCGGTGGCGGTTGCCTGCCATATGCCCTGGATATCCGCAATGAAAATGAAGTTGCCGCATTAGGGGAAGAATTAAAAGAGCGTTATGGCCGGGTGAACTTTTTAATTAACAATGCCGGGCAGGGTATTTTTAAACCTCTTCCCGATATCACAGTGGATGAATGGAACTTGATGCATGAAACCATGGTGCTGGGTTCATTTTTGTGCACCAAGTACCTGCTTCCTTTAATCCTGGATGCTGAAAATCCCCGCCATATTTTAATCAATTCTTCTTTTTGGGGGCAGCAGGGCTGTGTGGCAAATTGTTCTGCCTATAACTCGGCGAAGTTTGCCCAGAGGGGGCTTGCCCAATCTTTACGGGAAGAACTGCGCAGGGAAAATGTTAAAGTGACCTGTTTCTTGCCCGCCAGTATTGACACCCCCTTCTTTGACGGTGATTTTAGCTGGAAACATACTCCCGAAAAGATCCTTTCCCCTGAGGACCTGGCGGAAGTTGTTTATGATATCCTGCATTACCCGGGCAACCTGGTTGTTGAAGAAATCACTATCCAGGCTGTAGACCCGGATTAGTATTAAAAGGAGGCGTACTATTTATGGGCGGTTTACCCGAAGCTAAAATATTAGATGTTGATTTAAGCATACGAAAGGTTGCCCAAAAAACTATCCCTGCAGAAACCTACCGGCTTTACCCGGGTGGCTCCGCTCTTGGGCTTTACCTGCTGCTGCAGGATATGCCGCCGGGAGTGGAACCCCTGTCCGCGGAGAACCTGCTGGTGTTTTCAGTATCTCCTTTAACTGGACTGCCGATCAGTGGTTTGAGCCGGATGAATATAACCACCAAAAGTCCGCTCACTGGCGCGATTGCTGATAGCCAGGCCGGGGGATTTTTCCCCGCTGAGTTGAAAGCCAACGGCTGGGATGCGGTAATTTTCCGAGGCCGATCTGAAACCCCGGTATACCTTTCTATCAATGGAGAAGAAGCAAGCTTGCTTGATGCCGCAGATCTTTGGGGCAAAGTTACCGGTGATGCGGAAGCGGCGATTAAAGAAGATCTGGGAGAAAAGAATCTGCAGATAGCCCAGATCGGGCCTGCCGGCGAAAACATGGTCCGCTATGCTTCAGTGATGAATATGTGCAACCGGGCCAATGGACGCAACGGGACCGGGGCGGTAATGGGCTCTAAAAATCTTAAAGCGGTAGTGGTAAGGAAAGGCAAGAAAGCACAACCACTTGATCGTGAATGGTCTAAAAAAATATCTTCGGAAACAAAAGGCAGGATAGAAAATAACAGTGTGGTCAGCAGTCTGGCCGAACACGGCACAGACAGCGGGTTAATGGGGCGGCACCTGGAAGGGTTTCTGCCAAAGGAAAACTGGCAGTCCGGCTGGTTTCCTGAAGGGGCGGAAAATATTGCCGGTGAAACCATGACCGAAACTATTCTTAAAGAAAGGGATACCTGTTATGCTTGTGCTGTCAGGTGCAAGCGGGTAGTGGAAATTCCCGGAAAAGTTGAACCGCTTTACGGAGGCCCGGAATTTGAAACCTGTGCGGCACTCGGTTCTTACTGCGGGATTAAAAGCCTGGAAACGATTGCCCTGGCCAATCAGCTTTGCAACATGTACGGGCTGGATACAATTTCTTGCGGCGGGACCATTGCTTTTGCCATGGAATGTTACGAAAAAGGTTTGCTCAATAAAGATGATACAGACGGGCTGGAACTAACCTTTGGGAATGAAAAGGTAGTCCCGGAGCTTATTAAAAAAATTGCTAAAAAGCAGGGGATTGGCAGATTGCTTTCCGAGGGCAGCCGGGAAGCCGCCAGGCAAATTGGTAATGAGGCTTTGGAGCTGAGCATGACGGCAAAAGGACAGGAATTGCCCGCCCACATGCCCCAGCATAAACCTTCCCTGGGGGTAATCTATGCCGTCAATTCCTTTGGCGCCGATCACCAGTCGAGTGCCCATGATCCCGTTTTGGGGGCCCACCCGGAAAGTACGATTCGGAGATTTCTTTACCAGGTTGGCATTTGGAAAGGCTACAGCCCGGATTATATATTAACCATGGATGAGGAAAAAGTAAGGTTTGCTTTTAATACCCAGTGCTTTTATTCCCTGGCCGATACCCTTTGTTTGTGCCAGTTTGTCTGGGGCCCTTGCTGGCAGCTTTTCGGCCCTTCCGATCTGGTGGATTTATGCCGCTACGGCCTGGGCTGGGAAACTTCACTTTATGAATTAATGCTTGCCGGTGAAAGGCGGATAAACATGATGCGCTTTTTCAATGCCCGGGAAGGATTTACCGGTAAAGACGATACTTTACCCGAGCGCTTGTTTGCACCTCTCCCTGATGGGCCTTCAGAAGGGGTGAAACTTGACAAAGATGAATTTGCAGAGGCTAAAGATCTATATTACCGGTTTGCCGGCTGGAACCGGGAAAGCGGCAATCCTACCGAGGCCAACCTGAAAAGACTTTCCCTGGGCTGGCTCTTGGAAAAGTAGTTCGGAATGTAAGGAATTAAACCATGAGTTTGTTCAAAAGCTTTTCAAAATCTTTTTTAAAAAGCAGTTTAGGCACCGGGTAAGCGGGATTAGCTTCCCGGTGTATTTTTTCTGCAAGCAGGGGGATGTCTTTTTCGTGGATCTCTTTGATCCCGGTGGGGATAGACATGCTGGCATTCATCTTCCGGATCCTGGCGATCAGTTTGTCGGCAAGTACTTCTTCACTGTCCAGGTTTGTTCCCAGGCCTGCATAAAGGGCCAGTTCGCCCATTTTTTTTCTTGCGGCATCTTTTGAAAGTTCCAGGATTTCCGGCAGTACTATGGCATTGGCCTGGCCGTGGGCGTGATTGTACATTCCCCCCAGGCTGTGAGCAAAGGCATGCGCGTAACCAATATAATTTCTGGTGAAAGCGATCCCGGCATAGTGGGCGGCTTCAAGCATGGCTTCTCTGGCGTTAAGTACCTGCCCGTGAAAGTAAGAGGTTTCCAGGTTAGCAAAAATTATTTTCGCTGCTTCCAGCGCTTGCTGATTGCTAAAAGAAGTGCCCAATAAACTGATATAAGCTTCTACGGCATGAGTAAGGGCATCCATGCCGGTTTCAGCGGTCAACTGCGGGGGCAAACTTAAGGTAAGCTGGGGATCAAGGATGCAGGCTGCCGGGGCCAGCTTGGGATCGGTTACAGAAAATTTTTCCCGGTTGGCTGTATTGGTAATGACAGCAACAATAGTCGCTTCGGAACCGGTGCCGGCCGTGGTGGGAATGGCCAGTAAAAAAGGCAGTTTGTGCCTGATTTTAAAAAGCCCTTTCATTTTTATGACCGGTTTGGGGTTGGTAGCCCTGGCGGCGATCATTTTGGCGCAGTCCATGGGAGAGCCTCCGCCAAATGCGATTATACCCTGGCAGTTTTTTTGACGGAACAGCTCAAGGCCGGCCTCAATATTTTTGATATCCGGGTTTGGTTTTACATTGCTAAAAATGAAGTAATCGATACAAGTTTTATTTAAACCAGCTTCCAGCTTTTCGATTAATCCGGATTCTATAATCCCTTTATCGGTAACGATTAAAAACCGGCTCATTTCCTGATCTCGCAACAGTTTATCAATTTCTAACGTGCTGTTATTTCCGCTTTTTACAACCGGTAAGGGAATCTTGATTATTCGTAAAAGCAGCTTAAAGATATTATGCCTTAGACGGTAATAAATAAATTTCATCAGCAGATCCCTCGCATGCTTGTCGTCGGCAAGCAAAATTTTCATTATAATATGATTGTAAAGGGTGTCACTGAAGTATAGCAATAAAAAAACAATATAGTCAATCAAAACAGTTGCCGGTACGTTATAATAATTGTAACCATATCACAAATATAGTTTTCTCTTTGTTTATATGTGAAAGGTCAACCGGGGTGATTTGGGTTTTGTTGAAGCAGGCTCGAGGGAACAGATCAGATTTTTGCCGGCTTATTACAATTTACACCTACCCCTTTAATGGATGAGCTAAACGAACTCAACAGTCCGGTTCTTTGTATTTGGGAGGGGAAGATACCTGGGTACCTTTGGAAGAAGGGGAAAAGAGCGACGCTCTCTTGCCGGAATCAAAACTGGTCGTAATTTACCCAGGAAGGTTACAGTTCCATGGAAACAACCCCGGATATTTTTAATGAAAAAATCCTGGACTTTTTAGATAACCTTTAGAAAAGCAGTGGTTTTGAGCCAGGCTGAACATTGCATAGATTATATTACTGAAGGCTGGTGAAATAATTTGCAACAATTTTCGACTGCATGTCCCCATGACTGCTTTGATCAATGTGCTTTTCTGGTCACTGTGGATCGGGGTATAATTCTTTCTCTCGACCCGGATTCCAGGCAACCGGTTACCGGAAATACAATCTGCAGTAAAGGGAAAAAACATTTAGAAAGAATCAACCATCCTGAAAGGCTCAGGTATCCTTTGCTCAGGGAAAATGGCAAATTTGTCAGGGTCAGCTGGGACCAGGCTATAAGAATTATGGCCGGCAAGTTAAAAGAAACCCTTGAAAAATACGGCCCCCTTGGGGTGCTGCATTTTTTTGACGGAGGTTACTCGGGCCTAAAAAAAACCATAGAATCGCGGTTTTTCAGCGCTTTAGGAGGATCTACGGCCCACTATGGCAGTTTGTGCTGGGGGGCGGGTCTGGCCGCTCAAAAATACGATTTTGGAGCGGTCAAAGCGCACTCCTATCACGATTTACTTCATGCCAAAATGGTTGTTATTTGGGGAAAAAACCCGGCCGATACCGCGTTGCATCATATGTCTTATCTAAAAAAAGCGCGTGAAAACGGGACCAAAATAGTGTTAATTGACCCGTTAAAAACAGCCACCGCTGCGGTTGCGGATCAATACCTGAGGATAAAACCGGGTACTGATGGAGCCCTGGCCCTGGCGATGGCCAATGTAATCATTGAAAAGGGTTTTATTGATAAAACTTTTATTGAACAGCACAGCAGTGGCTATGATCAGTTTAAAGCGCTTGTGAAAGATTATTCCCCGAAAGATATCGCTGACCTGGTGGGCATAAAGCCTGAAGTAATTGAACAGCTGGCTTTAGATTTTGCTTCGGCGAATCCAGCGGCAATTTTAATCGGGATCGGGCTGCAAAGACACAGCAACGGTGGTAATACAGTGCGGGCTATTGACGCCCTGGCCGCCTTAACTGGTAATCTTGGAGTTGCCGGGGGCGGGGCCAGTTATGCAAATTTTAGGATCAGCCCTTATTTGGACCATGACTTTATGAGTGGTGAAGATTTAAACCCGCAGCGCCGCTATTATCCCAAGGGCCAGTTGGCCCAAGCTTTAAGCGATTTTCAGGATCCGATAGTAGCTTTTATTTATAACAGCCGGGCCAATCCCCTGGTGCAGGTTTCAGGAGGGGACTACCTGCGCCGGGCTTTTGCAAAGGTGCCCTTTAAAGTAACCTCGGAGTTTTTTATGACTGATACCGCCTCTGCATGCGACCTGGTTTTGCCTGCGACCTATTTTTTGGAGGAAGATGATCTTTACTTTACTTCGATGGGCCACCAGTACTTGACTTTCGGGCCTAAAGTAGTTGAGCCGTTAAGTGAGTGCCGTTCTGAATACGAAATATTTAAAGAACTGGCCAAACTGCTGGAGCTGAAAAATTTTGTGGATATGCCTGAAAATGATTTACTGGCAAGGGGGATAAAGCCGCTGACCGAAGCAACCGGGATTGATCTTGAAAAGTTGAAAAATGAAGGTCCACTTTTATATCCCGGGGGGGATAATATTCCCTGGGCCGGGCGAAAATTCGAGACTTGCAACGGCAAGTATAACTTTTACTCTGAAGCTGCCAGGGCAGAAAACGGCGACGGCTTGCCCTGTTACCGGAAACCAATTGAACTAAGTGCTAATAGGCTCCACCGGGAAGGCTATCAATACTGGTTTGCAACCCCGCATTCCCGAGACTCGATCCATTCTACCCACCGTCTACCTGGTTACGAAAAAGCTCCGGAAGCTTATATCAGTCCGCAGACCGCATCTGAAAATGAACTAAGTGAAGGAGAGAAGATCCGGGTATCTTCGAAACGGGGCAGTCTAGAAGTTAGAGTTTCCATCAGCAAGCGAATTCCTCCCGGGACAGTAATGGTTTATGAAGGCTGGTGGTTTGCTTCAGAAGCTGCTGTAAACAACTTAACTCCCGATAGACTGACAGATTTAGGAGCCCAGGCCGCTTATTATGACTGTCTTTGCCGGATTGATAAGTTGAAAGACTAAAAACCCCATCATCCCCACTATGACATTGACCGGAGCGGCGGCATTTTTTACAAATATTTTGCTCTAATCAAATTTTATGATAGGATAAAAATTAAGGTGTTATAGTAGAAATAATTATTAATAAGTGGACTGCTATATTCATTTCAAATCGATGTAGTTTTAGGTAGACTTCAGTTTTTAGTTTAACTTCAAAAGAAAGGCTTTCAATTTAGGCTGGCTGCAGGGTTGAGTTTGGTTTGCTTTTGTGATTAAGGAACCTTGAGAAGGAAGGTTAGTTAATTCTGTATCAAATACTCATTGTCTTGGTAGTAATACTGGTCATTTACTATATCTATAAGCGGCAGTTGCAAAATATAGGCCGCCCGGCTGTTTTTTTTGCTGACTGTTCGGGGGCTCCCGATTACACGGCGGGAACTACCAGCGGATCTCCTTTGAGTGAACTTGGCAGTCACTGCGGTTTTAAAACCGTGGTCGATAAAAAAGCGGCTGCCAGCAGTGCCCTGTTTGCCACGGTGGCTTCCTTTGGAGCGGGTAGGTTTTTTGATTTCGCCGTCTGTTTATATACCGGTAATGGCAAAAAAATGTTTACTTCACCACAAAACAGGAAAGTAACTTATAATCCTTACTGCATTGAAGAAATCTCTGAAGATGGCAGTTTTAGCCTTTACAGCCGGCTTTATTTTTTGCAAACCAACCTGGCTGTTTTGGAAACTCAGTGGGAAGCCAAACAAGGAAAGACTATGGTAAAGCCGGCGTTTAATTTAATTCCGTTGCAGGGAAGAGATATTGAGAATCCATACCCTCATTTTAACGGGTTTACTTTTTTCAAAGTGAAAGATGAAGGTCTGCAGTTGCTATGTAGTCACCGCTTGCCCGGCTTAAAGATGTATACTTATTTTTTACCTTCTGATGGGGGTTTTGCCGGCAAAAAAGAATTACAGGGAATATGGAAAGAATTAAAACCCGGTCAAAGAATGAGCTGGTCGGTCCTGGTTTCATTTTCTGCCGACGGAGATAAAAAAATAGTGCAGAGGGCTAAAAGAGCCCTGCGAAACCTGGATAATTTGAAAAAAGGTGCGCAGAAACGCTGGGATTGTTTTGAACAGAAATTACCGGTGCCTAATGAATTCAACCGGGAAGCGGCAAAATCGACCCTGAGGCTTGCTGCCTGGGCTTTACAAAATAGCCTTTATTATCCCAGGGCGCGGATGAAGCGATGGGGCTCTGTGCCTGCCAAGGTTTATTTTCCCTTTATCTGGGGCTGGGACACACCGCAGCACGTTTTGGGCCTGAGTGAATGGAATCCTAAAAAGGCGGGAGATGTTCTGCGAACTCAGCTAGACAGCAATTTTTTCGCTCCTCTGAAAACTCGTTTTAAGTTAAAAATAAAAGGAATTACTATTATAGCAGGTTCCCAGCGCAACCTGATCCCCAGCAAACTTGACGACTATTTGCGCGGGGTTCTCGATTTTTATTCCCAGCCCCCGCTTCAGTCCTGGGCGGCGGTGCGTGTTTATGAACGGTTTAAGGATCCGGAAGAAAAAGAACAGTTTTTAAACCAGGTATTGCACCCGCTCAAGGAAAACTTGCGCTGGTGGGAAGAAAGCAGGCAGCTTCGAAACGGGCTGTTTTCCTATCTGAACGGATTGGAATCGGGACTTGATGACAGCCCCCGCTTTTACCCGCCCAGTTTTCTACCCAGTTTTATTATTGGTCTTG
>JAWODD010000062.1:0-4611 GCA_046483445.1 Bacillota bacterium | reverse complement strand
GGTGACTATGACAATCAATGAAATTTATAAGTACTTTGTCGAACAGGGAATTGAAAAAGACCCCCGTAAACGTGAAGGGGTCGAAGAGACGCTTGAACGTGAGAAGAAAAGCTATGAAGAAATGAAGGAAGAAGAGAAAAAGGATTTTGATACCGAAAGGCTTACCAACCCCTACAGTGATACCAGGATCCTTTGCGGTGATCCGGAAGCGGAAGTGAAACGGTTAATGGTCGGGGTTGATATCGAAGTTGGCGAAGTGCTTTTAGCCGATCGCCTTGCTGAAAAAGGCAAGCCGGTTGATCTCCTGATAACCCACCATCCCGAAGGAAAAGCCCTGGCCGGCCTGCACTATGTTATGCACATGCAGGAAGATATCCTGGCCCGGTATGGTGTGCCGGTTAACGTAGCTGAAGACATCATGTCTTCCCGGATCAGTGAAGTAAAACGGGGCTTGATGCCGATGAATCACAACCGGGCTATTGACTCTGCTAAGATCCTTGACATACCGATGCTCAGCGCTCACAGTGTAGCGGACAACCAGGTAGCCTCCTATCTGCAGGAGCTTTTTGATGATGAAGAACCGCGTACTCTTGGTGATATTGAAAAAATGCTTAAAGATATTCCTGAATATGCGGAAGCGGCCAGGCATAATGCCGGCCCGGAAATAATAATCGGCAATAAAAAAAGACGGGCCGGGAAAGTTTTAGTTGATATGACCGGCGGAACCGGCGGTTCGGAAGATGCATATGAAAAGCTTTCCCAGGCCGGGGTGGGAACCATAGTGGGGATGCACATTAAGGAAGGACATCGAAAAAAAGCAGAAAAGCACCATGTTAACGTAGTAATTGCCGGACATATGGCCAGTGATTCTATCGGGATGAACTTTCTCCTTGACGGTCTGGAGAAAAAAGGTGTGGAAATAATCCCCTGCTCCGGGTTGATCAGGCATAAACGCAGTTAGCAGCGGATAATTACCGGCAGGCTGGTTTAAGTAAATATATAAATGAAGTAACGTTTTTTGTTTCGGTTAACTGCCCAGCTATAATGAGACGGGCCCCGCAGACGCAGGGCCCGTTAAAATACTCAGTGATAACTTAAGCGCATTCTTACGTCTAAGGCTGTGGCTCCACTGCCATCCTGAAAAACCCGGGCCGGGTTGATATCAAGTTCACTGATGCCCGGGAAATCCGCCAAAAGGTGAGAAGTTCTGACTACCAGGTCGGTAAAAGCTTCTATGTCGGCCGATTCCTTGCCGCGCAGCCCTTTTAATATTGCTGAAGAGTTCAATTCGTTTAATCTTTTTTTCACGAGTGCGGGCCTGATAGGACAAAGGGCGTTGGCGACATCTCTAAATACCTCTACGTAGATGCCACCCATTCCAAAAAATACCACCGGTCCAAAGGAGGGATCCTGCTTGCCTCCAACGAACATGTCGTGTCCGTCAGCAGCCATTTCTTGAATCCTGACCCCGCAGAAAAGGGCTTCAGGGTTGTAGTTATGCAGGTTTTGGCGAATAGTTTCAAAGCCGTTGGCTACACTATTGGCATTCTTTAAACCGACAAGAACCCCGCCGGCATCTGATTTATGGAGGGCGTCTGGCGAAACGACTTTCATTACCACCGGGAACCCGATTGTTTCAGCCTGGCTCACTGCTTCTTCTTTGTTTACCGCTGTTTTGGATTTTGCGGTAGTAATTCCGTATGTATCTAAAAGTTCCAGGGCTTCTTCCCCATAATCGCCCTGCCTATCCTGCATCCATTTTTTAGCGGATTGATGATCAATCCCCTGCGGAGGGACAATGCTTTCCCGTTGTTGATCCAATCGCTTTTTTTCATGATATTTCATCTGCACGGAAAGTGAATGGACCATTTCTTCAGGACTGTTAAAGATGGGAAATTCAACATAACGTTTGCTTTGCTGAATTACTTTGGAAGGTCCAAACAAACATACTCCCAGGGGTTTTCCTGATGATAAGATTGATCCCCAGGTTTCCTTGGAAAGATCGGCTAAAAACATTTTTTGGAATATGTTATCTCCCTGGGGCATGTGCGGCCGTTGACTGATGTAGATTGCTCCATCGGTCTGCTCGGAGTGCATTACCGAATAAAAAACATGCGCTGTTAGCTGGGGGTCATAAATATCGCCCATATCAAGCGGATTGGAAAAGTTAATGACCCCGGCGCTGCTGAATTGCTTTAGGCTGTTGTAAAAGTCATCTCCCATGTCGGCGAACTTAAAGCCGGCTTTTTCACACAGATCGGCTGCGGTGACGGCAAAGCCACCGGCCGGGCTCATTACCATGATCCGCCTGCCCTGCATTGCCGGCAGTTGGAAGCCCTTGGTAACCCCGATGAAGTCTAAAAAATTGTCCAGGCGGATAATTCCCGCTTCTTCAAAAGCGGAGTTGATCATAGCTTCATCGCTGCTGACGGCGGCGGTATGGCTCATCGCCGCTTTCTTTCCTGCGCTTGTAGTATTGGATTTATAGACAATAATTGGTTTGTCGATATTTTTAGCGATTTCGACAAATTTTTTGCCCCGGTCAAGGCTTTCCAGGTAAATGCAAATAGTTTTGGTTTGTGGATCTTTACCAAAATATTCTAAAAAATCAACTTCGTCCAGGTCAAGTTTGTTGCCGATGCTGGCCAGTTTGGCCAATCCCAGTTTTTCGTCCTGCAGGTAATTAAGCATTGTCAGGGCCACCCCGCCGCTTTGCGAAATAATTGACATTCCGCCGATTGGGGCCTTGTGCAGAGCAACAAAAGGAAGGCAGAGGCCATTAGCCGTGTTGACTACCGATAAACTGTTGGGCCCGATGAAACGGATTCCATATTTTTTGGCCAGCTGGATTAATTTATCGCCGAGTTTTTTGCCCTCGTCACTGTATTCGGAAAAGCCGCCCGAGGGGATTGCCATTCTCCTAATCCCAATTTTACCGCAGCGATCCATCATCTCAGGGATTAGCTGGGCCGGGACCATGCAGTAAGCTATATCGGGAACTTCCGGCAGGTCCTCGATCTGTTTAAACATCCTGATCCCGTCCACGTGGACGTCGTCACTGCGTTCATTGACGCCAAATATCCTGCCCCGGTAGCCCCAGCGTAAAAGGTTTTCCAGGGTTAACCTCGGTATATTGGTCGGTTTGGATGATAGGCCGATAATCACGACTGATTCCGGGTAAAATAGTTTGTCCATTATTGTTCTCTCCTCGCTGCTAAGCTAATAGGTTGCTGAACTAATATGTCCTATAAATTTTAACACACATCAGGGTAAAATACAGAGGAAAAGCCAGGTCAACTTGTATGAAAATTATCCTTAAAGACGATTGATGAATAGGCTGTAGCGATTTTTACGCCGCCGGAAAGGGGATCTTGTATTCGATGGCTTCAGCCCGGATGATGCAGGAAGGGAGCTGAAATACGAAAAAGATTGCCGACTAACAAAAGAGCATTAAACGCACTGGAATGAATTTTGCCCCTAACAAATGTTGCCTTGAAGTGCTATAATCTATTGGGCAAAAGATTGAAAAGAATTTAGCCATTTAAGGAGTTACTTTGTTTATGAGGGACAAAAATTTTGTATCCGTAGCCTTGACCTGGGTGAAGCAGATACTGTTGGTAATTTTTTTAACTTTAATTATCAGTGTTTTAGTGGTGCAAACTTATGATATCAATGATGTTTCCATGGAACCTACCTTTGACCCCAGTGGTAACCGGGTTTTAGTTTTTCTTGCTCCCTACCACTTTGATCATGTTTCTGACCATAAAGATCTAGTGATCATTGATAGCAGGGTGGACCGGGAAAGAACTTTTTGGGATAAAGTATTGGACAGTCCTCTTATCTCACTTTTAAGAGGAGAACAAAATGAAAATCTTTGGGTTAAGCGCGTAATTGGCCTTCCCGGAGATAAATTAGAATATGAAGACGGTAATCTAATTCGTAATGGTGAAATTTTAGAAGAAGATTACGTTAGAGGGGAAATGCGGTCCGGTTTTCAGTCAATTGAAGTACCTGAAGGCCATATCTATGTAATGGGTGATAACCGAAACAGCAGTAGTGACAGCAGAGTAGTCGGTCCAATCCCTATTGAAAATATCCAGGGACGAGTGATCTTGAGGCTTTTCCCGTTTGACAAAATAACTACCTATTAAAATTCATTACAGCCTAATTTTGCTTGGTTTGACCCGGTTGCCAGGTTGGCGGGGGAACCATAAGGCAGCTTTGCCGGTCTGTAAAGTAGGTATGTCTACAATTAATAGGTAAAAAGTTTAAACAGCAACGGACAGTGGCGGATTATAGTATAAGGTTTTTTCGGGTATTAAATTGCAGGAATGAAAAGAGGCGGATCTTTAAAAGATGAGCAGAATGGAAAAACATAAAGAGAAAAAACGAATGGGTTTTTTACCCAGGCTTTTAATCTTTGTTCTGGTTGTTATTTTGTTGACCGGTTTTGTCGGTGCTTTTTACCCCTCTGTATTTTTTAATGCTGCAAACTTTCCGGCCGGTCTTTCCGGGGCCGGTGAACAGTCCGGTCTTAGCAGCGCTAATTTTTTGGATCGCTTCCAGCAGGACAAAATAAACTTTGTCATCCTCGGTTTTGACAGCGATGAT
>JAWODD010000059.1:0-9724 GCA_046483445.1 Bacillota bacterium | reverse complement strand
GGTTACCAGTTGCTGGATGGCAAAAAATTTCTTCATTATGTCAGGAACCGTGGTGACGCCCAGGGTGGTGACCTGGGCAGAGCCGGGCGCCAGCAGGAAATGATGATTGTTTTGCTGGATCAGATTACCAAACCGCGAGGCCTCATCCGCGCCCCCGCGCTTTACCGGGCGATTACAGACAGTGTAGAGATGGATTTGCATAACTTTCAACTGGCGGCTCTCGGTCTTTTCGGACTAAGGGTGAATCCTTCAGAAATTGAATCTCACGTTTTAGGCGGCCGCGGGCAGCTATCTTACCGCGACGGCCGGAACATTTATTACCTGGTAACAGACGAAGATCACCGGGTAGAGGTAATTGAAAGGGTATTTGGCCTGAAAGTGGATCATAGAGCAATACCCACTTTGCAGGGGCCTGTGGTTGAAGAAGAGCCGGAAGAACCCGAACCTGATCCGGAAATTGAGAGCGGTGTCGAAGCTGATCCGGAGCCGGAGCTTGAACCGGAAGAAGAGTCGGATCCTGAACAAAAAGATCCGGTTGAAGAGGATCCTGATGAAGATCCGGTTGACGAAAACAGGGAAACGGAAGAAAACGGGGAAACGGAAAAAGAGCCTGGAGAGGAAGAATCGCTGGAAAAAGAAGAAAAAGAAGAACCTGCCGATGGTGAACCGGCAGATATTGATGAAGATGACTATGAAATTGATTAAGAAGAAAGTAAATTGGGCTTTCATTCAAAAGCGCATTGACATCCCTCCGGTTTGGTGCTACACTTTTTTCAAGTCAAGCACCCTTTAAAGATGGTCCAGCGAGGCCGGCAAGGGAGCGATCAAGAGGGTATAATCTGAACACCGCCCGCTCCCGTTAAGAGAGGCGGTGTTTTTATATGCCCGGGCATCCTTCCGCCGGTGTTTTTAAAGCCTGGGTGGGGAAGGAGGTGAAGTTAGATGGCGCTTAAACACAAAGCGACCGTCATGGATGAAAAAGGCATGCACCAAGCCTTAAGACGTATTGCTCATGAAATAGTCGAGCGCAACAAGGGCTTGGAAAAAATTGCCCTAATTGGGATCCGCAAGCGCGGAGTTCCCCTGGCCAAATACCTGCAGAGTTATTTGAATGAAATTGAAGAGTTTGCTATCCCCTTTGGGATCCTCGATATTACCCTTTACCGTGACGATTTAACCCAGCGAGAGGACCAGCCCGAAGTTCGCACTACTGAGGTCTCCTTTGATTTAACCGATAAACATGTGATTTTAGTTGATGATGTCCTTTTTACCGGTCGCACTGTCCGTGCCGCTATGGACGCTATGGTCGATTTTGGACGCCCGGCCAGTATTCAGCTGGCGGTACTGGTGGACAGGGGTCACCGTGAACTGCCGATTAGGGCTGATTATGTAGGGAAAAATGTTCCCTCTTCCCATAGTGAATCGGTGGAAGTGCGGGTGAAAGAAATTGACCAAAAAGAACAGGTGGATATTTTGGAAAAAACCACAGATTGAGGTTTAAGGGAGAATTATTCTAGCAAGAGGAGGTATTGAAATAGGTGCAGACTTTAAGGCGCAAAGATATCCTGGGTTTGGAAGAAATGTCTGCTGAAGAAATTACCCATATCTTAGAAACAGCCCGTTCCATGCATGAAATTATGCAGCGCACGATTAAAAAAGTGCCTACCTTACGCGGGCGATCCGTGTTGAACCTGTTTTACGAACCCAGCACCAGGACCAAGGCCAGCTTCGAACTGGCGCAAAAATATATGAGTTCTGATGCGGTAAGCGTAGCCGGCACCTCTTCGAGTTTGGTTAAAGGGGAAACCTTGAAAGATACCGTGCGCAACGTGGAAGTAATGGGGGTAGAGTGCGTGATTATGCGTCATCCGGTTTCGGGTTCTTCTCATTACCTGGCCCGCAATGTGGAAGCTTCGGTAATCAATGCCGGTGACGGTATGCATGAGCACCCTACCCAGGGACTGCTCGATATGTTTACGATCTGGGAGCACAAGGGACGTTTGGAAGAATTGAAAGTAGTGATAGTCGGCGATATCAGGCACAGCAGGGTGGCCAGGTCCAATCTCTGGGGCCTGCAAAAGATGGGCGCTGAAGTGGCAGTGGCCGGGCCGCCGACTTTGATGCCCCCGGATCTCGATGTATTTGGCGTAAAACATTTTACCAGCATCGAGGAAGCCGTGGCCGATGCTGATGTGGTAATGGCCCTGCGACTGCAAAAAGAGCGGCAGGAAAGCGGATTTTTCCCGAGCATGCGCGAATATGCCGAAACTTACGGACTTAATGCCAGGAAGCTGGAGCATACCAAGGAAGATCTTTTAATTATGCATCCCGGACCGATCAATAGAGGGATTGAGTTGAGCTCGGATCTTGCCGACGGCCCCCGTTCGGTGATTATGGATCAGGTAGCAGCGGGAGTTGCTGTAAGAATGGCTCTGCTCTATCTTTTACTGGGAGGGACAAAGGAATAATGAAAACACTTTATATTACCGGGGGAAGGGTAATCGATCCTTCCCGGGATTACGACCAGGTTGCCGATCTGTTAATTGAAGACGGGGTTATAAAAAAAGTGGAAAAAGGCCTGAAGCCGACTTCCGGAGCTGAAATTATCGATGCCGAGGGTTTAGTGGTAACTCCCGGTCTGATCGATATGCATGTCCACCTGCGCGATCCCGGCCAGGAATACAAGGAAGATATTAATTCCGGTACCAGGGCGGCAGCTGCCGGCGGTTTTACCGCGGTTGCGGCGATGCCCAATACCGATCCGGTTGCCGATGATCCCTCATTGATCCGCTATATTTTTGATAAAAGCATAAATACTCCTGCCCGGGTTTACCCGCTGGGAGCGTTGACCAGAGGGCAGAAAGGTAAAGAACTGGCTGAACTGGGGCGGATGAAACAGGCCGGCGCGGTGGGTTTTTCCGATGACGGTGAACCGGTAGTTGACGGGATGATGATGCGCAATGCCCTGCAGTATGCTACCGGGATTGATCTCCCCGTTATTGTTCATGAAGAAGACCCCACTCTTGCCGCCAAGGGGATGATGCACGAAGGCACAGTTTCTTCGGTGCTCGGTTTGAGAGGGATGCCATCGGCAGCCGAAGAAGCGATGCTATCACGCGACCTGCTTATCTTAAAGATGACCGGCGGCAGGCTGCACGTGGCCCATGTTTCTACCGCCGGTTCTGTGGAGATGCTGCGCAGGGCCAAGGCGGAGGGATTGGCAGTTACCGCCGAGGTAACCCCCCATCATTTGCTGCTTACCGACCGGCTGGTTAAAAATTCCGGTTACAGCACCAATACCAAGGTTAACCCCCCGCTCAGGGCGGAGCGTGACCGGCAGGCTCTCTGGGAAGGCCTTTTGGACGGGACCATTGATGCGATTGCCTCCGACCATGCTCCCCACCATCTCGATGACAAGGATATGGAATATGATTTTGCTCCCTTTGGAATAGCCGGTTTGGAGGCCACCCTGCCGCTGATGCTTGATGAGGTAAATTCCGAAAGGGTAAAAGATTTTACTTTGCCGATGCTGGTTGAACGGTTAGCTGCGGCGCCGGCCCGGATCCTGCAGCTGGCAGGCGGGACCTTAGAAGAGGGAAGCCCGGCTGATCTGACGATAATGGATTTAAACCGCAACTTTATTGTTAATCCGGACTCCTGGCATTCCAAGTCGCGAAACACACCGTTTGCCGGGCGTCGCCTGGTCGGGGCCCCGATTTATACCATAGTCGGGGGTCGGGTTACGATGAAGGAAGGTGTTTTGACTGAATAAACCTGCAAGGGCGGAATTTAAAATTGAGCAGGGCCGGGTTTTAAGCCGGGAAACGGTTGCTCCCGGCTTCTGCCGCCTGAGCTTTGAAGCTCCGGAAATTGCTGGTAAAGCGCGTCCCGGGCAGTTTGTCCAGGTATACATGCCTTCCAGGCACCGGTCCATGCTGCCGCGGCCGTTTAGCATTTTTAATGCTCACCCTGAAAAAGGGGAACTAAGTTTTTTTATAGAGATTAAGGGGCCGGGGACTTCCATGTTGGCTGCTGCTAAAAAACATGACAGCTGGCTTCTGCTCGGCCCTCTGGGAAACGGTTTTCCAGCCATGCCGGAAGGCTCCTTGCTTGTTGCCGGCGGGGTGGGAATTGCTCCTTTGGTTTTCCTGGCTGCTTCAACTGAGAAAGAACGGGTTCTGATTTACGGGGCTCCTACCGCTTCCCTGCTCACCTGCCCTTCAGGTGACCTTGATTTGCCCGGGCTAACAGTCCTGGAAGCCACTGAGGATGGCAGCAGGGGAGAAAAGGGTACTGCCCTGGACCTGCTTGCCGGGAAAATAAAAAAGGCTTCGGCCATTTTTTCCTGCGGCCCCTGCGGTATGCTTGCTGCAGTTAAACATTTGGGTTCTCGCTATGGTATCCCGGCCTGGGTTTCGGTGGAAGAACAGATGGCCTGTGGGATTGGCGCCTGTGTGGGCTGCGTAATTAATACTACAAAGGGCTACCGAAGAGTTTGTAGAGACGGGCCGGTTTTCCCTGTGGAGGAGGTTGTTTTCGATGAGCAAGGCTGATTATCAAGAAAGCGGCAATGTTGATCTGCAGGTAGACCTGGCCGGAATCAAGTTGAAAAAGCCGGTGCTGCTTGCTTCCGGCCCCGCCGGCTACGGACATGAATACCGGGAACTCCTTGATTTCAAAGATTTAGGGGCTATTATAGTCAAAGGCGTTTCGCTTGAGCCGTGGGCGGGCAATCCCCCGCCGCGTTTGGTCGAAACTTCCTGCGGCCTGCTGAATGCTGTCGGTCTGCAAAACCCGGGTCTGGATTACTTTTTGAAAGAGGACCTGCCGGCGCTACAAGATAGCGGGACCAAAATTATTGTCAATGTAGTTGGTTGCAACGTTGATGAATATGCCGCTGTGGCCTCCCGTCTTGACGGAAAAGAGGGTATTGAAGGCCTTGAAATTAACATTTCCTGTCCCAATGTCAAAGCGGGAGGGATGGCCTTCGGCACCGACCCGGAAGTGACTGCGAGACTGGTGGAACAGGTGCGCCGGAAAACTGAACTGCCCCTTTTTATTAAACTGTCTCCTAATGTCACCGATATTAACACAATGGCCAAAGCTGCGGAAGCTGCAGGGGCGGACGGTCTTACCCTGATTAATACTTTAGCGGGAATGTTGATCGATACTGAAGAGCAAAAACCACTGCTCGGCAATACTTTTGGGGGACTTTCCGGTCCCGCCATTATGCCGGTAGCCTTAAAAATGGTCTGGCAGGCAGCCGGCGCAGTCAAGATTCCGGTCCTGGGCATGGGGGGCATTAATTCTGCAGTTGATGCCCTTCAGTTTATCATGGCCGGGGCCAGGGCAGTGGCCGTTGGCACTGGGCTTTTCTATAATCCCGGATTGCCCGGGGAAATAAATAAGGGGCTGGCCGGTTATCTGCAGGAAAAAGGCTATAAATCTTTAACTGAAATTGAAGGGATTGCCCGCGGGCAGAAAGGAGAAAACTAAAATGGAACCCGCTGAAAAGCGCTTGCTTATAGCCCTTGACTACCCGGATCCAGTGCAGGCAAAAAATATGGTCGCTGAACTTGCTCCTCTGGGGGTCGGTTTCAAGGTTGGCCTTGAACTTTATATGGCCGGCGGGCCGGAATTTGTTAAAGAGCTGGCATTAAAGCACCGCATTTTTTTAGATTTAAAATTCCATGATATTCCAAATACCGTGGCCGGTGCCGTTAAACAGGCTGCTTCTTTGGGAGTGTGGATGGTTAATGTTCATGCCTCTGGCGGACGGGCCATGCTGAAAGCAGCCCTGCAAGCTCTTTCCGGAAGCGGAAACAACAGGCCCCTTCTTTTTGCCGTAACAGTGCTGACCAGTTTAAATGAACAAGACCTGGCTGAAACCGGCTGCCTGGTTGATTTAGATGAGAAAGTGCAAAAACTTACCAATCTTGCCTTAGAATGCGGGTTTGACGGGGTAGTCTGCTCACCCCTGGAAGTAGCTTCAATCAAGCGGAATATACCCGGATCGTTTTTAACAGTTACCCCAGGGGTTAGACCGGCCGGAACCGACCGGAAAGACCAGTTCCGGACGGCAACACCGGGGGAAATAATTCGCTCGGGCGGCGACTACCTGGTTGTCGGGCGTCCGGTTACCCGGGCGGAAGATCCGGCCTCCGCTGTAAGAAATATAATACAGGAAATGGGGTTGGGTGATGAGTGATAGCTTAGATAACGGCCACATCTACAGCTGGTTAGATGATCCTAAAAAGGTGTTTGCAGAAACGGGAGTGATCCTGGAGGGGCATTTCCTGCTTACTTCGGGCAAGCATTCCAACCGGTTTATGCAGTGCTCGCAGCTGCTCCAGTACCCGGAGTACGTAGAAACTGTAGGCAGTAAAATGGCTGCTCCATTTCGGGAACAGGGGATCGAAACCGTTATTGGTCCGGCCATGGGTGGGGTAATTCTGGCCTATGAAGTGGCCCGTCAGCTGGGGGCCCGGGCAATATATGCTGAACCGGACGGAGATAAAATGGTTTTAAAGCGCGGTTTTAAAGTTGATCAAGGTGAAAGAGTTTTGGTGGTCGAAGATGCGGTTTCCACGGGGGGTTCGGTGCAGAAGGTGATCGACCTATTGCGCAGTCTGGCTGCCGAGCCGGCAGGGGTGTCGGTTATATTTGATCGTTCCTCCGGCAAAGTTGATTTTGGCCTGTCAACAAGTTCAGTTTTTGTCATGGAAATTGAATCCTATGATCCGGAAGAATGTCCCATGTGCAAAGAAGGAATTCCCCTGGAAAAGCCCAAGGAGAATTAGTTAAGCTTAATTGTCCCGGTTTAGACTTTGTTTTGAATTATAAGGGAAAAACAAGGTGATCGGGAGCATATTAAGGCAAATATTGGGATAGGAGTTATCAATAATATGCAGGAACAGATTTATAAACGTTTGAGTAAAGAAATGAATATATCAGAAAGCAGGGTTGCCCAGACGGCTGCTCTGCTTGATCAAGGCAATACAGTGCCATTTATTGCCCGCTACCGCAAGGAAATGACCGGCGGATTAACTGACGAAGAAGTGCGCCTGCTGGAGGAAAAATTGAAGCAATATCGCAACCTTGAAGAAAGGCGTGAAGATGTCCTGCGCCTGATCGAGGCCCAGGGCGCGCTTACCGAAGAATTGCAAAGGCAGGTCGAAAAGGCCTCCACAGTTACAGAACTCGACGACCTCTACCGTCCCTTCAGGCCAAAGAAAAAAACCAGGGCTTCAACAGCCAGGGAAAAAGGCCTTGAACCGCTGACCCGGGCTGTAATGGAAGGGTCGGTGGACCCTTTACTGGAAGCGCAAAGTTATATTGACCCTGAAAAAGATCTCTTAAATGTTGATCAGGTTTTGCAGGGAGCATCCGACATTATTGCTGAAATAGTTTCAGATGACGCTTCAGTGCGCAAAAGCCTGCGCCGGTTTTACCGGCAAAAGGGATCGGTGGAGATCCATAAAAAAGCGGATTCCGAAGTAAGTACTTACGATGATTACGACGGTTACAGCGAGCCGTTGGCCAAGATCAAGCAGCACCGGGTCCTGGCCGTTAATCGCGGGGTTAAAGAGAAGGTGCTTGATTTAAACATTACGGTGCCTGAAGAAGAAATTATCAGCTTGATCGCTGAAAAATATATCACCCCGGAACAAAACGAAGCCTGCAGCAACCTGGTTAAAGAAGCTGTTAAGGACGGCTACAGGAGGTTGATTCACGGCTCCCTGGAAAGAGAAATGTGGCAGGATCTGCTGGATAAAGCGGTGGATGGCGCCCTGGTGGTGTTTAAAGAAAACCTGAAGAAAAGGTTACTTGTTCCCCCGGTGCGGCATCGGTGCGTTTTGGGTTGGGATCCGGGTTATCGCACCGGCTGTAAGCTTGCCTGCGTGTCAGAAACCGGGGAGCTTTTGGAGACTGCAGCTGTTTTTCCTACTGCGCCGCGCAATGATCGCGAAGGAGCGGCCCAAAAAGTGCTGCAGCTTTTAAACAAATACAACATTGACTGCGTTGCCATTGGTAATGGTACTGCTTCCCGGGAAAGCGAGGTTTTTATTGCCGACTTGATCAAAGAAAATAAGCTGCGGGTGGAATACACGATCGTTAATGAAGCCGGGGCCAGTGTTTATTCGGCTTCCCCGGCGGCGAAAAAAGAATTCCCCGATCTTGATGTCGCCGAACGCAGTGCAGTATCGATTGCCCGCCGCCTGCAGGATCCCCTTGCGGAACTGGTTAAGATTGATCCCAGGGCGATTGGAGTCGGACAGTATCAGCATGATATGCCGGCAAAGGAGCTCGATAAGGCCCTTACCGGTACAGTGGAATACTGTGTAAACAGCGTCGGGGTTGATTTGAACAGCGCTTCCTCGGCGCTTTTATCTTATGTAGCCGGGATTAACAGCAATGTGGCGGTAAAAATTGTCGATTGTCGCAACGATCACGGCGCTTTCAGCTCCAGGGAACAACTGCTTGACGTATCCGGACTGGGGCCGAAAGTATTCAAGCAGTGCGCTGGCTTCCTGCGCCTGCCTGACAGCGGCAATTACCTGGAAAGAAGTGCGGTCCATCCGGAATCTTACGAACTGGCTGGAAAAATTATGGAAGAACTTAAGGTCAGTCCGGAACAGCTTGGTAGAATGGAAGAAGTTCCAGTCCGGGAAGATCACGAAATTGCAAATCTGGCCGCTCGCCTGGAAGCGGGGGAGCCGACTGTTAAGGACATCCTGGAAGAATTTCGCAAACCGGGCCGCGACCCCCGGGAAGATCTGCCCCGGCCGGTTTTTTCGCAAGCGGTGACCGAACTTGATGATTTGGAAGCAGGAATGACTTTAATGGGTATCGTCCGCAATATTGTCGATTTTGGCGCTTTTGTGGATATCGGGGTCCACCAGGATGGCCTGGTCCATATCTCAGAAATTGCAGACCGTTATATTAAGCATCCTTTGGAAGTATTGCAGATAGAAGCGGTGGTCCCGGTGAAGATTCTTTCCATTGATAAAGAACGCGGCCGCATCGCCCTTTCCATCAATCAGGCGGAGCAGGAGCAAACAAACACTGAATAAATTCCTCTCTATTTGATTACTGCACTTTTACCCGGTTTGGGACCGGCAGGGGCGAAAGGGCCGGTTTGCTGGAAATATAGGGCACCAGGTCATCAAGAAGATTAACTTGACTAACAAACCTTTATGTTTGCTCTTTTTTCTTTTTAAATTTTGGCGCGACTTGAAGCAAAGTTTTCACCTTGTGTTTACAAATAGTTTACAAAAAGTTTACAATTTATTTACATTCTAAAATATATTAAGATAAAAGACAATGGCAAAGAACCCCCAAATATTTATCCATACTGCCGTATGCTAGCCAAAACTGAGGCAAGTTCCTTTTTGCTGATTGCTGAAGATCCCCGTTGTTATCTTTTGGTAAAGTAAAATTATGGAATATATCCTGGCATAGTGGTAAAACATGTAACTTAGTGGAGAATTTTATAAGATAGGTGCAAGGATTTTTACCATGCAATCGGGAATTAATCAAAGAGGGGAGCTGATTAAATGAAGGCATATTATGCGTTGTTGGCTATAGCAGTGTTGCTTGTTTTGGTTTTGTTTTCCTGGATTGCTGCTACCGCCTTTGGGCCTTACGGGCCGCAATATCTTCGTTATTTTAGCTTGTTGTTCGGACCTCTTGGCCTCTTATTAATTTTTATGCAGTTTGTATT
>JAWODD010000058.1:0-16590 GCA_046483445.1 Bacillota bacterium | reverse complement strand
ATTTCTTTTTCCGTGGGCACCATGATCCGAAAGATTTTATCTTTCATCTCCATAGAGTCCACCCGCCGTTCTAAATTGGTCTTAACCCGCTTTTCATAGCCGGCATAAGTATGGACAACATACCATTCTTTTTTGCCTGCAGGTTCTTCGGCCTCTGCAGGTTCTTCAGCCTCTGCAGTTTCTCCGGCGGTCTCCTCAGGGGCTTGTTCTTTTTCTTTGTCTGTGTCAGCATCAGATTCGATGTACATAAGAGGGGCTTTAAAGTTTAAGCCCGTCACTCTCCTTTAAATCCATTTATCCATAGCTTCTAACCAATTACCAGTTGCAGTATGGCCAGAAATGCAGTGTCCAAAATCCAAAAAAATACTCCGATTACTGCAATAGCAGATAATACTATACTGAAAAACACACTAAACTCACGCCTGGTTGGCCAATTTACTTTTCTCAACTCAACTTTTACTTCCTGGATAAACTTGCTAATTCGTTTAAAGATACCCATTTTACCAGCCCTCTATTTTTTAATTCTGCTCATTTTAACCCTAACACCGTAATGATTGCGGTTTTGCTTTTAAAGATAAAAAGTTACTTGGTTTCTTTATGCAAAGTATGGTTCTTGCACCGACTGCAGTACTTTTTGAACTCTAAGCGATCCGGGTTGTTTTTCTTGCTCTTCTGAGTTGTGTAGTTACGCTCTTTGCAATCTTCGCAAGCCATGTGTATGGTTACACGCATTTTCTTTTACCACCCGTCTTTTAAACTCGTGAACAATAATTTATCACAACATATTTCTCTATGTCAACGATAGTGCACAATGAAGAGGCGGGGTCCTTGGCCCGCCCCTTAATAGTTTCCAAGCTCACAGGTTGCAAGTCTCTTAGTTTCTTTCGACCTCTCAACCCATCTGCCGGCTGTTAAACCAGCCTGCTTATTCTGCAATCGAAGTAACTACACCGGCGCCGACGGTGCGCCCACCTTCGCGGATAGCGAAGCGCACTCCTTCTTCAATGGCAATCGGGGTAATCAGTTCAATATCCATATTCACATTGTCGCCGGGCATAACCATCTCCATGCCTTCCGGCAAACTTATGGTCCCGGTAACATCGGTGGTGCGGAAATAAAACTGCGGGCGATACCCCTGGAAAAACGGAGTGTGGCGACCGCCTTCTTCTTTCTTCAATACATATACTTCCGCGCCAAACTTGGTGTGCGGTTTGATCGAACCGGGCTTGGCCAGGACCTGGCCGCGCTCCACCGACTCCCGGTTTATCCCGCGCAGCAATACTCCAATGTTGTCTCCGGCCTCGGCATAGTCCATCATCTTGCGGAACATCTCTACCCCGGTAGCGACCGTCTTGCGGGGGCGTTCATCAAAGCCAACTATTTCTACCTCGTCGCCCACTTTAACCTGACCCCGCTCCACACGGCCGGTTACCACCGTCCCGCGACCGGTAATCGAAAAAACATCCTCTATCGGCATTATAAAGGGCTTGTCTTTCTGCCGCTCCGGCATCGGGATATACTGATCCATCGCATCCAGTAATTCCCATACCGACTTGCAGTTCTCACATTCACGCGTGCCACAGCCACATTCAAGCGCCTTCAACGCCGAACCGATCACCACCGGCGTCTCGTCTCCTGGAAATTCATATTCGCTCAGCAAGTCCCTTACTTCCATCTCCACCAGTTCCAACAGCTCAGGGTCATCCACCATGTCAGCCTTGTTCAAGTAGACAATTATATTGGGAACCCCTACCTGGCGCGACAGCAAGATGTGCTCCCTGGTCTGCGGCATCGGTCCGTCCGCTGCCGATACCACCAAAATCGCTCCATCCATCTGCGCCGCCCCGGTAATCATGTTCTTTACATAGTCCGCGTGACCAGGACAATCAACATGCGCATAGTGACGGTTGTCCGTCTCATACTCCACATGCGCCGTCGCAATCGTAATCCCTCTTTCTTTCTCCTCCGGCGCCTTGTCAATCATATCAAATGCGGTCTTCTGCGCATAGCCCACATTCGCCAAACAATAAGTCATCGCCGCCGTCAAGGTCGTCTTGCCGTGGTCCACGTGGCCAATCGTCCCCAGGTTAACATGCGGCTTCGTCCGTTCAAACTTCTCCTTCGCCAACTTAATGCACCTCCTACTATTGATAAGCAACGCTTTGATTAATAATTTTTTCTGCAATACTCTGCGGAACTACTTCATAACGATAAAATTCCATATTGTAAACACCGCGTCCCTGGGTGTGAGAACGTAACTCAGTGGCATAGCCGAAAACTTCCGAAAGCGGCACCGCCCCCCGGACTATCTGCAAATCGCCTTTTAATTCCGTTCCCAAGATCCGGCCGCGGCGACTGGTGAAATCTCCGATAATATCGCCAAGATATTCTTCGGGAGCAGATACTTCTAACTTCATCACCGGTTCAAGCAGTACCGGATTAGCCTTGGAAAGGCCGGTTTTTAGAGCTTTTGAGGCGGCTATGCTGAAAGCAAGTTCTGAAGAGTCCACTTCGTGGAAAGAACCGTCAACAAGCACTATCTTGATATCCACTATCGGATAACCGGCTAGAACCCCGTTGTATGCGGCTTCTTTCAACCCTGATTCCACAGCGGGGATGAATTCTTTAGGTATAGCTCCGCCGACAATTTTGTTTTCGAAAACAAATCCCTCACCCGAATTCAGGGGCGAAACCTCGATTTTAACATGACCGTACTGACCACGGCCACCGGACTGCCGCACAAAACGCCCTTCTGCGGTAGCTTCGCCCTTGATAGTTTCTTTATAAGCCACTTGCGGATTGCCCACATTGGCCTGGACTTTGAACTCGCGGAGGAGGCGATCAACAATTATTTCCAAATGCAGTTCGCCCATACCCGAAATAATAGTTTGACCGGTTTCTTTATCAGTATGAATCTGAAAAGTCGGATCCTCTTCGGCGAGGTACTGCATGGAAACAGTCAATTTATCCTGATCGGCCTTTGTTTTAGGCTCGATGGCAATCGAGATAACCGGCTCGGGGAATTGAATATTTTCCAGGACAATCGGTTTATCCATAGCGCAAAGCGACTCACCCGTACTGATTTCTTTGGGCCCGGCTAGGGCCAAAATATCGCCGGTTTTCGCTTCCTCGATCTCTTCCCGAAAATTGGCATGCATCCGGATCAACCTGCTAATTCTTTGACGCTTTTCCCGGGTAGCATTATATACTACCGAACCCTTTTTGATTGTCCCTGAATAAACCCGGGCAAAAGCAATTTTGCCTACATATGGGTCAACCATAATCTTAAAAACCAGGGCTGAAAAAGGCGCGTCATTAGCCGGAAGTCGAAAATCTTCTTCGCCTGTTTTCGGGTTAAACCCCTTGACCGCTCCTACTTCAACCGGCGAAGGCAAAAACCTCACTACGGCATCAAGCAGCGGCTGCACACCCTTGTTCCGGTATGACGAACCACACAAAACCGGGACAAGGTTGTGGTACAAAGTGGCTTTGCGCAGGGCCTGATAACATTCCTCGGCGGTAATAGCTTCGCCTTCAAAGTATTTTTCCATTAAATCATCATCATGTTCGGCAATAGCTTCAATCAATTTTTCCCGGTGTTTATTTACCTGTTCTTCCATATCTTCAGGGATATCCGTTTCGTTACTGCGGGTTCCCAAATCATCTTCATAGGTGATCGCCCGCAAGTTAATCAAATCAACAACCCCGGCAAAACCGCTTTCTTCGCCTATTGGTAACTGAATTGGCACAGCCTGGGCCTTAAGCCTTTCACGCATCTGGTTTAAAACACTGTAAAAATTAGCGCCGACTGCGTCCATTTTATTGATATATGCCAGGCGGGGGACATGATAACGGTCGGCTTGCCGCCAAACTGTTTCCGACTGCGCTTCCACACCGCCCTTTGCACAGAAAACGGCAACCACCCCGTCAAGTATGCGCATGGAGCGTTCCACTTCAACAGTAAAGTCCACGTGCCCGGGTGTATCGATAATGTTAATTAAGTTATCATGCCACTGGCAGGTAGTAGCAGCGGAAGTAATGGTGATTCCACGTTCCTGCTCCTGGGCCATCCAATCCATGGTAGCTGTGCCTTCATGTACTTCACCAAGCTTATGCAACCGGCCGGAGTAAAACAGGATCCTTTCGGTAGTCGTTGTTTTCCCGGCATCAATATGGGCGGCTATCCCGATATTCCTGATCAGGTTTAAGTTTGCTTCCTTGTTCATGTCACCCCTCCTTTCTGTATCTTTGTAAAATAATACCCGGCATCTCCTTTGCCGGTAAAGCTGGCTTACAAATGATTATTGCAACTGTTAAAATTACCAGCGATAGTGGGCAAAAGCCTTATTCGCTTCAGCCATCTTGTGCGTGTCTTCTTTTTTCTTAATCGCATTGCCTGAGTTATTTGCTGCTTCCATTATCTCTGCCGCCAGGCGTTCAGCCATGGTTTTTTCCGGTCGATTACGGGCAAAACTTATTATCCAGCGAATCGATAAGATGCTCTTACGCCGTGAATTAACTTCAACCGGAACCTGGTAGGTAGCCCCACCAACACGCCTGCCTTTTACCTCCAAAACAGGCGAAACATTGCGCACGGCAGTTTCAAAAACTTCGTAGGGGTCTTTCCCGGTTTTTTCCTGGATAAGCGCAAATGCATCATAAAAGATTTCCTGAGCAGCTCCTCTTGCGCCGTCATACATTAATTTATTGATAAACTTGGTGATCAGTTTACTGTTGTAAACCGGATCCGGGATAATGTCGCGTTTTGATACAGGGCCTTTACGAGGCATTTTACATCACTCACTCCTTAATAATTTCCTATTTCTTCGGCTTCTTGGTGCCGTATTTTGAGCGTCCCTGAGCCCTGCTTTCCACACCGGCTGTATCAAGAGCGCCCCTTACCAGGTGATAACGAACCCCCGGCAAGTCCTTCACTCGGCCACCTCTGACCAGGACCACAGAATGCTCCTGCAAGTTATGCCCGATCCCGGGGATATAGGCTGTCGCTTCAATTCCGTTAGTCAGGCGGACTCTGGCAATCTTACGTAAAGCTGAATTTGGCTTTTTCGGGGTTGTCGTCGAAACTCTGGTACATACACCCCTTCTTTGCGGCGAACCTTCCAGCGCCGGTGAAGTCCTTTTCTTGCCTACCGCTTTGCGGCCTTTACGAATTAATTGGTTGATAGTCGGCATCAGTCCACCTCCTTAATCTTCGGTAATGGCAGCAGATGCTGCCTTCACCTTAATCCCACACATTTTGCCCAGCTCTCCCATCGAATCCACATATAGCGGTTCGACTTCTTTCTCCCCGCATAATGAAACCACGGGCCGAATCACTTTTTCATCGGCATCCCCGGCAATATAAACCTGGAGCGCTTCTCCTTTTTCCAGGGCTTTTATAGTTTGTTTGGTCCCAACTACTTTGCCTCTAGCTTTACGTAATCGTTCACCCAACGGAAAGGCTCACCTACCTTGTTTTATAACCCTTCCTGCATGCCCATGCTTAGGCGCACTTTAAGATTTTAACACCGTATGCTACCCTTGTCAATTAAAAAATTACTTTTATTATCACCTAGTCTTCAAACATTTCCGGGTCCTCTTCCAAACCTTCCGGTTTCTGATCACCGCTGGCGGCAACCGCCGTTTCTTCAGAATCAAGGCCAAGATCGGCTTCTGCCGGTTTTTTCGGTTTTTCCGGTTCATATTCCTGACCGACCGACTTTACATCAATATTGCGGTAACGGCTCATCCCGGTGCCGGCCGGAATTAATTTCCCGATAATAACGTTTTCCTTAAGACCAAGCAGCTGGTCATGACGCCCCTTGATGGAAGCTTCGGTTAAAACCCGGGTGGTTTCCTGGAACGAAGCCGCCGACAGGAAGGATTCAGTTGCCAGCGAAGTCTTGGTAATGCCAAGCAGCATCGCTCGGGCTACTGCCGGACGGCCGCCTTCTTCCACTACACTGGCGTTGATTTCATCAAAGACATGGTTGTCCATCATACCCCCGGGGAGCAGGTCTGTATCACCGGGATCTTCAACTTTAACCTTCTTAAGCATCTGGCGCACGATAACTTCGATGTGTTTGTCGTTGATATCGACACCCTGCATTTTATAAACCCACTGCACCTCTTTGAGCATGTACAACTGGACTCCCCGGACACCTTTCACCTTCAAGAGCTCATGGGGATTGATCGAACCCTCGGTAAGCTCATCGCCGGCATTGATCTGCTGGCCATTTTCAATCTTGATTTTTGCCCCGTATGGAATCGGGTAAACCCGGCTTTCGCCATGTTCATTGGAAAGCCTGATTTCACGCTTGTAGCGGGTGATCACTTCAGCTTCCCCGGCTATTTCCGCAATTAATGACTGTCCCTTGGGTTTACGGGCTTCAAATAATTCTTCAACCCGGGGCAAGCCCTGGGTGATATCATCACCGGCAACTCCACCGGTATGGAAAGTCCGCATGGTCAGCTGGGTGCCGGGCTCGCCGATTGACTGAGCCGCAATAATGCCGACCGCTTCACCGACATTGACAATTTTACCGGTAGCCAGATCGCGACCGTAGCATTTCACGCATACGCCATGCTTGGTTTTGCAGGTAAGCACAGAGCGTAAAAGAACTTCAGTAATTCCATGTTCAACGATCTGCTCGCCCAGTTCCTCGGTAATCAGGGTGTCAGCATCAATCAGCACCTCGCCAGTTTCAGGATGATAAACCGGTTCCAGGGTATAACGCCCGATTACTCGGTTAACCGCATCCTTCAGGCTCTCTTCACTTTCCAGGAATTCGCTTAGCCTGATCGATTGCCCGGTTCCACAGTCTTCTTCACGGACAATTACATCCTGAACCACATCGACCAACCGCCGGGTCAGGTAACCGGAGTCGGCGGTCTTAAGCGCTGTATCGGCCAATCCTTTTCGGGCGCCGTGAGTGGAAATAAAATACTCGAGCACGGTTAATCCTTCTCTAAAATTGGCCCTGATCGGAATGTCAATAATCCTTCCGGCCGGGTCGGCCATCAAACCGCGCATTCCGGCAAGCTGAGTAATCTGGGATTCGTTACCGCGAGCCCCGGAATTAGCCATCATGTAAATTGAGTTAAGTTCACTCAGGCCGCTCATCAGGGCGCCTGTCACTTCATCCTTGGCTCCGCTCCACAGGGCAATTACCCGGTCGTAACGCTCTTTTTCAGTAATTAATCCCTGCTCATATTGTTGTTCGGTATCTTCCACCTTTGCCTCAACAGATTCCAGGATCTCTTTTTTGCGCGGCGGCACTTCAATGTCACTTACCGCCACAGTAAGCCCGGCGCGGGTGGCATAATGGAAGCCAAGCTTTTTAATCTGGTCTAAAATCTCAGCTGTCCTGGTATTGCCGTACATCCTAAAGCAGTTGGCAATCAAATCTCCCAGGAAATCTTTCTTAATTGCCTTATTGCGAGGCTGTTCCTCCAACACTTTTTGCGGATTAAACTCTTTAAAGGGTATAAAACATTCTTCAGGCAGGGAATTCGCAAAATCGGCATTGTTCATGTATGGAAAATCTTTGGGGAAAACCTCGTTAAAGATTACTTTCCCGACCGTAGTCAATAGATATTTTTTACGGCGCACAAAGTCACGGCCCTTAAACCCACCGGCGCGGATAAAAATACGGGCCTGCAAATCAAGATATCCCAGATTATAGGCGGTTACCGCTTCTTCGGGATCGGGAAAGACTTTGCCTTCACCCCTGGCTCCCGTTTTCTCGAAAGTAAGGTAATAACAACCAAGGACCATATCCTGGGTGGGAGTAGTAACCGGCTTTCCTTCTTTCGGATTCAAAATATTATTGGCCGAAAGCATTAACAAGCGCGCCTCAGACTGCGCTTCGGCGGATAGCGGCACGTGGACCGCCATCTGGTCACCGTCAAAGTCGGCGTTGTAAGCGGCGCAAACCAGCGGGTGAATCTGGATGGCCCGTCCCTCTACAAGGACCGGTTCAAAAGCCTGAATACCCAAACGGTGCAGGGTTGGAGCCCGGTTAAGCAGCACCGGATGATCTTTAATCACTTCTTCAAGCACATCCCAAACTTCAGGACGCACTTTTTCCACCATCCGTTTGGCGCTTTTGATATTGTGAGCCTGCCCCTCGCTGACCAGGCGCTTCATTACAAACGGCTTGAAAAGTTCCAGGGCCATTTCCTTGGGAAGGCCGCATTGATACAATTTTAACTCCGGTCCAACCACAATCACCGAGCGGCCGGAATAATCGACCCGCTTGCCCAACAGGTTCTGACGGAAGCGCCCCTGCTTTCCTTTAAGCATATCGCTCAGAGATTTAAGCGGACGATTCCCGGGACCGGTTACCGGTCTACCGCGCCGGCCGTTGTCGATCAAAGCATCAACGGCTTCCTGCAGCATCCTTTTTTCATTGCGGACGATAATATCGGGAGCGCCCAAATCAAGCAGTCTCTTTAAGCGGTTGTTCCGGTTAATTACCCTCCGGTAAAGGTCATTCAAGTCCGAGGTGGCAAAGCGACCACCGTCAAGCTGCACCATCGGGCGCAAGTCGGGCGGAATAACCGGGATCCCTTCCAAGATCATCCAGGCAGGATCATTGCCGGACTGACGAAAGGCTTCCACTACTTCCAGGCGCCTGATTGCCCTGATTTTTTTCTGACCGCTGGAAGTGGCCAGTTCTTCGCGCATTTCAAGAGCAATCTCTTCCAGGTCAAGCTGCTCAAGAAGCTTTTTAATCGCCTCTGCTCCCATCTCAGCTTTAAATCCTTTGCCGCTCTTGAACAAAGCCTGGTATTTATCATAATATTCCCGGTACTCCCCTTCGGTTAAAAGTTGTTTGTCGCTCAGGTAAGTTTCACCGGGATCAATAACCACGTAAGAGGCAAAATAAAGCACCTTTTCCAGGGCCCGGGGGGACATATCCAGTAACAGCCCCATCCGGCTGGGGATGCCTTTGAAATACCAAATGTGGGACACGGGGGCAGCCAGTTCAATGTGCCCCATTCTTTCACGTCGCACTTTGGCCCTGGTTACTTCTACTCCGCAGCGATCGCAAATAATTCCGCGATAGCGGACCCTTTTGTACTTCCCGCAGTGGCATTCCCAGTCTTTTTGTGGGCCAAATATTTTTTCGCAGAAAAGCCCTTCTCTCTCAGGCTTCAGGGTGCGGTAGTTAATGGTTTCCGGCTTTTTAACCTCACCCCTTGACCAGGCCCTGATCTGTTCGGATGATGCCAGTCCCACTTTTAAAGCATCAAAATTGTTAACGTCTAACAAAAAGATCTCTCCTTTCGCCAGGTTCAACCTGCGCTGCTAGTAGATGCTTTCTTCATCTTCTTCCGGCTCTTTAGATTTTTCCGGATCATCTTCATCTATATTTTTTCTCTTGGAGGAAGTATTCGTATCTGAATCATTCAGGCTCTCATCATCATCGTCTTCGCGTTCTTCATCTTCGAGCCGGTCGAGAGAAACTTCCTCTACACTTTCCTGTTGTAAATTCGCAGCCTCGGAAACCTCTTCTTCTGTTTGGCTTCCTTCATCACTTTCATGGCCTTCTTCCTCTGTTTCTTCAGTTTGCTCTTCCTCCGCACTTTCTTTCTGATAAATGAAGCTATCCAGTTCCTCTTCATCGGATTCCATTCCTTCAATATTTACGTCAAGGCGCCTGTAATCGCCTTCATCTTCGCCTTCCTTGATTTCCACTTCGCCCGAGTCTTCGCTGAGCACCTTAACGTCAAGACACAAGCTCTGCAGTTCTTTTACCAGTACTTTAAATGATTCAGGGACACCCGGTTCAGGGATGTTTTCTCCCTTGACAATCGATTCGTAAGTTTTAACCCTTCCGACCACATCGTCGGACTTAACGGTCAGGATCTCCTGCAAGGTATAGGCGGAACCGTAAGCTTCAAGGGCCCATACTTCCATTTCTCCAAAACGCTGTCCGCCAAACTGAGCTTTGCCACCCAGCGGCTGCTGCGTAACCAACGAATATGGTCCGGTGGAACGGGCATGGATCTTGTCGTCTACCAGGTGAGCCAGTTTAAGCATATAAACATAACCCACAGTTACTTTTTCATCAAAAGGCTCACCGGTTCGCCCGTCATAAAGAACAGTTTTGCCGTCTTCGGGCAGGCCGGATTCTGCAAAGGACTTAAATACATCCTGCTCCGAAGCACCGTCAAATACAGGAGAAGCTATGCTAATCCCAAGCGATTTGGCAGCCCAGCCAAGGTGAGCTTCCAATACCTGCCCAATGTTCATTCTTGAGGGCACTCCCAGTGGGTTTAGCACGATATTAAGAGGGCTGCCGTCTGGCAGGAAAGGCATATCTTCTTCCGGAAGGATTCGGGCGATAACCCCCTTGTTGCCGTGGCGACCGGCCATTTTGTCTCCTTCGGATATTTTTCTCTTCTGGGCCACGTAAACTCTGACCAGCTGGTTTACTCCGGGAGAAAGCTCATCGCCTTCTTCACGGTTGAAAACCTTCACATCGACAACAATCCCCGATTCCCCGTGGGGAATACGCAGGGAGGTGTCCCTGACTTCACGGGCCTTTTCACCAAATATTGCCCGGAGCAAACGCTCTTCGGCGGTTAGTTCAGTTTCTCCCTTGGGAGTAACTTTACCGACTAAAATATCGCCGGCCCTCACTTCCGCACCAATCCGGACAATGCCCCGGTTGTCCAAATCTTTCAAGGCTTCTTCTCCGACGTTCGGGATATCCCGGGAAATTTCTTCAGGCCCCAATTTTGTGTCTCTTGCTTCAGATTCATACTCTTCAACGTGAATGGAAGTAAAAGTATCTTCCTTAACCAATTTTTCGCTGATCAAGATAGCATCTTCATAATTGTAGCCTTCCCAGGGCAGGAAAGCCACCAGCACATTGCGCCCCAGGGCCAGTTCGCCCTGGTTGGTGCAGGCTCCGTCGGCAATAACTTCACCGGCTTTTACCTTTTGGCCCCGCTCGACCACAGGATGCTGGTTTATACAGGTTCCCTGGTTGGAACGTTTGAATTTCTGCAGGAAATATATATCGAGAGCACCGGCAAACCCGGGACGCCGGTCCGTTGCAAAGCGTTCCCTGGTGCGGCCGTTTATGTCATAATTGCAATCATCGCTGTCATCATCGCGGCGCACTATAACTTCATTGCTGCTCACCCAGACCACTTCACCATCGGCCAGGCACACAGCAACTGCCCCTGAATCAACCGCAGCTTTGTGTTCCAAACCGGTGCCGACTAAAGGAGCTTCCGTCTGCAAAAGAGGCACGGCCTGACGCTGCATGTTTGCTCCCATCAGGGCGCGGTTGGCATCGTCATTTTCCAGGAAAGGAATTAGTGCTGTAGCCACACTGACCAGCTGTTTTGGCGAAACGTCCATATAGTCAACTTCGTTGGGATGCCGCATCACCGTATCATAGTAATAACGGCAGATCACCCGGTTGCTGGCAAAGCGGCCATTTTCATCAAGCAAAGCGTTAGCCTGGGCAATAACAAAGCGGTCTTCATCATCGGCGGTCAGGTAAACAATTTCTGAAGTTACCCTTCCTTCCTCTTTATCTACCTTTTGATAAGGGGTTTCAATAAAACCGTGTTCATTTATCCGGGCATAAGTGCTCAGTGAACCGATCAACCCAATATTCGGACCTTCCGGAGTTTCAATTGGGCAAATTCTGCCGTAGTGGGAGTGGTGCACGTCGCGCACTTCAAAACCGGCCCGCTCCCGGCTCAACCCCCCGGGACCGAGAGCACTTAAGCGCCGTTTATGGGTCAATTCAGCCAGTGGATTGGTCTGGTCCATAAACTGGGACAACTGACTGCTGCCAAAAAATTCTTTTATTGAAGCAATTACCGGCCGTATATTAATCAAAGCCTGAGGTGTAATTGCTTCCACATCCTGGATGGTCATCCGCTCCCGGACAACCCTTTCCATGCGGGAAAGGCCAATCCGGAACTGGTTCTGCAGGAGTTCACCCACACTGCGCAGACGGCGGTTGCCCAGGTGGTCAATATCGTCCGGGTAACCGATACCGTCAAAAAGGTTCAAAATGTAGTTGACGGTGGCAATTATATCGCTGGTGACCAAATGCCTGGTCGAAAGGTCTACTCCACCGTTGCCAACTACCAGGTGAGTGCGATCTCGATAATTGATCCTTACTTTTTGGAGGTTTTTTTCATCAATAGTTTCGGCCGCTGCTTCGTCAACAACTGTTCCGGCCCGGTAAAGAACCGACCCGCTAACCGGATCTTCAATGTCTTCCGCCAGCTCATGCCCGTAAATGCGGTTGGACAATGAAAGTTTTTTATTACTCTTATGCCTGCCTACATAAGCAAAATCATAACGTTTGCCGTCAAAGAAAAGTGAATCAAAAAGCGAGCGAGCATTTTCCGCGTTCAAGGGTTCACCGGGACGTAAACGCTTATAGATTTCAAGCAGTGCCGATTCAACCGAATCGGTATGGTCTTTATCGAGCATCTCTGGCAGGCGAGGGTCATGATCCAGCAATTCTAGTATTTCTTGATCGGTTCCGTAACCGATTGCCCGTAAAAGAACAGTTACCGGAATCTTTCTGGTTCTGTCCACGCGCACATAAATTCCTTCGCTAACATCGGTCTCAAATTCCAACCAGGTCCCGCGGTTAGGAATAATCGTGGCGTTTACCAGTTCCTTTCCTGTAGTAGGATCGGGGTGTTTCTTAAAATAGACCCCGGGTGAACGAACCAGCTGGCTGACGATCACCCTTTCGGCACCATTGATAATGAAGGTACCGTTTTCAGTCATCATCGGAAAATCGCCCATAAAAACTTCCTGTTCCTTGACTTCACCGGTATCCTGGTTAATCAGCCGCACTTTTACCTTCAAGGGCACGGAATAGGTAGCGTCTCGCTCCTTGCAGTCCTCAACGGAATATTTCGGCTCTCCCAAAGAGTATTCGAAAAATTCCAGGACAAGGTTGCCGGTAAAATCCTGGATCGGCGAAAAATCGTCAAATATTTCTTTTAATCCCTGTTCAAGGAACCAGTCAAAAGAACTTTTTTGCACCTCGATCAGATTCGGCAGGTCTAAAACTTCGTTTATACGGGCAAAAGACTTTCTTTGTCTGATGCCGGTTCTAACACTAGTGGACATTAAAAAAATCACTCCCCTGTGATACCTGGTTTATGATTTAAACCGGGACGACGCTGCATTTAAAACAGCCAGTAATCCTCTGTTTCTCCTATGGGTATTAATTTCTTTCTTGAGAAGGTTATTTAAATCACACTCAAAAAGCACATAGCGGTAGTACTAGACATCTTCAAATATTATCACAAGGGTGCAGCAGTGTCAACGGGTGTAAACATAAAATTTTTTTGGCCCTAACCGCTACAGGGAGTATCCAGGTTATCCCTGCACCAGGCCACAAGCTATGAACGAGGCATAATCAATTAAGTTGAACAGAAACAACCTCACAAGGTTAGTTTGCAAAAACCCCGCGAGTTTTATCCCGCAGGGCTTTTTTATTACTGGTAAATTTTTCAGGGGGGCTTGGCCCCTTTTATTTAATTTATCAGCTTACTTCAGTTCGACTACGCCGCCGGCTTCTTCGATTTTAGCCTTGGTTGCTTCGGCGTCCTCTTTGCTGACTTTTTCCTGCACGGTGCTCGGCAGTTCATCGGCCATTGCTTTCGCTTCCTTCAGGCCCAGTCCGGTCAATTCGCGGACTACCTTGATGACCTGGATTTTCTTCTCGCCGGCATCGGTGAGGACAACGTCAAATTCGTCCTTTTCCTCTTCCTCCGCGGCTCCTTCTGCGGCGGGAGCAGGGCCGGCAGCTACCGGCGCTGCTGCGGTGACACCGAACTCCTCTTCAAGAGCCTTGACCAGATCGGAAAGTTCCAGAACGGTCATCCCTTTAATCATTTCCAAAATTTCATTTACCTTGTTGCTCTCAGCCATTTGCAAAATTCTCCTTTATATTTAAGTTTTATCTATTAATTACGCGCTATCTTTTTGCTGGCGAACCGCATCGATGGTTCCAACCAGCTGGCGCAGGGTTCCGCTTAATGCGCCGGCCAGGCCTGATAGGGGAGCCTGGACGCCGCCAACAACCTTGGACAGCAAGACCTCGCGGGAGGGTATTTCACCGAGATCCTTGATCCGTCCCGGATTTACCATCATCCCGGAAAGCATTCCACCCTTGATAACAAGACTTTCATTTTCCCTGGTAAATTCATTAAATATCTTAGCTGCGGCAACCGGATCGCCTTCGGCATACGCTATTGCCGTAGGTCCTTCAAACAGCTCTTCCAGTGCTTGATAACCGGCTTCGCGGCAGGCCCAGCGGTTTATGGTGTTCTTGGTGACCCGAAACTGGCAGTCCTCGTTACGCAACTGCCCACGCAGGTCATTTATTTTATGGACATTGAGCCCCCGGTAATCGGTAACCACGACCAATTCCGCCTTCGTAAGCGCCTCTTTAATTTCTTCCTTCATTTTTTCTTTGGCTTTCCTGTTAGCTTCTCTGGTGGTCAAATAGTTCACCTCCTTACAGCATAAACAAAAACGGGGCTTTCCGCAGACAGAAAACCCCGTTATAGTCCTAAAACATAATCAGGCGTATACCAGGCAAGCGTTTTCCTATGACAGGCGGCCTTAAAGGCCATTAAACTATTTTTCGTGCCTGCCGTCTACGGAAAAACCGTATTTTGCTGTTAAAATTTAGTTGATCAAATCCCGCCTTGACTCTTTGCTGCAACCCCCGGGTTAACCTTAACCCCGGGGCCCATGGTCGAGCTTACAGTAACATTTCGGATATACTGGCCTTTAGAGGCAGACGGACGGGCCTTGACCAGGACATCCATTACCGTATGCAAGTTTTCAACCAGCTGTTCCCGGCTAAATGAAATTTTTCCAAGGGGAACATGGACATTACCGGCTTTATCAGTGCGGTATTCGACCTTACCGGCCTTGATCTCGTTAATTGCTTTCTCAATTTCAAAAGTTACCGTCCCGCTTTTCGGGTTGGGCATCATTCCGCGCGGACCAAGAGTTTTCCCCAGCTTCCCAACCGAACTCATCATATCAGGGGTGGCTACAGCAACATCAAAATCAAGCCAGCCTTCCTGGACTTTGGCTACCAAATCGTCAGAGCCGACATAATCGGCGCCCGCTTCTTCAGCTTCTTTCATTTTTTCACCTTTGGCAAAAACCGCCACTTGTACAGTTTTGCCGGTACCGTGCGGCAGCACCACTGAGCCACGAAGCTGCTGGTCGGCATGCTTGGGATTAACCCCGAGACGAACAGCCAGTTCCACTGATTCATCAAATGCACGGCTGCTTAACTCCTGGGCCAGGCGGATAGCTTCTTCAGGGTCGTACCTGCTGTAGCGATCAACCTGGTTACGCGCTTCTAAATACTTTTTACCTCTCTTTGCCATCTTTATAGATAACCTCCCGTGGTTTTGCAGGCGCCATAAAAGCGCCCTCCCACTAATTTTTTATCTTCAGCTGGTTTTCAACCGGCGGCCAGACCGGCACCGGTATCTCTTTTAATTACCTTCGACAACTATGCCCATACTGCGGGCAGTGCCGGCAATAATATCTGTAGCAGCTTCTACATCATAAGCATTTAAATCTTCCATTTTCTGCTGGGCAATCTCCCTGACCTGATCCCGGGAAACGGTGGCAACTTTAACCCGGTTGGGTTCTCCGGAAGCGGTTTCTATACCAGCCGCTATTTTAAGCAGCTCTGCTGCCGGCGGCGTTTTGGTAATAAAACTGTAGCTGCGATCTTCATACACCGTCAATTCAACCGGTATAACCAGGCCGGCATTGCCGGCTGTACGCTCGTTGAATTCTTTGCAGAAAGCCATAATGTTTACCCCGTGCTGGCCCAGGGCCGGACCAACCGGTGGTGCTGGGGTTGCTTTTCCGCCAGGGATCTGCAGCTTTACCATCGCGAGTAATTTTTTCTTCTTGGCCATTTACTTTACCTCCCAACTGTAACTACCTTGCGGACCGTACAGCCGTAATTAAAACTTTATAACCTGGTGAAATTCAAGTTCCACCGGGGTTTCGCGTCCGAACATGGACACGGAAACTTTAATAGTGCCTTTCTCTTCATTAATTTCTTCAACTTTCCCCTCGAAATTTTTAAAGGGCCCGCTGACTACCCGGACAGACTGGTTTATCTCAATATCAATTCGCGGCTTGCCTTCAACTACACCGACCTGACGCAGGATATGATTGGCTTCTTTTTCGCTCAAAGGAACCGGTTTCGACCCGGGACCAACAAACCCGGTCACCCCCGGGGTATTGCGCACAACATACCAAGAGTCATCATCCATAACCATTTCCACCAGGACATAACCGGGAAAAACTTTCTTTTCCACAGTCCTCTTCTGACCGCCGCGGCTGGTTATTTCTTTTTCCGTGGGCACCATGATCCGAAAGATTTTATCTTTCATCTCCATAGAGTCCACCCGCCGTTCTAAATTGGTCTTAACCCGCTTTTCATAGCCGGCATAAGTATGGACAACATACCATTCTTTTTTGCCTGCAGGTTCTTCGGCCTCTGCAGGTTCTTCAGCCTCTGCAGTTTCTCCGGCGGT
>JAWODD010000024.1:0-13375 GCA_046483445.1 Bacillota bacterium | reverse complement strand
GTCTGCCTCGATTGTTCGGCCCACTGCAAAGAGGGCGCTATCAGTTACTGTTGATTATAAAGTATCCGGCGTTAATCATTATCGTATAGCTTCTAAAGGAGGGTTTTTAGTGCAGGTAACAAACCTTGAAGACCTAAAAGAATTTTCCGCCTCAGACTTTATCAAAAAAGAGCTGGCCGTAGCAGAACATTTTAAGCTGCTTTTGATCACCTTTGAACCAGGCCAGGAAGTGCAACCCTGCGTGATGGAACGCAGCACCGCTTTTTACATTGTCGAAGGGCAGGGTAAAGTCCTGGCCTCTGAGCAAGAACATGACATTACAAAAGGCTCAATGGTCCAGATCGAGCCCGATCTGACCCGGCAGATCATAGCCAATTCCCGCCTGGTCGTTTTGGCCATGCAGTATGAATAAAAAACATTTCTAACGGTTAATAGGAAGGGATGTAAATGACCACTATCATAACTATTTACACTTTTTTGGCCATCTGCCTGGGTCTGTCTATATGGAAAAGCAGGGCCAAAACCGTCCAGGCTTTCAAAATGGGAGCAAAAGCTTTGTGGAATATGGCGCCGAGCCTGCTGGCCATTGTAGGGGTGGTCGGCTTAATCCTGGGCATCCTGCCGCCTGAAACCATCTCGCGACTTGTCGGCGACGAAGCCGGGTTAATGGCCACAGCAGCTGCGGCTGTTTTTGGAGCAGTGACCTTGATCCCCGCCCTGGTATCATTTCCCCTGGCCGGTTCGCTGCTTGCTTCCGGGGCCACAGTGACCACCGTGGCGGTTTTCATAACCACCCTGGTCATGGTCGGCACTGTTACTGCGCCCCTGGAAATTAATGCCCTGGGAAAAAAGTTTACCTTGCTGCGTAACAGCCTCAGCTTTCTTGCCGCCCTGGTTATCGCCGTAATTATGGGAGTGATCTTAGGATGAAGGTAATCGCTAAATTCAAAGCGCCATTAATGCTGGCAGCAATTTACCTGGCCCTGGCTGCCTGGAGTTTCGATATTGCTCAGCGGTCTGTTTTAGTGGCCCAGGATTATATCATGGAAATGGTCCTAATCATCCCTCCCGTATTTATCCTGATGGGCTTGCTGCAGGTGTGGGTCCCCAAAGAAAGAATTACCGCCCTGATCGGAAAAGGTACCGGCCTTAAAGGAGTCCTTATTTCTTTTATCCTGGGGACAATCCCCACCGGCCCGGTCTATATCGCTTTTCCCATGGCCGGTTCACTGATGCAAAAAGGAGCCCGTTTATCCAATATAGTTATTTTCCTTGGAGCCTGGGCGGCCATAAAAATTCCCCAGCTGATCGCCGAAGCCCAGTTTCTCGGCCCTGAATTCACCGCCTTGAGGTTTATCTTAACCCTGATCTCAGTGATCATCATCGGCTATGTGATAGAAAAACTGGTTGGAGCTAAAGATTTGCCCCAGCCAAACAAAGAGGAGGAATCTAAATGATTGAACAAAACTTTAAAATGACTTCAGGCGACCAAAAAACAGTGGAAAAAATGATTATGGACGACAATCTGCACTACATGCACATGATTTTTAATCAGAACGAAGGATTGCCGGAACATTACTCAAACTCTAATCTTTACATGACTGTTCTGAGGGGAACTTTATCAATTCAACTAGGCGACCAGGATAACCATGAATATGATGCAGGCACTATCTTAAAAATCCCTTACAACACCAAGATGAACGTTCGCAATTTGCATCAGGAAACTCTTGAATTAATCGTTGTCAAGGCACCTGCCCCACAAAGTGTGTGACTCATCGCAACCCAGTTAATTAAATCCTGGTTGGTCGCTGCATAAAGTATGCGGTTTCAACCAGGATTGCTTATGATGAGCTCATCGCGAAGGAAGCCCAGGGGCAGGGCCGAAGCTGAGCCACTACAATTCCCGCCTGAACGATCTGCGAAAAGAGTTTTCATTTCAGGTTATTTAATCAACGGCCTAATAGTGGCTGAGCAGATGCTAAGATTTAATTAATCTTATGTCTATACCCACGGAGAAATGCTTCCGGCGCATGGTTACCCGGAGCTTAAAAAGTTTAGCCACCTTTACGGTAATTACGGGACCGCCTGGCAAAACCAGCAGAAGGAGTTTGCCGAATTCCCCGGCCCGATAGTAATGACTACCAACTGCATCCAGAAGCCAAAAGACTCGTACTTGGATAATATCTACACCCGCGAAATGGTTGGCTGGCCGGGGGCGAAACATATTGCCGGCGACGACTACAGTGAAGTAATAGATAAGGCCCTGGCCATGTCCGGGTTTGATCAGGATGAGGATAAAGGCAGCGTGAAAGTTGGCTTTGCTCACAATGCCGTGCTGGGAGTTGCCGACAAGGTTGTTGAAGCAGTGAAAAGCGGCGCTCTCAGGCACATTTACCTGGTCGGAGGATGTGACGGGGCCAAGCCTGGCCGCAACTATTATACCGAGTTTGTGGAAAAAACTCCTTCCGACACCCTGGTCCTCACCCTGGCCTGCGGCAAATACCGTTTCTACGACCGGGATTTGGGCGATATCGACGGGATTCCGAGACTGCTTGATATGGGACAGTGCAATGATGCCTATTCGGCGATCAAGGTAGCTTCCGCCCTGTCCGAAGCATTTGATGTAGAGCTAAATGAACTGCCGCTTTCCCTAATTTTATCCTGGTACGAGCAAAAGGCTGTGGTCATCTTGCTGACGTTACTGCACCTGGGCGTGAAAAATATCCGCCTTGGTCCCAGCCTGCCCGCTTTTGTTACTCCCAATGTCTTAAACGTTTTGGTTGATAAATTCAATATTATGCCCATTAAAACGCCGGAAGAAGACCTGGCGGCCACTCTTAAATAGTAGGAGAAACTGGTTATCCCCGCCGTTTTTATCTTGTGGCGGGGATAACTGCCATCCGCCCCTGAGCGTGGATCAGGTGAAGAAAATCCTCTCGTCATTCAAGAGGGCACCCGGGACAGCGCTGAGTTTTGGATCAACCTGCAGGGCAAGATGGTTTATATGTTTTTTTGCCGTCCGGGATTAAAACGGCAAATACCTGGGCACTCTTGAAGTGGCCCAGGATATTATCAAATTGCAGCAGCTAACTGGCGAAAGAAGGTTGCTTGATGAAGGAGAGTGATTTAAGAGATGAAACTTGAAGGTGGATGCCAAACAACAGCTATGGGCATCATGCCCCATAGCGACGTAGAGAAAGCCCTGGAGCTGGCATCAAGCTTAGACATTCCTTTTTGGCCCCAGCTGCCGAAAGTCAGCTTTCTCGAAGATATGTACGCCCAGGTTTCAGAACATTTCCCCGGCATTATAATTGATCCGTATAAGCGGATAGTCAGTTTCTCCATCGAAAAATTTTACGAGGATTTTGAAGAGTATATGCCCCACTGGGAAGAGGAAGAGTTCTTTCGCCTTTCCCCTGAATATTCGGTAGTATTTCACCGCTTTTTGGAAAAGGATTTATCGCGCTACGAGTATATTCGGGACCAGAGCATCGGACCGGTCAGCTACGGCCTGAAAATCCTTGACGAGTTTAACAAGCCGATGATCTATTACGATGAAGTAAGGGAAGTTGTGTTTGACTTTGTAGCCATGGCGTTTTAGTTCTTCGATCATGCAGACACCTTAAACCGGCCCTTTACTGGCATGACAGAGAATATGGGCCTGGATGAAGCTCAAAAACAGTTTCCTTAAAATTTTGTTTTCCATGATAGGCTACTTATATCGATATCGTATAGCGATATTGCAAATCTATATTGATTCAATGTCAAGGCTGTAGCTTCAAAACCAGTTTTACCTGCTGGCTTATCACCTTCCCGATCCTAAAACTTTGGAGCTGATCATGATCGGTCCCCATGAAAACTACTACCAAAAATTAAAAAACTACCTCAGAGACAAGGTATGATTTTTGATCCAGACCTAACTGATCGAGGAGTAAATGCTGGAAGCTTTACCGGTTTTGCTTCCCGGGTTGTGGATTATTTTCTCGAAAATTCGAATCGTTATAGTTCTTAACCATTAACCAGGCTTAAATCCCTGATGGCAATCGTCCAGGCATCATACTCAAGCAGGCCTTCTCTGCGCATTTTATTTAACTCCCTGCTTAAAGAAGACCTTTGCACTCCCAATCTTTCCGCCAGCTCCTTCTTGGAATAGCTTAGCTTAATCACCGGGTTTTTCTGAAGATGGAACTCGTAGGTCAAAAAAGCTGTGATCTGCTGACGGATGGTTCTGTGGGATATGGCTCTGATCTTATCCGCCAGCACTAGCATCCGATCGGAAACTGTTCCCAGCAAAGTCACCATGAAATCGGGTTTACGGTAGCCAAGTTCAATAATAAATTCCCTGGGCAGGCTAAGGATAACCGTATCAGCCTCGGAAACAACGGTCATCGGGTAGAAGTTGTTGGTTGAAAACACCAGGTGGGCCCCGATTACATCTGGCACTGAAAAAACATTAATGGTCAGAATGTTTCCTTCTTCATCAATTTTTTGCACGGCCACTTTGCCTGCCAGAATGATATCCATGGCCCAACATACTTCATTTTGCAAATGAATTATTTGCTCTTTCCCAAAGTGTTTGATCTTATAGCTGGAGAAACTAAATATATTCTTTAATTCTTCTTTGGAGAAATCTTTAAAAAGATTTAAACCGACCAGGGCATCAAGGTACTGTTCAATTTTAATCATAACCACCCCAATTAGTTGTAATTTAGTTACATCGGTAACTTTTTTACGCTCCACTTCAGAGTATACTCTAGACAAACGTAAACGGAAAGGATGTTTGAACCATGAAAAACAAATTTCAATTAATAGTTCAGATTATCTTCCTGGGCCTATTCCTGGTCCTGGTCGGAACCGGTCGGGTTCAACTTTGGATGGGCTTGTTTCTCTTGGGTGTAATCCTGGCCCTGCTGCTCTCAAGAATATACTGCGGCTGGATCTGCCCGATCAACACCGTGATGAGCGGGGTAACCTGGGTTAAGAAAAAAATGGGCGTCAAGGGTCAAAAAACACCGCAGGCTCTAACAAAACCCTGGATCCGTTACCTGGTTTTTACCCTGTTTATAGCCACCTTCATCATCAGCATGGTTACCGGGGAGCAAATACCGATCCTGCCGGCATTATTCGCCATTGGCGTTATCCTGACCTTCTTCTTTCCGGAAGAACTGTGGCACCGTTATCTGTGCCCGTACGGAACAATCCTGAGGCTGCCGGCGACAACGGCCATATACAGCATGACCATCGATCAGGAAAAATGCACCAGCTGCGCGATATGCAAGAAGGTGTGTCCGGCAAATGCAGTCGGAGTAAATGATAAACAGTATACGATCAATAAAAAAGATTGCCTGGTCTGCCTCGATTGTTCAACAAACTGCAAAGAGGACGCTATCAGTTACTGCCCAAGCCCCAGCGTCAGGCCGTCTTGACAGATATACCTGTTTCGCGTATAGGAAGAACTTGATCCTCTTGTCAATCAGGATCGATAACCAGTGGCAATTATCCTTCGGTTTGAGGAAGGAAATGCTTATAATGTAAAAATTACAGATTATCATTAGAGAGGCAACAGTGATAACTGGAATCGCAACGCTATCTATTGGCAAGGTTCTCAAAGAAGATTTTATAGAACCATATAACATAAGTTCTTTTTACCCAAAAATAGACACTTTATTTACTTTTGTCGTAATCCAATTGGTTGCAAACAAAACTTTCAGTCCCCAGGGCAGGAAAAACCTGGTTAAATTATTCAATTATTGACTCGCCGATGCTCTTCTTGAGCAGTTCTGTAACATTAAAATGAACTTTTAGACTTGGGGCATACTTTATAGAAGCATCGAGAGCAGCGGCGGCAACCCCCAGCGCAATAGCGGCAATGCAAAACATGAATTAACCCGGGAACGACGGTGCCAGGGACATTCAAACCTTTTCCTTCCCATGAATCTCAAGTCGGCTTACTGTCCACGATCATCAATATCTTTAAATATCTTTAAAAAGCCACCAAGAGACTCTTTCTGGGCGGCAATTATGGGCACCCAATCTTGAAGGTAGGCCTCCCCTTCCTTCGTTAAGGAATAAACCTTGCGAGCAGGCCCTCCTGTTCCCTCTTCAAGCCGTGATTCAATAAAGCCATCTTCTTCAAGGCAACGGAGGCGGCGATAAACTACCGCCGGGTCAGGAACTGTAAAAAGAAAAGGTAACTTGCTTAACCTTTCAATCAAGTGATAACCATGGGCGGAGCTTTCCTTAAGCAAAAGCAGCAGGCAGGGGACTAAAAACCCTTCAAGTTTCAAGGTCTGTTCTCTGCAACTACATTTTTTTAATCCGTGATCATGGCCGCAGTTATTTTCATTCTCACACACCCTCATAACCTCCTTCTAGTTTTTTACTTATGAACTATAACTAAAAAAGTGAGAGATGCCAAATAACAACAAACGCCTCTCATTTCATGCTTAAATTTATTTATAAATCGCTCTTCAGTTAAATTATACGCCACCACCCCACTGTTACTTTAATAAAGTATCTTGATACTTTTTTGTTGTGCTGCTTTACACCAACAGACAAAGATAATTGTAAAAACTATTAGCATAAAGTAAGAAAAATAAATATTAATAGAGTTACTTCCTCCCATGCTCCAGCGGAACAGATCAACAGCATAGGTTAAAGGTGAAATATGAGCCAGGCTTTGAGCCCAGGTGGGCATTTCTCGTAAGGGAATAAAAACTCCACTTATAAAAATCAAAGGAAAACGGATCAAGTTCGCCAACATCATTGCATTTTGTGGCATATCGGTGGGCATTGCCGAAACCAGAGAGCCTAAAGCCGAAAAACAAAAAATAGCGAGGCATAATGCAATAATTAAAGGGATAATATACGTGAATTGTGTATTGAAAATCAGCCACCCTACTAATAAAGGGGCCATAGATATCAACAGGCCAAACAAAAAACCAGAAATTATATCGCCCATAGTAATGTTCCACAGAGAAATAGGGGCAGTAAGCATACGTTCATAAGTTTTCATCATGTGCTCCATGGGAGAGATCAAAGGCCCTACTGCTGAAGCGGCAAACAAGACCGCCACACCTAAAATACTCGGGGTAAGTTGTGCCGGTTCCATATCCCTGCCTATGGTAAAAGCTAAAAACATTACAGCAGGAAAGAGCAATCCGAAAATTATTACTGCAGACTTCATGTAATAAATCTTGGCATTCTTTTTAGAAATAGCCAAGGTTCTTTTTACAGCAATCTGCACAGTTATAATCCTGCTCATTGCCGATGCTCCTTTCTGTTAAACATCTTCATTATTAATGAAATGCAAAAACACTTCTTCTAAAACAGGTTCCTGGGTATGCAGGGAAACCAGTTCCAAGCCTTGGGTTTCAATTAATTTACCTAGAGAAGGTATAACCTTTCCGGGGTGGGAAGTGTACAGAATAAAGCTATCGCCGCTTTTTTTCACCTGCTCCACCCCATCTAACCTGGCTAGTTCATTTTCTTCAGGTGCCCTGTCGTCAAAGGCTACTTCCAGCCAGTTAAGCTTCTGTATGGCCTGTTTTAAATCGGCAGGACGATCAATTACGGCAATTTTGCCACGGTTAATAATCGCTATCTCGTCGCAGAGCATGTTTGCTTCTTCGATATCATGAGTAGTAAGGAAAATAGTTTTACCCTTTTTATGAAAATCACGGATCATCTCTCTGATAACCTGCTTGCTTTCCACGTCCAATCCTGTAGTAGGCTCGTCTAAGAACAATATTAGCGGATCGCTCAGTAAAGCCATACAAAGAAGCAGGCGCTGCTTCATCCCTTTTGAAAAACCCCTTGCTTTTAGATTTCTTTTTTCGTACAGATTAAACAATTTTAATAATTCTTCTGCTCTATTGCTAGCTTCTTCTTTTTTCATATTGTAAATTTCGCCGATAAACTTTAAATTATCCCAGGCAGTTAAATCTACATAAACATTGGCCTGTTCAGGCACTACCCCTATTTTCTGTTTTGCTTTGATGGGCTGCCCAAACAAGGAATGCCCCATGATTTCTACGTTTCCAGCATCAGGGTATATAACTCCGGTTAATATGCGCTGGGTAGTACTTTTACCTGCCCCGTTGGGTCCTAAAAAGCCAAATATACTTTTTTCTTTAACATCAAAGCTGATGTTGTCCACCGCTTTAACACTTCCATATTTTTTGGCTAAGTTTTTAGCTCGTATAGCCTCCACTATTTTCACCCCCTCTTCCCTGGGACTTTCTCGGAGTTGTTTAACGACATAGATTTTTTTATTCTAATCTTTTCAAATGTTCTTCAGCAGCAGTCAATTCCTTTTTGAGATCAGATATATACTTATTCAATTCTTCAATCTCTTCATCCCGGGTCAAGAACCGCCGGCCTTGCGGATGATAGCAGCAATGATGAGAAGACGCTTGCCTTACAGGCATTTCACAGCACATGATAGTGTAACCCTCCTTTCATGCTAAAAACCCATAATTAGGTGTTTGTAATTTTAAAAGAAGGCAACTATTTGTTTTTAATCACTAGTTATTATATATCCTTAGATGCAAAAAATCAATACCTAATTTAGGGCAAGATTCTTCTTTTTGTGATTTGTGACCCTGGGCTATGATTTATTTGCGAGTTGATTCACTACCCACACAAAAAGACGAACTTTTAAGCTATCAAATAACATTTTTGGCCATCTGCCTGGGACTATCCATATGGAAAAGCAGGGCCAAAACCTTCCAGGCTTTCAAAATAGGAGCAAAAGATTTGCCCCAAGCAAACAAAAAGGAGGATTTTACATGATTGAGCAAAACTTTCCATTCAGCTGGATGAACAGGACAATCATAACTACGAAGCAGGTGCCATTTTAAAAATCCCGTCTAATACCAAAATGAATGTGCGTAAATTACCCCAGGATATCCTGGAACTAAGCGTTGTCAAAGCGCCGGCCCCAAAACGAAGGGCAGTATCTGCACAAATTCGTCTATTTCCCTTTTGATCTCAGGGTAGTGTAAACTTTAGGTAGGTTTCAAGTAGGTAATTAGAGGTTTGAAATAGAAAGAGACCTCTTACGGTGTAGTAGCCGAACTCCCAAGAAAGGAGCAGAGGTCTCAATGTTTAAAATTCGTCAGGTAATCATGGTAGTCCTTTTTTTAGCGCAAGGAATTTTTGAAGCATTAAAAGAAGCGGAGGATTTTTCGCAATTAGAGGAACAGATTCAAAAGCTGTCGCAGCAGGCAGCGGGTCAGTTATTTGTTGAAGCATTAGAAGAGATAGACCAGAGGTTATTAGCTCAAAAAGAAAGAGGTTTAGAGGTAGTTGGTAAACGAGAGCGAACCCTTTTGGCCAGTTTTGGAGAAATTACGTTTAAGCGTCGTTTGTATTGTGATCAAGAAGGAAAATATCACATCTTACTTGATCAAAACTTGGGGCTGGGGCCCCGACAGAGAATGAGCAACAGGTTAATGGAGATGTCACTGGATTTAGGCACGGAGATGCCCTTTAGGCGGGCGGCCAAGGTGATGGGATATTTAGTTCCCACTATCAGTGCGATGGGTATTTGGAAGGTGTTAAAAGAATCCGGAGAAGTAGCGATTAATGAAGCGGCTACCTTGAGAAAAGCAGTTTTCGAAGGAGGCAAACCGGTTGAGGGAACAGAAGAAACAGAAGTACTTAACATTGAGGCAGATGAAGTTTGTGTAAAGCAGCAAAGAGGGCCTCAGAAAAATCTGGGTTTGAAACTGGTAGTTGGCTACGAAGGCAAGGAAGGCAAGAAAAAATGCTTGGTTAACAAGACTACAGTAGCCGGGTTGACTAATGGTGAAGGAATTTGGGAAGAAACTGACTGTGTATTTAGCCAAAAGTGGGATTTTGAGAAAGTGAAGCAAACCCGCATTGGCGGGGACGGTGCACCATGGATTAAAAAGGGCACGGAACATTTCCCTAATTCAAGCTACCACTTAGATCCTTTCCATTTGCGTAAACGTCTCTGTGAGGCCTTAAATTTTAGCAGTGAGAGCTACGAAGAAGTATGTTCAGGGATAGCGGCTTTAGATTTAGAGAAAGTGATTGAGGCCTTAAACAAAAACATTAAGCTGTCAAGAGGAGCGCGGAGAAAAAGAGTAAAAGATTTAAAGAAATACCTGTTTTTGAACTGGGGAGGTATAGCCGAATTACCGGAAGAAGAACGTTTGGGAACCATTGAAGGCCAGGTCAGGCATACAATTACCCGCCGGATGAAAAGAATAGGGGCGCGGTGGACAACCACTGGTGCAAACCGGATGAGTCGACTCTTGGCGGCCAAAGCCAACGGTGAATTAAACAGCTATATCTCAGGGAAGAAGGATACCATCAAGGAGCTGTTAGAATTTGAGCCGGTACTTAAAACAACATCAAGAGACAAGCAAGAAGATCTCGAAGCCTGGCTCAGCACATCAATGCCGGCTCTTTCCGGGCCGCATTCTTCTCGTCCCTGGATTAAATATATTTTAAGGGAGCTTGCCAAAATAGAAGATTCAGCTTAAAGTAGTTTTTAACAACCGAGCCAAAGGGCGGCCTGAGGCGCGCCCCTTATAAAGCGCGCCTGGCCGCCCGGGAAGAAACACATAGCTATGGCCTAAAGCTGGTTTGCTAAAACCCATTTGGTTTAGAAAGCAGGCTGTGGATATGCCGCTTATGTGGATTCTGGTGGATAACTCTAACGAGTTAACCACAGATTCCACAAAAGCTTGGACAACGCAAAAAACGCGCTGTCCACATAACGCACAGCCTCTACTGCGGCTATTTCTCAAATTTAAAAGCACAAAGAAGAAATGCCGAGATTAATACAAAATAATTTACGGGAGTTTTACCTACTAAACCTTTACACAAACTGATCTCAGAAGCTCATTGACGAATCAGGAATTCTCATGTAAAGTAGAAAAAGTGCGGATACTTGAGCATATTGAAGCTTCCGGGTTATTTTGTAAACTGGTTAAAAAATAGATCTCTGGATAAATGCGGCTAAGGAGGAGCTCTGTAATTGGATAATAAATGCAGCCAGGAACTTACTGATAAAATAGAAGGACGGAATTTTAAAAAGTTTGGCCTGGACATGAACCCAATTGTTACTATCGCCAGCGGGGCCTTTATTCTGGCAATTTGCCTTTATGCACTTCTGAACCTGGAGCAGGCTTATAACTTTGCCATCTTAATTCAGGAAATTATCGCCCGGCAGCTTGACTGGGTTTTCATTTTATCCAGTAATTTCATTGTCATGATTTGTATTTTCCTGGCCTTATCAAGACTGGGCAATGTACGGATTGGCGGGGTAAACTGCGAAAAAGAATTTGGAAACTTCGCCTGGTATTCGATGTTAATATCAGCCGGCATGGGTATTGGCCTGATGTTCTGGGCGGTTGGTGAGCCCCTGACCCACTTTATCGAAGAACCTCCTATCTTCGGTCACTCCAATGCCTCTTTTACAGCCATGGCCACCACCTTTTATCACTGGGGCCTACACCCCTGGGGAATTTACGCCTTGATGGCCCTGGCCCTGGCCTTTTTCGCCTACAACCGCAACATGCCTCTATCCCTGCGCTCGGTATTCTACTTTTTATTCAAAGATAAAATCTACGGAGTTATAGGCGACATCATCGACACTTTTGCCGTCCTGTCCGTACTGTTTGGCCTGGCTGCTTCACTTGGCCTCGGAGTTCAGCAAATCAACAGCGGCCTTGACTACCTGCTCGGAATCGGGATAAGCATTTGGACCCAGGTTTTATTAATAGCGCTAGTTACCCTGATGGCAATTGTATCGGTTGTCCTGGGTATTCATAAAGGGATTAAAACTCTGGCCATGGTTAATATGTACCTGGCCTTTCTATTCATGATGGCCGTCTTTATCCTGGGTCCAAGCGCCTACATCATCCGTCTCTTTTCTAACTCCCTGGGAGTATATTTTAGCAGCCTGGTCCAGTATTCTTCCTTCCTCCCCATAAATGGCAGCGAGTGGCAGGCCACCTGGACCATCCCCTTCCTGGCCTGGTGGATCGCCTGGTGCCCCTTTGTAGGGATGTTTATTGCCAGGATCTCGGTTGGGCGCACGGTCAGGGAATTAATTATCGGGGTCCTACTGGTTCCCTCACTGCTTTCCTTTTTCTGGCTTACTGTCTTTGGGGGGGCAGCAATCAATATCAACCAAGTTTACGACGGAGCTCTTTTCGAAATAGTCCGGGACAACCTTCCCGTAGCCTTATTTGAACTGATTACTTTTTTAAACATACCCTTCGCAGTTGATATTTTAAGGGTTATAGTCTACATAGTAGCCACCGCCCTGGTCATCAATTACTTTATTACCTCTTCAGACTCAGGTTCCCTGGTTGTCGATAAAATAGCCTCCGGAGGAAAAATTGAATCACCGGTAGCCCAGCGGGTCTTCTGGGCCTGTATGGAAGGCCTTTTAGCCGCCACCCTCCTTTTAATCGGCGGTGACAGGGCTTTGGAGGTATTAAGATCGGCGGTAACCAGTGCCGGCCTACCCCTGGCGATCATCCTGGTTTTAATGACCTTTTCGCTGGTTCGGGGGATCGAAGCAGCCCATACAAAGCAACTGAGGATCAGGGATACCCAAAAAATCGAAAAAGTGCTCAAGAAAAAACTGGACGACAAATACAGTGACAAGGAAAATTGACAGTTTGCCGCTGGATTAGCAGGTATTTTCTTGTGGACATTGAATAATAAAAAAAGTCAAAGGGAGGTAATGTAAATGGAAGCCCTGGAAAATATAAAAAGCAGGCAGAGTTACCGCGCTTTCAAGCCTGATCCCATCCCTGGGGAAGTATTAAAAGAGGTGATTGAAGCGGCAAGCAACAGCCCCACCTATATGAGCACTCAACCCTGGGAAATGGCCGTGGTTACCGGCAATAAGAAAGATCAGTTATCCGACAAACTGCTGGAGTTGGCCAAAACAAATGCCCCTACCAATCCCGATGTTTCCGCTCCCCCTCCCTGGCCGGAAGAAATGGATAGGCGCAAGCACGAACATGGCGCCCGCAGACTAAAAACAATAGGTATTAAAAAGGATGACACGGAAGGACGGGAAGCGTTACGCCTGTTAAACTTCGATTTTTACGGAGCTCCCTGCGCCGTATTCCTTTACATGGACGGCTCGCTGGGAGAATGGTCGGTTTTTGATATGGGCCTTTTTACCCAGAGCCTGCTTTTGGCAGCCCACGCCAAGGAAATAGGAAGCGTTATCCAGGCCTCTGTCACCGGGTACGCCCCGGAAATTAAGGAGTTCCTCGGCATCAACCCGGATAAAAAATTGCTGATCTGCATTTCAATGGGCTACCCGGACCCAAACGCTATTTTAAACACCTACCGCAGTTTAAAGAAAAAACCGGAA
>JAWODD010000048.1:0-9223 GCA_046483445.1 Bacillota bacterium | reverse complement strand
ATGCCGGCCTGGGTTAGTGTTTTGTAAAAACCGAAGCTTTGCTGAAAATGCGGACTCCAGAGGCGTAAGCATCATTAAATGTTTTGTTTACCCGCATGCGCTAAGGAATGGTTTACTGCCTGGCGAGGATATATTTTAGTTCCATAGCATTTTTATGCATATTAAGGTTATTAAAAAGGCAGTAAATGGTGCTGCGAGTTTCTGCTAATTTATGTAGTTTTCCAGCAAGCTGTTTGAGTTCCTCTGTAGAGTAATCGTAGTCGTAGTCATATTCTTTTTTGTTCAATCCATGCATCCGTAGATATGCTGTTGAGGACTGAGTAAGCGGCTCCCGCCGCATCAAGTCAACTACATGGATTAAATTAAGCTGATCGCAAATAGCCTTAACCTCTTCCGGGTAATGATGCCAATCTCCCCGGGGTTCCCAGGCTATGGAAACTCCCCCGCGACCGATATCGGTAAATAACTTGGTCATATTATCACGATTTTCCCTGGTGCAGCCGAAGCTGGCCGGGGTTTGCACAATACAAACAGATGTTCCCAAAGCTTCGGCGCACTGTTTAGTTTCCTCCCAGGCCTGGAAAACTGAGTCATTGGGTCTTAAATTACCCAGTTCTTTTCGCTGTTTTTCGGTCAATTTATCCTTTCTTTTTCGCCAGGTGGGGCTGTTAACCGGGTGGGTTAATCCTTGCCAGGCCTTTATAGTAAATTCAAAATTTGCCCCGGCTTCTTCTTTCCAGCGGGAGCAGGTAGTCACTTTTGGCAGCTGGTAAAAGGTATTGTTAACTTCCATAAGTTTCAGGGTCTCGCTAAATGCAGCGAGTTTGCTCGCAAACTGTTCCCGCCATCCTGCCTGGGGTTTGAAGTCGCCAAAGCCGCATGTTCCGATTTTAATTATTTCTTGTAGGCTCATTTTCTATCCTCCTCGTTGTAATGGCTTCGTTTGTGTCTTCAATAAAAGCTGGCAATTTTCCTACCGAATTCAGTTAAACTTACCAGGTGAAATAAAGTTTAGGATTTAAGGTTGAAAACTTACCGGTGATCCTGCAAGGGAATATCCTTGACTATATTTACCGGTTATGCTTAAATATACAGTACAAAATCAGCTATATATTTGCGCCCGTAGCTCAGCCAGGATAGAGTAGCTGACTTCGAATCAGAGGGTCGCAGGTTCGAATCCTGCCGGGCGCACCATGAAAAAAGTTTTGGGGAAAGCAAATAATTTCCCAAAACTTTTTATTTATTGCTAAAGTCTATTCAGGCCTTTGTGGCTTATTTTTTCCGGTCAATTTTTTCCCCTGGAAGATCACTTCAGAACCATATTTATCCCTTAAGCGGTCTTTGATTTGCATTAGTTCTTTTTCTCTTTGCTCACCCCGGGAATAAGTGAACAAAGAAAGCTGAGTGCCTTCTTCAAATCCGGAGGCCTGCACGCCCACCAGGCGCCAGGGTGGATTGCCCCGGTGGTTTTGAAAAAGTTTCCGGGCTACCCGGTAAATGTCGAAGTCACTGTGGACGGCTTCCGGCATGGTTTTGCTCCTGGTTATGGTCCTGAAATCTTTGTAGCGCAGCTTTATAGTAATCGTCTTTGCAGATATTTTTGCTTTTCGCAGCCGGTAGCCTACCCCGGCGGACAGTTCTAATATTACTGCGCCAAGGTATTCGGGGTCGAAGATATCTTCAGCGAAAGTGGTTTCTTCAGAGATTGATTTTGCCTCGTGTTCACATTCAAGCTTCCGGTTGTCAAGCCCTTGAGCATATTGAGCCATTACCCGTCCATGTTCGCCGAAAAGGCCGGCCAGGGTTTCTTCAGGGTAAGCGGCCAAGTTTCCGATAGTTTCAATTCCCCAGGCAAGCAGTTTTTCTTCTGTTACCGGGCCCACACCTGGCAGTTTGCGTACCGGAAGTGGCCACAGTGTATCTTTTATTTCGCCGGGCCATAACGTGCTTACATTGTTAGGTTTGGCCAGTTCACAGGCGATCTTGGCTAGAAGCTTGTTCACCGATACCCCAACGCTGATCGGCAGGTGCAGCTCTTCCCCGACGGCTCTGTGAATTTCCCAGGCAGTGTTTAAACCACTTCCCTCTTTGACAGCAAGGTAAGCTTCATCGATGGAAATAAATTCAATGTCCGGGGTGAAACGTTCAAATATTTGGCGGACCATCCCTGACATTTCTTTGTAGCGAGGCATATTGCCCCGCAGAACAATGGCATGGGGGCACAATTCCAGGGCTCTTTTCATCGGCATCGCCGAACGGATCCCGTATTTTCTGGCCTCGTAGGTACAGGTGGAAACCACTCCCCTGCCCTTTGGGTCGCCGCCTACCAGAAGGGCTTTGCCCTTTAATTCAGGATGGTCGAGCTGTTCCACGGAAGCAAAAAAAGCATCAAGGTCGCAAAGCAGTATTTCTAGGTCCTTCTTCATAAAATTATCGTAAAATTTTTTACAACATCTGTCAACATAAATTAACAAAGATCAATCAGAATAAATTTTGGTCTACATATTTGGCGTAAATCAGGTTATTTTTTATAAAAAAATTGTTCCGCAGCGGCTCTGCTTACTTGTCATTTTTTTTAAAACCGCTATAATTATAAAAATACCTTTTTATTTAGAATTACTGTTGCCGGATGGGCTTAAACTAGCTTTTCCGGTTTAGAGGGAGGTAATAAACCTGCAGGCGCTACTGGTACTTGAAGACGGCTTCACGACGAAGGGAAATAGTTTTTCCGGTGAAGGAGAAGTGTTTGGGGAAGTAATTTTTAATACAGCCATGACCGGTTACCAGGAGTTGATCACCGATCCCTCCTGCCGGGGCCAATTACTAACTTTTACTTATCCCATTATCGGCAGTTACGGGATAACTGAATATGATATGGAATCGAACTCTCCCCAGGTGGAGAGTCTTTTAGTTAAGGAATGCTGCAGGAGACCGCGTAACCAGCGGTCGCAGGAATCTTTAAGTGCGTACTTTGAACGTCACGGTATCCTTGGAGTGGAAGGAATTGATACCCGGACTCTCACATTGCACCTGCGCAGGGCGGGTACCATGAAAGGAGTAATTTCCACTAAAGAAAAGGATCCGGAAGTGCTTTTGCAAAGATTATTGGCCAACGAAGAGATTGACAAGCGCAATCTTGTCGACGAGGTTTCCAACCCTAATTCTTTTTCGTGGGCTTACCCGGAAAGCGGTTTTCACGTGGTGGTGTATGATTTTGGAGTGAAATATAATATTCTGCGGCATTTAACCCTCCGCGGCTGTCGGGTCTCCGTGGTTCCCAATCGGACTAAAGCTTCGGATGTGCTGGCGATGAAACCAGATGGAGTAGTTTTATCCAACGGGCCCGGCGATCCGCTGGTCCAAAAAGGTGTGGTTCCCGAAATCCAGGCCCTTCTTGGCAAAGTTCCGATTTTTGGCATCTGTATGGGACATCAACTCCTCGGCCTGGCTCTCGGAATGTCCACTTTTAAACTTACTTTTGGCCACCGCGGGGGGAACCATCCCGTGCGTGATTTGGCTACCGGAAAAGTTAATATTACCGCGCAAAATCACGGTTACTGCGTCAGCCTGGAAGAAGGAATGAAAAGAGCGGTACCCACTCACATAAATCTCAATGACGGCACCCTGGAAGGTATGGAGAATAAAGAAGAGCAGTGGTTTTCATTACAGTATCACCCGGAAGCTTCTCCGGGGCCGCACGATTCAGGCTACTTATTCAACAAGTTTATGCAGATGATGGAAAATAATGATGCCAGGGGGGTTGGCCGTAATGTCTAAAAGAGAAGACCTGAAAAAAATATTGCTGATCGGGTCGGGGCCGATTGTTATTGGCCAGGCCTGTGAATTTGACTATTCGGGAACCCAGGCCTGCCGTGCTTTGCGGGAAGAAGGTTATGAGATCGTTTTAATTAACAGCAATCCGGCGACCATCATGACCGATCCCGCTATGGCCGATAAAACCTATATCGAACCCCTGACCATGGAGGCGGCAATTCGGGTGATTGAAAAGGAAAAGCCGGATGCTTTACTGCCCACTTTAGGCGGACAAACAGCCTTAAACCTGGCCGTGGAACTGGCTGATCGCGGTTACCTGGAAAAATACGGCGTAGAATTAATTGGAGCTAACTGTGATGTGATCAAGAGCGCTGAAAACAGGGACCTCTTTAAGGCAGCTATGGAACGGGCCGGATTGGAATCTGCTGAGAGCACCCACTTAAAAAGTGTTGAAGAGGCTCTTGAGATTGCCGCTGAAAAGGGCTATCCCCTGGTTATTCGCCCTTCCTTTACCCTCGGCGGGTCCGGAGGTGGTATTGCCCATACTGAAGAGGACCTGGTAAAGATGGTTACTGCCGGGCTAAACAGCAGTCCTATAAAGCAGGTCCTGGTGGAAGAAGCGATTTTGGGCTGGAAGGAATATGAACTTGAAGTAATGCGCGACTGCAATGATAATGTTGTAGTAGTTTGCTCGATAGAGAACATGGACCCGATGGGTGTGCATACCGGAGAAAGCATCACCGTGGCCCCGGCCCAGACCTTGAGCGACCATGAATACCAGATGATGCGTGATGCCTCGATCAGGGCCCTGCGTGAAATCGGGGTGGAAACCGGCGGTTGTAATATTCAGTTTGCCATGGATACGGAAACTGCCCGCATGGTGGTTGTGGAAATGAATCCGCGAGTATCGCGTTCCTCGGCCCTGGCTTCAAAGGCGACTGGCTTTCCCATCGCTAAAATCGCTGCTAAGCTGGCTGTAGGTTATTCCCTGGATGAATTATCTAACGACATTACCCGGGAAACCCCCGCTTCTTTTGAACCTGCTCTTGATTATTTGGTAGTTAAAATACCCCGCTGGGATTTTGATAAATTTCCAGGAGCGGACCAAATTTTAAACACTAGAATGAAGTCAGTCGGAGAAGTGATGAGCATTGCTCGCACTTTTAAGGAAGCCTTACAAAAAGCGCTTCGTTCCCTTGAACAGGGTTTTGACGGATTGATTGAAGAAGAAATGCCTGCAGGCAAAGTAGAGCGCTTGCAATGGTTAAAAGAGCAGTTGCAGCTGCCTCGCCCGGGAAGAATATTTACTATTGCCGATGCCCTGCGGGAGGGAATGAATGCTGATGAAATCAGTTACTACAGCCGGGTTGACGGTTGGTTTATCGATCAAATTGAACAAATTATTCACCTGGAAAAGGAAATGCAATCCGCTCGGGATTTAGAAGAAGATATGCTCTGGAGAGCAAAAACCTGGGGTTTTTCCGATAATAATATAGCCCGGCTTTTTAATTTGCAGGAAGCAGAGGTGCGTCGGCTTCGGCAAGAATGGTCGATATATCCTGCCTATCGCTGTGTGGACACCTGTGCCGGGGAATTTGAAGCTTATACTCCTTATTTGTATTCCACCTATGAAAAGGGTGCATCGGAAATTGTCAAAAAGCGTCTTAAAGAGGACAAGAAAAAAGATAAAGGCAAAGTGATGATTTTGGGCAGCGGCCCCAATCGCATCGGCCAGGGACTGGAATTTGATTACTGCTGTGTTCAGGCTGCAATGACCCTGGGCAAGCAGGGGTATGAAGTAATCATGGTTAACTGCAACCCGGAAACAGTCAGTACTGACTACGATGTTTCTGACTGTCTCTATTTTGAGCCTTTGACTTTAGAAGATGTACTGGCTATTTGCTATCGTGAAAAACCTGACGGTATTATTCTGCAATTTGGCGGACAAACTCCGCTTAAGTTGGCCCAGCCCTTGTTGGCTGCCGGCATGCCCCTGTGGGGCACCTCTCCCCGGGATATTGACCGGGTGGAAAACCGCCGTGAATTTGCCGCTGTAATCGACAAACTAGAACTCTGGGAATTATCCCACGGCACGGCTGATACTCCGCAGCAAGCTCAGCAGGTAGCGGAAAAAATTGGTTTCCCCCTGCTGGCCCGCCCCTCCTATGTGCTTGGAGGAAGAGCAATGCGGGTGGTTTACCATGCCGATGAACTAAAAAAATATATTTCCACTCTCCCGGAGCTTAATCCCTCCAACCCCTTGCTTTTGGATAAGTTCCTGGAGGAAGCTGTTGAAATCGATGTGGATGCCATCAGTGACGGAGACCAGGTGGTTATTGGCGGAATTATGGAACACGTCGAACATGCCGGAGTGCATTCCGGGGATAGTTCCTGTGTCCTTCCCCCGTACAGCATTGGACCGCAACAGTTGAAAGAAATTCGCAGGCAGACTAAAATACTTGCCCGGGAAGTTAACGTGAAAGGTCTTTTGAATATCCAGTTTGCGGTGCGGGGCCGGGAAGTTTTTATCCTGGAAGCTAATCCCCGCGCATCCCGAACAGTACCCTTTGTGGGCAAGGCAATTGGAGTACCGTTAGCCGGGATGGCAGCCCGGGTTATTGCCGGAGCTACCCTGGAAGAATTGGGATTAACTTCGGAAAGAGTTCCGGAATACCATTCAGTTAAGGAAGCAGTTTTTTCATTTATTCGTTTTGATGAAATGGATATAGTTTTGGGGCCGGAAATGCGCTCCACCGGGGAAGTTATGGGCATTGATTACGACCTGGGGATGGCTATGGCCAAAGCTCAGCGAGCGGCAGGAACTCCCCTGCCGGTCGAAGGAACAATCCTGATTACGGTTGCCGATCACGACAAACCTCAGGCTGTTGAACTAGCCCGGGGGTTGGTCCGAATGGGCTTTCGTTTGCTGGCCACTTCCGGAACAGCTGCTGCATTAAAAGGTGGGGGAATTGAGGTGGAAGAAGTCAAAAGAATCAGGGAAGGTTCGCCGCATATTCTTGACTATATTAATGAAAATAAAATTGATTTAATCATCAATACCCCCGCTGAATCGGGATCCCAGACAGACGGAGCCCGCATGCGCCGCCAGGCCACTCAGCGAGGGCTATCTATAATCACTACTATGCAGGGAGCCCTGGCTTCCTTTGAAGGTATCAAGGCGCTCAGGCAGGGCAGAATGGAAGTACGCAGTTTGCAGGACTACCACGCATAATAAAAGTGAGCCTGGACCAGTCCAGGTTTTTTAATTTGCAGGAAATTACCCTGGCTTTTAAAAACCTAAACTGGATTTATTAGCCATTAAATTATTCTCCAATTAACTTTATAATCACCCTCTTTTTGCGCCTGCCGTCAAATTCGGCGTAAAAAACTTCCTGCCAGGGTCCGAAATCCAGTTTTCCTTCAGTGATTGGAAGCAAAACCTGGTGTCCGATCAGCATGTTTTTTAAATGGGAGTCACCGTTATCTTCCCCGGTGCGGTGGTGGCTGTAGTCGGAACGGTATGGGGCCAGCCTTTCAAGCATTTCATCGATGTCACTGATCAATCCCGATTCATTGTCGTTAATGTAGACTCCGGCAGTAAGGTGCATTGCGGAGACCATGGCGAAACCTTCCTGGAATCCGCTTTCATGCAACGCTTTTTCTACTTCCCCGGTGATTTTAATATACTCCCGCCTTTTTTTGGTGTTAAAGGTGAGGTAAGTAGTGTAAGATTTCAATATATCAGCTCCTCAGTATTTTTGATTTGCGTTAAAATACTTTTTCGCTTCCGGAAGGCTTAAGCCCTGCCGGCTTATTATATTTTATAAGACCCTTTCGGGATACCTTATCTGAACCTGAACGACATTTAAAATGAGTTGTGCAGCAATACTTCTGGAAATACCTTGCTTTTGCCTAATAAAAGCAGATCAGCTATAATTGGCGTATATAATTTGACTTATAGCGGGTCGGCCTTTTAATATATTTGGCCTGCCAACCCCTGGTGGGCAGGGAAGGCAGAGACAGGTTTGTAATAGTAAGTTGAAGAAAAAGCTTGCAAGAATTTTCCTAAAACAAGGAGGTTTAGGGTGTTGGAAAAGCAGGGAACGGCGGCTTTACTGGAAGAAATCGGGGTGCTCCTGGAGTTGAAAGGAGAGAACCCCTATAAAAGCAGGGCCTATTATAGCGCTGCCCGGACGGTTGAATTAATGGGTGAAGAAGAGCTGCAAAGGTTGGTCCATGAAGATAAGTTGAAAGATGTCAAAGGTATCGGCGCCGCCCTCAATGAAAAACTTAAAGAACTTGTGTTTACAGGAAATCTTCCTTATTATGATGAATTAAAAGCAAGCGTTCCCGATGGATTGCTGGAAATGCTTAAGGTCCCCGGGCTCGGGCCCCGCAAGGTAAGATCCCTTTATGATTTGCTGGGAATAAGCAGCCTGGCCGAGCTTGAATATGCCTGCAGGGAAAACCGCCTGGTTAACTTAAAAGGTTTCGGCCCCAAAACCCAGGAGAATATCCTGGAGGGTATCGAGTTCTTAAGGCGGCACGAAGGTCGCTTTTTTTTCAAAGAAGCCCGTGTCATTGCCGAAAAGCTCATAGGAAAAATTAAAGAATTCCCCGGGCTTGATCAGATTAGCCTGGCCGGCAGTATCAGGCGCTGCCGCGAAATCGTTAAGGATATCGATCTGGTGGCTTCTGCGGATGAACCGGGCCACCTGAGCGAGGCCTTTACCGGGCTTCCGGAAGTTGAAAAAGTGAACTCTCTTGGCGAAACCAAGGCGGCAGTTTTGCTGCAAGATGGGATCAATGCCGATTTGCGGGTGGTCAGAAAAGAAGAATACCCCTTTGCCCTGCACCATTTTACCGGCAGTAAGGAACATAATACCGCCCTGCGGCACCTGGCTAAAACAAAAGGCTTAAAAATAAATGAGTACGGCTTGGTCCGCAACGGTACTTTAATACCCTGCCGCGATGAAACCGAATTCTTCGAAGCGCTGGGCCTGTCATATATTCAGCCCGAACTGCGTGAAAATTACGGGGAAATCGAGGCAGCAAAAGAAAAAAAGCTGCCCGTGCTCCTTGAAGAAAAAGATATTAGGGGGACCTTTCATGTCCACAGCGATTACAGCGACGGTTTGAATTCCCTGGAAGAGATTGTTCGCTACTGCCGGGATAAAGGTTATCAATATTTGGGGATTAGCGATCACAGCCAGTCCGCATTTTATGCCGGCGGGTTAAAAAAAGAAGACCTGGAAAAACAGGCGGAAGAAATCGAAGCGCTGCGTGAAAAATATCCCGATATCGGCATTTTTCACGGGGTGGAATCAGACATCCGGGCAGACGGCGCCCTTGATTACGATGATCAAGTCTTAGAGCAGCTTGATTTTGTGATAGCCTCGGTTCATTCTTCCTTGAAAATGGAGAAAAATAAGATGACCGAAAGGGTCAA
>JAWODD010000036.1:0-18794 GCA_046483445.1 Bacillota bacterium | reverse complement strand
GCGGACCTGAATTATTTCAGCCCCGTATTCTTCAACGCATTTTTTGGCCCAGGCTGCCGGGTCATTGTAGACCTCGCCAAAATACTGCTCGAAGCAGGGGTTCCATTCGGGAACGATGTCCCAGATTTCCATGGCCACTACCGGCCGGTTGGGGATTTCCCCCTCGAAGTGCAGGAAAGGTAGCGCCGATTCCCCGCCGATAGTGATGGTATGACTGCGAGTACCGCCCTCGTCCTTGGTGGCGCCGAGGACTACCTCGCCTACTTTACTTCTATATTTTTCCTTAAGAATTTCTACAGCCATTTAAATACTCCTTTCATTAAATGGTAAACCGGATCTGGTTTGCCGGCTATTTAACACATGATAGCTTCCCTTCATAACTTTAGTTCTATTGACCTGGTTTTATGGTTTAGCCAAAGTTTTCCTTGGCAAACTTGGTAATACCGTTTGCTTCCCGCGGTCCAACAATAACTTCCCAGCCCGATTCTTCTTCGAGCATCCCTTTGAGTACGGCTACATGGCCGGGAATAACCAGTTTGCGGTGCTTGCACTTGTCTTCAAGTCCGGACTTCTTAATCGCCTCGGTAATCGTCTCCTCATCAAACTTGTTGTCTGCATAAGCGGTAAGCACCGAAATACCACCGGTATCAACCGATAGGATGCGGCTGGGAATCCGCGAACTTTCCACTTCCCCTTCGACAATGAAGTAAGTGAGGGAGAAGTTGGTGGTCACATAAACCGGGGAATTTTCATCAACGTCACCAATATCATACAATCCTGCTTCCACCGCGATCGGCTTCTGCGGGTCGGTGTAAAGGTTCTGCCTCCAGGTTAAAAGCGGCAGTAACTCCTGCTTTTCACAGGCCTTGAGCACGACCACATCGGCATACTTGCTGACGTATACCCCGGCCTGCACTATTTCCTCTTTGGGGTCTTCCTTGGTGGTCAAAGCAATCGCCGGATAGCCAAAGGAACGGAACTTCTTGCGGACCGCCAGGCGGCGGAACTGGACCATATCAGCCAAAACCTGGCTGGTTTCCCGCGCCCCGCTGTCCAGGACCAATTCTTTATGGCCCAGGCCGGTAACTTTTTCAACCAGCTCGGCCAAATGATTAAGATCATTGCCCTTAACTGCCAGCGGGCATTCTTTGCCCTTGGCCAGCTCGGTGATCTTTTCATGGTTTTCTTCAGTAGCAGCGTAAATCAGCGGTTTTTTATCGCCAACTACTTCTAAGGCTTTTTCTATCACCGCCGGATCTTCGGCCATCAAAACCATTGCTTTTTCAGTTTTTCCGGCAACGGCTTCAACCGCTTCTTTGAACTTTTCGGCATCGCCGGAGTCGCATTTTACCGCAACCATATCGGTTACGTAATGCATACCCACCCGGTCGAATTCAAGCTCGTCAAAAGCTTCCGCCCTGGCTGCAGCATCCTCGGTGTCACTAATCAAAACAGCTATGCCGGTAGGGTTAAAAAAGCGCTTATCGTGGCGGAAGATTTCAGTTTCTTCCCCAAGTTTTACAGCATTGTCACCAACCCCGACAGTAACCAGCTTGATCGGGGGCGCTGCCGCTGCATCAAGGGCTTCCTTGGCCTCCTCGGTTACGTACGGGCAGGCGTCAAGTGAGGCTTTGCCGCTGGCCAGGGCCATGGCAAAAGCCAAACAGGTTGGTGAACCGCATTCCTTACAGTTTGTTTTCGGCAGGTGTTTATATATTTCCAATCCGGTTAAACCCATTAAATCTCTACTCCTTTCTTTTCTTTATAAGGTTAAACGGACAAAGGGACTCGGTGCTTTAATGAACATGCCCCTTTGCAAAATTGAAAAAGGAAAAGGCATCGGTTTCATTGTCGCCTCCACCGAAGCTCCATTTTCCTTCTAAATCGTTACATCAACGGTTCCATGGAAAGGGCCGGATGCTCTTTTTCTTCCAGGAAGGGCAGAATTTCCTCTGCGGAAGTGCCGATGTTTTCATCGGCAATTTTATCCACAAAATCAGCACCCAGTCCATCTTCTTCAGCGCGCTGGCGCAGCTCATCGCCAAGTGAGTCTTTTAACTCTTGCGGCATCCAGACCACCCGGCCCAGCCCACCGTCTGCGCTGATAAACTTACGGCTCAGCACATAAGCGCGGCCGTGCCCCATGAAACCGGGAGTCTGCACCCCGCCGCCGACCGAACCGGCCAGGGTGGAAAAGGTCATGCCCACGGGGGTGTCTCCACCGTATTCGCGGGTGGTGATCATTACCCCGTTTGCTTCGGGCACAATGGCCATAATACATTCAAAACAGCCGCAGGAAGTCATCGGACGATCCATGAAGCTGTAGATGGAGCATTCTTCAATAGTCCGGTTGGTATTTAAGTAGACGTACTCATTGATCGATTGCCAGATCCCTTTCTCCTCGTCAATTAACCCTTCCTTTTTGATCGGACGGTTGGGCCCGGTGGGATCAATCTCGTAAGCCGCCTTGCCGTCCAGCCAGCTTACTGCGCCGCAAAGCCCGAGACGTTCGGGGGTTACCACACAGCAGTGGTTGGGAGCAAAGGACTGGCAAAGAATGCAGGAATAGAACTCGTCTACAGACTCATCAGTCAGGCCACGCAGGCGTTCGTCGCGGGCTTCATAAAATTTCCGGGCTCGCTCAATTTCTTCTTCCACCTTTTCCTGTTCGGTAAGCAGAGTTACCTGGACCCGGTCGACGATAGAGGGGAATTCGTCTTTGAACTTGGCAATTAGCATTTCGCCAAAGTCCCTGATCTTAAAGCCCTTGGCCACAGCATCTTTGCTGACCCGCATCCAGATTGTATCGCGCTGGGCCATGTGCCAGATCCCTTCCCCGTAGTTAATTAAATAGTGGATCCGGCGCTCGAGGACACTTTCAAAGTCCTCCTGCATCTTGCGGCCGAAGATCTTAACCAAGATACCAAGCGGCATGGCGCTGCCTTCTTCAACCTGATCGAGTTCAGGACCAATCAGATCAATCCTGCCGTCTTCGATTTCATCCTCTCCGACCGATTCCACCAGCTCAAAGGCGGTGGTTTTAGTTCCTCCAAACTCGACATGCATGTCTCCTTTACGGATTACCTCACCTTCGAAGGCAGGGCCGATGGTAATCGGGACAGGGATATCGACAATTTGCAGTTTGATGCCCCGGATCTCCATGGCTACCTGGAGAAGGTCTTCGTAATTGGTGTGCGACATGTACCAGTTGGGGACCTGTTCATCTTCAGGCAATTCCTGGTCGGTAATTACCGGAAAGCCAAGGAAGATCGCGGCAAAGTGGGCGGCCACCTGGACTTCGTCGATTTCACCCAGCTGCAGCACAAAAGCCCGTACTCTCCGGCGCTGGTAGTCGCGGGTATTTTCCCGCTCTCCGGGAGGAATCCCGCCAAAGGCCATACCGGCCCGCAGGGCGTAGTTAACCGCATGGATAACCTGGGTAAAGTTACCAATCGGGAAGGCGATAAAGTCAATCCCGAGCTTACACCCGGCCTCGATGGCCTGCTCGACAACCTGGTTGCAGAGGAAAATCATGAACCCTTTGCTTTGCAGGTCCATAACCAGCTTGCCCACGTCTTCCGAAGACTTGCCTTTACCCATGATCACAGCCTGGCCCGGAATAGTCCAGTCAACCAAAAGAATCCCGTAGCGACGGACTACCGGGTCCCCTAAAAATCCGGTCCAGGGTTCCACGTGCGGCCGAACTCCATCTAAGTAGCGCAAAACCTCAATTATTTCAGCCGAATAAGCGGCTGCTTCCCCGCACAGGCGGGCATTGTGGAAATTCAGATCTTCATAAACCTGGTTGCGCATACGGTTCAGGATCGGGGGCAGATCGCCCAGTTTTTCGACCGCTTCTCCGCTTAATGCCCGGATTACAGGCATATAATAGCCGGTATCGGGATAACCGACCGGCTTATCAGGACCGTGGCGCTTAATGGCCTGGTTCAACAATATTTCAGCATAGCTGGTGGCGATAACCGCCCCGTCATATGCTTTCTCGAACAATTTAACCGGTGGATTAGACTCGTCTACTGCACCGTCAAATATTTCTTCAAATGAATTTTCCCATTCCTGGGAAATAACTTCACTCATCGTTCTTGCCTCCTTTTAAGCGATATCATTACCATCCGGTAGATAATTCAGTCTCATATTTCTCGGCGGTTTCTTTATGCACTTTTAGCTTCCAGGTGCGTTCATCCAAAGCGGCCAGGATTTTGTCCACCGCTTTTTCCGGGTCTTCTTCCCAGATGAAGTAACCGCCGTAAACATCTTCGGCAATTTGCAGGGCAATCCCGTCAACTAAAGCACTGCCGGTAACCTCGGGCACTACCCCGACATGGGTGGGAATACCCAAAGTTACACACCAGCTCCCGATCGAAATAGCTTTTTCACTCATTGCCTCCGGAGCTGAAGCTACGAAAGGAACCTTCGGTACATCGACACCCCACTGACGGGCAAGAGCGGTGGTCAGATCGTAAGAGCGGGAGTTGTCCACACACGATCCCATGTGGAAAACAAGCGGCAGCTCTTCATTGAGCTTACCCTTGTTGGCTTCATTGAGAGTCTTGTAAAATTCCTTCAGACCTTCACCGGCATATTTTTCAACTGCCTCGGCATTCATCAAACCCATCTTGGCGGCGGTGCCGGCTGCACAGCCGGTAGCCACAATCAAGACGTTGTTTTTAGCCAGCTCTTTAATTAAGTGGTCTCCGCTCTTGTCATGCGGCACGCGCAGGTTGTTACACCCGGCAAAAAGAACCACTCCGCGAAGCTGCCCGGAATCAACGGCATCGGTGATTGTCTTGATCGGCTCATCCGGGTTTACCGCACTGAGCACATCCTCCATCGCTTCCATACTGAAACCGGCAGTCAATTTATGCTTAACATCGGGAATATCCACTTCTTTGTCTTTGCGCTCTTTAAAGGAATCAATAGCGAGCCTTACTACTTCCTGCGCCCTCTCCACAGCCCGGTCCTCAGTAAATTCCACGTGATAGGAACCGGGAATCTTGGAATGAGACATGGTGGTAACAATCCGGGTATTAAAGCAATCAGCCACAGCTTTTACCCCGGGCATAATGCACTGAACGTCAACCACCATCAGGTCAAGAGCACCGGTCATTATCGGCAATTCCTGGGAGAGGAAGTTGGTCAGGACCGGAACTCCCTGGCGCATGAGGACCTCATTACCGGTACAGCAAATACCCATGCACTTGACTCCCTTGGCCCCGGCTTCTTTGGCTTCATCCTGCATTTCCCGGGCCTGGCGCACAATCATTTCGCTAAGGAGCGGGTTATGGCCGTGCACGGCAATATTAACCATTTCCGGATCAATAACCCCCATGTTTGCCTCTGTGGAAACCGGTTTAGGGGTTCCGAAAAGTATATCGGAAAGGTCGGTAGCAATGTGCATCCCGATATAGTCAGCCAGGGAGGTTCTTAACCCCTGGAAAATCAGGTTTACGGGATCGTGGTCAACACCTATGTGGGTAGAACCCATGATCTCCGAAATAGAAGTATGGACACTACGCGGCTGAATATTGCAGTCGGTAAAAACCTGCATTCTTTCGGGAACCACCGTAGTTTCCAGCCATTTGCACGGTTCCTCATTAAGCTTGGTAAAATCTGATTCAGCGCAGGCAAGAACTTCTTTTAAGAGTTCCCGGTCATCTTTTCCGTCAGCGCTGAGGCCCAGCCTTTCGGCTACCCGGTGCAGCTTGTCTGTATCCTCAATCGAGTAATCCGGCGCTTTATCTTGAAGCAGTTCATGAATGGTGTAAATCATGTGCCGGCTGTGGTCGGCATGGGCTCCGCAGCCACCGGCGATAGCCCGAATTAAATTGCGGGCAACAATGGTGTAACCGTGGGCCCCGCAAACGCCTTTGGACGATTTCTTGGTGATCCGGCACGGCCCCTGCAGGCAAATCCGGCAGCATACCCCGGTTCTCCCGAAGTTACACTGGGGCTGCATGTTCACGAAACGTTCGTAGGCAGTTTCCACCTGGCCGTTAGCGGTATTTTTATCGATAACAGCAAGGGCAGCCGGATCGATCGTTCGTCTGTTGTCAATTTTTTTCTTTCCATCGGACATTATCTGGTTTAACCTCCTTGTAGGCTTCTTTAATAAGATTTTTTTTAAAAACTAACCTGTCCCCTTGGTAATCCAACTCTATTTCACTTTAAATAGTATTTGGAAAACAGAAACATTAAGCGGTTAAATCACCTCCCAAAAACTTGTTCATAAATTTTTTCTAAGCCGGGCAAAAGATCCCCTTCCGTAGAAACCAGGGGTTCGCCGCGGCGGGCTCTTTCCAGAACCTTTTCTGAAAAGCCAATCATCCCGGCAAACCGCTGCGGAGGCAAAGATGACTCGAGATATTCCCGGTCGGCCTCCGTGCGGATCTTATTGCCGACAAATAAAACCTGTTCTATCTGCAAATCGCCAGCCAGACGGTCTACCGCCAGGGCCGTGCTTAACCCGGCCCGGGTTGGCTCTACCACTACCAGCATCAATTTAATTCCCCGGGAGGTTCCGCGGGTAAGATGCTCTATGCCGGCACTCATATCCATAACCACCGCTTCTTCGCGATCGAGCAGCATTGTGGTTAACACCGCGTTTAAAAACGAATTTTCTTTGCAGTAGCATGCGGAGCCGCCCTGCTTGATCGCTCCCATCTTAAGAAAACGGAGGGAACCTTCCTGCAGAGTATAGGTTTCAAGGACATCATTAACATTCGGGTTAAGATCAACCAACGCTCCGCCGCCATAATTCTTGCTTTCAATTACATCCTGCAGTTCAATCAGCGGGCGCAGTTGATCCAGTTTATCTGGATCAAGACCCAAAACAAGTCCTAAATTGGCATCCGGATCAGCATCGACCGCAAAAACCGGCTTTTGCTGGAGAGTAAAACAACGCACCAATTGGGCGGCCACCGTTGACTTTCCGGCTCCGCCCTTGCCGGATACAGCGATTTTCAAATATAACACTCCTTACCAGGGCAAAAAAATATACCCAGCTTGGTTATCCATCTAAAAACATTCGACAAAACCAAAAAAATTCCTTTGTTAAAGTCAAAGTTGCTACATTCATAAAATTGTCACAAAGAGGGGGCTTGCCGTGGCAAGCCCCCCTCTTGATTTACTTCTTCTGAAAAGCGAGACTTTCTTCATCGCCAACCACAACTTCCACGGTATCTCCCGGGGCAATATTGCCCTGCAGGAGTTCTTCAGAAATCCCGTTTTCCAGGCGGCGCTGAATAACCCGCCTTAATGGGCGCGCGCCAAAAGTGGGGTCATAGCCCTCTTTCAGAAGCACTCCTTTAACATCTTCGGATACTTCTACCTGCAGGTTGTATTCCTGAATCCTGCGGTTCAATTCATTTAACATAAGGTCGACGATCTGGCGGATATGTTCTTCACTCAGGGAATGGAAAACAATTTGATCGTCCACCCTGTTCAAGAATTCAGGCCGGAAGGTTTTCTTCAACTCTTCCATAATCCTTTCTTTCATTACTTCATGTTCGTTTTCTTCACTGGTAGCCCCAAACCCAACCGCAGTTTTCTTCATAAAGGTTGCGCCGACGTTTGAGGTCATGATAATCACGGTATTGCGGAAATCAATGGTGCGTCCTTTACCGTCTGTAAGCCGCCCGTCCTCCAGGATTTGCAGGAGGATGTTAAATACATCCGGGTGGGCTTTTTCGATTTCATCAAGCAGGATCACCGAATACGGGTTGCGGCGCACTTTTTCAGTAAGCTGACCGCCTTCTTCATAGCCAATATATCCCGGCGGCGCCCCAATCAAGCGGGCTGCCGTGTGTTTTTCCATGTACTCGGACATGTCAAGGCGAATAATCGCATTTTCGTCTCCGAAAAGTGCCTCGGCCAGGGCCCGTCCCAGTTCGGTTTTGCCCACACCGGTTGGGCCAAGGAAAATGAAGGAACCGATGGGCCGCTTGGGATCTTTCAGCCCGGCCCGGGCCCGGCGCACTGCGCGGGATACGGAGCGAACCGCTTCATCCTGGCCGATAACCCGCTGATGAAGGGTTTCTTCCAGTTTCATCAGGCGAGCCGATTCTTCCTCGGCCAGGCGTTTCACCGGCACTCCGGTCCAGCTTGAAACGATATAGGCGACATCTTCTTCGCCAACCAGGGACATGTCGGAAGCGCCGACCTGTTTTTCCCACTCTTTTTTCTGTTCGTCAAGCTCTTCTTTCAACTTATGCTCATCATCGCGTAGTCTGGCCGCCTTTTCAAACTCCTGGTTGCGCACTGACGCTTCTTTTTCAGTGCGCAGGTTGTTAAGTTTGTCTTCAACTTCTTTTAAGTCGGGCGGTGCGGTATAATTACGAATACGCACCCTGGAGGCAGCTTCGTCGATTAAATCAATAGCCTTATCCGGCAGGTAGCGATCGGAGATGTAACGATCGCCCAATTTTACTGCCGCTTCCACCGCTTCATCGGTAATTTTTACCTTGTGGTGAGCCTCGTAGCGATCCCGCAAACCTTTTAAGATTTCAATACTTTCTTCGCGGGTAGGCTCGCCGACGACAATCGGCTGAAACCTTCTTTCCAGGGCCGGATCTTTTTCAATATATTTGCGGTATTCATCCATGGTCGTAGCTCCGATACACTGCAGCTCACCTCTGGACAGGGCCGGTTTTAAAATGTTGGAAGCATCTATCGCTCCCTCGGCCGCTCCGGCGCCAATCATGGTATGCAGTTCGTCGATAAAGACCAGGACATTACCGGCCTGGCGCAGCTCGTTCATCAGCTTGCGCAGGCGTTCTTCAAACTCCCCGCGGTACTTGGTTCCGGCCACTATCGCAGCCAACTCCAGGGTTACCACCCGCTTTTCGCGGAGAATTTCCGGCACCTTACCCTCAATAATGTGGTAAGCAAGCCCTTCAGCGATAGCTGTTTTACCAACCCCCGGTTCGCCGATCAGGCAGGGATTGTTTTTAGTACGCCGGCTCAGGATTTGCACCACCCGCTCAATTTCTTTTTCCCGGCCGACCACCGGATCAAGTTTTCCATCCTGGGCCAGTTTGGTCAAGTCCTGGCCAAAAGTGTCGACTGTCGGGGTTTGCGGACCACCCGAAGTTTTTTCGCCTTCAGGCATTTTTTCGCTGGTTCCTTCGCCGCCCAACAGCTGGATAACTTCTTTGCGGGCTCGTTTTAAGTCTATTCCCATGTTGGAAAGGACCTGGGCGGCAATACCTTCGCCTTCCCGGACCAGCCCCAACATCAGGTGTTCGGTTCCGACATAGTTGTGGCCTAAGTTCTGGCTTTCTTCAATAGCAAGCTCCACAACCCGTTTTGCCCGCGGAGTATAGCTAATCCCCTGCTGAATTACTTTTTCACCTTTCGGGGTAATTCTTTCCACTTCCTGGCGAACACTGTTCAAATCAACAGTCATATTCTGCAAAACCCGGGCGGCAATACCCGAACCTTCGCGAACTAAGCCTAATAGCAGGTGTTCGGTTCCTATGAAATTGTGATTCAAACGCTTGGCCTCTTCCTGGGCCAAAACTAAAACCTGTTGTGCTCTTTCCGTAAATCGTCCAAACATGAACATATTGTTCACCTCTTTTTACCTAATTTAGACATATTATTGTGGTTTCTACCTTTTTTTCGATTAACCCGGAAACGGTGGAACCGTCAAGCAACAAAAAATTTAAGCTAAATATCCTCTGCATTTTCTCTGATCTTATTATAAATTGACAGCTCTACCATTTCCAGGTTGTTCAATTATTTTGCTCCCTGGAACGCTTAAGGGTTTCTTTGATGAAAACCGGGCGCTCTAAACTTCTTTCGTTGTGCCCCAGTTCCCGCCCGGCTAAGAGCTGCAGGCAGCCCGGACGGATTAGGACCAACAATTCATTTAAAAGTTTATGGTTTATTCCATTGATCAAGCCGAGATCATAACCAAGGCGCAAATCCGAAATCACTTGAATCGCCTCCTGGGAGCTGATTACCTGGGCATATTCCAGGGTCCCCAGCGCCCGCCAGGCTTTATCAGACAAATCAGCCCTTTTTTTATTAAGCAGGTCCTGCCTGGCATTTTGTTCTTGTTCAATCACCTGGCTAATCACACTGGCAAGATTGCCGATAATTTCTTCTTCGCTTTGCCCCAGGGTTACCTGGTTGGATACCTGAACCAGGTTGCCGATAATTTCGGTTCCTTCGCCGTACAGGCCGCGCACCGCAAGTCCCACCTGGGAAAGGGCTCCTAAAATGCGGTTAATCTGCCTGGTCATAATCAAAGCCGGCAAATGCAGCATAACCGAAGCCCTGAGCCCGGTTCCTACATTGGTTGGACACGCTGTCAGGTAACCGTAGTTTTCATCGAATACATAATCAAACTCACTTTCCAAAAAGTCATCATAGCGCCCGGTATCTTGCCAGGCCTCTTCAAGCTGCAAGCCCGGCAGGATTGTCTGGATCCGAAGGTGATCTTCTTCATTGATCATCACCCCTACCGCTTCATCCTCAGAAATCATTAAAGCGCCGTAGTTCGACTCATAGGCAAGGAAAGGGCTGATCAGATGCTTTTCCACCAGAGCCTGTTTTTCAAAGCTCGCGATATCGCGGATTGCCAGGTACTTGAAGCCGGCAAACTCTTCTTTATCGATAATGCCCTTTATGATCTTTTCCAGGGTCTCATAATTTTCCTGCTCCGATGCCAGACAGGAGAACGGGTGACCTTCTAAATTTCTTGCTGCCCGGACCCGGGAGCTGACTGCTATATCCGATTCCGGCCCGCCGCCTTCCATCCAGCGGCTTGTGTTATACTCAACCTGGCTCATAACCATGCCCCTCTTTGCTCGCCTTCCTTGCTCGCCTGCAGTGCTCGCCTTCATTGATCGATCGCATTCATTTTAGTGATCATCTCTTTTTAAGCATTGCCAGCATTGTTGTCTTCACCGTTGTCGTCAAAGTTTTGTTCTTCTTGTTCATAATTCTCACTGCCTTTATTTCCCTGATCTTCCTCTAAAGCACCGGTTTTACCCGGGGAATCGTCTTGCTCCATCTCTGAAGCAAGATCCTTTTCCATGGCTTTTATCTTATCTCTTAAGACAGCTGCTTCTTCAAACTTCTCATTTGCCACTTTTGACTGGAGCTCATCTTTCAACCGGTCCAGCTGCCGCATGTACTTAACCCGGCGTTGAGCCCGGACAGGAATCTTCCCGCTATGGGTAGAGCCGGCATGGATCCGCCTTAAAAGAGGCTTTAAACTTTTGTCAAAAGTATTGAAGCATTCCCTGCAGCCTAGCCGTCCCACCTGGCTAAACTGAGCGAAAGAAAGACCGCATGCCGGACACTGGGTTTTATGCGCGAGCATCGATTCGCGGTTTTCCAAAAGGTCCTGGTTAAGCATGCTGGAGAAAAGCTTGTGCAATGAAAACTGCGGCTCGAAGGAAAAATCAAGCTCTTCTCTTTCCTGGGCGCATTGTTCGCATAAAAATTCTTCGGTCTGCTTCCCATCCACGCTTTTAATGATCTGGATGTTTGCCTCATTGGTCCGGCATTGCTGACAAAGCATAACTGGCTGGACCTCCTGACTTAATTTAAAAATATAATCAATAGCCTACCTTCAACAATTCCTCCAGGGCGGCGCCAAGCAATAGCCGCTGTAATTTCCTGGTCTTTTCATAGCTTATTTCACTTTGTTCATAAACCCGGTCGCGGATTACCGCTTCAAGCAGACGGGCTTCGCGCACTGAGATTACTTTTTCATCACACATTCGTTTTAAGATTTCCCTGGCTTTAACCGGGTTAAACTCTTCCCTGCAGAGATCTTCTATAACTTCCTGCCAGGGCCGGGCATGGTCCGGCATGACCCGGTAAATCCGGATACATCCGCCGCCGCCTCGTCTGCTTTCCACCAGGAACCCCCGGTCCAAAGTAAAACGCCGCTCTAAGACATAGTTAATCTGGGAAGGAACACATTTAAATTTTCCGGCAAGTTCGCGGCGCTGCACTTCAATATATTGTTCTGAGCTCAAGGCCAATAACCTTTTCAAGTACTCTTCTATGCAATCAGTCAAGTTTGTCATGGTCTTCTGCCCTTCCTCAGAGAAACATGTCTGACCATCTCTGACGTTAACTAAATGATACCTATTTAAAGGGAAAAGGGCAAATCGAGTAAAGGCGTTTCAGCGGTCTCACGAGCTGTTGAGGGCATATCTAATGCATTATACTTTAATTTATTCTTATTTACTCTTTTATTCATTACCAGGGTGATAATCCTGGCGGTTAATATTTTCACCCTGCCATTGCACCTCGATTACACCATCAAGACAGTAAAGCCGGTTGAATAAACTTTTTAAATTCAATTCAGCAGGTATTTCGACCAAAAACTCAACATCAATTAATTCTTTGCCGCTGCCGGCTTCCACTTCGGGATCACCCAGGTTGCTTTTGCGTATATTCACACTCATATCGCCCAAAATAGACCCGATCCGGCCAAGCAAACCGGGGCGATCAACCGCCTTGACCATAAGACTTTTTGCCCGGCGCCGGGAAAAATATTTATTTTCGAAACGCCTGAGGGTGAGCAAGCTACCCAGGACAAAAACAGTAGTTACCACCGCTCCCAGGTAAAAACCGATACCAACCGCCAGGCCTACACCGGAAACAATCCAGATTGTCGCAGCAGTGGTCAACCCCCTGATGCTGCCCCGCTGCTGCAAAATGGTGCCGGCCCCGATAAAACCAATCCCGGTAACCACTCCGGCGGCAACTCGACCGGGGTCGGCAACCATACCTTCACCCACCAGTTCTGTAAAACCATAGGCAGATATCATCATGATCAGGGTTGAACCGGAACACACCAGTATGTGAGTTCTAAGTCCGGCCGGCCGGTTGTAGCTTTCTCGTTCGAAACCGATCAACCCGCCAAGAACAACGGCCAAAAAAAGCCTGAGTATTACTTCTAAGTAACCGATCGACACTTAAATCCCCCTCAGGAAAATAGATACTGGGCGGCGGCGCTGGCGGCCACGGCGCCGTCCGAGGCCGCTGTAACCACCTGGCGCAAAAACTTCTGGCGGATATCGCCCGCCGCATATACACCGGGTAAGGAAGTTTCCATTTTACCGTCGGTATTCAGGTAACCGTTTTTGTTTGTTTCAATTTGGACCCCTTCCAGGTAGGGAGCATTCGCTCGCCGGCCGGCATAGATAAATACCCCGCTTACATCCAGGAAACGTTCTTCCCCTTCTTGATTAACCTTTAAGCCGCTTACTTTATTTTCACCTGCAATTTTACTCACCGTGGTATTCCAAAGAACTTCCACGCCGGGCAGTTGCAATACTTTCTCCTGTAATCCTTTAACCCCGCGGAACTGGTCTCTTCGGTGGATCAGATAGATTTTTGAAGCAAACCGGCTCAAAAAAATGGTTTCTTCCAGGGCGGCATTGCCCCCGCCAACCACGGCTACTTCTTTATTCCTGAAAAAGGCGGCGTCGCAGGTGGCGCAGTATGAGACTCCGCGTCCGAGCAGTTCCTGTTCGCCTGCCACCCCGAGCAGATTCGGTTCGGTGCCGGTGGCAATAATCACAGTTTTCCCGTTAAAATCACCTGCGGAAGTGCTTATTTTTTTAACCTCACCCTCCAGATCTACTTTTTCTATCTCTGCGGTTTGCACCGGCACATTTATATTATTTAACTGCTGCTCCAGCAACATTCCGAACTCCGCCCCCGATATCCCTTCCGGAAAAGCGGGAAAATTATCAAGCCGGTCGGTGGTAATTATTTCTCCACCCAAATTCATTTTCTCAAGGATCACAACCGACAATCCGGCCCGCACCCCGTAAAGAGCAGCCGTGGCTCCTGCCGGGCCGCCGCCCAGGATAACCAAATCGTATATGTTTTCGTTTGTCATGTTTAACTCCTCCCCTGTATTGCTTTGGAAAGCTGGGTTTAGACTTTTTTGCTGTATAAACATTATGATTGATTTGGCTCACGGTGTCAATTTGACCAACCCTGTTGAAAATGCCCCGGGGTCGCTATCCCGGGGCTGATGGCAGCCTGTGATGGCGGCCAAAAAGGTCTGCATGCCTTTGGACAAACTATAGATTGTCTGGTTACCCGCCGAAAGCAACTTATGTTATAATATGTTTACAGCAAGCCAGCCTGACAAGCAGATCAAGCCTTGCTGATATTGGAATTGAAGAAGGACAAGGAGGCCTATAAAAATGAAGGAACAGGTGGAAAAAGCACTCGATAAAATCCGCCCGGCTTTGCAGCGGGACGGAGGCGATGTTGAATTAGTTGAAGTGGACGACGACGGGGTCGTAAAGGTGCGCCTTACCGGAGCCTGTGGTGGCTGCCCGATGTCAACTATTACCCTGAAGCAGGGTATTGAAAAGGTCCTGATGCAAGAAGTAGCGGAAGTAAAAGAAGTTGTCGCTGTTTAAAAATCGTCTTGCATTCGTCTAAACCCGGGGTAACCCGGGTTTTTTCATTATGATAACTTTAGCAGACAGTATCTTTAGATAACCTGAGGGGGATGAAACTTGCCTGAAATATACCTGGACAACAGTGCCACCACCCGCCCTTATCCTGAAGTGGTGGATTTAATGCAAAGAATAATGGCTAAAGCTTACGGCAATCCTTCTTCGCTGCACGAAAAGGGCCTGGAAGCGGAACGGCATATTGAAGAGGCCAGACGGCAAATTGCTTCTTTCTTTAGCGGCAGAGAAAGGGAGATTATCTTCACCTCCGGAGGGACCGAGTCAAACAACCTGGCCATCAAGGGAGCAGCCTTGCGCAATCGCAACCGGGGCAGCCACCTGATCACCAGCCAGGTGGAACATCCCTCTGTTTTAAACTGCTTTCGCTTCCTTGAAGAAAACGGGTTCAGGGTTACTTATCTGCCGGTAAATGAACAGGGTCTGGCAGATCTAAACAAACTGGCCGAAGAAATCTGTGAAGAAACGATCCTGGTTAGCATTATGCACGTCAATAATGAGGTTGGCACAGTCCAACCCCTGGAAAAAATCGGGCCCTTGCTTAAAAAGAAGCATCCGGGCCTGCTTTTCCATGTCGATGCGGTGCAATCTTTTGGCCGCCTACCCTTAAAAATCCGCGACTGGCAGGTTGATATGGTTAGCTGCAGCGGCCATAAAGTGCACGGCCCCCGGGGCGCCGGCTCTCTCTGGGTAAAAGGGGGCACCCTGCTGCAACCTGTTTTTCACGGCGGCGGCCAGGAAAGAGAACTGCGCCCGGGCACGCAAAATACCCCCGCCATTGCCGGGTTCGGCCTTGCTGCCCGCTTTAGCGGTGAAAACCAGGCTCAAAAGAAAGAAAACCTGCAAAATTTAAAGCTGCGCTTCTACCGGAAATTGCTTGACAGCGGGATCGAGCTGGATGTAAATGGCCCACCTCCTGAAGAAGGCGCCTCTCATATCATAAACCTTTCCTTCCCGGGACTGCCTTCTGAAATGCTGCTTCACTCCCTGGAAGCCAAAGGGGTTTTTGCTTCCGCCGGCTCCGCCTGTCATTCACGCAAGGCTGAGCCCAGTCATATTCTGCAGGCCCTGGGCTTAAAGAAATCCCTGCTTGACAGTGCCCTGCGTTTCAGCTTTTCATGTTATAATAGCGAACAGGAAATTGAAAAGGCCGCGGCAATAGTCTCAGAAACAGTTAATGAGCTTTATACGATTATAAAATGAAGCTAACTAAAGACAACCTTTTAATAAACTTTGCGCTTTAACCCAGGTCATTAAATCTATTACCCGGTTACATTTAATCATAAAAGCACAGTCTAGATTAATAAAGCCTGGTATACAATGGCTCACTTAAGAAAAGTGGCTATTTGCCTGTTGTATGGAGGGTAGCAATGTGGGATAAATTTTTGGTTCGCTATGGTGAAATCGCTTTAAAAGGTAAAAATCGCCATCAATTTGAACAAAAGCTGCAGCATAATTTGCAAGCCGCAGTTAAAAATTACCGGGGCGCAGTAAAAAGAATGCAGGGGCGTTTAATGATCAGCGGGCCGGAAGAAAACCGGGATATGATCATCGCACGGGTAAAAAATACTTTTGGCGTGGTATCATTGAGCCCGGTAAAAGAAACCGAACTGGACCTGGAAAGAATCAAAGAAATCGCCTGCGAAATGACCGGAAAACGCTCCCCCGAGGAAAGCAAATTTAAAGTGAATGCCCGCAGGCCCAACAAAAATTTTCCCTATACATCTCCTGAAATCAACCGCCTGCTGGGTGCGCACTTGCAAGCTAATTTTCCAGGGCTGGAAGTAGATTTAACCAACCCTGACTTTGCCCTGGCGATAGAAATCAGTAAAGAAAAAGCCTATCTTTTCTCTGAAACCATATCCGGGCCGGGAGGCTTGCCGGTGGGGATTACCGGAGGTTCCCTGCTGTTGTTATCCGGTGGTATAGACAGTCCGGTTGCCGGGTGGTTGGCCATGAAAAGAGGAGTCGCCCTGGAAGCCCTGCATTTTCACAGCTTCCCTTTTACCAGCCGGCATTCCCAGGAAAAAGCAGTCGCTTTGTGTCGCAAACTGGCTGTTTACTGTGGGAAAATATCCCTGCATATGATCAGTGTGGCAAATATCCAAAAAGAATTGCGCAGTTTTTGTCCGGATGAACTGGGGATTATTCTGCTACGGCGGATGATGATGCGCCTGGCCGAACGTTTGAGTGAAAAACGCGAACTGCAGGCTCTGGTCACCGGCGAAAGCCTGGGCCAGGTGGCCAGCCAAACTTTAGAAAGCATTGCAGTAATTGAAAAATCGACCGATATGCTTACCCTGAGACCGCTACTGGGGATGGATAAAAAAGACATTGTCGACCTGGGTATCAATCTAGATACCTATGATATTTCTGTCCGCCCCTATGAAGATTGCTGCACAGTCTTCTCGCCCCGGAACCCGGTTACCAAACCGAAACTGGAGGCTGTCGAAAATCACGAGGCTAAACTAGATATTGAAGGCTTGCTGAAAGAATCACTTGAAACCCTGGAAACTACAACTATTGAGAGATAGCTGGCAGATCACTACTTTAGTAGTCTTCTATAAATACCATTTAAAATGTTACTTTTCTTTCAGGTGCCTGGCAAACTCGTCCTGCATCGCTGCTTCCAAAAGCGCCTCCGGTCCGGGGAAGCGGGCTTTACCATCGGTCAGTTTGGAAAAATAAAGCGCATCGGTGGGGCACCAGTTCAGGCAGCGCAGGCAGTACATGCAGTGGTAAAGACGGAGAGGATAACCTTCTTGATCAAGTTCGATCAACCCCTGCGGACATTGCTTGACACAGGTCATACACTGAATACATTTATCTTTGTGAATACCGAAACCAAACAGGGCAAAATTGAGCAAAAAATCAATGCCGTATGAATAGACAAAGCGGTACGGCAACCCCAAAAAAAGGTTAAATAAGTTAAACCCCCGGTACCAATAAGGGATACCGCTGTAGAGAGATTGAGCATAATCTAAAAAAATATTAATTTCTCTTCGGGCCTTTCGGCTTTTTTTAAGCAGTAGCCGGCCGGCCTGCAAATTATCAAAATGCCTGCGTATTATAGCACTTGCTGAATATACAAAAGTATGATCTAAATGACCGATGTAATTTAATCCCTTCATGGTCAAAATATTTTTCATAAATGCTTCAAAATCTCCCTGGGCCCCATCATGGGTGGCAAAGGAAAACACGCGAACCGATCTTTTAAACACCGGGAGATCGAGTAAAAACCTGATCATCACCGGGGCCGGGCGAAATCCGTATACCGGAGAGCCAAAACCAATCAGGTTGTATCCGCCCCACTGCTGTCTGAGGTTTTTAAATAAAGGATTTTCTTTGGGTTTTTTTAATGCATCCTCCAGCTTTTGATAAGGCCAGGGGTACTTGCTTAAGGGGCGTTTTTCCTCGGCCCTTATTGTATAGGGAAGTGCTACCGGCCCTTTCTGCCATAACTCTGCAGTATCGGTCAAATCCTCAAGATTAAGACAGTCACAACTAAAACCCCGTTCCGCCATCTCTTCCTGCATTAAAGCAGCAAAGTAACGGGTCGTCCCGGTCCCGGTAAAATATACCAACAGCGCCTTAATCATTGCTTCCACCTTCTTTATGGTTCTGTATCATTATAGCTTAAAGATAGCTAATCACGAAAGGGTCAATTAATGTCAGATAGGATCCACTAAGAAAGCCTCCCCTTTTTCCTCGGGGAGGCCTTTAAAATAGTTTTCTGGCGGGGACCTACTCTCCCGGGGGCTTTCGCCCCGAGTACCATCGGCGCTGGAGGACTTAACTTCCGTGTTCGGGATGGGAACGGGTGTGGCCCCTCCGCTCTACCCACCAGAAACTTATGTTTTTGGTTAAACTAACCGGGGGTTTGATTGCTTAAGCATCCCCTGTCATTAAGGGGAAACTTTCTTTAGTACAAGACCAATTTAGTTTTGTTCCTTCAAAACTGCATAGTGGCTTTTTAGATTTCAAGAACAAGTCCTCGACCGATTAGTACCGGTCCGCTAAAAGCATTGCTGCTCTTACACTCCCGGCCTATCAACCAGGTATTTTTCCTGGGGTCTTATCTCTTTAACGAGTGGGAAACCTTATCTTGAGGCTGGCTTCCCGCTTAGATGCTTTCAGCGCTTATCCGCTCCAGACATAGCTACCCAGCTATGCCGTTGGCACGACAACTGGTACACTATCGGTCTGTCCACCCCGGTCCTCTCGTACTAGGGGCAGCCCCTCTCAAGTTTCCTACGCCCACGACGGATAGGGACCGAACTGTCTCACGACGTTCTGAACCCAGCTCACGTACCG
>JAWODD010000056.1:0-3044 GCA_046483445.1 Bacillota bacterium | reverse complement strand
TTTGAGCTTAATTCCATGTTCGACTGATGCTCCAACTTGACCCCTGCCTTCGCAAATTCAAGGTTTTAAAAATCTAAGAGGCTAATTATAGTGTTTATCAATCTGGCTTTCAATATATTCTTTATATTCTTAATGAGGCCGAACAACCCTTTACCGCCATTTTTCTCAATCAGATCTACTGTTTCAGCTCCAACCTTTCCTGCTAAATGCAGCCCCGCAGTGCGTGTGTTATTATTTCTCGAATAAAATACTACCCCTGAGCTCATTTTATGCATTACTCCTTCCGGTTAAGTTGATGGGTAGATTATTATTGCAACATTATCTCCTAATGTTTATACTTCTTTCCCATCAAAAAGTTGCAGTCGCAAAATTGGCCCGTCATATTTCTCCTCTAGTGGTCACGAGACTAGTGATTGCCCAGATCTGAAAGAATTTATCAAGTTAATAGGCACAGCCGCTTGTAGGCTATGCCCAAAACTATATTATAAAAAGAGGGGGTGCTTCTATTATGGATCTAAATTGTTACAACAGCATTTCAGTTATGTTTAATTTAAGTTAAATAAATAAGGAAGGACAGATTAAGTGGTGAACCGCTATTAAAAGTATTAAACAGAAAAGACTAAAAGAAGTTTACCGACAGCGAGTCATCCTTCAAATACTATTTTTGTTTGTAATACTTGGCAAGGCCTTGCCTCTGGTTTTTCCCTATGCCCCTTTTGGCAGTCTTAATAACAGTATCTTGCAGGGGAGGTTATAATGACTGGACTTCCTGAATGCTACTATTCATGGGATTAAGCAAAAAGTCTAGGGAAGTTTCGCCGTATATTATAGCGATGATTCCTTTAGCATATACAGTTGGGATTATTGGTTTAAAGTCTGCAGGTGTTAGTGCGAACGCAGAATTTAATGGAAATTTTTTATGATCATATATATAGCAATCTGCATTTTAACATTTGCAAAATTTATTTATGATAAGAACAAATATTGAAAGGAAGGCAGGACATGAATAAAATTCTTGATAATATACTTCCAAAAACAGTGGACAACGATTATCGAGGAAACACAATTGCACTATGGTTTTTTGTTGTTTTAGCCATTGTTAGTACAGTTAGAAGCTTAATTCATTTTTTGGCACCGGATGGTGGAGCAGGGAGTATTGCCGGATTGGACTTATCAAAGGGCGGAGAGAACATTATTTTTGCCTTTGGATTATGGGGTCTTTCACAGTTACTATATGCTTTTATTCAGCTATTGGTAGCATTTAAGTACCGAACACTTATACCGCTTTTTTATTTGATATTATTCATAGAAACATTGGGAAGAATGGCTGTTGGAGCAACTAAACCTCCGATTTTATTGCATGGAGCTCCTCCGGGAGGAATTGCAAACTATTTTATATTACCGTTATCAATTATCATGTTTATTCTAAGTTTAAATATTAAGAGGATAAAAAAACATGATTAAAGCATAAGCAATAAATTAGAATTGGTTAAAGGCAACTCCTTGACTTGGCATTATTACTCTATTTTTATAATTTTGCATTACCAAACCGCCACAAGCAATGTTTTGGGCACTTATATAAATCCTTGTATTTATTTCATCAAACTGAGGAGTATTCATAGCCTGGTGGGTTTCAGGCATTAATCCTGCAATGTAGTGGATGTAAAGTGTTGCCCCTCTTTTTTGCAGATATACCTGATCGCCTTCTTGCCGGAATGGGCATTAATAAACAGGGCTCCTGCAGAAGTGGCCCAGGCTCCGACAAAATACAAATTTTCAAGACCGGGTAGAAGCATACCGCTGTTCTTGAACATACTGCCAATGATATCAATCTTTTTAGAGGGCATATTATTAAAACCATGGGTCCCGCCCATAAACCTTTCCCAGGTCAGCAGGGTAGGGACATCAATTGTTTCTACCTGGTTTCCAAGACCGGGCAGATATTGCTCAAGAATAGCTATAACCTGGCTTGCAACCAGCGCCTTTTCTTCTTCATAGAGAGAACGGTTTTTAACCAAGTCTTTCCAATAAGAATGCTTCGAAACCAGTTCAACCTTGATCACCCCTTTGCCTGCAGGTGCCATGGTCGGATCAAAGCTGTAAAACTGCATTTCCAGTGAATCAAGGTTATGGCCCGCAATGGTAACCGGCTCGGGCAAAAGCAGGATTAGGCTTGAGGGTTCAGTGGAAAGGTCGCGGTTGACGCCAAGGAAAACATGAACGGCCCAGTTGGTTTCATCTTGCGGAGGTTGGCAGTAATCCCGCAGCTTTCCCGTTAAGAAACGACCTTCAAGAAGTTCGAGGAGGGTTTTACGCCCGTCAGCATTTGATATCACATAATCGGCGAATTCCTCGCTGCCATCAGCCAACCTGACACCTACAGCCCTGCCGTCGCACGTCAGTATTTTCTCCACCTTGCTGCGGTAATAAACCTTACCTCCGATAGATTCATAGTGATCAGCAATAGAGCGGGAAAAAGCGGCTGAGGCCCCAATCGGCCAGGCAATATCTCGCATCATCCCGTAACCATGCCTGGCCAGGTGAACGGTAAAAGGTGCCTCCTGCATAGAATAGACAAGCAGGGGGAATGCCCTTCTCAGAAAAGGATCACTGAACCTGTTGCCATAATCTGCCATTGTAGGCTTGAACCATTTAATAATCTTCAATAGGTTAGGCATAGCCCGCACCAGGTCTGCCGGCCCACCCAGCATCAGTTCACCCCACACATCTCTGACGCTGAAAGGTTTTATGGCGTCAATATAGGTCTTGATCACCTTACTGTCTGCAGGCGACAGCTCACTCATGTGCTCCCTTAATTTTGTCAGATCATAATAATCGATGAACTTTTTCCCGTCCATTGAAGACACAGCTGTGCATTCGTTAGTATAGGCCAACTTAATCAACGTACTCCGGCTCCCCGGTTCCCTCTATCGGCTGGCTGGTGAACGAGAAATTCCGGCGGATGTACTCGCTCGGCTCGGCCTCCAACATCGGGGCATCTTCTTTTTTCGAATGATACTCGTGATCGAAGCGCCGCATAAAAT
>JAWODD010000025.1:0-85723 GCA_046483445.1 Bacillota bacterium | reverse complement strand
GGGCATTTGATTATATCCGGCTAGCCCCTGGGCATCTCTGATATGCCATATATCGGCGTTAAGCAGTGCTTCGCCCAAGTCTGACTTGAGCTCTTCAATTGCCTGGTTGAAGCCATCGATCATTTTACTCATTTTTTTCATCCTTTCGTTTATTAGTTGTTTTTCTAAGCCCATGTAAAATAAAACTGTTGATATTCAAAAAAGCATATAGCCTGTTGCATTAGGCTAGGACAATAATAAAGCAGATGTCGACAAAAACTTTTAAAAATCATTTTGCATTGGCAATCTTTTTAAGACAAAATTTGCTTTAACCTGATGCAATTATAACAATTATCTATAATTTTTATTAAGATAACATACAACCCCTTCGTTAGCAAGAGGTTAATTCTATTAAGATTTATCGGAGCTAAAAAAGTTCTTAAAAAGGATATTTTAAAAATTCTTTCCGTTAACACCATATTTAAAGCCACCTAAAAAAGTGCTTATTCGATCTTTTATTTGATCTTTGCTGCCCCCTTCCTCGATTAACTTAATTATTGCGCTGCCGATAATAACCGCATCGGCGTCTTCGCCCAGGGCGGTGACTTGCTGCGGGGTGGAAATGCCAAAACCCAGGGCCAGCGGCAGTTTGCTTAATTTCCGGATCCGGGCAAGCAGATTAAGACCTTCTTCGGGGATAGTATCCCTGGCTCCGGTTACTCCGGCGGTCGATACGCAGTATATAAAACCGCTTGCTTTTTGGACGGTGGTAATTATGCGCTGCCCGGTGCTGGTGGGAGAAAGCATGTAGATAAATTGTACGTTTTCTTTTTTCAGGCTGCCGGCGAGCGGGCCGCTTTCTTCCAGGGGCAGGTCGGGAACAATAACTCCGTCAATGCCGCTGTTTTTAATTTCCTTGATAAATCTTTCGATCCCGTATGCATAAACCGGGTTATAGTAAGTCATAATTAATAAAGGAATTGTGAGCTTTTCCCGCAATCTTTTTGCCAGGCTTAAAACATCAGCCAGGGTGGTTTTGTTTTGCAAAGAACGCATCGAAGCTGCCTGGATAACCGGCCCGTCGGCTACCGGGTCTGAAAAAGGAACCCCGAGCTCTACCATTGTCGCACCGCTTTCCGCCAAGGCCATAACCAGTTCTTCTGTTATCTCCAGGCTTGGATATCCTACTGTCAGATAAGGAATAACCCCCTTGTCCCCGGAGTTTTTAAGTTCTTTAAAAGAACTTTCTATCCTGTTCATCATACCGCCCCCTTTAAAATTTCTGAAGCCATGGCTACATCTTTATCACCCCGGCCGGAAAGACAGACCACTACCTTTTCATTTTCAGTTGTAGCCGGTATAAGCCGTTCCAAATAGGCCAGCGCATGAGCGCTTTCCAGGGCAGGAATAATCCCCTCGCATTCAGCCAGTTGCACAAAAGCCTTTAAAGCTTCTTCATCGGTAACCGCTGCATAAGCTACCCTCTTTATTTCTTTAAGGTATGAGTGTTCCGGACCGACCCCGGGATAATCGAGGCCCGCTGAAATAGAGTGAGCTTCTGTGATTTGCCCGGCTGCGTCCTGTAATAAGTAGCTGAGGCTACCATGCAGTGCCCCGGGACTGCCGCCGGTCAGGGTGGCAGCGTGGCACCCGCTTGAAATTCCTTTTCCTGCCGCTTCAACCCCGATCATTTTCACTTTCTTCTCCTCAACAAATTCATGGAAAAACCCGATAGCATTGCTGCCACCGCCGACACAGGCCACCAGGTAATCCGGCAAGTCGTTTCCCCTCTCAAAAACCTGTTCTTTTGTTTCCCGGCCGATTACCGCCTGGAAATCTCTTACCATCAGCGGATAAGGGTGCGGTCCCACTACCGAACCGATAATATAATGGGTATCTTCCACGTTGGAAACCCAATCACGCAGGGCTTGGTTTGTGGCATCTTTTAAGGTTTTGCTGCCGGAAGCAACCGGGATTACTTCCGCGCCCAAGAGCTTCATGCGAAAAACATTTAATTCCTGGCGCCTGATATCTTCTTCTCCCATGTAAATGGCGCACTGCAAGCCAAACCTGGCCGCCACCGTAGCGGTGGCCACCCCGTGCTGCCCGGCCCCGGTTTCAGCAATAATCCTTTTCTTGCCCATTTTTTTCGCCACTAAAATTTGCCCAAGGGTGTTGTTAATTTTATGAGCGCCGGTGTGGTTAAGATCTTCTCTTTTCAGGTAAATCCTCGCCCCGCCGAATTTTTCAGTCAGTCGGGAAGCGAAATAGAGCGGGGTTGGCCTTCCACTGTAATGTTTCAGGTAGTATCCTAACTCCGCTTGAAACTCAGGATCCTTCTTGCATTCCCTGTAACCTTCTTCCAGCTCAATCAAGGCGCTGATCAAGGTTTCCGGCACAAAACGTCCGCCGAAACTACCAAAATAGCCTTTTTCATCCGGTAAGTTCACTTTTTTCATACCTCCGCACAGTTTCTATAAATTCTCCGATCAATAAATGATCTTTTTTACCGCTGCTCTCCACTCCTGAACTGGTATCAATACCCTTCGGGTTCAAGGTTTTGATCGCCGGTATAACATTTTGCGAGTTTAACCCCCCAGCAGCAATTAAAGGAATCCCGAAAGTGTTATTCTTAAATTCAGAATAAAGTATTCCCCAATCCCAGGGCCTTCCCGTCCCTCCCGCTCTACCTTTTTCATAGCTGTCAAAAAGGCAGGCTTTAACCTTACCCTGATAAGATCTTATTGTGGGCAGGGTGTGGGAAGCGCCAATTCTAAATGATTTTATTACCTGGCCAGGGAAAAAACTGCAGTATTTAGGGCTTTCTAACCCGTGGAATTGCAGCAGGTCAAGATTTAGATAGCCATTAATTGCAGCCACTTCCACCGGTTTTTGATCTACAAACACTCCGACTGTTTCCAACCCAGGAGGCAGTTGTTCTATAATTTTTTCTGCCTTTTCAACCCTAATTCTTCTTTTGCTTTCAGCAAATACAAAACCGACTGCATCAGCCCCGGCTTCCGCACAAAAAAGAGCAGTTTCAATATTAGTGATCCCGCAGATCTTAATCCACATTTTCCTTGACCTCCTCCCCAAATCCTATACCGCGCAGTTCCTTTATTTTGCGGCAGGGATCTTTTGAGCGCACCAGGATTTCACCGATCAAGACCGCCCTTACCCCTATATTTTCCAACTTCAAAATATCTTCTCTGTTAGCAATACCGCTTTCACTTACCAACAGGGTTTCTGCAGGCATATCCTTCGCCAGCGCAAAGGTTCTTTCCAGGGTGGTCTGGAATGTTTTTAAATCCCGGTTGTTGATACCAATAATTGATGCTCCTATTTCAACAGCCCGCACCAATTCAGCGTGATCATGGACTTCTACCAGCACATCCATCTCCAAAGAGAGGGCAAGCCTCTGCAGTTGAAAAAGGCTTTTATGATCCAGCAACGCTGCTATCAGCAATACCGCATCCGCGCCGGCGGCCCTTGATTCGTAAACCTGGTATTGATCGACAATGAAATCTTTCCTTAATAGCGGTAGCGCAGTTGCTTCTTTAACCAGCGGGATATATTCCAGGCTCCCTTTGAAGTAACGCTGTTCGGTAATCACCGAAATTGCGCTTGCCCCACCAGCTGCGTAAGCACCTGCCAAATATTTCGGGTTGAAGTTTTTGCAAAAGACCCCTTTTGAAGGTGATGCCTGCTTAATTTCGGCAATGACGGCAATCTGCCGGTTTCTTTCCAGGCCTGGTTTAAATCCCCGCGGTGGAGGAGCTTTAGCTATTTTTCCCATTAAAGTACTTTGAGCAAGAAGTTTTTTACTCCGCTCTATTTCCTTTTTTTTATCATTTACAATTCGCTCAAGCAGCATGGTTTTTAGGCGGTTGAAGAAATATTTTCCGCCCCGGCCTCCTTTTTGCAGGCTAAAGAAGAATACTGCTGCATAAGTTTTAATTTTTGCAGGGCTGCTCCAGAAAGAATTGCTTCCCGGGCCATTTCCACTCCTTCTTTGTAGCGGCTAACTTTACCGGCTGCATACAATGCTGCGGCGGCGTTAATAACCACAACATCCTGCTCCGGGCCCTGCCTGCCTTCAAGGACTCGCAAAGTAATTTTGGCATTGTCTTCAGCGCTTCCCCCGCGCAGCTGGCTGGCTGTTGCTTCGGGGATGCCGAACATCCCGGGTGAAATTTCGTAAGTGCGGATCAGGCTATTTTTGACCTCGGTTATCCGGGTCGGCCCCAGGGTGGAAACTTCATCCAGGCCGCCAGCCCCGTGCACAACCAGGGCCGAATCAAGGCCCAGTTTATATAAAACCTTTCCAAGCACCTCCGTCAGTGCAGGGGCAAATACCCCCACCAGCTGGATGTTGGCAGCTCCCGGATTTGTCAAAGGTCCCAGCAAGTTAAATACTGTGCGAATGCCGACTTCTTTCCTGGCTTTTCCGGCATGTTTCATTGCAGCATGAAAAGCCGGGGCAAAAAGAAAACCAATCCCCGTCTCCTTAATTGCCCTGCTCACCTCTACCGGGGAAAGATCTAGATTAACCCCTAAGGCTTCCAGCACATCAGCACTGCCACATTTGCTTGATACAGAGCGATTACCGTGCTTTGCCACCGGCAAGCCGCAGGCAGCTACTACAAAAGCTGCGGTGGTCGAAATGTTAAAAGTATAGCGCATGTCGCCGCCTGTGCCACAGGTGTCGACAAGAAAGTCATGGGGCGGGTTAATTTTTAAAGCCTTTTCCCTTATAGCCCTGGCAAAGCCGGTAATCTCATTTATCGTTTCGTTTTTCATCCTCAATGCCGTGACAAAGCAGGCAATTTGCGCATCAGTAATTTGACCGTCCATAATCGCAGACATGGCCTGGTAGGCTTCCTCTTCCGAAAGTTCCCCTTTTTCCACTACATAAGCGATTGCTTCTGTAAAAGTCATTAATCGACACCCTCCCCGGCAAGTTGAAGCGCTTTAACCAGCGCTTCAGCCTTGTTGATTGTCTCTTCATATTCCTTTTCCGGCTTAGAATCGGCAACAATTCCTGCCCCGGCCTGGGCATAAGCTTTCCCGTTTGCAAAAACGATGGTTCTGATTGTTATGCAGGTATCCATGTTTCCAGTAAAAGAAAAATAGCCAACCGCACCAGCGTAAGGACCTCTTTTTGCCACTTCAAGTTGATCGATGATCTCCATCGCTTTTTCTCTCGGCGCACCGGAAACTGTTCCCGCCGGGAAACAGGCCACCAAAGCATCGATGGCATCCCGATTTTCTTTTAATTTGCCCCTGACTTCAGAAACCAGGTGCATAACATGGGAATACTTTTCACAGATCATATGGTTTGGCACTTCCACACTGCCTTCCAACGAAACCCGGTCCAGATCAGCACAGCCTAAATCCACCAGCATTTCATGTTCAGATCTTTCTTTATCATCCAGAAAAAGTTCTTTTTCCAGGGCAACGTCTGCTTCCCGGTTTTCTCCCCTGGGCCTGGTCCCGGCTATAGGCCTGGTTTCAACGACCCCGTTTTCAAGCCTGACCAGCATTTCCGGGGAAGCACCCGCTACCTGAACTTGATCAAAGTTTAGGTAATACATATAGGGGGAAGGATTTAATGAACGCAGGGCCCGGTAAACTTCAAACGGTTTGCTGTTTATGGCAGTTTCAAATCTTTGCGATATAACCGCCTGGAGTATATCACCGGCATCGATATACTCTTTGACTTTTTCAACATTGGCCATAAATTGATCCCGTGAAGTATTACTGGTTAAACTAAATCCGGCATCCAAATCACTACTTATATCTGCCGGATCACCATAAGCATAACCATTGTTACAGCGAATCGTCTTTGTTAAATAATCCAGCTTATTTTCCGCCTTCCGGTAAGCAGCTTCCGGATCTCCAGATACCAAAACATTGACAATTATTTTTAGCTTTGAGGTATAGTGGTCAAATACTATTACACTCTCAGGGAAGACCAGGTAAGTATCGGGGATTCCCAGTTCATCCTCCAGATCACTTGAAACAGTTTCAGCGGATCTTAGGCTGTCATAACCGATATATCCTACGGCGCCTCCAAAAAAACGGGGCAACCCGGGGACTTGCGCCACTTTATATTCCGCTAAAACTTCCCGCAAGATATTTAAGACGTCTCCCTTTCTTTTTTCGCTTTGATTCTCGCCTGATACCACCACATGTTTCCCGAAAGCTTTCAACTGCAGGAAAGGATCCCCGGCTAGAAATGAATAGCGGGAAAGCTTGGCGCTTCCTTCGACGCTTTCAAGTAAACAGGAGCATCCATCCTGGTAAACCTTGTTATAAACTGAAACCGGCGTTTCCAGGTCGGCAACAATCTCCCGGCAAACCGGGATTAAGTTGCTTTCACTTGCAAACTCTACAAATTCTTCCTTTGAGGGGTAGCAAGTTTTTACTTTAGACATTTTTCATTTCTCCTTTCAAAATAAAATAAACCTCTCGCCTGCAATAAGGACGAGAGGTTTACTTCCGCGGTACCACCTTGGTTAAATTCCAGTAAAGGTATTTGCGCTAAAGCTACGCGTGCCTTAAGCTGGCCTGAATTTAAACCGGAAAAAAGGAAAATAAAAAACCTTTCATCATCTGGGACGAAAGGTAATTTCCGCGGTGCCACCCGGTTTCAGACCCCACTCAGGTTGGTAGCTTAAGCCAAACCTTTTATGGAATCTCACTCGATCAGATACGGGCTGAATCATTTTTATCAAGCCGATATCCTCCTCTTTGTTACGGTAGAGGTTTCCGTCGGAGCCTACTTGCCTGCTTAGCGCTTTCAGTCCGCTGCTCCCAGGTCCATTCAGAATACCAGTATGTGCCTGTTTTCCACTGCCACAGGCTCTCTGTAACACCTTTGGCGAACCTACTCTTCCTGTTCAAAGCATTTATCCATATTTTATTAAACCGATTTATATCACAGTAATGATAACATGTCAAGTTTTGCTTAAGAATTTTTTGTGGGTAGTATTTAATAATGTTACCTTTGCAGGGCCCAGGAGGCAGAAATAAATAAACAGAAGAAACGAGTAAAAAAACACCAGGCACAAGGGGTCAGGTCTTAAAACATTATACAAAGGGGCATTTTGCGACAGGGGCCCAGTAAAATACTATATTTAAAGACCTGGCCCCTCCTTGCGCGGCCAACAATTAATACTGGATTAAACTAAAGGCTTTTTTTACCGCTTCTTCCGCCCCGGTCGTTTCAATAATGCCATCTTTGACTTCGTGTGGCGGACTTAATGACCAACTTTTAAGACCAATTACCGGCTTGCCCATTTTAAGAGCCAGGGCGATTTCAGACAAAGTGCCGTATTCGCCGCCAATGGCTATTACAGCATCCGCAGTGCGGGTAATAATAGCGTTGCGAGCTTCACCCATGCCGGTGGCCACGGCTGCGGTGAGATAATTGTTGCCTTCATAGCGATTGCCGCCAGGCAGGATTCCGATTACCAAACCGCCTTCTTCAGAAGCGCCGGCTGAAACCGCTTCCATCACTCCTGAGCCGCCACCGCACAATAAAACAGCGCCCCGGATGGCAATTTCTTTTCCTGTTTTTCGAGCCAGCTCCCTTTCTTTATCCGTGCAAGAGGAGCCGCCAACTACCGCTAGATAAAACATGTTTACCACAACCCACCTATCTCTCTTTTTATACAAAGCAGTTATATAAGTAAAAAGAAATATTCTACCCGGCCAATATCCCCTGGATATGATTTATTTTTTGCGGTAAAAAATTATTTCTATTAAGCATAACCGCCACCAAATCGATACGGCAGGGAATATCCCGGCAAGATATCGTGCGCAGGTAATACATGGCTAAACGGTTTAACTTTTTTGCCTTGGCAGCTGTAATAGACTCTTCCGGTCCACCGAATGAATACCCCGTCTTTGTGCGCACTTCAACTATTACAATCGTTCGATTATCACGGGCAATGATATCAATTTCTCCCAGCGGACAGCGGTAATTTGTAGCTAATATTTCATATCCTTTATTTAAAAGGTAGTCCCTGGCCGCATCTTCACCGGCAAGTCCAACTTTCTGGCGCTTTTCACTCATTTGTTATCTCCTGGATACACTAATAATAGCCCTGGTGTTTTATGTTTTTGATGGCCCTAATTTTGTTTTTAAAAATAATTGGCTTAAAAATACTCTCAGGGTTTAACCGTAATTCAGTCTAAAAGAACGCCTGTGTAAGGGGCAAGGCCCGTGATGGTTTAAAGCTTGCCGGTGTTCTTCCGTACCGTAACCCATATTTTTCTTAAACCCGTACTGCGGATATTTTTTGTCCATTTCTAGCATCAGCCGGTCCCTGGTAACTTTGGCCAGCACCGAAGCAGCGGCAATCGAAAGTGATAATGAGTCGCCCTGTTTGATCGCTTTTTGTTTGAAAAGGCTTTGTTTTATGGGATAACCGTCAACAAGCACAAAATCCGGAACCGGTGAGAGTTTTTCTAAAGCCCGGTTCATAGCCAGCATGGAAGCATTATGGATATTATACTGATCGATTTCATGGTTAGAGGCAATCCCCACCCCGTAACAATGGGAGTTAAAAATGACCTGATCAACAAGCTCTTCGCGCATTTCCGGAGAAAGCTTTTTTGAATCATTCAGTTTATGGATTAAAGCTTCCTGGTTAAGAACCACCGCTGCGGCAACCACCGGCCCGGCCAAAGGGCCCCGCCCGGCTTCATCAACTCCGGCAATTATTCTAAAGCCCTGCCTGGTCAAATGCCTTTCTTCAACTAAAAGCTTTTGCAGGCGTGTTTCCTCCGCAAGTTTGCTTGCTTTTTTCTTTTGATAGCGCTTTAATAATTCAGCAACGCCCCTGCGTTCGTCTTTTGCAAGTCTCATTTCTTCTTCGGCCGTCAAAGCGCCTTGATTGGCCAGATATGCTGACAGTTCTGCAATACTCATATCCTCAAAAGACATTTTTAAAATCCTCCGGTTTTTCAAGGGTAACCCGGCCCAGGGCTCCATTTTGATAATCGCGCAAGATAAGGGCGGCAGTTCTCTCCCGATTAACTTTACCGGCTGATTGCAGACATCCTTGCGAAAGACCTATTTGTTCTAGAATTTGTTCGGGTTTGCTTAATTCCACCCGGTAACGTTCTTCAATATAATGACCTTTTCCCTCTTTTAAATAACAGTTAATTAACCAGGTAGCACTTTCCTGTTGATCAGTTTTGCCGGCGGGAAGCGCTCCCACCGCAGAAAGAGGATTGATCGTGTTCTTTTCTATCCGAGGTTGTAGGATTCCCGGAGTATCAAGAAGCTCCATCCCCGGCATAATTCTAATCCACTGCCTGCCTCTGGTTATTCCCGGTTGATTGCCAGTTTTAGTCACAGCTTTATGCACAAATAAATTTATTAAAGTGGATTTGCCAACATTGGGAATCCCAACAAAAATCATCCGCAGGGGGCGTTTGATTTTTTTAGGCTTTAAGGAGTTTTCCTGTTCTTTAAGGTAACCCATAAGCTGTTTGAGATAGCGCGTATTCTTAACACTAAATGGCATGGCTTTATCGGCAAAATTTTGATAGTAAGCAAGCCAGCGTTCGGTAGCTTCTTTTTCAGCGCTGTCTGCTTTGTGAAGCAAAACAATATGTTTCTTGTTTTCAAGCAGATTGCTTAATTTTGGATTGCGGCTGCTGAATGGTATCCGGGCGTCAATCAGCTCAATGGCCAGATCGACTGCTTTTAAATCCTCACGGAGCTGGTTTAAAGCTTTGGACATTTTTCCCGGAAACCATTGTCCTTTAGTCAAGGTCTATCCGCCTCTGAGTCAATTATTCTCGCTTCCCATGGAGGCCAAAATATAAAAATAGCCCGTCCTTTGAGGTATTCTTCAGAAACAAAGCCAACCCGGGGATCTCTGGAATCCATACTATTTTGACGATAATCGCCCAAAACGAAAAGATACCCTGGCGGTACTTCTTCCGGCCCATAATTATACATTTCAGTATCACCAGGAAGGTATGGCTCTTTTAAAGCGCTGCCGTTGAGATAAACCCGGCCGTTTTTTATTTCCACTCGATCACCTTCAACCCCGATGATTCTTTTAATAAAATCCCGCCCGGGTTTATACTCAAATACAATCACATCGCCTACCTCCGGCTCACCAAAATGATAGGCGGCTTTATTAACCATTAATCTTTCTGTCTCTGTGAGGGTCGGGTACATCGATCTGCCTTCGACCACAAATACTTCAAACAGAAACATCCGGATAACCAAAGCCAGGATTACCGCTATAAGGATAGTCCGGGACCATTCCCATAAATCTTTCCAGGTGCTCACAAGAGATCATCCCCATTTATTCTATTTAGCGGCGTTCCTTAATTCTTGCTGCCTTACCTTTACGTTTGCGCAAATAGTTAAGCTTGGCTCGACTTGCTTTACCTTTTTTGATCACTTCTATTTTATCAATCGACGGGGAATGAATAGGGAATATCCTTTCTATCCCGATACCGAATGATACTCTGCGAACCGTAAATGTTTCTCTTGCTTTGCTGCCCCGGCGGCTGATCACTACTCCTTCAAAAGCCTGGGTTCGTTCACGTTTGCCTTCTATAACTTTAACGTGGACTCTTACCGTATCACCCGGGGTAAAATAGGGTACATTTTCTTTCATATTCCGCTTTTCAACTTCTTTGACCAAATCCATTTCTAAAAACCTCCTTACTTTCACTGGCTTATTATAGCATATATATTAGCTCAAAAATCTTCCTTTTTTAAATCCTCCAGGTACACTTTATCTTCAGGCTGCAGGTTAATATACTTTAACAAGTCAGGACGCCGAAGATAAGTTCGTTTAACAGACTGTTCTCTTCGCCACCGCTCTATGGCAGCATGGTTACCTGACAAAAGCACCGGTGGCACTTCCATCCCCCGGTATGCAGCCGGCCTGGTATAATGTGGATGTTCAAGCATTGGTTCAGTAAAAGATTCATTTGCCGAAGCCTCTTCATCCAAAAACCCCGGCAGCAGGCGGACCACTGCATCTACCAAAACCGCTGCCGGCAACTCACCGCCGGTCAGAACATAATCGCCGATAGAAATTTCCTGGTCGATCAATTCAGCGCGCACTCTTTCATCAACACCCTCGTAGCGGCCGCAAACCAGGATCAGATGTTCTTTTTTAGCAAACCGGCAAGCAATCTTTTGATTAAAAACTTGACCCTGGGGTGTCAATAGAATCACCCACGGTTCAGTGTTTTTTGCTTTATCCTTTAAGTCTTCAATAGCTTCAAAAAGCGGTTCCGGCTTTAAGACCATCCCGCGCCCGCCACCGTATGGATAATCATCTACCTGGCGATGTTGGTCATGAGTGTAGAAACGCAAATCGACAAGATTGATCTCGACAAAACCTTGATCAATTGCTCTTTTTATCATACTTTCTCTAAAAGGGCCTTCCAGAATGCCCGGAAATATAGTTACCAGGTCCATTTTCATCATCGAGCGGTTCTCCTACAAATCCAAAAGTCCTTTCGGCAGACTAACAATAACTTTGCCAGCTATCAAGTCGATTTCTTTTACAAATTCTTTAACAGCGGGGATCATCACTTCTTTGCCGGAACGTTTTGCTAATTTAACAAGTAACTGATCATGAGCTCCGTTTGTGATCACATTTCCAAGTATTCCCAGGTATACGCCTTCCTCAGTATAAACCTCAAGACCGATTAACTGGTCATGATAGTAATAACCTTCCGGTAAAGGCATTCTTTCTTCCCTGGGGATAAAAATCAGGGTATCCCTTAAATTTTCAGCCTCATCCCTGGTATTGACTTCCTCAAATTTAATCAACCAGTTACGACCATGGCGGGAAGCATTCTCTACCACCAGGGTTTTTTGACCCTGTTCCGCTTCCAGGATCACTTCTTTTAAAAAAGCTACCCGTTCCGGAAAGTCTGAATAAGGATATACTCTAACCTGGCCGCCAATCCCGTGCGGAGCCAAAATTTTGCCAATTAATATTTGCTGATCACTGGACAATTTCCACAACAACCCGCTTGTTTTCCTTTACAGCCGCAGCACTGACTACAGTCCTAATCGCCTTGGCTATACGGCCCTGCTTACCGATAACTTTACCCATATCATCATCGGCTACTCTCAATTCAAGAACAATTAGCCGATCGCTTTCAACTGCCTTGACGCTAACTTGTTCCGGCTCATCGACTAATGCTTTTGCGATATGTTCCAGTAGCTGATCCATTTATAACCAACCTCCCTGTTAAACTACTTGCTCAAACCGGCTTTGTCAAAAAGAGCTTTCACCGTATTAGAAGGTCTGGCTCCTTTAGCAAGCCACTGCTGGGCTTTTTCTTGATTGACTTCAAAAGTGGTCGGTTTGGTTGCAGGGTTGTAATATCCAATTTCTTCAATAAAACGTCCATCCCGCGGGTAACGGTTATCCGCAACCACAATCCGGTATGCGGGCTGTTTTTTTGCACCCATTCTTTTTAGTCTAATACGTACTGCCAACTAGTTCACCTCCATTATTTATATCCAGTAAATGTCTTATTAAGATTAACCGAAAGCGATTTACCCTTCGGATTATCCTAAAACGGAAACTTGTTTTTCATTTTTTTCATTTTCTTGCTCATCTTTTTTTGATCGGCTCCCCCCATTTGCTTGAACATTTTCTGCATCTGTTTAAACTGGTTTAAAAGGCGGTTAACATCCTGCACAGTAGTTCCACTGCCCCGCGCAATTCGCTTGCGACGACTGGAGTTGATTATTGCCGGATCCACTCTTTCTCCTTTAGTCATCGAACTTATAATGGCATCAATTTGTTTAAAATTATCTTCGTTAAAAGACATTTGTTTTAATTCTTTGGGCAGGTTTCCTGCATTGGGCAGCATCTCCATTATTTCATCAAGTGAGCCCATACTGCGAAGTTGTCCAATCTGTTCTTTAAAATCATCCAGGGTGAACTGCTGCTTACGCAGCTTTTGTTCCATCTCTTTAGCGCGATCCTGATCAATGGTCGCTTCCGCCTTTTCAATCAGGGAGAGCACATCGCCCATACCCAGGATGCGGGAAGCCATCCTGTCCGGGTAAAAAGGCTCGAGGGCGTCAGTTTTTTCACCTACCCCGACGAATTTTACCGGGCAGCCGGTTACTGCCAGAACTGAGAGAGCTGCTCCTCCGCGGGTATCCCCGTCAAGCTTGGTTAATATAACCCCGTTTAATCCCACCGCTTCGTTGAATGAAGCAGCGGCATTTACAGCATCCTGACCAGTCATGGCGTCAACTACTAAAAGAATTTCTTCCGGATTGACAGCCTTTTTAATCTCAGTCATTTCAGACATCATTTCATCATCTATATGCAATCGTCCGGCTGTATCATAAATAACCGTATCGCAACCATCCCGGTCCGCTACTTTTAAAGCCTCCCGACAAATCTCCACCGGATCCTTTTCCAGGTTGCTGTAGACCTTCTCACCGACTGCATCGGCAAGCTTCTCCAATTGCTTTACGGCACCCGGCCGGTAGGTGTCAGCACCGACAAGAAGCGGCGTGCGCCCCTGGTTGCGCAAGTGTTTGGCAAGTTTAACCGCGGTTGTAGTTTTTCCGGAACCCTGCAGACCAACCATCATGATAGCAGTTCGTCTTTTTCCGGTGGCAAGTCCGCTGTGTTCCTGGCCCATCAACCTGGTCATTTCTTCATTGACAATTTTTACTACTTGCTGACCGGGAGTAAGGCTTTCCATAACTTCATGGCCAACTGCCCGATCTTTAACCGCGGCGATGAAATCTTTGACCACTTTAAAGTTAACGTCAGCCTCGAGCAAGGCCAACCTTATTTCTCGCATTGCCGCATCGACATCTTTTTCACTTAACTTACCTTTTCCTTTAAGCTTGCGGAGAGTGCCTTGCAGTTTTTCAGCTAAGTTGGAAAACATGTTAACACTCCTACTGTTCGTTGCTTTTTCGCAAACCGGCAATTATTTCTTTTAACCGGCTTTTATCCTGCGCGGTTAGTTCTTTTTTTGCAAGCAGTTCCGATGCTTCAATTAATAATTCCTGCTGGTAATTAAACAATTCATAAAGGCCGAGTTTATCTTCAAAATCATCGATTGCTTCCAGGGCCCTTTGAATAAGATCATATACCGCCTGCCTGCTGGTGTTGTATTCTTCGGCAATTTCGGCAAGCGAATAGTTTTCGCTGTAATAAAGTCGCATAGCCTCCTGCTGACGTTCTGTCAACAAAGGCCCATAAATATCATAAAGTAAATTTATTCTGTTTAACTGCTCAAGCATAGCCACACCTGTAAAGGTTAATTACTTAACAGGGGAATTATAACAAAAAAAAATCGCCGGTGCAATCTTTTTAATGGAAAAGCCAAATATGAATTTAATTATCTTCCAGAAGGGCCCGGGTAAATTCTTCCGGGTTAAAGGGCGCCAAATCTTCTATCTTTTCACCGGTGCCGATATAACATACCGGAATATTTAATTCCTCCTGGATATTAAGGACAATACCGCCCCGGGCGGTTCCATCAAGTTTGGCCAAAACCAGGCCGTCGATAGGCATAGATTTGTTAAATTCTTTAGCCTGGGCCACTGCGTTCTGTCCGGTGGTAGCATCAACCACTAATAGCACCTGGTGGGGCGCTCCCGGCATGTTACGCTCGACAACCCGGTAGATTTTATTTAATTCTTCCATCAAATTATATTTACTTTGCAGTCTGCCGGCGGTATCGCCAATTACCACATCTACTTTCCTGGCCCTGGCAGCATTGATGGCATCATAAAAAAGAGCGGCGGAATCGGAGCCCGATTTTTGCTTGATTATTTCAACCCCGGCCCGGTCTGCCCATATTTCCAACTGTTCAATAGCAGCTGCCCGAAAGGTGTCGCCGGCTATGAGAAGCACCTCTTTTCCTTCCTTTTTATAAAGGTGAGCCAGCTTTGCTGCAGAAGTAGTTTTCCCGGTTCCATTCACCCCGATTAAAAGGATTAATGCGGGCTCATTACTGTTTTCCAGGATGGTATCTCCCGGGGTCATCATTGAAACTATTAGCTCTCGAAAAATTTCCCGTGCCCTGGCTTTCTCTTTGATTTTTTGTTTGCCAAGTTCTTCACGCAATTGATCAACCAGTTTCATACTGGCTTGAACACCCACATCTCCACTTACCAATGTTTCTTCAAGTTCTTCATAAAAATCTTCATCAATTTCTCCGCTGTCAAACAGGTTTTCCAGGCGGCCGATAAAGCCGGTTTTACTGCGTGATAAACCATTTTTAAACTGTTTAAATAAGCTCATCTTTATTTGCTCTCCATAGTAATTTTTTCATCATCCAGTTTTAGGGAGACAAGTCTTGATATGCCCGGCTCCGGCATGGTTACTCCGTAAAGGCGCTCGGCTTCTTCCATGGTTCTTTTGCGGTGGGTAATCATAATAAACTGGGCTTGACTTGACGACTGTTTTAAAAACTTCAAAAACCGCGCCAGATTGGCATCATCAAGTGTTGATTCAACTTCGTCAAGCAGGTAAAATGGCGCCGGTTTAAAACGTAGAATTGCAAAAACCAGGGCAATTGCGGTTAGAACCTTTTCCCCGGCGGATAGCAGGGTTATGTTTTGTAACTTTTTCCCGGGTGGCTGGGCAATTATTTCTATCCCGGCATCTAATATATTTTCCGAATCGGTAAGCTTGAGCATAACCTGCCCGCCTTCAAATAGTTCTTCGAAGGTTTGCTTAAAATGTTCGTTGATCTCGTCAAAAGCATTCCGGAAATAATACTCCATACGCTGATCAATTTCATTTAACACTTTGCACAGCGAAGCTTCTCCTTCTTGCAGATCATTTTTTTGATCCTTAAGAAAATTTATCCTTTCTTCCAAGCGCTCCAATTCTTCAATCGCCCCAAGGTTTACTTCGCCTAAGGCTTCCAAATCTTCTTTTAAATTTTCAACTATGCGGCTGCTTTCCTCCGGATCGAAATCATCATCAAGCTGGGCTAACACCAGGTTATTAAATAGCTCTCTAAACCGCATTTCCTGATAGTTGATCTCAGTTTGCAACCTGGTTTGCTCTACTGAGAGCTGTTTCTCTTTTTTTTCCTGGCGGGTAACCTGGTTTTGGCGGCGTTTGCCTTTTTCTTCCAGATCAATTAATTCAGTTTCTTTTTGATTTACCTGTTCCTCCAGTTCATATAGTCCACTAATCAGTGACGCTTTTTCCTCATTAAGCTCTTCAATTTTTTCATTTATGCGCTTTTGCTGTTCACGGTTATCGGCAAGTTTTTGTTTAAGCTGTTCATCTTCCTGCTCTTTTTCTTTTATTTCTTCAGCCGGTTTGTTGATATTTTGCTCTGCTTCTTCAATCCGGTTAGCCAGGGCCTCTCTTTGCTCCTGGTGAGAACTGATCCTGACTAATATAGCAGTAATTTTTTGTTCCAGTTCTCTTTTGTTCTCTAAATATTCCTGATACTTGCCTTTTTTCCCGGCCAGGTCGCTTTCAAGTTCTTCAATTTCCCTGGAATAACTATCTACTGCTCCCTTTAATTTTTCTAAACGTTGATTGATCTCGCTTTCTTCAGTTTGTAGTTCATGGATTGATGATTGACCGGATTTCAAGCGTCCATCGATAACGCTACGCTCATTTTGCAACTGATTAATCTCTTTTTGTAAATTTCCTAGTTGTTCCGCAACTTTATGCCTTTTTGCTGATACTTCCTTTACTTCTTTCTCTTTCTCCGTTAATTTTGAACGCACTTCTTTTATATGGGCTTCAATACTTGCCAGCTCATCTTTTGCAGACGCAAGCTGGCCTTGCAAAGATTCAATTTCCTTGCGCCGGCCAAGGGGCATTCCGGCATGGCGCTTAGAAACACTACCGCCGCGGATTATCCCTCCAGGATTAATCATTTCCCCCTCCAGGGTTACCACCCGGCAGCTGTGCTTAACAAAGCGGGCCGCTTTTGAAGCATTTTCTAGAGAATTGCAAACCAGGATCGCGGACATCAAGTAATCGACTACTCTTTGATAGGAAGGATTTATCGTGACCAGTTCTGAAGCTTTACCGACAACCCCTTCCAGCTCATTCCATCCCGGATAATGCTTTAGGGGATCGGATGCCCGGTGCAAAATATCCAGGGGTAAAAAGGTAGCCCATCCCCGGTTGCCTTTTTTTAAATAATTAATGGCAGCATGTACTGATTTTTCAGTTTCGGCAACCAGGTACTGCAAAGCCCCACCCAGGGAGGATTCAATTGCCTGGACATACTTCTGATCTACTTCAATTAAGTCAGCTACCGGTCCGATTATGCCCGGAAGCGAAGCACGGGCCTCCATAACTTCTCTAACTCCGCGGTAGTATCCGGTAAGCGCTGTATCCTGTTCCTGTAAAAGGTTAAAACGGCTGTTAATTCCGTGTAGATCCTCTTTCTTGCGCCTTTCATCCTCAACATGATTTTCCAATTCTTTTTGGAGGGTTTCTTTTTCTTCTACTTTTTTTCTTTCCAAGCTTTCATCTTCAGAAAATTCAGCAGCCAGATTCTCTTTAAGTTCTTCCAGGGACGCAGCTTTTTTATCAAGCTGGTTTAGCTTATCCTGCAGTTCGGCCTTTTCTTCCTGCAAATTTTTCTTTTGCCCTTCGATACGTTCCAATCGCCGTTTTAGTTCATCAATTGTCGAATGTGCAGCTTCCTTTTTTGATCCTGTCTGGTAGATCCTTTCCTGCTGCTTTTCAACTTCATCCGGTAAGGCGCTTTTATCAAGTTCATTCATTTCTTCGCGCAAGTCTTCCAATTCTTGTTCCAGTTGAGCCAGTGCTTCCTTTTTTTCTGCCAGTTCTTCTTTAGTTCTGCTTTTTTGGGCAGACATTTCTTCCATGACCATTTCAAGCTGCTTAACTCGCTGGTGATTCTGCTCTATTTGCTCCTGGTACCGGTTTTCTCGTTCCTCGAGCAGCTTTACTTCATTCTCTTGTTGTTCCAGTGTACGGGATACTTCACTTAGCTTGCGTTCCTGCTCTTTTTTTCTTTTTTGCTCTTCCTGGAGACTGTTTTTCAGATCCTGGATTTCTTTTTCGTGCATACCGCCTTCGGCAGCAGAAGAAACCAGGGAATCATTAACATCCTGCAGTTGCTTGTTAACTTTGTTTAACTGTTCCCGGGATTTAGTTAACTGGTGTGTGAGCAGTTTTCTTTCTTCAGTTTCAATCTGTCGGCGCAGCTCCCGGTACTGGCGGGTTATTTCAGCCTGTTTCTGAAGGGGTTCCACCTGGTTTTCCAGCTCAAAGATCAAATCTTGAACTCGCACCAGGTTATCCCTGGTTTCATCTAAACGGCGCCTTGCTTCACCTTTGCGAATTTTATACTTCAATATCCCGGCGGCTTCTTCAAATATTTCCCGTCTTTCATCAGGGCGATTATTAATAATTTCGTCAACCCGGCCCTGGCCAATCACCGAATAAACATCTTTACCGAGACCGGTATCAATAAAAAGCTCGGTGACATCTTTCAAGCGACAAGAGGACTTGTTAATATAATATTCGCTTTCCCCGTTGCGAAATAACCGCCTGGCAATGGTCACCTCGTCGTAATCAAAATTAAGGAAGCTTGATGCTCCGGCAAAAGTCAAAGATACTTCAGCAAAATTGAGCGCTTTCCGGTTTTCACTGCCGGAAAAGATAACCTCTTCCATACGATGACCGCGCAATGACTTTACACTTTGTTCACCAAGAGCCCAGCGCACAGCATCAACCAGGTTGCTTTTTCCACAACCGTTCGGCCCGATAATTGCAGTAATGCCAGGGCTTAGGTCCAACTCCGCCTTTTCGGCAAAAGATTTGAATCCAAATAATTCCAGGTTTTTCAGATACAATCAAGCAAGCTCCTTAAGTAAAGTTTACCAATTCTATCCTAACAATTAGCCTGCCTTTTTAAAAGCGGCAGGCTGGTATTTTTCCAATCCGTTCAAATCATCTAGGTTCTACCTTAAATTTTATCGCAGTTCGCGGAATATCATCAATTATTAAATCCACAAATGCAGGCTTTACCACCAGGTTTAGGCCATTTGGGGCTACATATCCCCGGGCAATGGCTATGGCTTTGATCGCCTGATTTACCGCCCCGGCTCCAATTGCCTGCAACTCCACTGATCCGTCAGCCCTGATTGCCGCAGCCACTGCTCCGGCAATTGCTTTAGGCTTAGACTGAGCCGACACTTTCAATAGTTCCATGGTTTGTTTATTACAGCTCCTCTTGGATATTTTGTTTAATATTTAACAGGCAGCATTTAAGATGTAAGATTATACCAGGCCTTTTTTGCTGCTGCTTGTTCAGCCTCCTTTTTACTGCGCCCCTGTCCTTTACCCACAGACTTTGAAGCTAAAATCACTTCTGCTTCAAATACTTTATTGTGGTCAGGTCCGCTTTCATTTATAATCCGGTAAGCTGGAGTCACCGCAAACCGTGCCTGTGAAAACTCCTGAAGCAGAGTTTTGAAGTCCCGGTTTAGCACCCCTTCCTGCAGTTCCTGCAAAATAGGTTCATAAAGTTGTAAAACATATTTACGGCCAATTTCCAGTCCCGAGTCTAAATAGACAGCTCCAATTAAAGCTTCCACCGCATCGGCCAACAGTGACGGGCGGCTATAACCACCACTGGTCACTTCTCCTTTTCCCAAACGTAAATACTGACCAAGGTCAAGTTCAAAAGCCAGCCTGACCAAAGAAGCTTCACAAACCAGGTCAGCTCTGAGCTTGGTCAGCTTGCCCTCGGGTAAATCAGGGTAGTTATAATATAAATAATCACTGATCACCAATTCCAATACCGCATCGCCTAAAAACTCAAGACGTTCATTGTGGTAACCATGCTGCTTTTTTTCATGAGCATAAGAAGTATGGGTTAATGCCTGCTCAACCAGTTTAATATTGTTTACTTCCCAGCCCAACTGATCCAAGAATGACCTGATTTTGTTAAGCCAATTCATATAAACTCCTTTATAAGAACTTACGAATGGTATCTCTTAACCAGTAAAGAACCATTGGTTCCCCCAAACCCAAATGAGTTCGACAAGGCCAGTTCAACTTTACTAGCTCTGGCCCTGTTTGGAACATAGTCCAAATCGCATTCCGGATCAGGATTATCATAATTAATGGTCGGATGAATAACTTGTTTTTGCAATGTCATCAAGGTGGCAATAAGTTCAACAGCTCCTGCGGCCCCTAAAAGGTGGCCGGTCATTGACTTTGTTGAACTGATGGGAAGATTATATGCATGCGGCCCAAAAAGATTCTTGATCGCTAAAGTTTCAATTTTATCATTGAACTCCGTGGAGGTCCCATGAGCATTTATATAATCAACCTGTTCCGGGGCTACACCGGCACTCTTTAGGGCTCGCTGCATACTCAGGTAAGCACCCTTCCCCTCGGGATCAGGAGCTGTCATATGATAGGCGTCGCCGGACATGCCATAACCAACAATTTCACCATAAATACTGGCGTTGCGTTCTAATGCATGTTCAAGCGGTTCCAAAACCAGGACTCCTGCTCCTTCTCCCATAACAAAACCATCGCGGTCCCGTTCAAAAGGCCGGGAGGCTTTCTCGGGATGGTCGTTGCGGGTCGAAAGCGCCCTGGCTGAAGAAAAACCGGAATAAGCAAGGTCACTGATTGTTGCTTCCGCACCGCCGGCAAGCATTATTTCTGCATCTCCCCTGGCGATGATATGCCAGGCATCGCCGACTGTGTGAGTTGAGGTGGCGCAAGCCGTTACCACGGTTGAATTAGGGCCGCGTAAACCAAGCATCATCGATAAATACCCGGAAGCCATGTTGGCAATCAAAGCGGGCACTAAAAAAGGGCTTACCCGACGCGGTCCTTTTTGGTCAAGGACTCTCAGCTGATCTTCAATGGTTCTAATCCCACCGATACCCGAGCCGATTAATACCCCTACTTCATCTTTATCCAATTGTAACTGATCCAACCCGGCATCTTGCCAGGCCTGCAAGCCTGCTGCAACGCCAAAATGAGTATAGCGGTCTACTTTTTTTACCTCTCGCTTATCCATATAGCAGGTGGGATCAAAATCTTTTATTTCACCGGCGATACGGCAGGGATACTTACTGACATCAAAATATTCCACCAGTGATATACCACTTTTACCACTGACGATATTCTCCCAAAATATATTCTTGTCGGAACCTGTCGGTGAAATAACCCCGACTCCGGTGATCACAACTCTTCTCACTTTTTCACCTCTATAGGGTTCTATACTTTTGATTCAATATATTTAACTACATCACCAACTGATTTAACATTCTCAATTTCCTGGTCGGAAATTTCAAGGTCGAATTCTTCTTCCAAGGCCATAACCAGCTCAACAATATCAAGAGAGTCGGCATCAATATCTTCAAAAGTTGTTTCTGCCGACAATTTATCAATTGCTACTTCGAGCTGATCGGAAATTATTTTTTTAATCTTGTCCTCGACGCTCACAAAATCACCTCCCCCCGAATGCTGTAGAATTACATTAAATAAATGGAAAATGCTACATAGACATATTGCCATCAACAGCAATTACCTGGCCGGTTACATAATTAGCAGAGGAAGCCAGAAATAAGACTACTTCAGCAACATCTTCAGGTTTACCCATCCGCTTAAGGGCAACTCTTGACAAGACCTGTTCTTTTACCTGATCGCTCAGCAGCTCTGTCATTTCAGTTTCTATAAAGCCAGGGGCTACTGCATTAACTGTTATATCTCTTGACCCTAATTCTTTAGCCAGGGTCCGGGTAAAAGAAATTACTCCTCCTTTTGCTGCTGCATAATTAGCCTGCCCGGTATTACCGTGTAAACCGGCAACCGAAGCGATGTTAATAATCCTGCCGCCGCTCTTTTGCTTGAGTAAAGGTTTTAGGATCGCCCGGCAGCAGTTATAAACCCCGTTTAAATTAGTGTCAATCACTTCCTGCCATTCTTCTTCTTTCATTCGAACCAATAAATTATCCCTGGTAATCCCGGCATTATTAATTAGTATATCAATTCTTTTGAAATGATCAATAGCACTTTGCACCAGTTGTTCACATTGACTGTAATCAGTAACATCGGCTTTCATGGTTATGGCCGTCCCGCCGCTTTTTTCGATTTCATTTTTTACTGCTTCAGCGGCAGCTTCATTACCGCTGTAATTAACCACTACCGAAGCGCCTGCCCGGCCCAAAGAGAGAGCAATAGCACGACCAATACCCCTGGAAGAACCGGTTACTATAGCTGTCTTCCCGCTTAAGTTCAAGCCAAACACCTCTTTGCCTTAATCAGATCAGTCTTCTCAATTTCTTAACTCCACGCTAATTCTTCAACATCTTCTGCCTTTTCCACTGCTATCGTTTGTTTATCCGGCGCAATTCTTTTCATCATTCTTGCCGGAGAATTACCCGGTCCAACACCTAGAAATTCATCTATTCCTTCAGTAATCATATTGCGCACCGATTGCTCCCACATTATGGGGTTGCTTACCTGCTTTATAAGATTTTGTTTTATCTGCCCGGGATCATCTGTAAAACAAGCTGAAACGTTGCATACAATTGGAACAGAAGGTTTTTTAATTGCCACCTTTTCCAGCTCCTCTGCCATTTTTTCTTCAGCCGGCTGAAGGAGGGAACAATGAAAGGGAGCACTTACTTTTAACTCAGAACATTTTTTAGCTCCAGCTTCACCGGCTAATTTTCGAGCATGTTCTACAGCACCTGTCTGCCCGGTAATAACAATCTGCCCCGGGCAATTATAGTTGGCCGGGGCGACTATTCCAAGTTTCTCTGCCTCACGGCAAATTTCTTCAACTTTTTCATGGTCCAGTCCCATGATAGCTATCATTTTTCCTGCCCCGGTAGGAACTGCTTTCTGCATGTAAATCCCGCGTTTCTGAACCAGGGGGAGGGCTTCTTCGAAAGACAAAGCCCCTGCAGAAACCAGCGCGCTGTATTCTCCCAGGCTTAATCCGGCCATGGCTGCAGCGCTCAAACCCCGGTTTTCAAGGACTCTGAATATTGACACGCTGACTGCAAGAATAGCCGGCTGTGTATTTTCAGTTTGCTGCAGTTTTTCCTCGGGACCGGAAAAAATCGTGTCAAGAAAATCATTACCTAGCACATCTGCAGCCTGATCAAAAACTGCGCGTGCTACCGAAAATTTTTCGTAAAAATCCTTACCCATCCCGGCATACTGGGCTCCCTGCCCGGGAAAAAACACTCCTTTCTTAGAAAACATGGTAATCCCCCTTTCTACCACTTCATCAAAATACCGCCCCAGGTCAAACCGGCACCAAAGCCTACCATTGCTATCAGGTCGTCTTTTTTTAAACGACCGGCAACTAATTCTTCATGTATTGATATGGGTATTGTTGCCGATGAAGTGTTGCCAAAACGGTCAATATTAACGGGAAACTTTTCCGGCGGCAGTTTAATGTGTTTGCGAACATAATCAATAATCCTTAAGTTAGCCTGGTGGAGAAAAATCAGGTCAAGATCTTCGGGCTTGAGCCCTTCCTCTTGCATTAGTGCATAAAGCGTATCCTCAACCTGGCTTACAGCAAACTTAAAAATTTCATTGCCATTCATTTTTATATAATGCATGCGATTTTGCACTGTTTCCTGGCTGGCCGGATGTTTACTGCCTCCAGCCGGAATGTAAAGCAACTCTGCACCGCGTCCGTCCGCTTTTAATGAGCAACTTTTTATGCCTCTATCCTCAAGGGTACGCTGGACAACTATCGCACCGGCTCCGTCCCCAAAAAGAACACAGGTGCTTCGGTCTTCCCAATCGGTTGCCCGGGTTAGTATTTCCACACCCACAACCAGGATGTTTCTATAACAACCGCCCTTTATAAATTGATTCGCTACAGTTAAAGCGTAAATGAAACCGGTACAGCCAGCGGATAAATCCATTGCCGCGGCATTAAAGGCTTCCAGCCTGGCCTGAAGCAAACAGGAAGATGCCGGCGTTGGATAATCGGGGGTTACAGTAGCCACTAGAATCATATCAATTTCTGAAGGAGGCAACCCTGCTCTGTCAAGTGCTTCTCTTGCCGCTTTTTCCGATAAATCCGTGTTGGAAAAACCATTTTCCAGCTTGCGCCGCTCTTTGATCCCGGTCCTGGAGACTATCCACTGATCACTGGTTTCAACCATTTTTTCCATATCATGGTTAGTAAGGACCTGTTCGGGCAAAGCTGCGCCAGTTCCGGTAATTGCTGCATTATAATGGTTGTTCATCTTCTCCTCCATCAAGTATTCCGGCCAGATCTTTTAAAGACTCCTGAAGCTGCCGGGTAACATCCTTTTTGACAAATGGTTGAACCTGTTTATATAAAGCCTGCTCTACCGATCGAGCTCTCGAAGAACCATGACATTTTATACATAATCCATTAACCCCCAAAAGGGGCGCTCCACCGTAGCCGGAATCATCGATTTTATTGCGCAGCCCTTGAAAAACAGGGCGAAGCAGCATAGCACCTGCTTTATAGCGCAGTTTACTGCTGATTTCCTGCTTGAAGAAACCCAGGATTGTCCTTGACAGTCCTTCAGTAGTCTTTAAAAATATATTGCCGACAAAACCGTCACACACGACTACATCGGCTACATTATAGAAAACATCAGTTCCTTCCACATTACCGCAAAAACCGGGAAGGGAATCATTTAAAATAGAGTAAGCTTTCCTTACCTGCGCATTGCCCTTGTTTGCTTCTGCTCCTACATTAAGCAAACCGATCCTTGGTTCAGAACAGCCAAGAATTTGCTGAGCATAAACCCGGCCCATATGCGCATATTGTACAAGCTGTTCCGGTTTCGCATCCATATTGGCCCCGACATCCAAAAACAACACTGCGCTTCCATTAAAGCTCGGCATTGGCGTAAGTAAAGCCGGGCGGCTTATTCCATTCAGCCTTCCTAAAAAAAACAGCCCCCCGGCCATCAAGGCTCCGGTGTTACCGGCGCTGAGGGCTGCATCAGCTTGTTTATCCCGGACCATTTGCAAAACCTTGACCATGGAGGCATTATTTTTTTTCCGGATAGATAGACCCGGGTCATCACCAGGAGCAATTACTTCATCTGTGTGAATTATCCCCAGGCGCCCTGCAGGATACCTGTGCCCCTTTAAACATTCATTTAGATCATCCTGGCGCCCGACCAAAGTTATTACTAAATCATTTAAACCATTGAGAGCGGCAGCAGCGCCGGCTACTATCTCTCCCGGTGCATAATCACCGCCCATTGCATCTATCGCTACTCGTACCACGCCTTCACACATCCTTTTAAATATACCTTTAAAAATAGATACAGTACGCCCCTGGTTCCAATAATTGGCGTACTGTCTATTTAATCTTAATCAGTTTTTACAGCTTTTCGATCTTTGTAATATCCACAATTTAAACAAACCCGGTGGGTAGGCTTTAATTCATGGCATTGAGGACAGGGAACCAGGTGAGGAGCGGATATCTTTTTGTTTGCTCTTCTCATATTCCTTTTAGACTTGGAAGTTCTTCGCTTTGGAACAGCCATTTTAAATCCTCCTTAACAAGCTTAATCGCCCGAATAGTATTCCTTTAATTTAAGCAGCCTGACATCAATCAAGTCTTCATCTTTATTACATTGACATGATGACTGGTTAAGATCAGTGCCGCACTGGTCACAAATTCCTTTGCAGTCAGGTTTACAGAGCGGACGGTATTCCTGGGTCACAATGATCAACTGGCGAATATATTCTTCAAGATAAAGGTTATCTCCACTAACAATTAATCGGTTGGCGGCTTCTTCAGCCAGGGTAGCTGAAGCTTCTTCATTGAACTCTCCCTGAACCACCGTAAATAATTCGTTAAAGTTAGCTTTATGAACCTGGACAAATGGTTCCAGGCATCTTGAACAATATGCCGTTATTGATGCTTCAAAGCTGCCGTTAATCAATACCTCCCCTTCGCTGTAAGAGGCATTGAGGTTTATTTTTACTTTTCCGCCCTCGGGAAAATCATCATAATAATCATCAAGCTCTACCTGGAAACTGTAATTTAAAGCTTCGCCCGGCTTTGATTTAATATCAGGCAAATGAATAATCATATTAACACCCCAAAAAACTAAAGTAATTATATAGACCTTTATTTTCTTTGTCAACAACCACAAACCTGCTGATAAACTTAACTAATTTCATCAGCCCCGTTTAACTGAAAAACCAAACAGTCTTTTTAATATATGGGAATAAACAGATTAGCAATATTAAAAATTAACGGAAGGGAAAGGTTAATCAATTTTATCAGTAGGTTACCCCATCAATATCATTATCGCTTTCTCCCGGTGAAAACGTCTGTATGTCGATCATGATTTTATTGGGCAAACAGACTATACTTTCATAAGAATGTTCAATCCAACCGGTATGGGAGCAGATTGCCTTTGGACACAATTCTTCACTAATAGGGAGCATCCTTACCCTGCCATTTTTTACTTCAACTTCAGCTGCATGTTGATTGTCTTTTCCAAAGGTTATTTCATAATCATATGTCTCACCTTCAGAAAGCGAAAGTTCGACTACCTGTTCGTTCTTTAAATGAACCGTAGCATATTTTTGACCGGCGGCGCTAACCACCTGCAGGTTAAACCACATTACTGATAGTCCGGTTAACACTATAAAGCCGATTATAAAATAATCGGCAGTTTTTACTTTTAAACTTTTCATGAGTTTATCACCTTGGGATATTATATCATAATTGATTATTAATTGTCTTTACTTTATTCGGTTCAAGTAATTTTAAAAGGAAACATAATAAAATAATACTCGAATTAATCAAGATATGTTATGATGTCAGCATCATCTGTGCTTGCTTATTTCATTTTGAGCAATTATGATATAATTAAAATAGGTGATTTTCTTTATTTTTTAGGAGGTAAAAAGAAAAAGTGGCAGAGAAAAAATTACCCTTTGATCAACAAAAAAATAACGGTTTTAAAAATAAACCCAAGCATTCTGGTAAAAAATGGAAAATACTTAAAATAAGCCTGTTGACGATTTTCCTAATTTTCCTTGTTAGTGGAGGCGTAACAGCCATTATTCTGGCCAACTGGATTAATGAGGCCCCACCACTCGATTCGAAACGGTTGGAAACAGTGGAAACTTCGTATCTGTATGACAGTGAAGGTAATAAAATTACTAAACTCCATGATGAACAAAACCGGGTAGCAGTCAGTTTGAAAGATATACCGGAACATGTCCAAAAAGCATTTATCGCTATCGAAGATGAACGCTTTTACGATCATTTTGGCTTTGATATCACAGGCAGTTTAAGAGCCGCCTACACTAACTTCCGGGCCGGCAGAATTGTGCAGGGAGCCAGTACAATTTCCCAACAATTGGCCCAAAATGCCTTTTTGACCACTGAAACCAGTTATAAGCGTAAAGTTCAAGAAATCTGGCTTGCTATTCAGCTCGAACGCATCTTCAGTAAAGAAGAAATTTTAGAAATGTACTTAAATCGAATTTATTTCGGCAATGGCGCTTACGGTGTTGAAGCAGCTTCACAAACCTATTTCGACAAAAGTGTCAGCGAGCTCAACTTGGCTGAAGGAGCCATGCTGGCTGGCGCTGTTCGTGCGCCAAATTATTATAACCCGATCAACAATGTTGCTGAAGCTGAATCCCGGATGAGAACGGTGCTTTCGACCATGCGAAGGCTTGAGTATGTCAGTGAAGCAGAATACCGGGAAGCAACCGAACAGGAAATGAATTACGCCCAGGCTGAGAGTCCTGAATATCCGCATCCATATTTCATCGATTATGTGATTCACAGAGAACTATTGCAAATCTTAAGCGAAATTTCCACTATCGGTTCCAGGGAAGAAGCTTACCGGGCCATTTACACCGGTGGCCTGCAGGTTTACACCACCCTTGACCCTTCAATCCAAGATCATGTCGAAGAGGTCCTGGGGCTATCAGAGCTTTACCCGACAACTATGAAGATTGACATGGATAAGGCCAGGGAAGAAATAGCCAATCTTCCCCCCGGTGCCAGCTTGACCCAAAGTCAACTGGAAGGATTGGTCGATGAAGAAGAGGGGATTGCCCAACCTCAGGCGGCGATGGTAATGGCCGATCCAAGCACCGGTGAGATCATGGCTCTAGTTGGCGGTCGCGAATACCGTAAAAACGAAGATGAAGTTTTAAGGTTTGCTACCCTGCGGCAGCCCGGTTCGGCTATTAAGCCGGTTACAACTTATGGCCCTGCTTTTGAAGAGGGAGTTTTAGCCGGCGCCGGCTCAACATTAGATGATGCTCCTTATTACGTTGAAGAATTGGACTGGTTTCCGGAAAACTTTGATTATGAATTCAGGGGAATGACTCCGGTCAGGGAATCCCTGTTTAAATCTTATAATGTTCCGGCCGTCCGTGCCTTTGAAAAACTCGGCCCCGAAGTTGGGGCGGAATATGCAGAGAGGATGGGCATCAGCACCATCCAACCGGAGGAAGCAAATCACCTGGCTTTAACCCTTGGCGGATTTTCCAGGGGAGTTAGCGCTATTGATATGACTCAGGCTTACAGCGTTTTCGCCAATTCAGGTGTCAAAATAGATCTCCATACTGTGGAAAAAATCGAAGATCGCCACGGTGAAATAATATATGAAAAGAACGTTGAACCAAATCAAGTCCTTAGCCCGGAAGCTGCTTTCCTGGTCAATGATATTTTACAGGACTACGTAACTGAATATATCGGCAGCGCGTTAGACATTGATCGCCCGGTTGCTGCCAAAACCGGGACCACTGATGACTGGAAAGATGCCTATCTAATGGCTTACACCCCCAACCTGGTCACTGCCTTATGGATTGGCTATGACGAACCACAATTAGGCGGGATCAGGGAAGGTTGGCGTTTTTCAACCAGTATCATGCGTGAAGTTTTCCTGGAAAAGTTTGAAACCTTGGAAATTGAGGAATTTGAAAGACCGGAGGGTATCGTTAGAATGGAAGTATGCAAAAGATCCGGTAAAATTCCAAACCGTTACTGTGAAGCTGATGATGCGGTAATCACCGATTACTTTATAGAAGGCCAGGCACCTACAGAAAGCTGTAACATGCATGTGGACAGGCGAACTTACAGCCGACCGGATTATATTGAAACCGACAAACGCTGGTCGGGCGGTGCCGACAGGATCCCTCAGGACGTTGAAGATACCGATTTAAGGGTAAGCAAACTTGAACAGCGCGGCTCAACCACTGATACAATTACCCGGTTTGATGCACATATATTTACCGACGGGGTCACCTTACAGTGGGAGTATGACGGACCTGATAATATAGAAGCATTTGAGGTTGTTCGTGAATCCCCCGATGATCCGGATGAAAATAGTATAACTGAACTTGATGGCAATGCACGGCAATACTCAGATGGCGATATAGAATTGGACAGTGAATATACCTACACCCTTACTGCACGTTACCCCGGCGGTGGGGGCTCCGAGCAAGCCGAAATCAAGGTGAGCACCGAAACTACTGAAAGCGGAGAAATTGCCGGACAGACGGGTGAGGGAGATACGGTAGCTGTTCCCGATGTTACCGGTTCATACGCAGCTATTGCCCGGGCCAAACTGGAAAGAGAAGGCTTAGTAGTAGGATCTGTCAATTATGAGCACAGCGAAGAAGAAAGCCTTAACCGGGTTATCTCACAACGTCCTAATCCAGGGGAAACCCTCTCAGAAGGTGATCGGGTAAACCTGGTGGTATCGAAGGGTTCTGAATAATATTATAAGGGCATAGCCTACAGCAATTAAACGCTGGTAACTGCTATGCCCTTATTTCTACAACTGTTACTCCTTCTCCACCTTCACCGGTTTCACCGACACGATATTTCCGAACTAACCGGTGATCTTTTAAGTAAGACCAGAGGCCTTGTTTAAGTTTGCCAGTGCCCTTTCCATGGATAAGATCAACCTGGTTTAAACCGGCCCAGAGAGCATTATCGAGAAATTTATCTACCATTGGGGTTGCTTCTTCCAGGGTTAATCCCCGCAAATCTAATGAACTTTTAACGGAAGCGTCCTTTCTAACACTATAGCCATGGCTCTGCAAAAAACCGGTTCCTGCTTTGCTCCGTTTTTCCGGCACGCTTTGACCGCCTTTTTGAATCTCCATCAATTCTTTGACCGGCAGATTAACTTTTATAGCGCCAACCTGGACCATTGCTTCACTGCCTGAAATAGAAATAATTTCACCGCTCTGCTTTAAACTGTTAATATAAACTTCCCGCCCTACGTAAAGATCGTCCTTATTCAAGGGCTGGGGTTGAAAGTCTTCTTCATCTTCCCGCTCCGCTTCAACTTCCCGGCGCAGTTCATTTAAGCGGTTGCGGACCTGCTCAGCCTGGGCAAGAGATTGTTCTCCTCCTTCGCTTTTAATCGTCCGCAGTTCTTTGATCAATTCATCAGCATTTTTTTTCACTCGCCTGACTAATTGGCGCGCCTCTTCCCGCGCTTCCTTGATAATGTCCTCACGCCTGGCTCGCAATAAATTTCGTTCCTTCTCCAGTTCAGCCATCATCATTTCCGCTCGGTTTCGTTCCAGTTCAGCCTGGCGGCTGTCCTTTGAATAGCGCTGCTGATCTTCAACCAGGCTTGCAATGATTGATTCAACCTGCTCATGAGATCGATGCATAAAACTTTTAGCCCTTTGCAAAACATTTTCCGGCAATCCGAGCTGTCCGGCTATATAAAAAGCGTTGCTTTGGCCCGGGATGCCTTGTAACAAGCGGTAGGTGGGCGCAAGGGTATCAAGGTCAAACTCCATCGCCGCATTTTGCATCTTCTCCTGCCTTTGGGCAAAAAGCTTTAATTCATTGATATGGGTAGTTGCTACCGTCAAAGCTCCGTTTGTGGTCAATTCTTCTAAAATAGCCATGGCCAGTGCTGCACCCTCTGTAGGATCAGTTCCCGCGCCCAGTTCATCAAAAAGGACCAGCGAACCGCTACCTGCTTTTTCTACAATGGAAATAATATTTTTCATGTGACCTGAAAAAGTGCTGAGTGACTGGACTATGCTTTGTTCATCGCCGATATCGGCCCTGATTTTTTCAAATACAGTGAGCTTGGTATCTTTTTTAGCCGGAACGTGGAGACCACACTGGGCCATAATCGTCAAAAGACCAATAGTTTTAAGCGCTACTGTTTTACCTCCCGTATTGGGACCGGTAACTACAAGAGTCTGAGCATTATCACCGAGTTCAACAGAAAGGGGGACTTTTTCACCGCTTAAAAGTGGATGGATGGCCTGGTCAAAAATAGCTCTCTCCTTTTCATCTTTGTAAAGCACCGGTTCAATGCCGCCCATCTCCAGGCTCAACCTTCCACAGGCAACAATAAAATCAAGTTTTCCATACAGATCCCTATTATTTGCCAGTTGTTTATCGGCAGAGGCCACCTGGCTACTTAATTGAAACAGGATCCGCTCAATTTCTTCTTCTTCTTGTTTTTGCAGGGAAGTGAGCGAGTTTTGCATTTCCACTACGGGAAGCGGTTCTATAAAAAAAGTAGCTCCGCTTGCCGATTGATCGTGGACCACTCCTTCAAGGTAATGCCGGTACTCCTGTTTAACTGGCAGCACGTAACGTCCTCCGCGAATGGTAACCAGGGCATCCTGCAGGTACCGCTGGTAATTGGCGCTGCGCACATACTGATCCAGTTTTTCTCTAATTTTATTTTGTAACGAGTGTTTCTTGCGTCGCAGAGATGATAATTCCGAAGAAGCGCCGTCTAAAATATTGCCATCCTCGTCAAGGGCTCTTCTCAAGGTGGCATAAAGTTCTTCACACATATTTATCTGACGCGAAAGATCCGTTAAAATTGGGTAGAGTTCACGGTTATCCCGGTTGCTAAAAAAATTTGGCCAGCGTTGAACCGACTTAATGAAAATCATAATGCCAGCCAATTCAGGGCTTGAAAGCATTGCGCCTTTTTCCGCTCTAACTAAATATGGCTTAATGTCTTCAACTGCCGGAGGATTAAATGCGTTTTTTGAACACAGCAAACGGGCTTCACTGGTTTCCTTTAACCGGTGGCTGATTAATTCCGGATCAACTGAAGGCAATATTTGACTGGCAATTTCACGGCCCATCGGGCTGACAGTCATTCCCGATAATTTATTTTGAATTTGATTAAATTCGAGCACTTTTATTTCACGTTCTGTAATAACCTCGGACAAGTTCATCTCACCTCGACAAAAAGTTGTTCCCCTCTACAATAAAGCGAAGCAATTTATCCTTCGCCACAGATAGACCAATTCGCGGTGTAGCCTTAACCGGCCCAATTTTATCAGCGTTATCATTACACAGCAAATAAAGCGGCCTGGATCTTAAATCATGTTTATCAAACTTCTTGTCAATTGCAAAAGCCTGGCATAATTTACCGGGGCCACTCGACAGATTTTTTTCGGAGCAATGATTGCCTCTTTGTTTATACATAAATTCTTTTCCGGTTAACGGCTCCAGGGCCCTGATTAAAACTGCCTCGCCCTTTCCTTGCGGACCGGTGACTACGTTTAAACAATAATAATTACCATATATAAAATATACATAAGCTCTACCGGGAGAGCCAAACATGGTGGCATTCCGTTTGGTTTGTCCCCGGGAGGCATGGCAGGCTGGATCATTGTCGCTCAGGTAAGCTTCGGTTTCTACTATAATTCCGGAAAGCAAACCTGTCTCTGTTTCCCGGTACAAATAGTGACCAATAAGCTTTCTGGCAACCTCTGCAGTATTTTGCAGAAAAAAATCCAATTCAAACTGCACCGGAAACTATCCCTTCGCCAGATTATCTATCCTGCAGCTTCATTATTAGGCAAAAAAACCGGCTTCTCCCGGCTCCTATTCCAGCAGGGATATGCCGCAATAAAATAAACCGTTCGAAACCAGTGATGTTTAGCTATTCATATTGAGATAAAAATCAACCGCAAATTCCTTAATCGTTTCTACAATAGTAACCAGGTAATGTTCTGTAAAAAAGACTATTTCCGATTCTTCCAGGGCATCCATAAAAAATTGTAGTGGGATGATCGAAACCAGGGCAACAATTATATAAATGAAAATTACGCCAATAATCGCTCCCAGAATAATCCCGGCAAATCGGTTAAAAAACCCGATCACCGGTATGCGGTTAATCCAGCGAAAACCACCGGAAAGCAGGCGGAAAACAATACTGAAAATTATAAACAGGACCAGAAATGTTATAATCCCGGCGATTAACTGCGGGGCATGTTCCAGGGCTACTTCCAGCCCCAGATTTTCAATCAACTCATGGTGAGAAATGATATTCTCTGGATCGATATATTCAGCCAAAGCCTCACTAAAAAAGCGGCTGCCCCAAAACGACAAAATAATTACCACAATAAAACTGAATATATCAAAAAGCTGCTTGATTAAGCCTCTTGAAAAGCCATTGAGCACGTGCAGTCCAAAAACAATGAGTAGAAAAATATCAAACCAGTTCATTATCTTCACTATCCCCTTTCTGGTCTTCCGAACCAGCCGAAGAACTCTCTTTTTCCTCTTTTAATCTGATCAATTCATCGGCAAGATTAAGGGCGGTTAACACAGCAATTCTTTGTTTACTCATCTGGATATTTTTTTCGGCCAAAGACTTCATCAAACGGTCAACGTAATTGCCTACCCTGTGCATATGATCTTTAGAAGAAGAGCTTCTAAGCACATATTCTTCACCCATAATATTGACGGTAATCCTGTTCTTATCCTTATCCTCCATCTTTCTCGCCTGCCCCTTTCAGGGATTTAGCCTAAAATCTAAAAAAGCCTGAGTTTTTTAATTCACCTCTCGTTGATGGAGATCCTCTTTTGATTTATTCGCGGTAGATCACCTAAGATCCTGCTTTTTAGCTTCGTAAAACAGCCCCGAGCTCAAAAAGGGCCTTTTCGATATTTTGCTGAGCCTGATTGACTTCTTGATCAGTTAAGGTGCGATCCTCCAGGCGAAAAGTGATCGAATAAGCCAGGCTGCGTTTATCCTCGGGGATCTGTTTACCCTCGTACAGGTCAAAAAGTTTAACCCTGCTGACCATATCGCCCCCCGCTTCTCTAATTGTTTTTTCCAGCTGCTTTGCAGATATCTCCTTAGGAACAACTATGGCCAGGTCCCTGCTCGAGGCCGGATAACGGGGCAGGGGAGTTACCCGGGGAACCAGGTTGGCCATGTTTTCCAGGACGGAAAGGTCAAATTCACCCACGGTTACCGGCTGGTCAATCTCCCAGGCTTCGGCTATATCAGGATGAAGCTGCCCCAGGTAACCCAGTTCTACATCGCCAATCATTACTTTTGCGCAGCGGGTTGGGTGCGAAAAAGGCATTTGGACCGGGATGAAATTAACTGCATTTATTTGCAGGCGGCTGAATAGTGTCTCCAGGGTTCCTTTAATTGTAAAAAAGTCAGCTTTCCGGGGTGTAACCGCCCAGTTCTGCTCTGGGATCACACCGGTGGCTGCTACAGCCAATTTAGCCTTTTCTTGCGGCAACTCTTTTAACGGCAAAGAATCGGCTTTAAAAACAGAACCAATCTCAAAAAGCATCTGGTTTAATTCCCGGTGGCTGATATTATGGCGAACCGCTTTTAAGAGTCCCGGCAAAAGGGTGGTGCGCATCACCCCCTGCTCTTCAGAGAAAGGATTCTGAACCGGAATTGTCTGCATATGTGGATGATCAGAAGGATATCTCAACCGGACCAGATCGCTGGGATTGATAAATGAATAGGTTACACCCTCAAAAAAACCTGAAGCGGTAAAAACATTTTTTACCAGGTTATGCAATCTTTCCTCTTCAGTTGGTCTATTTTCCAGGAGTTCACCGCGCGGCAGGGTGTATGGAATCTGGTTGTAGCCATAAAGCCTGGCGATCTCTTCTACCACATCTTCTTCGATGAAAATATCACCCCGCCTTAAAGGGGCAACCACTTCCATATTACCGCCACCCTGGTTATAAACCTCAAAACCAAGCCTGTTTAATATAGTGATAATTTCATTTTCAGGCACTTCTGTGCCCAGGATCTTGTTAACGCGTTCAGAGCTAACCTTAACGGTGGCCGGTTTAACCGGATTTGCATCATAATCAATAATTCCCCGCAACACTTTGCCTTCCGCATACTTGTTCATCAGCAAAGCAGCCCGATTCTGCGACCATACTGCCGCCTCCGGGTTCACCCCTCTTTCAAAACGCTGTGAGGCCTCCGAAGGCAAGTTGTAACGACGAGCCGTGCGGCGAATATTGGTTGGATTAAAGCCGGCAGCTTCAATTAAAACCTCCCTGGTTTTCCCGAAAATTTCTGTATCCTCACCACCCATAACTCCGGCAAGAGCGATTGGCATATTACCATCTGTAATTACCAGGATTTCCGGGGTCAGCTTTCGCTCAATGCCGTCAAGAGTGACCAGGGTTTCGCCTTCTCTAGCTCTTCTTACCAGGATTTCACTGCTTTCTAGTCTTTGCAGATCAAAAGCATGCAGGGGCTGTCCAAATTCCCACATAACATAGTTGGTTATATCCACCACATTGCTGATTGGCCGGATCCCGGCTTTGAGCAGTCTCAACTGCATCCAAAGTGGTGATTTTTTTATGACAACGTCCTTGACCGCCCGGGCGGTGTAGCGTGGACAAAGGTCGGGATCGTCTACCTGGACTTTAAAGAATTCTTCCAAAGCCGGAGTTGTTTCCGGTGGCTCCAGCTCAGGCAGTTTCACTTCCGCCCCGGTCAGGGCGGCAGCTTCATGAGCTACCCCGAGCATGCTCAGGCAATCCGGACGATTTGGGGTCAATTCCAATTCCAGAATTTTATCGTCAAAGCCCAAAACTTGGTCTACAGGGGTGCCAATTTCTGCTGTTTGATCAAGGATCAAAATTTCATCTTCAGCACCAAGCTCCAGGCCCAGTTCCCGGGCGGAACAGATCATCCCGGTGGAAGTGGCCCCGTAAATAACCGCTTCCTCGATGTGCCTTTCACCGGGCAAAACAGAGCCGGGTTTGGCCACAGGAACCTTGTCGCTTACCTGCATATTTTTTGCTCCACAAACAATTTTTAACACTTCCTCTTCTACCCTGGTATCAACTAAGATCAAGTTATCTCTGCCAGGGTGCGGCTTTAAAGCTTCCACTTCCCCGACAACTACTCCCGGCAAAGAGGAGCCAAATCTTTCAACCGCTCCCACTTCAATTCCTGAGAGAGTTAATAAATTGGCCAGTTCATCGGCAGATATTTCCGGTTTAATATAATCTAGCAGCCAGTTATATGGGACACGCATCTATTTTTTTCCTCCTTCATTCATTCAATATACCTAACCGGTAAGTTATCTTGTGTATAACGGTTTAATTAAACTGTTTCAAAAAACGCAAATCGTTGGAAAAAAAGAGGCGCAAATCACCGATCCCGTATTTCAACATGGCAATTCGCTCAACTCCCATTCCAAAAGCAAAACCTGTCGAGTTTTGGGAATCGTAACCGGAGATCTCAAGCACCCGGGGATGAACCATACCTGCACCAAGGATCTCAAGCCATCCGGTATTACTGCATACCCGACAGCCGCTGCCGCCACACATTATACAGGAGATATCCACCTCGGCGCTTGGTTCGGTAAAGGGAAAGAAGCTGGGACGAAAGCGCATTTTTTGCTCCGGCCCGAACATTTCCCGGACGAATAAATGCAGGGTTCCTTTTAAGTCGGCAAAAGTAATATCAGTATCTACCGCCAACCCCTCACACTGGTGGAACATCGGAGAGTGGGTGGCATCATCATCGCGTCGGTAAACCTTGCCCAGGCAAATCACCCGCACAGGCAGTTTTGGCGCTCTTTTTTCCATGGCCCTAATCTGTACCGGGGAAGTATGCGTGCGCAGTAAAAATTGATCTGTAATATAGTATGAATCCTGCATGTCCCGGGCCGGGTGGTCGGGCGGTATATTTAAAGCCTCAAAATTATAGTAATCGCTTTCTATTTCCGGGCCGTAGGCCAGCTGGAACCCCAGGCCTACAAAAATCTCTTTAATTTCTTCCTGGACCAGGGTAAGGGGATGTTTCTGACCCAATGTTACCGGGCTTCCAGGCAGAGTTACATCAATTCGCTCGTTCTCCCATTTTTCTTCTTTTTGAGCATCAAGCAATTTTTGTTCCTTAAGTTCAATTGCCTTCTCAAGCTCATCTCGCAAAGCATTGGCTTTTTTGCCAATAATCGGCCGCTCCTCCGGGGGCGCGCTGCCCAGACTGCGCAGCAGTTTGGTTAGTTCACCTTTTTTCCCCAAAAAACGGACCCTTACTGCTTTCAGAGCTTCCAGGTCCTCTGTCTCTTCAATTTTTTCTTTTGCCTCATTTTCCAGTTCATTTAGTTTTTCATGCAAATCCAGACACCTCCGTATAAATAAATAATCTCTCGCCCGAGGGACGAAAGATTATCTTCCGCGGTACCACCCATTTTAGCTACACCGCTTAGCTCACTTTTTAAGATCAATAACGGGATCCACCGCAGCCGTCCTACCCAAGCTTTAGTCCTTTTTTGCCCTTCGGCGGCAAACTCCGGAGCGAAATTCAGCCGGTAACGCCGGATCTGCTTGCAGTCAAGGCAAATCCTCCCTTAAGACGCCCAAAATCCTTATGCCTACTTAACTCCTTCATCGCTTTGCATATGAAAATTTAATAGCATTATAGCATTAAGCTGATAAAGCTTCAAGGCTTCTATTTATTGCTACAGCGAGCTATTTCAAACAAAATAATTGCCGCAGCTACCGCGGCATTTAACGATTCAACCGGCCCGTACAGGGGCACGGTAATTGTTAAGTCTGCTTCAAAAACAAGTTTTTCGTCTATCCCGACGGCCTCATTGCCAATGATTAATGCACATCGATCATTGTATTCAGCAGACCAGTGCTCTATCTCGCTGCCCACCGAAGCGGCAATTACCTGCACCCCTTCTTGTTTTAAATAACGGATTAAGTTAAGCGGGTCACCGGTTTGCTTTAGCTGGATCCTAAATATAGATCCCGCTGTAGCCCGTAATACCTTGGGGCTATAGGGATCGGTGCTACCGGTAGTGTAAAAAATCACACCGACGCCTGCTCCGGCTGCTGTGCGAATGATTGTTCCCATATTCCCCGGATCTTGAACCCGGTCCAGGATCAAATAAATTTGCCGCTTCTTTTCAGCTTTTAATTCGTAAACCGCTTGGCTGAAATAAAAAATTGCGGCAACAGGCTGTGGGGTTTCAGTTTCAGCAATTTTTTTAAACAACCGTTCCGGCAAAATAACCTGCTTCGCGGAAAGAGAAAAGTTATCGGCCCATTCTTTGCCTGCCTGCTCATAGTATTCCTGGGTATAAAAAAAAGCCCTTGGAGTTAAACCGGCTCTAATCGCTTCAGAAACCAGGTTTGGCCCCTCCAGGGCTATCTGTTGCTGTTTTTGCCTGTAGCGGGTATTTTTTTGCAGCTTCACATATTCTTTCAGCAGCGGATGGTTGCTGCTTGTAACATGAATTGGCTCCAAACTAAATCCACTCCCCGGACATAATCACGATTATTGAAGCCTTCTATAATTAATCATTTTCTTTAGCCACTTCTACAAGCCGGGCAAAAGCTTCTTTGTCATTAACCGCCAGATCGGCAAGGACCTTACGATTAACCTGAACATCCGCTTTTTTCAAACCGCTGATAAAACGGCTGTAGGACAAACCTCCAGCCCTGGCGGCAGCATTGATCCTGGCAATCCATAACTTGCGAAAATCTCTTTTCCGCTGCTTACGATCCCGGTAGGCATAAGCCAGGGATTTCATAACCTGCTGGTTGGCAATCCTGAAAAGCTTACTTTTCGAACCATAATAGCCTTTCGCCAGTTTTAATATTTTTTTACGCCTTTTACGGGCGATATTACCTCTCTTTGTGCGAGGCATAAACAATCATCCTCCAATCTTTAATGTCACAATATTCTCTTTGATTATGTTTTGATTACTTATTAACCATTGTCAAACAGCTATTCTATTGAATAAGCTGTTTAACCCGCTTGACATCGTCGGATTTCACCATTGTTGATTTACGGAGCCTTCTTTTACGGTCAGCATTTTTTTTGCGAAGCAGGTGACTGGCGCAAGCCTGCCTCCGCATATAATTACCTTTTCCGGTCTTTTTAAAGCGCTTGGCTGCGCCACTGTGAGTTTTCATTTTTGGCATTGGAACAACAACCTTTCTATTTCCTTATGATTTAGGTGCTAAAATCATGATCATGTTACGCCCTTCCTGTTTGGCCTGTTTTTCTATTACACAATAATCAGAAAGTGCATCGGCCAAATCTTTGCACAGGCGCTGGGCTATTTCAGGGTGGGTAATTTCCCGTCCCCGGAACATAACTGTTACCTTTATCTTGTCACCCTTCTCTAAAAATTTCTGACCCCTTTTTACTTTAACATCAAAATCATGCTTTTCAATATTAGGCCTCAGTTTAATTTCCTTGATTGATGTTGTCTTTTGCTTTTTCTTCGCTTCTTTATCTTTTTTGCTTTGCTCATACTTATATTTGCCGTAATCCATCATTCGACAAACCGGCGGGCGCTCATTCGGGGCAACATTAACCAGATCCTTTTTTTTCTCACGGGCCAAGTCGAGGGCTTCATCTGTTTTCATTACACCCAGTTGATTGCCGTCCGGATCAATAACTCGAACTTCCCGAGCCTTAATTTGTTCATTCACGAACAAATTTTTACTAATATCGTTTCACCTCCAACAAAGTTAAAGAGCAGGGATTACCGCCTGCTCTAAATATCCTTAAAACATCTATGGATTAACCCTGGTAACAGTACTTTTTAGCACGCCTCAGGGTGAGAAGCGGTCACTTCTTCTTGCCTGCTATTTTTTACTTCTTTGACTATAACAAAATTTACAGGTTAGGTCAAATCTTTTTTTCTTTAATTTCGGTTTGTAACTGGTCGACAAAAGCATCAAGGTCTTCGCCGCCAAGATCTCCCTGGTCGCGATGGCGCACTGCCACCTCTCCACTTTCAGCTTCTTTATCGCCAACTATTAGCATATAAGGAATCTTTTTGACCTGGGCTTCCCTGATCTTGTAGCCCACTTTTTCGTTGCGATCATCAATTTCTACCCTGAGATCCATGCTTTTTAGCTTTTCGTAAATCTTTCGTCCATAATCGTGGGTACGATCGGTCACCGGGATTACAGAAGCCTGCACCGGGGCCAACCAGGCCGGGAATTTTCCGCCGTAGTGCTCAATCAAAAGAGCTAACAGGCGTTCCATGGCACCGTAAATAACCCTGTGAATAACCACCGGGCGGTGTTTTTCGCCATCTTCGCCGGTATAAGTCAAATCAAATTTTTCCGGCATCTGGAAGTCCAGCTGAATCGTGCCGCACTGCCAGCTGCGCCCCATACAATCTTCTAAGTGAAAATCTATTTTAGGACCGTAAAAAGCGCCGTCTCCTTCATTAATGCGGTAAGAAATATTTCTTGACTGCAGCACCCGGTCTAAAATTGAAGTGGCTTTATCCCACATCTCCTTAGTTCCCATAGCCTTTTCCGGCATTGTGCTTAATTCTACCCGGTAGCTAAAGCCAAACATGCTGTAAAAGCGATCCATTAAATCGATAACTCCTCCCACCTCTTGTTCTACCTGGGAGGGCAGCATAAATATATGGGCATCATCCTGGGTAAAAGATCTTACCCGCAGCAGTCCATGCAGGGTTCCGGACAATTCATGCCGGTGCACAATACCCATCTCGGCTATCCGACGGGGCAAATCCCTGTAACTATGCATTTTTGAACGGAAAACTAACATTGCCCCGGGGCAGTTCATCGGTTTTATCGCATAGTCCTGTTCATCAATACTGGTAAAATACATATTTTCGCGAAAATGATCCCAGTGCCCCGACTGTTCCCATAACCTTCGATTTAAAATAAGCGGAGTCTTTATTTCTTCATAACCAGCCCGGCGGTGTTCCTGGCGCCAAAAATCGGTCAATTCCTGCCAGACCACCGCTCCGTTATTATGCAGAACAGGAAATCCGGGGGCTTCATCGTGCAGGCTAAACAGGTCAAGGTCTTTACCAAGCTTGCGGTGATCTCTTTTTTTAGCTTCTTCAAGTAGTTGCAGGTATTCGTCAAGCTGTTCTTTGGTAGGGAAAGCGGTCCCGTAAATCCTCTGCAGCATCGGGTTATGCTCATCGCCGCGCCAGTATGCCCCGGCTAACGAGGTAAGCTTAAATGCTTTGACCATACCGGTATGGGGCAAGTGCGGTCCGGTGCAAAGATCAATAAAATCACCCTGTTCATAACAGCTAATCACTTCATCTTCAGGCATTTCATTGATTAATTCCAGCTTATAGGTTTCACCCTTCTCCTGAAATAAAGCAATCGCTTCTTCTTTGCTCATTTCACGGCGCTTAATGGGCAGCTTTTCTTTGATGATTTTTTTCATTTCCTTTTCAAGAGTTTTTAAGTCCTCGGAAGAAATAGGTTCTTTAAAATCAAAATCATAATAGAAGCCATTTTCTATAGCCGGTCCGATTCCCAATTTCACCTGCGGATAAAGCTTTTTTACAGCATGGGCTAAAACATGGCTGGCAGTGTGCCTGTAAACTTTAGCGCCAACGGGAGAATCAAAATCAACAAATTTTATTTCACTGTCTTCGGGCAAGGGTGCGTTTAAATCACATTCTTCACCGTCAACCAGTACGGCTACTACATGCTTATTTTGATCCACTTTTTCCCGGTAGAGATCCATGCAGGTAGTCCCCTCCGGATACCTGGCTTCTTTTCCATCGTCGAGCTTAACTTTTATTTGCAAAGCACAGGAGGCCTCCTTCTATTCTATTATTGCTTGTTTAAAAGCATAAAACTTAGTGTAATCTCTGTCAAGTAAATGATACCTGACCGTTTTGTTAAATTCTTAAACTGTATCTTTAAGAGGTTAGCTTTTTATATTTAAAGCAAGCGGCATAATCTGCATTTCTACCGGGGCTTTTCCCGGTTGTTCTCCGTCTAGATTGAGCAAAGCATGACCCTTCGAGCTAATCTTTACAGATTTGCCCTGTAAAAAAGTTATCTTGGGATTATTGACATGACCGCCCTGGTATACCGAAGGAAGATTTAATAACAACTCCATTTTGCTTAAATTATGTAAGATAACCAGATCAAAAAGACCATCGTCCATCCTGGCCCAGGGGGCAATTTTCATCCCGCCGCCAAAATAGCGACCATTGGCGGCTACCACCACAGTTACCGGACCGTCATAAAGCAAATTATCATCCACGGTGATGGACATATGCTGGTTTCGATACAAGATAAGGCTGATTACAGTGGCCCAAAAAAAGGAAAAAAACCCGCCCATTTTCTTGCTGGTGCGGTTAACCCTGCCTGCAGTATCGCCGTCAAGACCCAATCCGGCAACATTAATAAAATAGCTGAGTTCTTTTATTCCCCGGTTATTGGTGTAAGTAACTTTGCCAAGATCTACCGAGCGAACAGGGGCGCTGGCAATATGTTTTACCATTCCAGCAAAATTTTTGGGAGTGCCAAGAGTCCGGTTTAAATCACTTCCGCTTCCGGTAGATATAAAAGCAACTGCCGCCTCCCGGTTAATTGCTTGCCCGTGTTCAAAAAATCCGTTAATTACTTCGTTAGCGGTGCCATCGCCACCGACAGCTACAATCAAATTATAACCTTCCTGCAAGTAACTGCGGGCATAAGCAGTAGCATCGCCTGCTTTCTGAGTAAACTTAAAAACGATCGGAATACCTTCCTGCTCAAAAGCTTTAGCAATATCCGGCCAGCAACGCCCGGCTTTTCCATTTCCGGCTAAAGGATTAACCACTACAGCAGTTTTCTTAAACTGCAAATACCGCACCCCTTTTTTATTTCCTTTATCAAATTAACTTATTTACAAAAAATCAGCTCAACCCTGGGAAAGTTTGCCTTTATACTTGCTTAATTATAGCACAACTACCCTCGCCTGAAACGAGTGAAGATTAATTAACAGGCAATATTTTTCTGTGATTGACTATAATAATCCTGCCAATATAGTTATGAGTATAATCCGACTGTAGACAGGTAAAGTTTAAGCCGCCGGTAAGCATAGCTTGCATTATTTATACAAGTCCATATCTTGCTTGCTTGAACTACTATTCCGCCACCAGCTCTTCAACATGTCCTTTGATTAAATCTCTTGTTTCTCTAAATCTTTGCATTATCTCTTCTTCCGTTCCTCCGCCCGTGGATGGATCAGAAAGTGGCCAGTGTCTTTTTTCTACTCCGTGGGGAACAACCGGGCAATTTTCGTGGGCATCGCCGCAAAGCGTAATTAGAAGGTCGGCCCAATCGAGCATATCTGTGGTTAAGTGATCGGACGATTGTCTGCTGATATCAATGCCTTCTTCTTCCATCACCGCTACAGAGCGCGGATTAACCCCGGCAGGATGGGTGCCGGCGCTTTGAACCATGAATTGATCACCGCCCAAAACCTTGAGAAATCCTTCCGCCATCTGGCTGCGCACTGAATTACCGGTACACAAAAACAAAACATGGCATTTACCTTTATTATCCAACAAGCGATCCCTCCTTTTAAAAATGCAGAAAACAACATGCAGCATAATAGCTTTTCAAAATATTTTTTAACACAAACCGGGTATAGCCGTTGCACAAATTAATTTGCTATGTTACTATATTACTAGTTTAATATATAGTAATTAATATTTCAACTTGGGGTGAAAAATTATGAGCGAAAATATTTACCTTTACCAGGCTGAATTACTGAAAGCGCTGGCTCATCCTGCCAGGCTTCAAATCCTGGATCTTTTAAAAGACGGTGAAAAGTGTGTCTGCAAGATTGTTCCGGAATTGCAAATGGAACAATCAAACGTATCCCGTCACCTTAATGTCCTCAAAAAAGAAGGCCTGATAACCTCCAGGAAAGAGGGATTAAAAGTTTTTTACAAGGTAAACGATCCAAAAATATTTGAGCTAATTGAAGCTGGTAAAGCACTGCTAAAGAATTACTGGAATCAAAAGCAAAAAGTGCTTTTGTAGGCTCGAATAAGTTCACTAAAAAGTAACCCGGCAGCACCCTTAACATGACTATATATTTTTTTGTTGAAAGCATAATTTCTCTAATGTTGATCAATGCAATGAAAGGAGAGATTTGCAAATGGAAATTATAATTCTCGGACCAGGTTGCAAAAACTGCGAAAAATTAGAGCAGGAAGTTAAAAACGCGTTAGCCGAATTGGATGTTCCCGCAAATGTGCAAAAAGTGGAAGATACAAATAAGATCATCGAACATGATGTTTTTATGACCCCGGGACTGGTAATCAACGACAAAGTAAAAGTGTCCGGTAAAGTGCCGAAGCAAGACCAAATTAAAGAGTGGATCCAGGAAGAGCAGTAAAAATGATAGCTTGGTAGGACTACAGCGAAACATGCCAGGAGGACGATTTCATTTTCTTCCCTGCCGGACCTTCGCTTCGCTCCGGTGACAATCGAACCGTCTCCGCAGGCACTGCTCCAATGCTTACTTTTTGCTGTAGTACTAACCGGCTGAAAGTGGGAGTGTTTAATTCATGGATAATATCAGAAAACTGATCATTTTAGTTTTAGTCTTTGTCGCTGTATATTTTATTCCTTTCCAGCACCCAAATATCCAGGCTTCTATTATGGAAGCTTTTTACCTGTTGCAATATTATGTCCGCGAACATGTTTTACAAACCCTGATCCCTGCTTTCTTCATCGCCGGGGCAATTGCCAACTTCCTTTCACAGGGAGCGGTAATCAAATATTTTGGCAGTGGTGCGCATAAGGTCCTTGCTTACTCAGTCGCATCTGTCTCTGGAATTTTACTGGCCGTATGCTCATGCACAGTACTACCCCTCTTTGCCGGTATCTACAAAAAAGGAGCCGGCCTTGGCCCTGCTCTCGCTTTCCTTTATTCCGGCCCGGCCATCAATATTCTTGCTATAATCCTTACCGCCAGGATCCTGGGCTGGGAACTGGGTTTGGCCCGGGCAATCGGCGCTGTTATTTTTGCCATTGTGATAGGGTTGATCATGGCCCTGCTTTACCGGAAAGAAGATCGCGATAGAACCGAATCCCCCATGCAGGGCATGGAGGAAGAACAGCCGGAAAACCGCGGCCCCTTGCAAAACCTCGCCTTTTTCCTGGTGTTAATCTTAATCCTGGTTATCGCCGCCCTGGGCAGCCCCCAGGAAACTAGCGGATTATGGCATGCTATCTACCAGGCGAAATGGTACCTGGTTGCAACTCTATTAATCATCCTCGGGTTTATGGTCTGGCGCTGGTTCGACCGGGAAGAGCGCATCTCCTGGGTCCAGTCTACCCGCGATTTTACCCTGCAAATTCTCCCCCTGCTTTTTGCGGGGGTAATAGCAGCCGGTTTTCTGATGGGCCGCCCGGAAAGCGATGCCGGCTTAATTCCCGTCCAGTACATCGAAACCCTGGTCGGAGGCAACAGCTTCCGGGCCAATTTGGTAGCCTCTGTTATCGGCGCCTTTATGTATTTTGCCACTTTAACCGAAGTGCCCATCCTGCAGGGCCTGCTTGGTTCAGGAATGGGACAGGGACCGGCCCTGGCCCTGCTTTTAGCCGGACCAGCCTTAAGCCTGCCCAACATGCTGGTGATCAGAAGCGTACTCGGCACCCAAAAAACAGTAATTTTTGTAGTCCTGGTGGCAATCATGGCCACCATCTCGGGGATGATTTTTGGAACTATCATGTCCTAGCCCTCTAGATATCTTTGCCGGTTATAATAAAGGCCTTCTCCATTGCAAGTGGGGAAGGCCCTTTTGTAAGCGATTTTCTCTATCTATTGGTTGATTGTGCCATTCGATTTAAGAGAACATTACCGTTCATCCCCGGCCATCTTGTTAATGTAAGCAGACATTTTAGGGAACCAGCCGGCAGTTCTCAAGCAAATGGTCACCAGCGTTAACATGATCGGCACTTCAATCAGAACACCCACTACTGTAGATAGAGCAGCACCGGAACTCAGACCAAATACGGTAACCGCTGTAGCAATCGCCACTTCGAAGTGATTGCTGGCCCCGATCATGGAAGCCGGAGCCGCTTCTTCGTAAGTGAGCCCGATTAGTTTCGACAACAGGTAACCAAGACTAAAAATGAAAAGAATCTGGATAATCAAAGGAATGGCAATCATAACCACACCCAACGGGTTGTGGATAATTACCTCACCCTGGAGCATGAAGAGATATATTAAAGTAGCCAGAAGGGCAACAACAGAAATGGTGCCCATATGCTTCAAGAAAACCCGCTCATACCAGTCAATGCCCCGGGTCGCAATCAAACGTTTGCGGGTAATGTATCCAGCAACCAGGGAAACTCCCACATAGAGCATAATGCTCAAGAAAATAGTCCAAAAAGGGATGGGCATTTCAGCAACATCCAGCAGGAAGTTACCCAGTGGAGCATAAAGGACAAGCATGGTCAGCGAGTTAATGGCCACCAGTACCAGGGTCAGGCCCATAAACCCCTTGGCCAGGTAACTGAAAACCAGGACCATGGCAGTACATGGCGCAATGCCTAAAAGAATCATCCCGGCCATGTATTCGCCCGCCAATTCGTAACCAAGATAAGGAGCCCAGATAATGCGCATGAACAACCAGGCAAAAAAGAACATGCTGAAAGGTTTGATCAGCCAGTTAACGATCAGGGTTAAGATAACCGCCCGCGGAGCTTTTACCGCATTTACAACTTCGCTGAAATCTATTTGCAACATGATCGGGTACATCATGGCAAACAAGAAGATGGCAATTGGGATATTTACCTGTGCTACCTGGATCTCACTTAAGGTCTCAGCCACACCAGGTATAACGCGGCCAAGCCCGAGACCGATCAGAATGCATAAGGCTACCCAAACGGAAAGGTACTTGTGGAAAAATCCAAGTTCATAAGCTTTGTCTTCACTCATCTCTTTTCATCACCCCTTAGTTGTGTTCATCAAGTATAACTGCTTCTTTGAAATTACTTAATCCTTATTTTTAGCAGGGGCCCGCATATAATGCAAATCCAAAAAGAGTGTTAAATCAATCTTAGGGTTGCCCGGGAATTTGTCAATGCTCTAATGAAAGAACAAGAGTTTATCAGCTTCCGCAACAGGGCTCTGTCTTTAACTCTTCACCATGCATCTGTTGCAACAACTGTGATTTGGTGGAATCAAATAAAAAAAGTTTGCTTCGGTAACTTCTTATCCGTCTGCGAAAAACAGTCTTTGGACTAAAGGAGTAATACAATCTCTTTAACCGCAATTGACTTATGAAAATTACTGCTCAAACGACCTCTTCCGACATTTCTTTAAGGGTTTTTTCAAGCATTTTCTCAAGAACTTCAGGCAGCCCTTCAATACCTACTTTCATGAACCCCTGTAATATTGCACTGGTTGCTTCGTCCCGGGTGAAGCCCCTGGACATCAGATACTCCACTGCCTCTTCGTCTACAGGTCCGACCGCTGCTTCGTGAGTTAAATCGGCCTTGGGTGCCCCTTCAACCGAGAGCTCGGGAACAGCATCCATTATCGCTTCTCCTGAAAGTAGCATGCCCTGGCATTCCAGGTGAGCCCGGGCGCTGTTATCACGGGCTTTTAACCTACCCCGCATCATGATATTTGAACTATCTGTTCCCAGGGCCCGGCTTACGGATTCGCCACGGGTTTCCTTATCATTTAATTCAATCAGCGCACCAAGGTCAAGCACTGAGTGATGCTGACCATAAATAATTGTGTTGAAACGGGCATATGCTCCATGACCATTCAAAACTGCCCGGGGGTAAGATTGAATAGTGCGAACCGGGTTCAACAGCAGATAATTGTTAACAAAGCTTCCATTCTCTTCGACCAAAACTCCCGTCCGGGGCCTGACATGAAAATCCTCAGCCCAATTATGGACCATGGTAAAAAAAAGCTCGGCTCCTTTTTTCACATAAAATTCCGATACTCCAAGGTGAAAACCTTCTTTTACATCCGGGCTGATCGTGCAGCCCGTTATGATTTGCGCCTGCGAGCCTTCTTCAGCCACAATAAGGTTATGAACTCTCTGGCTGGATCCGCTTTCATCCAAAAGCAGGCAGGACTGGATTGGTTTGTCTACCTTGGCGCTTGGTAAAATTCGTATAAAATAACCGCCCCGGCCTAACAGTTCCACCTGGGCCGTATATTTGTCCATATCTACCGGTACCATTTGCCACCAATATTCCCACAACCATGGATGCGTTTCCAGCGCATCTTCCATTTTCATAATCTCCACCTGGCCACCATAAGCCTCCTGGACCTTTTCATAAATAACTGAATCGCCTTTTTGATAAAACGAACCCGATCGTTTGTTTTCGTCAGTGATCATTCCTGAAAGCAAGGAAACCTCCTTGACCCGCCTATCCAGGTTTTCAAGTGATTCCAGAGGCTGTTCCTTACGATCTGAAATTGAATCAGGCAGTTTTAAGTCCGGCCCATAAGCGGCCTTTTTATCAAGTGCTTTTTTTGCTTTTTCTTTCAGATTCATATTATGCTCCTTCACAACTAAATTTCCTGCATTCCAGACATCCTTCAAAACCATGCCGGTTAACTTCTTCGAATAAATCCCAGGGGTTGCCCGCACAAACTATTCGACCACCAACTAACACATAACCTCTATCAGCATTTAAGTACTCCATAATACGACCGGTATGAGTTATCACCAGGGCCGATCTGCTTTTTTCAATTTCCTTTGCAGGTTTGATTAAACTTTTAAAGGCTTCGCCGATCACCGCTACGTTATCAAGATCTACACCTGACTCCGGTTCATCCACTAAAACTAATTTGGGATTTTGGGCGATCAGCTGAAGCATTTCCGAGCGCTTCATCTCGCCGCCGGAAAAATTCTGGTTGACGCCTCGGTTTAAAAGATAATTGCAATTCAAAGCTTCAATCCTATCTTCCAACTTACCGTTGCCATTTTTTTTCCGGATCATTTCCAGCAACCCGCCAAGAGTTACTTCCGGAACAACAGGAGACTTTTGTAGAGCTATACCGATCCCCCGCCTGGCTCTCTCATCCACAGGCAAGCCGGTCAAATCTTCCTGGTCCAACAATATTCTTCCGGTGGTTTGAAATGTTCCCATCCCCATGATCGCTTTAAGCAGTGTCGTTTTCCCCGACCCATTAGGCCCGAGTAAAATATGGGTTTCCCCTTTTGGTATTTTTAAGGAAACTCCTTTAAGAATTTCTTCCCCGTCAACGTTAACATTCAAATCAATGACTTCCAGCAAGATAAAACCTCCTTAACCTGATCAAGCGCAAAGGCACCTATTTTTTCCAATATATCATACCCCACTGCCGTTATCATTAAAGTTACAATAAAATATGTTGAAAACAGCACTTACTTTGCATGATGAAACAATTATATTTTAACATAAACCCGGTGAAATGCTTCCGCATAATCAAAGCTTTCCCCCTCCTCATTTGACGCAACCGGACTGCGAGCCATCTTCCAGTAACCCATATCTTGCCTCCATGCAATTGTAATAAACAAAAATAGAGAGCATGGCTAAAAACGGCTCTCTAAAATACTAAAATATGTTTTTCTATCTGGCAACCTTCTTTTATAAATAAGACATTACCGTCTCTATCTTTTATGGTCTACCTGCACATTGCACAGTTCTAAAGCATTCAAAAAATTAAAACTCTACCTTAACCGCTTCCCGGGAAGCCGGTTCTTCATCCAGGTTAAAGTAATTTTCCTGTTCAAAACCTAACACGCCGGCAATCAAGACCGTGGGAAAGCGCTGAATCGCCGTATTGTATTTCATCACGGTCTGGTTGTAATCCCTTCTTGAAGAAGCAATCTTGCTTTCGGTATTGCTCAACTCTTCCTGCAGCTGGCGAAAATTGGCATCAGCTTTCAATTCTGGGTAACTCTCCGAAACGGCAAAAAGGCTTTTCAGGGCGCCCGTGAGCATATCCTCCGCTCCGGCCTGCTCGTTAACATCACCGGCCTGCATCGCCATATTGCGAGCTTTGGTTACATTTTCAAAGGTTTCTTTTTCATGACTGGCATACCCTTTGACCGTTTCCACCAGGTTCGGAATTAAGTCATATCTTCTTTTTAACTGGACATCAATCTGGGCCCAGGCATTCTTAAGTCCCTGGCGCAAGGCTACCAGCCGGTTATATGACGCGATGAAAAATAAGATTACTATAACAACAATTCCAATAACTATCCACAGCATCAATATTCAACTCCTATCTAAGTATGATTGTAGTAATATGCTCCCGGTCTTTTTAAAGCTGCAATTCCACAATATCACCGTCTTCTAATACATAATCACGGGCAACCGGCTGCCCGTCAAATTTGGAAGAACCCCAAAGCAGAGCATTTTTCAAATTCTCCGGAAAATCCTTGTGCACCTGCTCTGCAAAATCGAGCACTGTGCCACCCCTTTTCAAAATGAAAGGGCGATCAAGGTCTGCTTCTCTTCCGGCCGGTTTACCGTAAATCCTAATTACATCCAATATCTCGTATAACTTATCCTTTAGCTCTTCTAAGTTGTTTCCATGACTTGATACCGTTAACGCCTCAAACCCGGGAAATAATTCCTTCATTACCTCCAGGTTCTCCTGCGCATCAGGATGGTCAATTTTATTAGCCGCCAGCAGGTAAGGGATGGGCGCGACAATTTCGCCTTCTTTCGATAAATCGATTACTTCCCTTTCCTGCAAAACCTGCATCAACCCGTCCATTTGCTCCAAACATTCGGCAGTTGAAACATCAATTAATATAAGCAGGGCATCTGCTTCCTTAAAAGTGCCAATCAAACCGGAAGGGACATTATCCGGAGAAATGGGAGGTGTATCCACCAGCTGCACCCAGGTATCCTTATAGGGCATCATTCCGGTGGCAGGAATAGCTGTTGTAAAAGGATACTCGGCAACTTTCAGCTTCGCCCTGGTTAAGGCAGTAATTAGCGAAGTTTTCCCACTGTTGGGATAACCGGCCAAAACAATCTGCCCGGCACCCTGCTTTTCCACTCCAAAAGGATCGTAACCCTTGGAAGATTTTTTCTTCTTCCCCTCTTCTCTTACCTTGGAAAGACGCTTTTTTATGTCGGCCTGCAGTTTTTCAGTTCCTTTATGCTTGGGGATAACCGACAGCATTTCTTCTAAAGCCTGGATCTTTTCTTCAGGAGTTTGTGCCCGGCGAAATTTTTCTTCAGCTTCATAATACTGCGGGGTTAAATTGGCAGGCACTTTTGACCCTCCTCATAAAGTTAAATCCAAATCAATAATAGCATAGAAAAAGGAATATTTACAGTAAAACAGCTACATTTTCTTGACACTGGATTCAATAAAGTGCTAAAATATCCTTGCTCAAGGCTAGATAAAATATGCGCCTGTAGCTCAGGGGGAGAGCGCCTGCTTGACGCGCAGGAGGCCGTAGGTTCGAAACCTACCGGGCGCACCAAAAAACCGGGGTTTAAGTCCCGGTTTTTCTTAATCAAGTAAATTTTCTTTTTCAGTAAACAATTAAACAAGGTTATATTTAACGGCTTCATTTCCGTTAAAAATCTCTGACAAGATGATCAGGTTATCAAGCACCGAAACAATTTAATCTATTATTATCCAACAGTTTTATAGTTACTCCAGCCCGGCAAAACGGTTGAATTCATCAACCACTTCCAATAATTCGTAAGGGAGCATGCTGCGAGTTTTTTCTTCGATCTGGTAAGGGACCTCGCCAAAGTAAGCCTGGGCCATGGCCCCGCTCATGCAGGCGATAGTATCGCTGTCACCGCCGAGTGATACCGCCTTGCGGACAGCATCCTCAAAGTTCTCAGCTTCCAGGAAAGCTATAATTGCTTCAGGGACAGATCCCTGGCAGGTAACATCAAACTGGTAGTTGGGACGAATCTGCTCAATAGTCCGTTCAAGGTTATATCCGAACTGTTCCACGATATAGGTTTTGATTTTTCTTTTGCTGTAATCATTTTGAGCAAGGTGGATAACCGCTGCCACAGCCTGGGCCCCCTTGATCCCTTCGGGGTGGTTGTGTGTAACTGCAGCGCTCTGCTCCGCCTCTTTTAACACCGTCTGCAGGTCACTGTAGGCAAAACCTACCGGACTAACCCTCATAGCCGAGCCGTTGCCAAAACTGTAGTAAGGCTCTTCACCTTCGGAGAAAGCCCATTGAAAAAAATTTTCCCCATAGCCGGCATCGGGATAGCGACGGGTGTATTCTTTTAAAATCCGGGCATAATCTTTCCCGTGCATAATGCAATCAGCCACGGCTACAGTGAGCACAGTGTCATCTGTAAACCTGGAGGCCTGGTGAAACAGTTCAAAATAAGCAGTCTTAATGCTGAAGTGTTCATAAACCGATCCGATAATATCTCCGGCAATAGCTCCAATCACTGTTTTTCTCCCCCTTAATAACAATACCCAGAGCGCTACCTAAATTTTAAACCAAATTACTTTCAGACAGTTATTAGATTTTCCACATGTCTGCAATATTTTCGAAGGTCTCAACTTTGCTGAACTGTTCAAGCCAAACTTCTATTTTTGATTGCGGTAATAGCATAGAAGAGAGACGGCGAAACTTGTTATGTAATTCATCAAGAGAAATCTTGTTTTCAGGATCTCCCCTGGGGTAATCAGTTTTTGTATGATCAACTGTGCCATCTCGCATAATTATATTAAGCCTTGCAGCCCATTTATCCGGATAATAGAAATCTAACTCCGGATCTACTTCGACCGTGCAATGGCTCATCAGTTCCTCAATAATCGGATCTCTGAGCCGCTCTTCTGTAAAAGCTTCTAATCCAACTTGCCCGTACGCAAGAGCCGTCGATACACAGAAAGGAAGGCTAAATTTAGCTTCAAAAGTAGTTTCCGGGAATGGCTCTCCGACCAAGTCCCTGGCCATACTGTAGGTCTGAATCCTTAGAAGCTCTATATCTTCTGGCTTAATCCCTTTTTCGTGCAGATGCAGAGCCAAATCTATAGCTGCATTGGTATGCCTGGTTGAAGCATAAAGTCTGAAACTAATCTGCATAATCTTATATTCAATGCCAAGTTTTTCTGTAATCTTCTCCATTTTTGCTTGGGGGGCAAAAACGCGTAAAAATCCTTTTTCTCCAGAAAGAATAGTCGTTGTGCTCATATAGCCACCTGCAGCCAGCATGGCTGAAAAAAGTCCGTTATGGGCTGCTTTACTGGCATGCAGCGGCTTACTCATCATCCCTTCCGGGCTGTAATGCAGTTCCATCAAGCCTGCGGCCTGCGTGCCGGCATGCCCTAGAGCATGAATAATTTGTTCTTCATCAAGCTTATATATTTTTCCTGCAGCAGCGGCGGCAGCAAAAGTTCCACAGGTACCGGTGGTATGAAAGTAGTTATAATGGCTTGGAGTCACCGCCTCAGCAATATGAATCCCAACTTCATATCCGGCAACGATAGCTGTGAGCAACTCTTTTCCAGAGGCCCCTACTTTTTCAGCTGCTGCCAGAGCCGCCGGAATTATCGGCGCTCCGGGCCTTAATATAGAATGACGGTGCAGATCATCATACTCCAGGCCGTGGCCATACAAGCCATTGCCAAGAGCAGCATTTAAAGCCGGTATTTTTTCTTTGCGGCCAATCAAAACTGCCTGGGGAGTACCGCCCGCTTCCTCGATAATATCTGTAACCACTTTACCTGGCAGTGCCACTGCTCCGGCACAAGCAGCACCAACCAGATCCAGCAAGCAAACCCTGGCCTGGTTAATAACTTCCCCGGATAGATTATCGTAGTCGAGTTCGTAGACAAAACGAGCCAAATCTTCTTCCAGCATGTCCCAATTCCCTTCTTTCTTGTTTATAACTTTTGTGCTTGCTTTACATTGTTACATTATAACGCTTCTTCCAGCGAATTTCTACATGACAAACTGCAGGATAAGGATTAGGATTAAAAGGAAATAAAACACCAGCAAGTAGTATTCAAAATTTGAAGTATTGATTATGTAGTATATTTTCCCTTTGAAAGAATAATCCATACCAAACAAAAAGTAAAATGCAACCAGCAGCATTTTCTTGGTGCTCTTGAAAATTATTTCTAATAACAGCAACCAGAAATTATAAATTTTTAGGATAAGTGCAGTTAGCAGCATCAGCATCCGGAAGAAGGCCGGTCCACTGTTATCAAGGGCACTAATCTGGTAACTGCACATTTTAAGCGGTTGCATAGTGCCTACGAGCACGCTTTCCGCTGTTCTATCGATCATTTTTCCTCCGATGCAAAAGTATGCTAATAACCGGGGACTTTGAATGTAGGCTGAATCAACAGCATTTTCCAAGGCCCTTCCACTGCAAACATATAAATAGGAAAAAGTGCAAACCACCGGTTGATAGAGCAGATATTCAATACTGAGCCAGTAGGGTAATTTACGAGTAAAAAGCTCAAAGCGGTTACCAAGGACGAAAATAACGGCAGCTCCGGCAGTTATTGCACCCATAACTTCTAAATCATGCCTGTCCCAAAAGTTGAGTTCCATCATGTAATTGAAATAATATTCGTCAAACGGAAACGACTGAACCAGGGGTCCGATAATTTCCTTCAACATTAAAAAGGGGTTGGTCCCAATAAAAAGGATAGCCGACCCGATAACTATAAAGACTAACCTTTCATTCCAGCGCTCTCTTTGAATTGTAGGTAGTCCTTCAGGTTTTTTCCCTAAAAATATAGAGCTAAAAAGGCGGGCAATATAGCAGGTAGTGATTGTACCGGTCAGTATGAACATGCGTTCAGCCAGGTAGAGGAGATAAGAATCATGATGCTCGTAGGCCTCCACCAGGGCATGATGAAGCATCACTTTACTGGTATAACCATTAAAGCCTGGAATTCCGGCTATACCCATCGCCGCGATTAAAAAGACAACCGCTGTTACAGGAAAGGTGCGCCACAGTCCACCCATGCGCTTCAATTCAATTTCACCGGTGTGGAAGTAAATCGCCCCAACCATCATAAACATGCCTGCTTTAAAAAAAGCATGGTTGATAACATGCCAGGAAAACCCGCCCATGGCCATTGGACCGTCAAAGCCGAGATAAGCTATTGTCCCTATCCCCATTATAATATATCCCATCTGGCTGATACTGCTGTAGGCCAGAAGCCGTTTGGCATTATTCTGGAAAAGAGCAATAAATGCACCGGTAGTCATGGTGATAACACCCAACCAGATTAATACAAAACCAAGATGTTCAGTATAGGCCCCCATTTCGGAAAATCCCGGTTCAGAGGGTGTATAAAGTACAGTCGCGACCCGGGCAATTCCGTATGCCCCGGTTTTAATCATGATTCCTGAAAGAAGAGCACTGGCCGGAGATGGTGCTACCGGATGAGCCTTGGGGAGCCAAATATGCAGAGGCACCATCCCCGCTTTTATCCCAAATCCAATCACAAAAAGGGCGGCAACCAGGGTGCGGACCGGTATAAGAACCAGTTGTTCCAGCATAGGAGTAATCTCCACTGTCCCGATATACCAGTAAACCATGATGGTGGCGGCCAGGATACAAAGGCCCCCAAATACACCAAGGAAAAGATATTGTTTTCCTGCTTTCATTGCCTCGTTAGTTTGAGTATGGATAACCAAAAGGTACGAAGCAAGCGACATCAGTTCAAAAAATAACAACAGACTGAATAAATCTGCAGCAAGAAATACTCCAAGACAACCACCGAGAGTTAACAAATAAAAAGTATAGTAACGCGAATGCCTTTTTTCATGGGTCATGTAGGAAAGAGAAAAAATGGAAGCTAAAAACCAGATTAAAGCTGTAATAAGGTTAAATACCGCTCCCAGGCGATCAACTCGAAAGAACAAGGGGAATTCACCAAAACCGAGAGAAAATTTACTGATCACATCGACCTGCCATACGAGATAAGAAAGATACCCGGAAAGGACCAAGGAAAAAGCTGTAACAAATAAAACCAGGGCATTCCTATAACGGTAATGAAGGTAACCGGTCAACGGGACCAGGGCAGAACTAATGATAGGAATCAGAACAATTGCCAGAGGTAGACTGCTGTTAATTATATTGTCAGAAACTGATCCTGTCATCTGCTACCTTCTCCTTTTGATTTAACCAATTCTTCAAGTTAATTAAAGAGAATAACGCTAATCCAGTTATCGATCATTTATACAAATATAGAATAAATTATTCGGGTATTACATACTGAAGATTAGCCTGGCCGCATCCAGGGCCAAATTCCAAGCCCAGTTCTCGGGCAACAAGGCAAAGATAAAACAACCTACAGCAAGTAGGCCCATCGGTATAACCATGTGCCAGGGTGCTTCCTGCCAGCGACTGCCGTTACCGTTAGCACGAGCATAGAAGGGTTCTTCACCATGAGCGTCTTCATCATTAGAGGCAAAAAAGGCTGTGATAACCACCGGGAAGTAATAAGCGGCATTAAGCAGACTGCTGATTATTAATATGACCAAAAAAATTGGCTGGCCTACTTCTAACGAAGCCAAGGAAAGCTGCCATTTGCTGATAAAACCGTTGAAAGGGGGGATCCCGACCATACTTAAAGAGGCAATGGTAAAATATACCATAGTTAATGGCATTTTAAGGCCGATTCCTTTCATCTGGCTAATATTACGTAAGCCTGTCTGGACAATTATTGCCCCGGCGCAAAGGAACAAGAGCCCTTTCATAAAGGCGTGGGTAAACAGATGGTACAACCCTCCAATAAGCCCCTGTTCGCTTAACAGGAAAACACCGAGTAAAATATAACCGATTTGAGCTATGCTTGAATAAGCCAAGCGTCTTTTAAGGTCATCCTGAAGCAGGGCCATGGCTGAACCCAACAGAATAGTAATTGCCGCAATAACCAGCATAATACTGTCCCAGTTGGTTGAACGTATAAAATCAACACTATAAATATTAAAAATAACCCTGATCATTCCGTATAAGCCAGTTTTAAGCATAATCCCCGATAAAGCAGCACTAACAGGCGAAGGAGCCGCCGGGTGAGCATCAGGAAGCCAGACATGGACAGGAAACATCCCCGCCTTAACTCCAAAACCAACCATAAAAGCAATAAATGCTGCTGTAGCAAGAGCCGAAGGTTCAGTTATCAAACCTGGCCGGGTAAAAACAACTGTGCCATTTAAATAATAGGCAATCAGTAAGCCAAAAAAAACAGATAAACCTCCGCCAATAGTCATATAAAGATATTTGGCCGCAGCGAACATAACCGGACCGGTTTCTTCATGGGCCACTAAAATATATGTGGTCAAGGCCATAAACTCAAAGAAAAGAAACAGCCCCAGTAAATCTCCAGCAAAGATTGTCCCCATACACCCTCCTTCAGCCATCAAAAAGAAAGCATAATAACGTTCTTTTTTATGTTCATGAGCCATATAGCCGGGCGAAAAGCAGGCAGCCATGAACCAGACAAAAGAAAGAAAGACTCCCAGGAAATAAGTCAGGTGATCCACTTTAAATGAAACAGATAATGGGAAAGAAAAATACTCAAATAAACCCAGCAATATTTTACCGCTGCTTATTGCCGGATACATGCTAAGGACAAGAATAAAGAACAAACCGGTTACTCCGATACAAATGTGTTCTTTATAAGGAGAAAGCCGGGCAGGAAGGAAGAAGAGAGCCAATCCTGCAATAATAGGGACAAAAATAATAATTGCCGGTAATAAACTATGAACTACTTCATATTCCACTAGTCCTCACCTCCAGAGGGCCTTTACTCTAAATTATCACAAATCTTTAAAAATCCGATTAGCGTAAATTCACCAGTAATTAAAATCTTAAAGCGAGCTTAGAAATAGATTCGGGCAATAATCCGAGCTATATTTAAAGGCCAATTTGTGGGAGCCATGGTGAAAATCACCGCCCCAAGAGCCAGAATAATAACCGGGACCATGCGTAATGGTTGAAAGCGAATTTTTTTCCTCTCAATGTTTTTTTGTTCCCGGCAGCCCATAAAAGCATTGATCGTTATCGGTAAATAATATGCTGCGTTCAACATGCTGCTAAGCAGCAAAACCAGGATCAAGGCAGGCAAGCCAACTTCTAAGGCCCCGAGGCCGATATGCCATTTGCTAATAAATATATTAAATGGCGGTATTCCCACAGCGGTAACCGCAGCTATAGTAAATGCAAGCATGGTTACCGGCATCTGGATTCCTATACCGTGCAGTTCGCTAATTTTTTGTTTGCCGGTATTTACATATATCACTCCGGCACAAAGAAACATACATCCCTTCATGAATGCATGAGCCATGACATGATAGAGAGAACCGACAAAGGCTTGTTCTGTAAGCAAAGCAATGCCCATAAGAATATATCCCACCTGGGCCACCCCTGAATAAGCCAACCGTCGATTAATATTATCCTGAGCAATGGCACAAGTAGAACCATAAATAATAGTGATTACAGCCAATACAAGCACGATATTGTGCCACCCGGTATCCTGTAAAAATGGCAGGCCGTAAATATCATGGAAAACTCGGATGATCCCTAACACACCGGTCTTCAACATTAATGCTGAAGATAGTGTTGCTGCCGGGGTCGGGGCTGCCGCATAAGCATCCGACATCCAAATATGCAGGGGAATCATTGCCGCTTTAATACCGAAACTGATCAAATAACATATAAAAGCAACAAGCAGCAGCGGCGAAGCAACATTAATGTAAACCTCGGTACCAAAGGAAAGATCTCCTCGGAAATAATAGGTTATTGCTATGGCCCAAAACAGTGAAGCCCCGGCAATAATGGTCATAAAAAAGAATTTTAACCCGGCAGCATGGGCTTCGGGCGTAGATTCATAGGAGACAAGGGGAACAAACATAAGAGACATAAATTCGAAAAATAGAAAAAAAGTAAACATATTCCCACTTAAAGCAACGCCTAAACAACCACTTATTGCCGGCAACAAAAAATAGAAAAACTTTTTCCCTTCCTCCTTATTACGGTAATAGCCTATTGTATAAACTGCAATAATTAGGCTAAAAAATGTAAATAATAATGTTATGTAGATTGACAGTAGATTAACCTTGAATTCCATCCCCAACGGGGGCAATATATTTAAATTTAAGTAATAAATAGCCCCACTGGCAACATTGGAATAGATCAAGGCAACCAACAAAAATGGAATTAATGTACTGGCTATAACAATAATATTTCTTATTTTGACACGATAATGATCGATCAACATAACCCCAATGGTGCCAAGCAGTGGCGTCAGAACAATCAACACAGGGATTATTGATATGGACATATCTTTTTCAGACATCTTCCTGTTTCTCCTCCCCAAAAAACTATAAGACCGATTTAAGGACGGTCTCAATAAAAGGTATTGTAGTATAGTTGGCAAAAAGACCAAAAATGATTGCTAAAATAGCCAGGATAACGGTCGGCACCAACATTGTCAATGGAGCTTCCCAACCGTCTTTTTTCTCGAATTTTCCTTCCTTAAAAAAGGCATTAACGATTATAGGAAGATAATAAATTGAGTTAAGAATAGTGCTGCCCAAAATAACATAAGCATAAACTGGCATACCTGCTTCCAAGCTCCCCGTCAGCAAGTAGTATTTGCTGATATAACCGCAAATAGGGGTAACGCCCATTAAGCCGAGGGCACCGATAGAAAATGCCAGCATAGTCAGCGGCATTTGCCTGCCAACTCCATGCATTTGGTTAATATCTTTTTTACCGGTAACTGTAATTATCATTCCTGCACAGAAAAAAAGAGTAATTTTGAGGACGGCATGGTTAATAAGATGAATTAATCCGCCAATCATCCCGGCCTGGGAAAAAAGCAGCATTCCCAATGTAATGTAGCCCAACTGCCCTATAGTCGAATAAGCCAGCCTTAACTTTAAAACTGTTTGCTTGATAGCCACAAATGAACCTACCAGGATAGTAAAACAAACAAACACTGCCAAAATATTAACTACGTTTAACTCTAACAGCAGATCACGGCCGTAAATTGAAAAAAATACCCTGGATATACCAAAAACCCCGGCCTTTACAATAGCCACAGCATGAAGTAAAGCGCTAACCGGGGTAGGAGCAACCATGGCCCCCGGGAGCCATGAATGCAAAGGCATAATTGCCGCCTTGGTACCAAAACCGGCAATGAGAAGGATAAAAATTACACTGATCAGGTTAAAACTGTCTCCTCCAATACCATTAAAAATCCCCCCGGGAGCAAATTCAAGGGTCCCGGCAAGATCATGAATCATAAATATTGATAATAATACCAGCGCACCACCGCTCAAGCTGTAACTGATATACTTGATTCCCGCTTTAGTCGATTCTACGGTCTGGGCATGAACGACAAGAGGGTAGGTGCAAATGGTCAGGTACTCGTAAAAAATATAAAGAGTAAATAGATTACCGGCAAAAGCAACCCCCATGGCAGCACTGCAGGAAAGCACAAAAAAGACAAAATAATTACGCTGGGCATGTTCATGGGCCATGTAACCAATTGAATAGACTGTAGCGAAAACCCAGAGACTGGATGAAATTAAACCAAAAACCATGCCCAGGAGATCAATTTTGAAATATATACCCAGGCCCTCGAGAAACTCAAACATCCGAACCTCAATTAACTTTCCGGCAAGTACCGCCGGGAACATACTGACCACGGACAGAAACACAATACCAACTGACAGCAAAGCACACAGGTGACGTTCACGAGCCTGATCATGATCAAGATAACGGATAACTACGGCTCCTATAACCGGGACAATAACAGCTATAATTGGTTGTGGAAATGCCAGGTGCAAAATTATCTCCTCCAGCTCTACTTCTAAACCCTGTAAAGTTTAAATTTAAATGAAAACAAGCAGACTTGCGGCTAATATCACCCCGATAATAATTAGTATAACGTATAAGTCAAAATCGATATTTGAGACACTAATAACTTGAAATCGCCGATCACCCCGCGCACTGTAATCAAATTTAAAAAGTAACATGAATAACCTTCGCCAGTTTTTTTTCAGATTAATTAAATATCTATTGAGATTATTTGTCCATAAATAGTAGATCTTATCCCAGGAATCCGCCGTAAAACATACAATTGCTATACCTATACTTCTAAAATAGCGATCATCCAAATAATCGGCATTTAAAGAGGTTTTTTTAAGCAGAACCGGTGTAGCATGAAAGCCCATATTCAAGATATCGTCTACAGAGCGACCCACCCTGGTAAACGACATTTTAAGAAATTTAGTTGAAGGCTTGTAGATAGAACGCTCGACACTCAGATATGGAGGAGGGCTGTAGGCAAAAAGATCCTTTATTTTTAAGAACACAAAGATTCCGGCGCCAAGAAGAAAGGCAATAGCAACCCCGGTTAAATCTTGCAAATGCCAGACACTTGTATCTGCCAGGTAGCTTAAATAATAATCAGAATAGGTAAATGTCGCACCCATTGGGGTGATAAGGTTTTTAAGTATAAATGATGACGACAGGCCCAAATAGATAATTGTTCCTATAAAAGAGAGAGCAACTACTTTTTCGATCCAGGTTTCCCCACCTGCGGTACTTTCTAGTTTTTTATCGATGCTGGGGCTACGAGGCCCCAGAAATAAGGAAATAAAAAGCTTGGCAATATAGCAGACAGTCAGTCCACTTGTAAAAACATATAGTTTTTCAGCCAACCATAAGTCCCAGAGATGATGATGCTCATAAGCATACTCAATAGCATGATGCAACAAGGTTTTACTAACATAACCGTTAAAACCGGGTATGCCGGTAATGCCTGCTGCACAAACGGCAAAAGCTATAAAAGTACATGGAAACTTGTTCCACAAGCCCCCCAAATGATCAAGTCTTTTTTCATGCAGGCGGGCATAAATAATCCCAAATAAAATAAACATTCCTGACTTAAAAAAAGCATGGTTAAGGATATGATACGAAAACCCTCCAAATCCCATCGGTCCATCATAACCCAGGTAACCGGCAGCACCTATCCCCATTAATATATAGCCCATCTGGCTGATACTGCTGTAAGCCAAAAGACGTTTGGCATTGTTCTGCAGTACTGCCATCAAAGCAGCAGAAATCATGGTTATAATCCCTATCCAGATTATGACATGGCCAAGGTTTTCGGTATAAACCCACAGATTTGTTTCAGCCAGGCTGCGAGAAGGAGTATAAAGCATATTAACAACCCTAATTATACCGTAAGCACCGGCCTTAATCATCACCCCTGAAAGTAAAGCGCTGGCCGGCGTAGGAGCAACCGGATGGGCCTGGGGCAACCAGATATGGAGCGGAACCATCCCTGCTTTAACCCCAAAGCCGACAATCATTAATAACGCTATCAGGGCAGCAACCCCTTTTAATTCTGTTATATCCTGCAGCATGGGAGAGATAGTCACAGTGCCGGTGTAGCTGCTAAGAAGGATAATCCCGCTAAGCAGGGAAAGACCCCCAATCACTCCAAGATATAAGTAATTGCCGCCTGCAGAAATTGCTTCCCTAGTCTGGTTGTGAACCACCAGGGCATAAGCGGCCAGAGTCATAAGTTCAAAAAATATCAACAGGCTTAAAAAATCTTCGGTAAGAAAAACTCCCAGACAGCCACCAAGCGATAAAATTAGAAAAACATAGTAACGGGTTTGCCTTTCTTCATGAAGCATGTAAGGGAGGGAAACAAGCGTGGCCAAAAACCAGATAAAGGCGGAAAAAAGAGCAAAAACGCTGCCAAAAAGATCCACTTTAAAACTCATCGCTATACCAGCAAGCGGGGGCAAATCAAAATATACTGTGTAACCTTCCAAAGCAGTCAAAAAAAGTTCCAACGTTAAGTAAAATGTTAAACCGGCAATACTGACAGCCAGTACATCACGCAGCCGAGTGAAATTCAAGCCCACAAACCCTATTAACAAAGAACCGATAATTGGGAAAAGTACAATTAGCAGGGGCAACATACTTTTTACTGACATTTCATTAATCTCTATTGTAAAGATATCTGTCATCAGTTAACCCTTCTATTTTTTAAACTAATCAGGATTTTTATTCGCTTTTGGTTTTCCATATCCTTCTTTATAGGTTATAAATCAGTGAATTGTTTACACTTCCGTGGAATTTAAATCGTTTGCGGTGATAATAATTACATTACATACAGATCTACAGAGAGGCAAAAATAATACTTTTCGGTATGTAATGCAAATATAGAAGTTTATTACTATAGCGAAATGTGGTTTTTTCCAAAAATACCTTGACAGGAAGCAGAAAATGATAAAAAATAGAACAGTAGAATTGAGTATACTTTTACGGTTGGCTAATTTGAGTCTGCTGACCGGCATATAGATCCGAAAAACGGATTTTTTTTGCATAATTTTGTGAATATATGAACTTGCAAAATTTTCAAATCATTTTTGCGGCAACTGTTTTTAAATCACATCTTCTGCTTTTGTTGGGAAAGGAGCTTACAAATGCAAGATTATGCAACAAGAGTTGTCTTTCGTTATATGCTTCTTTTTGTTATTCTTTACGGCATCTACGTGATTATGCACGGTCATATCTCCCCCGGTGGCGGCTTTTCAGGCGGTATGATTGTTGGACTGGGATTCCTGCTGTATATTTTAATATTTGGCCAATTATGGAATATCACCTTCAGACACATGATCCTAAATTCAGCCATCATTTTTGTTGGCTTAGGTGGCATTCTAGAGACATTAAAATTCATTATTCCTCATGAACACGGTCCAATCGGAATTCCAGGAACTCTTTTTAGTGTAGGCATTATTTCAGTCTCAAACTTTGGCATAGGCATGTTAGTAGCCAGCACCATTTTGGGCGTGTTTTATATGATTAGCGAGGAGGCCTAAATTGTGACTCTCCATTTTTTACTTTACAATTTTCCTTATTTCGTCTCAATAATCTTATTTTCCATAGGAACCCTGATTGTGTTAACTCAAACCAACTTAATTAAAAAGGTTATCGGTATAAATATTATGGAAACAGCTATTTTCCTTTTTTTTATTGCCATTGGAAATGTTCAAGGTGGAGTACCTCCTATATATGATCCTCAATACAGTGATGCTCTTTATGTTAACCCCCTTCCATCTGTGATGATGTTAACCGGAATCGTTGTCAGTTTTAGTGTAACCGCTTTTGCTCTGGCTTTGATCGTTAAATTATATATATATTATGGAACAATATCCGCTCCAAATTTTATGAAATTAAAATAAGAGGTGCCACTAAATGGATACAGTATCTAAGCTTCCTTTTTATTGCGTGATCATCCCACTAATTGCCTCTTTTAGCATGCCAGTTTTGGCTAGATGGAAAAAAGAATTCTGCGCTCCTTTTGCCACCCTGGTTACCGGAACAGTCTTTATCATTACCCTGATCATTGCTAATCTTGTCGTGCAAAATGGAGCTATTAGTTACTCTGTGGCAGGATGGGATCCCCCATGGGGCATTGAAATTGTGGTCGAATCTTTATCGAGCTTGATGATTGTCATGATTTCTGGAGTCTCCCTTTTAATCATTATTTACAGCTTTTCCGCTGTTAAACATGAACTGGAGCGAATTGTCACCGGGTGGTACTATACTGCCTTTTTATTATGTTTGACAGGTATGATAGGATTGGTTATTTCTAATGATATTTTTAATATGTATGTACTGATCGAAATTACCGGGATCAGCGCTTGTGCTCTCGTTGTCGCCAAAGGTACCCGTCTTTCCACTGAAGCGGCGCTGAAGTATCTTCTTCTGGCAACGATTGGATCCGGCTTTATTTTATTTGCAATTGGGTTTATCTATATGATTACCGGACAATTGAACATTAATTTTATTGCCCAGGAACTGGCCCGGGTAAAAGATTCTTATCCTGTCCTGATCTGGACTACTTTAAGCTTTTTATTAGTCGGGTTTGGGGTCAAAGCAGCCCTGTTTCCCTTACATTTGTGGTTACCTGATGCTCACTCTTCAGCTCCTTCTCCTTCCAGTGCCATACTTTCCAGCCTGGTAGTTAAAGTATATATAATCGCTTTTGTAAAAATTCTATTGATTGCTTTCGGATTAGAAATATTCCATGAGACTTTTATCCGTAATTTGATAATAGCTCTGGCAGTTATCGCAATGCTTGCCGGGTCTTTCTTTGCTTTTGTGCAAATTGAACTCAAAAGGCGGTTGGCATATTCTACTGTAGCTCAAATCGGTTATGTATTTTTAGGTATTGGGCTGGGCACCTCCTGGGGTTTAGCAGCTGGAATGCTCCATATAATTGTGCATGCATTAATGAAGACCTGCCTTTTCCTTTGCGCAGGTGCTGTCGCATACCAAACCGGGCGTAAGCAGGTCAACCAGTTTACCGGCATAGGTTACTCTATGCCCATAACTATGGGTGCTTTTACAGTGGCTTCATTTTCTATGGTCGGCATTCCCTTATTTGGAGGGTTTATCAGCAAATATGGCCTGGCTCTTGGGAGCATGGAAGCTAATTTACCGCTGCTTATCTTAGTTATTATTTTAAGCGGTTTGTTAAATGCAACATATTATTTTCCAATTATCGGTCAGGCTTATTTTTCCCAGAATCAAGAAAATGAACACAGTTATACTGAGGAAAACAGAAAGTTTACGAAAGATCAGGTGCCTCTCAGTATGCTGGTTCCTATAGTTATTGTTGCCGTCGGCATTATTTATCTGGGAATATTCCCGGCCACAGCGCTTAATTTTATAAACAAGACCGTAGCGGTGCTTCTTTAATTTAACCGCGAACCCATAGGAGGTGATTGATGTGCTGGCAAAAATAAAACATGATCCATTAGGCGCACTAGTAATTTTCACTATACTGATGACATTCTGGTTGCTCATATCAGCAAGCATAGATTGGCAGCACATTCTGGCCGGGGCAATATTTAGCTCAATCCTTACAGTTATTTGGAGTAATATAAGCATTTCAACCGAATACAGAACAAAGTTTACAATTAAACAGCTATTTAGGCTAATCAAGTATTTTATACTGCTGGCTGTAGAAATTATTATGGCCAATATAACCGTAGCAAAGATTGTCTTAAATCCTCGCTTACCGATATCTCCAGGTATAGTAATCATGCGCTGCGACCTGGAAAGAAGCTTGCTCAGGGTTCTTTATGCTAATTCAATTACCTTATGTCCGGGAACTATTACTGTGGAACTGGAAGATAACTTGCTGATCGTCCATGCTTTTACAATAGATTATGCGCATGAAATCGAAGAATGGCCTCTTTATCAAAGATTATCAATCTTGGAGAGTGACTACAAAAAATGATCATAAATATACTTTATGGTGCGGTAATCAGCCTGATAATAATTTCCCTTATTGCAATAGTTAGAGCTTACATTGGACCATCGGCTTTAGACCGCCTGGTAGCAATAAACGTCATAACCACCAACGTTGTCATGATTATTTTAATTTTTGCCTATCTTGATCAAAGCTATTATTACATAGATGTCGCCTTTGTATTTGTTTTGGGCACATTTATAAGTACGCTATGCATTCTAAAACTTTTGCGTGAAGGGCAAATTTTTTAAGTAACGGCTTAAAAACCGTAAACCGGGGTGAAATAAATGGTACTCCAATATATTGCTGTTTTCTTTTTGTTCGGCGGGCTTTTTTTTCTGCTTGTCGGTGTGGTGGGGCTTCTCAGGCTCCCTGATCTCTATACCCGCATGCACGCCATGGGTAAGTGCGATACCCTTGGCGCCGGTCTCTTACTAATAGCTTTGATGCTGTTAATTTGGGATGTAACCAATATAACAAAGTTAATTTTAATCGGGATAATGATTTCCACTATTAACCCGATTATTACTCATCTTATTGCCAAAACAGCCTTTAACAGGAACACACCGATGTTCAAAGAAAGCTTTTTAATTAACGATTATGTTGCCAAACAGCGCCGCAGAAAAAGAACTCGTTTTAAAGTTACCAGGAAAGGAGATGAGGACACTCTTGAATAATATTCTGGCTATTGATCTTTTGATGTTTTTACTCTTAATTGTTCTCATCGTTCTAACCATCTCAATTTTTATTTTTAATGATCTGCTATATATCGTGATCATTTTTGGAGCTTACAGCATGATCATGTCATTGATCTGGCAGCAGTTACATTCTCCTGATCTGGCCATCACTGAAGCAGCTGTTGGGATCGGTATGACAGTTTTATTAGTTACCGTGGTAACAAAAGTCGGGAGGTGGCCGCAATGAATTTAACGCATCGAATACTGTTTTTCATCATGGCATTAATTTTGGTATCAATAATTGCTTTTATGCTCATGCTAACCGTTGCCGAGATGCCCCAGTACGGCAATCCTGATAATCCTCCTTTTAACCAGGTTTGGGAACGTTATGTTTATGAAGGCGTTGAAGAGAGTGGAGGAACAAACCTGGTATCGAACGTTTTGCTTGACTACAGGGGCTACGATACCCTAATGGAATCAACTGTACTTTTTGTGGCAGTAGTTTCAATTATGTTGGTCTGGGGGACCAGAAGTACAAACCACAAAGAAAAATAAAACCAAGATAACATCTATAGAGAGAGGAATAGGAAGCAATGGAATTTGCATATTATTTACCAGTGTTCTTAATACTCTTTCCCCTGGCTGGAGCACTGCTTACCAGCCTGATTCCGGAAAATAATGATCGTTTGCGCAATCCCGTGGTAACCCTTATAAGCCTGGCTAGTGCACTGGCTGTGGCTTATATGTTGTACCACTTTTCTTATCTAGGCAATTGGGAGATTTTAATTCATCGGATCGTCCCAGGACTGGAAGTAAAGCTGCGAGTGGAACCCTTTGCCGCTTTATTTGCTGGAACGGCCGGTATTCTCTGGTTTTTTTCCGTTCTTTACTCAACAGGTTACATGGCCCATGAACACAATCGCCGCCGCTATTATATTTTTTACCTCCTTTCCTTAAGCATGACTATGGGTATAGCTTTTGCATCAAACCTGCTTACATTATACCTATTTTATGAATTTTTGACAATATTTACTTATCCGCTTGTTATTCATGAAGGTAACAAAGAAGCTAAATTAGCCGGTATTAAGTACCTGATCTACAGCTTTTTTGGCGCTGGTTTAATTTTGATCGGTTTAATTTTAACATACGGCTCTGTAGGCACTCTTGAGTTTACCAGAGGCGGAATTGTAGATCTTTCCAGCGGTTCGTTGATACTGTGGCAAATCGCCTTTATTTGCTTCATTGTCGGTTTTGGAGTTAAAGCAGCCATTATGCCCCTCCATGCATGGCTTCCAGCTGCCATGGTGGCACCAACTCCGGTCAGCGCCCTGCTTCATGCTGTAGCAGTAGTAAAGTCCGGTGTTTTTGGTATTGTGCGTATAATGTACTCTGTTTTTGGTATAACTGCCTTGATTGGTTTGCAAATGGGTTTTTTCGTGGCGGGACTTGTTTCCATTACAATCATTGTAGCCTCAATTATTGCCTTACAGCAGGATGTCCTCAAACGAAGATTGGCCTTTTCAACCATAAGTCAGCTGGGTTATATCACCCTCGGGGCCGGACTATTTAATATAATCGGCCTGACCGGCGGCCTCTTGCATATCATTAACCATGCCCTTTTAAAAATTACCCTTTTCTTTTGCGCCGGGGCCATAATTACAGTAACTGGAAAAAAGAATATTAGTGAACTAAATGGTCTGGGCAAACGAATGCCGCTGACTATGATTGCTTTCACGATCGCTTCTATCGGAATGATCGGAATTCCCCCGGTTAACGGATTTATTTCCAAGTGGTATTTAATCCAGGGCAGCCTTGAAAGCGGAGCCCCGATTTTTGTGGCTGTTTTAATTGGCAGCGCCCTTTTAAATGCCGCCTACTTTTTACCAATTGTAATTGCCGCCTTTTTCAAAAAGGGTGAGTTTGACTCGGTCAAAGGCACTGAAGCTCCCCTTTCAATGTTGATACCGATATTGGTTCTGGTTGCAGGGTGCCTGGTAATCGGTGCGAACCTGCAATTAACAGTCCCTTATTTTCATAATATTGCCGAGTACCTGTTTCATTTGGGAGGTAACTAAAGATGCTCCAGGAGTTGTTCCCATATCTACCACTTATAGCTGTAATCATACCTCTTTTCTCTTTTATGATGATTATCTTTGCCCAGGATGTTCCCTGGTGGCGCAATAGCTGGTCAATCATTGGCAGTGCAGGCACTCTGATTTCAGTTGCTCTGATGTATTTAAGCCTGGCACAGGGACAGATTATTACATTTAAATTACCCATGATTGTAACCCCTTACAACTTCTTCTTTCGGGTCGATGAATTTGGTTTTCTTTTCGCCCTGATTATTTCATTTGTATGGTTTACGGCTACAATCTTTGCCCTTGAGTATATGAACCATGAAGAAAACCGGGGCCGTTTTTTCGCTTTTTTCATGTTAACTCTTTGCGGAACGGTCGGTGTTCCCCTGGCCGGGGATTTGCTAACCCTGCTTTTATTTTTTGAATTGATGTCACTGGCCTCTTATGTGCTTGTTGTCCATACCCAAACAAAAGAAGCCGTAAGCGCGGGCAATCTCTACCTTTACCTGGGAATTTTCGGAGGAATGTGTCTCCTTACGGGGATTGGGCTTTTTTATTTTCAATGTGGTTCTCTAACTATTGCACCCCAGTCTTGTTTACTTGAAGGTCTGGATAATTATTATATTGTTGCTGCCGCTTTAATGATCATCGGTTTTGGTATTAAAGCCGGGATGATTCCACTTCATATCTGGCTACCCAGGGCTCACCCGGTAGCTCCTGCTCCGGCCAGCGCTTTACTTTCAGGGATTATGATTAAAACCGGGGCTTACGGCATTATTCGGACAATCAGTCTGATTTATACCCCCGAAGCAAGCACGACCGGTACAGATATTATTACATGGGCCACCAGCCTCCAAACGGAGGTTGCCGAATGGGGATACCTGATTATTTGGATCGGTATTATAACAATGTTTTTGGGATTTTTCTTAGCTTTATTACAAAATAACATCAAGAAGCTTCTTGCCTGCAGTAGTATCAGCCAGATCGGCTATATTATAATGGGTGCAGGCGTAGGAGCATACCTGGGTTACGAAGGGGCCATGGGCATTGCCGGGGCAACTTACCATGTATTTAACCATGCGTTTTTTAAATCTACCCTTTTCCTTGCCGCCGGATCTATTGCCTTTTTGACTGGTGAACTTGACATGCGTAGATTGGGTGATTTGAAAAAAACAATGCCTTTTACAACGATTGTAGTTCTAATTGCTTCCCTTGGTATAGTTGGGATGCCCCTTTTTAACGGTTACGCCAGTAAAACTCTTCTACACCACGCTATCGTCGAAGCTTATGAACACCACCACGTCTATTCCCTTTATATTGCTGAAAAAATCTTTACTCTAACCAGCGCCGGTACAGTCTGTTACTTTTTAAAATTCCTTTACTTTACCTTTTGGCGTCCAGCGCAAACCAACCCTGGCAAAATTAAGACTGAACCGCTTCTGATGAAGATTAGCATGGGCACACTGGCTGTCAGCATGATTATCATCGGCATATCGCCATATTTTATCCTGCACAATCTGATTGTTCCCGCTTTGAACGCCTTTACCCTTGATCCTCACCTGGTAGAATATCTGTCAAATACCAACCTGTTCATAGTTAAAGACTTAACCGCTGTCGCGCTTGCCCTGGGGCTTGGCACTGTTTTGTTTTTCCTGGCCCGCTATTCCGGCCTTTTTAATTTGAGCATTCCATATTGGCTGGGTCTTGAATATTACGGTGTACTTACCTTCAGGCTGGCTGTAGTTTTATGGACCATTTTAACCTTGCCCTTTATAGCAGTGCAAAATTATTTAAGTATCTTTTCTCAACGCCTCTTCAATAGAATATTCTTGTTACTACAAAATGTCGACTATCGGCCCGGGGAGTCGACCCTGTTCAGGTCTATCAATATCAGGAACATTGAGTTTGATATGACTTTGGTTTTAATTGCCCTCAGCATAATTCTAGCCGTCGCCTTTTTCCTGCGTTTCGGCCTTTCACTGCTCATATAATCTAGCCGGAAAACCCGTTTCATTTCCCGGCATCGAAATTTAGAAGGCTGTTGGTTTGTTTCCCAACAGCCTTCTAAATTCTAAACATTTTATGCTTTTTTTAACTTCTGCTATCCTATTTAAGTACTGCTTTTATAACAATATGTCCTAATATAAATTTTGCAGATCAATTTAGTAGCTACCGTTCCTTATTTCTTACTCTCCGCCATTGGCACAGCAACCGCTTTGATCTTGCCAAAATGGGAGCGCGCTGTCATTTTCTCAATCAAAGGCACAAAGGCATTCATAATTAAGATTGAATAGGCAGCACCTTCGGTAATTAAAAAGCCCACTCGGAAAACAACTATCAGGACCCCAATGGCGATACCAAAAATGATTTTACCTTTTTCAGTAAAGGGGCTGGTTACCCAGTCGGTAGCCATGAAAAATGATCCAAGAATCAACCCTCCTGTAATTAAGTGATAAACCGGGTTTTCTCCAGTAATAAGCGTTAAAACAATTACAGTGGCTAGAATAGAAACTGGTATTCGCCAACTGATGTGCTGTTTATAAAATAGATAAGCAGCGCCCAATAATAGAGCAAAGGGCGAAACCTCCGATAACGCTCCTCCTGGAAATGCAAAGAATAATTCAGTCATAGAGGGCATTTCCAATCCCGCACGCAGCATAGCCAGCGGTGTAGCCTGGCTGACTGTATCGATTGAGCCCAGGTTAATACTCAGGGGCTGGAACCACTGGTTAATATAAGCATAAAGTGGGGCCAGAATGATCAAGGCAACCCTGCCAAATAAGGCTGGATTAAAGCGGTTCCAACCCAATCCACCCGCCAGTTCCTTGGCAATTCCAACAGCAATAAAGGTGGCCAACGCCGCTTTATACCATGGAGCTGTGGCAGAAAAGAGCAGGGCCACAAACAAACCGGTCAGCAAAGCGCTCCAGTCATTTAGGGTAGGCTTTTTTTGCATAATCTTTCTAAACAAGAGCTCAGTTAAAACAGCAGTAATTAAACATACTGCAATAGTTAATACTGCATAGGCCTGAAAGAAGTATATTGAAACCAACGTAACAGGCATCAGGGCAATGAAAACATCCCGCATGGCATTTGATATAGTTTCGCCACTCCTAATATGAGGAGACGAGGACGTGATAAATTTCTGCATTTCGCTCACTATTTTTTACCTCCTTTTCCCATCAATACAAATTATTACTTGCGCAGCATTTCCTGAATCAACGGCTTAGTCCGCTGAACCAACTGGGTAATCGGTCTTCTTGAAGGACACACATAGGCGCAAATACCACATTCAATACAATCAATTGTATTCCATTCATATGCTTCTTCAACCATACCGGCCTCACAAAAGATGCTGATCTGGTTTGGGTAAAGCAGCATGGGACAATGTTCTACACACTTGCAGCATCGCACACAGTCAGAATACTCCATATCTTCTATAGCCATATCTGGAGGAAGAATCACAACCCCAGTTGTTCCTTTAACTACTGGCACTTCAAGTGTATGTTGTGAGCTTCCAGTCATCGGACCGCCAACTACTACCTTGGCTGGCTCTTCAACAATTCCACCGCATTCTTCGATTAGATGAGAAAGTGGAGTGCCAATTTTAACCATTAGATTTTGTGGATTATTAATGTTGGGTCCAGTTACTGTTACCACTCGCTCGATAAGCGGCTTGTTGAACCTAACCGCCTCATAAATAGCCACACAAGTCCCGACATTTTGAATCAAAGTCCCTACATCAAAAGGCAGACCACCGGAAGGAATCTCCCGGTCCAGGGCTGCTTTAACCAGGTGTTTTTCCGAGCCTTGCGGATATTTAGTCGGCATCCGCAGTAGAACTATCCGCGGATCATCATTTTTCTGGCGGACAGCTTCAATTGCATCGTCTTTGTTATCCTCAATACAAAAGTAAGCATGTTCCACATCAAGTTTCTTCATCAGCAGTTTTATACCCTGTAGAATCTCTTCCGGTTTTTCAAGCATAATCCGGTGATCACAGGTAAGAAAGGGTTCACATTCACAACCATTTATTATCAAGGAGTCAACCTCTTTCTCGGGAGGAGGGCTAAGCTTGACTGAGGTTGGGAATGCGGCACCACCCATTCCAACAATTCCTGCTTCCTTTACTGCGTTTGTAATGTCTTCTTTGCTCATGTTATCAAGATCATTGTCAGCCAGTTCCAGTTGATCCTGCTCTTTATCGACAGCAATAACAATACTGTCAATCATATCCCCGGTTGTAAAGGTTCGAGGTTCAATGGCTGTAACCGTGCCTGAAAGGCCGGTATGGACAGGAGCACTGACAAATTTGTCGCTGTCTCCTATTTTTTGCCCTGCTTTAACCTTATCACCAACTTGTACCAGCGGTTCGTTGGGAGCACCGGTATGCTGTACAAGCGGGACAATTATCTCTTCAGGCAAAGAAGTTTCTTTTATGGCCTTATGTTCAGTAAAGCTTTTATGGTGGGGTATGTTAATTCCACCAAAAAACTGTTTTATTTCCACTTGATTTCACCCCCGTGTTATTTCGTTTTGCTCTTACCTTCTTCAACTTTCTTGCTCTGGGCTCTATTAACCCACAAGCCAAAAGCAACCGCAATTACAACAAATACGCGTAATGGTGCATATACGGTATTCCAAATACGGGTTTGAATCGGGACCTGTGGATCGGCCGGAAAACCATACTTTTCAGGCTTGTCGGCCAAAACATAGAGCATCCCTGTCCCATCAACCTCATCCAAACCGTAAATAGTGGCATTTGTTTTGCCCGCCGCTTTTAGCTCAGCTTCCCGGCTCTGTGCTTTAGAAATCAGCTCTCTGCTGTCGCCAAATTCTATTGAACCGCTCGGACATGCTGTAGCACAGGCCGGTTTTAAGCCGTTTTCCAAACGATCAAGACAAAAAGTACATTTTCGTGCTTTATTAGCCAGGCGGTCAAAACCAATCACATCGAAAGGACAGGCTGCAGCGCAATAATTGCAGCCGATACATTTAAGTTCATCAACCATAACCGTGTCGAACTCCGTACGGTAAATAGCACCGGCCGGGCAAGCTTGCATGCAGGCGGCATCACTGCAGTGCATACAACCCTGCTTGGACATTAACCAATCAACTTTACCATTACTATTTTCATTTTCATATTCCCTGAACATAATTCGCATCCACGTTGTAGATGAAAGTGCAGGCGGATTTTCATAACTTCCTTCAAACGTAGTATCTGCAGCCGGCAGCTGGTTCCATTGCTTGCAGGCAACCTGGCATCCTCTGCAGCCGATGCATTTGGAGGCATCTATTAAGCAGATTTGTTTTGCCATTTATACAGCCCTCCTTATATTGCACAGAAATGCCTTGGACTCTGGAATGGTGGTATTGGCATCACCGACTGATGCGCTCAAATCATTGGTTATGGAGCCGTTGCTCATACCTTTAAATCCCCAGTGCCAGGGCATTCCGACAACGTGTCTTTTCTCACCTTGAATCTCCATCGGCTTAAACCGCTTGGTGACACAGGCTTTAGCTTTGATAGAACCTTGTTCCCCATCCTTTAACAACCGTTTGCTTTCTACAATTACCTCATCCCCATTGCTAATATTCAGTTCTTCAGCTAGCTCTTCACTTAACTCAATGAACAGTTCGGGCATTAATTCGTTCAGCCAGGGAATGTTACGGGTAACAATTCCCGTTTGAAAGTGTTCAACAATCCGATAAGTGGTAATTATGTAAGGGTATTGTTCCCTTTCTTCGTCAGTTTCTACAGTATGATCTTCATAGAAACGCTGGCTAATTGGGTTGTATGTGGCTTTCGGGTAAAGCAGGTTGGACACCAGGCTTTCCGCAGGTTCATAGTGAGCAGGCAAAGGTCCGTCTTTCAGGGCTTTCACTGAAAACAACCTTCCTACACCTTCCGGCAGCATAATGAACGGATTTTCTGTTGACTGTTCCAAGTCCCAGCTACCAGGAATATCCGGAACATCATTACCGACCCATTTCTCCTGGTCTTCATCCCACCAAACAACAGGAGCGTCCGGGTTCCAGGGATTACCTTCCAAATCAGCTGAACCACGGTTGTAAACAATACGCCGGTTTAAAGGCCATGCGAAGGACCAGCCCAGGTGTGAACCTATCCCTTCTTTTTCTTTTTCCCTGTTCTTGGTAGCAGGATTTTCATAGTTGTTATAGTAACCGCTGTAGAGCCAATTGCCGCAAGCTGTTGAACCATCATCCTCCAAACTGACAAAATTCGTAACCAAGGAATCGTTATAAGTATTGTAACCGTTAATATCCTTACAAACTTTAACAATATCAACTTCTCCATCTGGGCCGTCATAATCCCAGAACATATTGGTTATTGGTTCAGGCACTACGCCACCTTCCGCATCATACAGTGCCTGCAGCTTTTTAAACAGTTCATTGACAATCCAGAGATCCGATTTGGCCTCTCCGGGGGGATCCTGACATTTCCAAGCCCATTGAATCCAGCGGCCGCTATTGGCCTTACTGCCTTCACGTTCATAACCGGCAGCAGCGGGAAGAATGAATACTTCTGTATCAATTTCACTCGGCTCCATACCAGGACCCTGCCAGAAAGAAGCAGTCTCGTTTTCAAACAAATCGACTGAAACCAGCCATTTCAGGTTTTTCTGATAGTTACGCTTCGAAGCGGAACTCGGTCCGGATACGCCGGGGTTATCAGCCCAGCAAAACATTCCTTCCACTTCACCTTCACCCATTAGCTTATACATGGCAATATGGGAATGGTCTAGACCATCAAGCTTAGGAAGCCACTGATAGCCAAATTCATTGGCGTCTGTGGCGTTATCACCATAAAACGCTTTTAACAAACTTACAAAATACTTTGGTTTGTTAGTCCACCATCCCGCATCAGGAGTCTCAACCTCGATATAGTCATCTAACGTGGCATGTTTTGCCTGCTGCGGGGTAGCCATATAACCGGGTACTATATGATAAAGTATGCACATATCTGTTGCACCCTGTACGTTAGACTGACCACGCTGGGCGTTAACGCCGCCCCCGGCAATACCCATGTTTCCAAGCATAAGCTGGACTATAGCAATAGAGCGAACGTTCTGAGCCCCATGCGTAAACTGGGTTATGCCCATAGCATACATAATATTACCCGCTTTTCCGGGTTCACCACTAGCGCTGAACAGCTCGTATGATTCTCTTAAAGCATCGGGATCAGCACCGGTAATTTTGCTAACATTTTCAATAGTGTACTTGCTGTAGTGATCCTTCATTAACTGCCAAACACAGTTCGGATCCTTCAACTCGGGATCTTTAAGGACATTACCTTCTTCGTCGGTTTGATATTCCCAGGTTTCTTGATCATATTTTTTAGCATTACGAACCGGATCATCTTCAACACCGGAAAAGAGGCCGGTTTCTTCGTCAAAATCGAAACCTTCTTTGACCAGGTAAGAAGCGTTAGTGTAGTTTTCCACGTATACCTTATGATGGCGTTGATTTTCAATTATATAGTTGATCAATCCACCGAGATAGGCAATATTTGTTCCCGGTCGAATACTTACATAATGATCAGCCACCGCCGCAGTACGAGATATACGGGGGTCGACTACAATCAGCTTGGATCCTTTATTTTCCCGGGCTTTTTCAATCCATTTCATTGAGATAGGATGGTTTTCAGCAGTATTGCCCCCGATATTCATGAAAACATCGGAATGCTGGTAATCAATCCAGTGATTGGTCATGCAACCTCTACCAAACGTGGCGCCGAGACCGGCGACTGTGGTAGAGTGTCAGAGGCGGGCACAGTGGTCTATATTAATAACCCCCATACTCCGAGCCATTTTGTGGAAAAGATAATTTTCCTCGTCGGTGCAAAAAGCGCTACCCAGCCAGGATATTGCATTGGTCCTGTTTACCGTTACTTGCCTGCCATCTACATTAGCAGTTTCTTCAAAATTGTCATCGCGAGTTTCCTTTACCCGCTTGGCAATTTCTTCTAAAGCCCAGTCCCAATCAACAGTTTCATAACTGCTGGCTCCTGGAGCACGGTAGAGCGGGCGGGTTAGGCGCTTCGGATTGGGTTCTGGTTTGCCCTTCTCATTGTAAATATAAGCCATATTGTAGTGAGAACTACCTTTACTACAAAGAGTACCTTCGTTAATTGGATGATCGGGATCGCCTTCCGTATTGACAATCAAACCATCCCTAACGTTACAAATTATTCCACAGCCAACTCCACAAAAAGTACATACTGTATGAAGTTCCTTTGTATACTTGATCCGTATCGGATCGCTGGAAGACGCAAAAGCCTTATTCAGGCCTACGCCAGTCAACGTAGCTGCAGCAGTTGTTACACCTGCTAGTTTCAAGAAGCTGCGTCGAGTTAAATTCATTAGTAAATCCACCTCCTAGTCTTGTCTGTCCGGCACTTCAGTGTCATTGACCCATTCCATACCGGAACCGGGTAAAAATCCCTCCTGTCTGGCCAACAAATCTTGGGATACTGTAGCCAGATTGTGGATGGACAAATCCTTGATTCCATCCGCATTTAACCTCCTTGCATCAAAAATCTTGTAATACTGGTAGCAAACCTGACAAAAGTTTACCCGGCAAATTTCACTGTCTTCAACAGTAAAATAACCAAGTTTTTCATGATCTTCATTGTCACAGTACGGACATTTAATGCGGGTGTGTAACCACTCGGTTCCACAAAGCCAGCACACAAGCATTTTTTTACCTGATTCTTGTGTCAAATAACCGAAATGAGGTTTTTCACCACACAATGGGCAATCCCCCCTTTCCCAGAGGTCTGTCCGCAGGACCTCGCTGATAGAATATAACTGCGGCCGGTACATTGAAGATAATAAAAATGAAAAAAGAAACGTGGCCAGATCTTTTTCCAACCCAGTTTCTTTAATCAGATAATCGCGCAGTTCAATTACATTCTCCTTACTTACCTCATCCGGAAATCTATTTAAAAACTGCTCATATTTTTGCTCCAGTTCTTTTACTGTATCTTTCAGTTGTGGATTAACTTTTAACAAAGACTCATTCATTTTTTTTAAAAAACTTGTTACCAGAGTTGTATCCATGGGTGGATTTAAATTAATACATCTACCGGCTCTGATCATTTTTTCCGCTTCATCAGCGTCAAAATGAGGGACAACATCTAAAGAGTTATTCTTAAAGAAATCTTCTGCAGCACTATAGACCGCCCGGACAAAAGGTTCAGCATCACCAAAGCTGCCGTACAGCCTTGTGCAGCGCTTTATCTCCTCTTCCCAATTAGCCCGATCAAGTTTTGTCAATTAATAACACCCCTCAATCTAAGTTAAGTTCCTGTCACGTTGTTGTCGCATTTTTTATATTTCCACTATTATAAACAACACAAACATTGTGATTACTATCACATAAAATTGTAAAACCCTCTTACAAGGGCTTTACAATTTAGCTCTATTTCTAATTAGTTATGATAGATCTCAACGGCAAATCATGAATAAATAAGTTAAACTGTTTTACATTCGAAGCAATTATACCTATAACAATTATTTATGTCAATAGATCGCGATCACCCGATCACTCATTCATTTCTGCTATATTTCATCAGGCATGGGAATTACCATTCTGCCAGCGATAGGGCATATATCACCTAAAGAATCTACCGGGTGATCCATTGCAATCCTCCGATACTTAACTAAAAATGCAGGTATTACCTTACAACAATAATCAAAAGTTTACCATAAAATAATTCCTCTGCTTCTGTCATCATTGTTTCGCTATTTTAAATTACAAGGGCACTTCCGGCCAACAGGTTGTCCCTGAAACTGCCAAAAGTGCCCTGAACCTTAACAAGTTACCCGTGACTCCGGTCCAGTTATAGTATTAACCCGGAGCATAAATCTTAAACCATCTTAACGGGCCCTGCTGTAAGCCTCATCCAGCGCTTCCAAGTAAGAAGTCACAGTTATAGTAACTGATGTTACCAGGTCGGAATCATCTGGAGCTCCATCTTCAAGCAGCTCCAGGGACGTAATTTCTTCTACCGTCTTACCGACCATCCATTCTTCCAAAGCGGCAATTTGTTCATCCCACTCTTTGTCGATTTCAGAAGCATCGCGCATACCGTACTCATCGCCAAGTTCTTTTTTGGTCGGATATTCGACTGTAGGATCGGAAGTCACCTGACCTTCTTCATCAAAGTTAACCCTGGTTTGGGCCGTATCAATCATAACTCCGGCCACCTGATCTGCATCGTCAAATACGGCTGCGGCAATAACCACATCGGCCTGAGCCGTGGGCATTGTGTCATTGTCTGAATCCAGGCTTGTAGAACGACCTATGGAAATGTTATGGCCAAGGCCAAGTGCTTCTGCACCGGGCTGAACATTGACACTGTTGGCATAGGCTTTATCAAGGGCTGCAATATAATCGGTTACAGTTATAGTAACTGATGTTACCAGGTCGGAATCATCTGGAGCTCCGTCTTCAAGCAGCTCCAGGGACGTAATTTCTTCTACGGTCTTACCGACCATCCATTCTTCCAAAGCGGCAATTTGTTCATCCCACTCTTTGTCGATTTCAGAAGCATCACGCATACCGTAATCATCACCAAGTTCTTTTTTGGTCAAGATTTCTTCAGCCGGATCCGATACCAATTGAAGATCTTCATCGAATTGAATCTTTACCTGAGCAGTGTCAATGCTTACTTCAACTACCTTGCCTTCTTGATCAAAAGTAGCGGCAGCAATTACGCTGTCAACTTGACCTAAGGGTAGGACATCATTTTCTTCATCAAGATCCTTTGAGCGGCCTATTGATGTTACCACACCCATACCCAGGCTTTCTACCCCTCCTTCTTCCGGCTCTTCATCAATCGGTGTTTCCTCACAACCTGCCACTATTAAAAGAGTGAGAGAAAGTATCATTAACAATAAAAAAGCTTTTTTCACAATATCACCTCCCAATGGTCACCTCATGTTCAGGCAACAGAATTAAACAGTTCCGTTTAGAAGTTCTGCAGTATGCTTGGCTACATCGGCAGTAACCCCTGCACAGCGCTCCTTACGTTCATCACTACCATATTCATAACCACTTTCCTCAACCCAGGTCATTACCGAATTCTCACAGTTTTCTGAATCAGCAACACTGGTAGGCAGATCCAGCCCTGCTGGCTGATATTCAGGAAAAGGAAATTCTTTGTACCAGGCAAGTAGCTCTTTTACCAGCTCCATTTGGGTATCCGTATCGGCGGAAAGGCCCAGTATCAAGGCAGCCGCAGGCAATGTTCCACAAATTGAGTGGGTCCCACCAATTCCACCTCTGAACAGCCAGACAGCTTTGGGAGGAACCTGGTTATAGGGGTAACCAACCTCTTCAGAGAGCGTGCCGAGAAGACCCTCGGCTACACCAGTGCCTCAGCCATGGCCTTCCTTATAACCTTCATAAGCCCTTTCAGCTACCAGGTCGGGGTCAATTTTTTTGTAAGGGAACGGCCATTCAGGAGTTTCAATTCCGTTTCCGTTAGAAGTAGCTGCTTCTTCGGGAGAGCATCCGTACAATAACCCCCCCGTGCTGGTGAGTAAAACAGTCCCAGCGGTAAATATTCCTACGTTCTTTAAGAAGTCTTTTCTGGTCATCAAATTGTCTTTTTCTGGCATAATTAAAACCTCCTTGAAAAATTCATTATGAAAATCATTACTGTTCATCTAATCACTCAATTGATTCAAGAGCGTTTTCCACTGCTTTCATAATTCCCTTTGAGGTTTCAGTAGCTGCTGAAACCGCATCCACATCGGTGCTTTGGTTATCGATGATCCTTGCTGGAATTTCTTCTAAAGCCGGTTCACAAACATCTTCTGATTCTTCGTGTCCAATTATTTCTATATCCGTTATTTCATCGTTCACCACTGTAACCTCGACCTCAATAGGAACTTCATCATTGTACCCATGGGCTTCTCCTTGAACAACTACCTCCTCTCCGTTTTCGCCGCTAGGCGCAGAATCACATCCTACTGCTACAAGCAGTAAAGTCAGCAAAATTAATAATGATACAAAGGCTTTTAAAAACTTCAACTGTGTTCCCTCCTTTAATTTAATTTAAATGTGATGTTAAGATCTCCATACAGTGTTATATTTGTTTATGGAGCTACTAATGTATATTACTTCGGCAGGAATTAAAAATATCCTTCCCGCATTCTAAATACAGTCTACTCTAACAGTATTTCATTCTAGCTAACCCCTCTTTATGATTTTTATCAGGTGACGCACCCTACCAAACCAGGCAAATACATACACAAAGATAACATACCAGGTGTTGTAACTTCAAAGGTTATAAAAGTGTCCACGAGGGCGTTAAACTCTTTTTCGCCGCCTTTTTCATCACTTTTCTTACTCTTGCTGCCGCTACCATGGGTATCTTAAGATTAAAGTGCTCTTTTATTTATAGGATAATTAACAATCTTTGAAATCTTCTTATATTAATGTCCCTGTAAATGAGTTTAGTCTTTTAACTATTGCCTGCAGCACTGATTCAAGATATAATCATAAATAAAGAAGGAATATCGACAGTCCCGGAAGGAAAACAGGATTGATGAAATAGAGCAAGATATCTTAAGCGCTCCTTAAAATCAGTATATTTTAAGCCAAGCGCCTGTAGCTCAGGGGATAGAGCAACGGATTCCTAATCCGTGTGCCGCAGGTTCGATTCCTGCCAGGCGCACCAACCAAACAAAGAGAAAGGACGGGGAAAATTGAACCTCGTCCTTTCTCTTTGTTCGATAATTATTAGGTAAATTTTTGAGTTACTACAGTCTATTTACACACTATTTACACACTATTTTGTCAGGCTCCTGATTCTATCGGCAGGAATTCCGTAAATGCCTTTTTAATAAAGCCCCAAATATTGCCAAAGAGCAGTTTTAGGGCAAAAAATGGGTAAAGGCTAAAAAGAGTGCAATACCCTGACCACGGGCACCGGGTGCCTGAGGCTAAAATAAACTTTTATGAGGGGGTTTTGGACGACTCAGTCGGCATGCTTGATAGCTCAGCCGGGATCCCATAGCTCTTTGCTCACAGACTCAAAGGTCATCTTGATCATCTCGCGCAGTGATAAAAGTGAGTTTTGCCGCTTAAAAGAGGCCGGCAGCCTGCGGTGGTAAAAAAGAAATGTCAGGTTCATCACAATTATCGCCAAATGTAGGGTCGAGAGCTGGCGTAGTAGCTTAGGCAGGCCTAGTCAGTTTGCTGCCCCTTTCGGTAGACAGTGCCTCAATATCCTTGCCTTACCCTATTTCCAGCTCCCGCCTCTTCAAACCCGGCGTGCGGTTTTCCCGCACCGGGCTTACCTATCAGCTTCGCACCAAGGTTTATGAATCCTATCTGGCTGGATGGGCTGCTGGCTGATATCTTATGAGCCTGTAGTCATTAAACAGCCCCAATTCTCCATAGATAAAAGCCGAGCTCCACTTCTTCCAGCCGAACCCTGATTTACCCCTTGCTCTTTGCAAGTGCCTTCTGACCTTCTTGCTCACCCACCAGCGTATGTAGCTGAAATGCCTGTCTGCCTGGCCATAGCGAAAGTAATTGCAGTGCCCCCGCAATTTAGGGTTGATTATTTCAATCACTTCCCTTATCGGCCTTGACTGGTGAGTCGCAAATATCTGCTGCAGTTCATCTAGCAGTTTCTTGCGCTTCTTCTGCTGCGGTGTGTAGTGTGGCCGCCATTTGCCGTTCCTGCTTCTTATGCGGCGAAAGTCATAGCCAAGAAAGGAAAAACTTTCGCCTGCGGTCAAGTCCACTGTTCTGCTTTTGTCTTCGTTTAGTTCTACCTCAAGGGCAGCAAACTCTTCTTTGATTCTTCTTTGCACTGCTTCGACCAACCACTTGTTGCTCGGGTGCCAGTTAATCAGTACCACGAGATCATCGGCAAACCTTGCATATTCAAGCTTGGTGTAAGGCTCCTGACGGGTTTTCTCTTTTGCTTTTTCCAGCATTTTGTCTACCGCATTTAGGTAAATGTTGGAAAATAGCGGTGAGATAACTCCGCCCTGGGGTACTCCTCGTTTCCCCGAGGCTTTGAGAATCTGTTTTGTCAGCCTCATGATGTCTGCATCATCTACCCTCAGCGCAATCTTCTCCAGCAGAATATGGTGGCGCACGTTGTCGAAGTAGGCCTTAAGGTCCAAATCGATAACGGTGGTTTTACCCTCCGCTATGGCCCCCGCCACCCGCTGGACTGCCTCCTGCGGTGAGCGCTTGGGCCGGTAGCCGTAGGAACCGTCCTGGAAGTCAGCTTCAAAGATTGGTTCAAGTATCAGGCGCAGTGCTCCTTGGACTACGCGATCCCGGATAGCGGGTATACCGAGTGTTCTTACCTTATTGTTTGCCTTCGGTATTTCTTTGCGCCTGTTGCGCAGCGGTTGGTAGGTTCCTTCTTCCAGCTCTGTTTTGAGCTGTTTCAGGACCTTCGCCCTGCCTTGTTCTTCAATCTGTTCAAAGGTGACTCCATCTATTCCCGGCGCGCCGTTGTTCTTTCTGGCCAGTTTGTACGCTTCTTCGAGTGTTTCCCACTTGCAGACATGAACGAAGAGTCCCCAAAACCGCCATTCAGGTTCAGACTTCGCCTTGACGTATATCCTTCGCCTCAGGTCTTGCAGACTTATGGATGCCTTTGTCATCTCATCCCTGCCTCTCCTTGTTGTTGAAGGAATCGCTAAATAGTGTGGACCCTTCCCTCTTCCGGCATTACCCGGCCTCATTAGTACTACGGCCCCCTCCGCCACCCTCTCGCTTTTCAGCCCATTTCCCAGGTGCTCTGGTTATAGGGCTTACCTTGCTTCCGCTGTTTCCAGTCCGGAGCGAGTAGGGCTTCCCCAGTCACCCGAAACGTCCTGTGCTCCCGTGCCGTCACTAACACCCCGCTGAAGTGAAGCAAGCGTATCAGTCAGCTTTCGCCTGCCCCATGCTGCCTTCGCTCATGCTCTAGAAGCTCGGCCTTCAGGGTTTATGTTCTCGAGGCTACCTCCGTGATCACTTACGTTACGGCCCGGCAGCTCACTCACCGCCCTAACAGCGGCTTTGTCGGTAGACTTCAACGACTCGGTTACCCTTACCGTCGCTACCCAAGTTGTTAATTAGCAAACTCTTCTTCCCCGTTCTATCCGATCCTAGTCAAAATATATTTCATTAAAAAGCTATCTTTTCCTTTTTAATTTGATAGAATTTATACAAATTATTAAGGGGGAGAAGTTATGCAGAAGATCTATAGTTTTGGGATAAGCCCGTTGACGTATGCCATACGAGGTACAAAGAATGAGTTTCCAGAAATAAAGACCTGCCCTTTATGCCGCTACCCGGCCCCGTTGGAAAAACACGGCTTCTACTGGCGCAATGCCCTGTTTTCAAGCAGGGAGTTTCGGATCCCGATCTGCAGATTAAAGTGCGCATCCTGTGGTAGAACCGTCTCGATCTTGCCTGATTTTTTATTGCCCTACTACCAGTACTGCCTTGCCTATATCATAGAATCCCTGCGCGGGTTTTTCTTAAACGGCAAGCGGAAAATTTATTACCAACTGCTACAATTTTACCGGCAAAGGTTTTTAAAGAACTTAAACTGCATTGAGAGTTTTTTCCGGGATTTAGGACATTTGGGGGTAATCCCGGAAAAAGAAAAAGCCATAAAATTGCTGGAAGTGATTCGCAATGCTTTTCCCCAAGCAAAAACCTTTGCAAAAAGGTTCCAAGAATCTTCCCAGACCAACTTTATGGCAAGATAATTTTACCACGTAATTTGCTTTTAAGGAAGTAGTGACTTAGCCACACACCATTTGCATGGATCTAACTCCTTAGGCTCTTTAAAATGGATTTGAGCTGTATCAATTGCTCAAAATCCACTGATGGGAGGAATAAACCATGCAAGAGAAAGAGCGGGAAAGCATTGCCCTATTCCGCTACGGCTTAATTGCGCCCCTTTTGAATGAGCAGGTCGAATCGAAAAAAGATTACCTGGCTGAAATATGCAGTCGGGTACACCAGGTTCCCTACTACGGGTCCAAAGAATACAACCCGAAAACTATCGAGGAATGGCTCCGGCTTTACAAAAAAGAAGGCTTTGATGTCCTAAAACCCAAGCTGCGCGCTGATAGAGGCCTAAGCCGCAGCATCCCCTTAGAAATCCAGGAAGCAATCTGTGAACTCAGGCAGGAAAGAAAAGACCTGCCGGTGACCATGTTTTTTGAGCTGCTCGTGGAAAAAGGCATAATCAACAAACGTAACTTCTCTTATGCCACAGTTTACCGCTTGCTGAAGAAAAACAACCTGGCCGGCAAAACAGCTCGCAGTGAACCGGAAAGAAAACGTTTTGCCTATGAAACAATCAATACTCTGTGGCAAGTGGATATATCAGCCGGCCCTTACCTGCAGGTGGGAGCCAAAAAGAAACCGACTTATCTTTTGGCTTTTTTAGATGACTGCAGCCGCCTTGTGCCGGGAGCCCGGTTTTCATTTACGGAAAAAACCGAGGACTTAATGGCAGTGTTTGAAGAAGCCCTTCTTAGAAGGGGCCTTCCCAGTATGATTTATGCGGACAACGGCAAAATATTTCGCTCCGACCAATTCCAGCTGGCCTGTGCTTCTTTAGGCATAAGCTTGCTTCATACACGCCCTTATGACGCTCCTGCGAAAGG
>JAWODD010000035.1:0-9378 GCA_046483445.1 Bacillota bacterium | reverse complement strand
CCGATAATCCACTAAGCTGGTTTATGGAGGTTGATGATAGTGAGTAACTCTATGCATGATTTAAGTACTATAAGAAAAAGGGGTATAGAAGCTCTTACAGAAAAGCTAGGTTCTGTTGGGATGGTAGAATTCATCAGGCAGTTTGACTCTGGGTATGGAGATTACACCAGGGAACGCAGAGAGTGGCTTGATGATAGTGATGTTCAAAGTATTGGAAAACAAATAAAGACAAAAAAATAAGAAGGGCCCAAGCCTCGAAATACTATATTCTGAGGCCCGGGCCTTAAAGTTTTACTATGATCTCTTATCCCATTCCGCAGCTGGTAATCGGAGAGCACTATTTGACCGTGGCGCATCCTTTCCTGCAAAGTTTTCTTGCTGTTCAGAGTAAAAAGCTGCTTGCCGTTTTTAAAGATTACCTTCGATAGCCAGGCGGGTCCTATTCTGCCTGGCCCGGCCGGCATAGTAACAATCTCTTCAATTTCCTTTAGAGAAATATAGCCGGTTGCCAGCTCATTTTGCGACTTTGCCACCTTTAGCTTAACCGGAACAAGCACCAGGCCTGCGGTAAAAGCCAGGCTGATATTATGGCGCTGTTCTAAAAGATGTCTGCCCCGCTTCATCATCAGGCTGTAATCCAGGCAATGATACCGGGCAATCATTTGGGCCAGCCAGTTTACAGACCGGCTGTCCGGATAACTATTTTTCTTGGTTATCACATTTGATTTATAACCACTTCTGTAATCAGGAACCAGGGCCAGTAAGCCCTCCCGCAGGTAATCTCTCACCGGGGGCGTAGCTTTCTTAGTACTTTTAACTTTCTCCACCTCATTTCGCTAATTTACAGAACACAGGCACTATTATACTGCAATGCAAATTTAGTGTAATATATGCATAATATTTCTAAATATCGTAAATGGGTTTGTCCGGAGCAGATATATTCCGGGTAATGGTGGGGTTTAATTTCACTAGAATTGTTAATGGAACGGGGTTGTTGACAATAATGCCAAATAAAATGGATGGGGTCAAAAAGTTATACCTCTATTTAATCGACCTGATTTTAATGATATAATTAGATATAATTAAAAAAGCAGCAGAGGTAACAATATTGCCTACGATATGTGAATTTCGAGGGATAAAAATATACATAAATTACAGAGATCATCATCCGCCGCATTTCCATGCTAATTATGGTGAATACGACTGTTGCATTAGCATAGAATCAATAGAATTGATAGGTGGGGAAATGCCTAATAAACAATTAAAAATGCTCTACGGTTGGGTAGCTTTGCATCAGGAAGAGTTAAAGGAAAACTGGTATCTTGCCCAACAACAACAAGAACTTTTTCCAATTGAACCTTTAAGGTGAGGGAGGTGTTTTGTTTGAAAACAGATATTGTGCCGAAGAAAGTAAAAGAATACTTTGAACAAGGGACTAGAAAAATTATAAAAGTAGCTCCTAATGATGATTACTCTTTGACGGTTACTTTTGATAATGATGAGGTTAGGATATATGACATGTCAGACAACTTGCATGGGGTATTTGAGATTCTAAAGGATAAAAACACCTTCAATAAAGTATTTATTGATGAGTTCGGCAACATCGCCTGGGAAAGAGCGCAAAAAGAGTCTTCAGGTAAATCCTGGAGCAACAGAATTGATATATGCAAAGATTCAGTATATATGGAATCAAGACCGGCTAATTGATTTGGTTAGAATGCGGTAACTAAGCTGGTTTATTTTAGAAATGTTTCAAAATAGATAACCGGAAACAAGGGAGGAGTGCTAAGCTCCTATCCCGCGTCCACTGCCTCATAGCTAACACTCTGCAACGATATAATCTGCTTCGGATTTAGGGCCTAAGGATTTATCATAATAGATAACTTTAAAATGGTGAGGCACTATGGGAATATGCCTTATTCACAGATTAGCAGCTCTCGAAGAATATTTAGCTGATCTGGATGAGATAAAAATAGATCTTGACCGAACAAAGTTTAAAAGCGATAAAATTACCAGGCGCTATGTCGAAGGCACTGAACTGTACCGGGTTTCGGTTGAGCTAGAAGATCAGGGCGATATAATTCAGGCTATTTGTGACTGTCCCCATGATTATGGTGAGTTTTGCAAGCATCAGGTTGCGGTATTTTATACTTTGAGAAATGACCAGGATGAAGACAAACCCAGTGGAAAAAAGCAGCGGCACTGAAAGAAGGGCTGCTTCAACAATATAAATGACACCCTGCTTTTTGCGATGAACTCTATCGAACCTAAAACCGATACCGCAATAGATCTCATAATGGTAGCTAAAGGTTGTTCCAGTACTCAGGATTAATATCTTCAGCGGTAATAAGTGAGATCTCGTCAATCATCATTTTTAATTGTGGAATGGAATATTCTTTGTTTGAAGGTATAGAAAGACGATGTTGCCCATAAACCATAAACTGGTGCTTAGAACCAGCATATGGTCCTTTGAAGCCAAGGGCTTTTAATTTGCTAATAAAATCTCTTCTTTTACATGGATTCCAACTCTTCAAGTTGTGGCTCCTGGTTTAGATTAATGTCGTCAATTATGGGTAAAGGATGCCCTAGTTTGAAACCGATCAAAATCCAGTCTTCTAATGTAGACTGAAGTTGGCTTTCACATTCACGCAAAGTTGTTCCAAAGGCAACAACTCCATGAAACCCAGGGATTTTGCCACTATATGTTCCATCATCTAATTTATCATATAATGCATTATCTAATGCTTTACTGATATAATCGCTTAATATAAATGACACAGTCATAATTTTCATCTCGCAATCAATTTATATTTCATACTTTTTTCCTGTACCAATTATAACAACGACATTCATTGCCAGTCAAATTAAAGTAGAAGGAAAAACTAATACATCTTCTTTTCTCAATAACTTTTCCAGGCCTCGTAGTCGCGTTCATTGTCCCAAAAGCCAAGGCTGGTTTCGCTGGCCAGTTCAAGGTCCTTGAAAGCAGACTGCGCCCTAACCCCTTATTTTTGGACACCATGTACTAAAGGCTTATCCAGTCGTGCCTGGTTATGCTAGATCATTTCTATTGATTGTGGTTAGCTTTGTCATTTATTTTCTACTGATTCGATAATTTCGTATTTACCGAGCTTTGGAATTGTCATATTATTTTTTATGTTGACAAGGAGCCAGCTTTCTAAAGTCTTTTTTAGGTTTTCCATGCATTCTTCCAATGTTGTGCCGGTAGTCCATACCCTCGGTAGGTCCACAACTTCACCGTCTCTACCTTTTAAGCGAAAACTCCACCGATTTATTGCGGTATAGCGTGCATAAGCTGTTTTCTCCTTTATCGATCACTTCAAGCTTAACAGAAAAACCCCTTGTGCCGGTGTCGTAAAACGGCTGTTTCAGTTTCCAGGAAAAATCAAAAAAACATGGTTAAACGATTGTTCGCCCTCATATCTGACACATATATGTCACATGAAGCGGCTAAAATGGTATTAACAGGAGGTAATTTACGATGACCGATCAAAAGATTAAGCTTCACCTGGCCACGAGCCAGAAGTTCCTGCCCGAAAATGCAATCACCCCACTCCACATGATGCTGCAAATCATTCAGCCCAAAGTAAACCTGGAAGGAGAAAGGCTGCCCTTAAATATCTGCTTTGTCCTGGACCGCTCCGGTTCAATGGCCGGGCAAAAACTCGAGTACACCAAAAAAGCGGTCAGCTTCGCTATCAATCACTTCGAGGCAGATGACACTGTTGCGGTGGTTACCTTTGACAGTGAAGTTGATCTGCTTATCCCGGCTACCAGGGTAGAAAATAAGGATCAGCTCATAGCCCGGGTTAAAGGCCTGCAGCCCGGCGGAACCACTAACTTAAGCGGTGGACTGATCGAGGGTGCCGATCAGGTCAGGAAGAACCGATCAGAAGAGCAGGTGAACCGCGTCATCCTGCTTACCGATGGCCTTGCCAACCAGGGTATTACTAACCCGGTTAGGTTGGTCGATATGGTAAAGGATATCAGAAGCTCAGGCATTTCCCTCTCTACCCTGGGAGCCGGTGAGGATTTTGACGAAGATCTCCTGGTAGACCTGGCCGAAGCCGGTGATGGCAATTTCTACTTTATTGCCTCACCCGATGCTATACCATCCATCTTTGAAAAGGAACTGAAAGGCCTGCTTAGCGTAACCGGGCAAAACCCCATCCTTAATATTAAGCCTGCAGCAGGAGTTAAGCTAAACAAGGTTTTCGGTTACGAACCTCAGCAGGCAGAGCAAGGAGTACTCTTCAAGCTGCCTGATATCTACAATGGTGAAACCAAAACTGTTCTAGCTGAACTCTTTGTAGAGACAGCTTCAGAAGCCATGCAACCTATAGCCGATCTTAATTTCCGCTACTTCGATGTAACCGCAGAGTTTAGTAAGGTAAGCTACGATTTAAGTCTGATGTTAGAAGTCACCTCAGACCAGGCAAAAATCGATGGCGGTTTTGATCTGAAGGTAAGCAAGGAAGTAGAGCTCTTCAAGGCCGGTCAGGCCCGGGAAGATGCCCTGAAAATTGCCGATCACCGAGATTTCAAAAAAGCTCGCAAAATATTATTAGATCAGGCAGATAAACTTAAAGAAGTATATGCCAATACCGGGGATGATGAACTAATTGCCCAGTCAGAGGTATTAAAATCTGAAGCACTGCAGATGGAAGATGAGCTCTATAGCAAAGCTTACAGGAAAAATGCCAAGCAGGCCAGTTACGACCTGCGTAAAAAACGGTAAGGGGTGATAAGCTGCCGCTGGGATATAAGGGCTGATAAAGAAGCAGGATTATTCTATGAAATAGCGAAACTTAAAAATATACAGTAAACAGATCAATCCCCACGAATTAAACACCAGTTTTGCTTCCATGTGACAACCGCTTGTCACATCAGCCCGTTATAATTAAATAAATAATACTTTTTTAACCGGGGGTGTAACCATGAGTGTCAACAAAACCAGGGGCTTTTTATACAAGCTGGCCCGCCTGCTGGGTGACTTTTCAGCGATCTCCAGCGGCAGTTCCAAGAAGATGACCAGAAGGGTCGGCCGCCGGGTCACCGGCCGGGCAGCAGGGAAGGGGTTGCGGAAGCTTTTTAAATGAAATATTAGTCTATTTTCAGTGGGGGAAGTCCAGACAATTTAATACGGATTCACTATAAACGATAATATCTATAAATAGGGCAGGTATCAAATAAATGAGACAGGGGAAATAATATGCGGAAGAAGGCTTTTACTGCAGCAAGCATTGTAATATTAATCATAGTGTTTACCATGCCTGTTATGGCAAATGAGGAACATATGACCCACTCAGTTGACTACAACCTGGAGGGTAGAATTGAATTCAAAAAGCAAGCGGGTTTTCTGGAAGAACATACTTGGTTTTCGCCTATAACATACAGGGATACAGGTGGAGAATTTAAGCAAACTATATCTGGCAACGGTGAACTCACAAAGTCCTTTAACACAATAATGATTAAAAACAAGATTGAAGTAGAAGATTCTAATCAACTCCTCACATCAACAGAAGCTTTGGCTGAACTCGATTTAATAACCGTTTTTGATAGAAGCCTCTGGGGTGATGCGGACTGGGCAGCCAGGGTTGCCCCTGACCCCGGGGAAATAGGTCTCTATGACCTTGATCTTGTTTCAGCTATGGGACCTCAACATAGGCAATACTTCATTTTATGGGATGATATCATTGATATCGATGATATTGGCAAAAACGAGTTTGCTATTGACGATCTGAATGATGAGATTGTTATAGGGCCAGAATTTGTCGGCGACTACTTTGAAATAGATCAATATTTATATGTGGCGCAGGGTTTAACCGAGCGATACATAACTCTCGGCCTAACAGAAGAAATGACTGTAGAAGGAATGTCAGAAATAGAAGAATCATTGGAAGTCCAAAGCATTCCTGCCGGTGAAGATTTAGCAGCAGATTGGGCTGCCCTCTTTAATTCGCAGTTGTCAGATTTTCGAACCATCTCATCCAATGAAGCCTACTATTCAAAAAGGTACGCAGATTACCTGTTAGATGGAAACATAGAACTGGAAAAACAGATCGGCATTTTACATCAAGAAGTGATCGGTGATGGTATCCTCGCAAAAACAATCACAGTAGACCGTTTAAGAGGTTACATAGAAGTAGATGACGTCAACTACATTGAAACTGCACTTGACGCTGAGGAAGAGCTTACCTTAAATTCTGTCATTAGGCCGACTCTTCCACCTTTCATAAATGTTCTGTTAGATGATGACGATGCTCTCACACATATTTTGAACTTAGATCATGGTTACAGTGAAAGTATTAGATACCAACTAACCCAGCAGTCAGATGATTACAACTGGTGGTATAGATACCCAATTTATTATGCCGGAGATACTATGCTCTTTGGGCCTTATCAAGGTAGTCACTCTTTGCACCCTTTGTTGTACTATCTTAGCTGGTTGGAGCAAAATATTGTAGAAGAATTAACTGAACAGGTCTGGGCAACCAAAATTGCCCCAGAACCCGGCCATTCCGGTCAATTAAGCCTAAGCTTTGAACAGGCTAACCAATGGCCTTCTTCTTACTACTATATAGATGATACTTGGGGCAGGGTTACCAGCAGTCGTCTTTTCAGTGAAGATAGATTAGGGCCGGCAGACGGCTGGTGGGTTGCAACCGACAACCAGGGTGTTTATCCTGTCATTGGTGATGAATTCATTGGTAATTATTTAACGTTGGATCAATATACTCAACTATCTATGGGCACAACAAAACGCTATATTGATTTAAGCAGTATCTGGACTGGAGCCTACCTGCACGAAGATGTTACTGTTGAAGGTCAAACCGAGATACGGGATGCTTTTGAAATGGTTGATCTTCCTGCTGGCAATCATGGTGATAGCGGTTGGTGGAGGTTGTCTGGCCCAGGCTTGGGCTACGATTTTCTACAGTTAAAAGAATTCTACCTGCCCGGTCAATTAATTGAAGAGGGAACTCTGGTTGTCTTTCGCGAAGAGGATATACCTGATACAGGTGAGGACTACATCTATATTTGGGAAAACTTATTCTAATAACATGTTCCGCTCAATATCTTCTAAGGAAGCTAACCATGAGTGTCAACAAAACCAGGGGTTTTCTCTATAGGCTGGCCCGTCTGTTAGGGGACTTCTCCGCTATCTCCAGCGGCAGCTCCAAGAAAGTGACCAAAAGAGTAGGCCGCCGCCTAACCGGCCGGGCAGCTGGTAAAACTATGCGGAAGCTATTTAAGTAAAAAAACAAGCAGGGGATTGTGCTGTGTTCTAACCCCGGCTATTCTCTATGGCAGCCCTTTCAATCACCTGGAAGAGTGTTCATTGATAATCCTGAAAAAGGAGCTATTGATATGGGAACCTGCGGCTTATTCTTAAAAGGAAAACTAAAAAAACCACTTATCATTCTTGCAGTATTCGTACTGATTATTACCATGTGTGTATCTTGTGCTACCACAACTGACGAAGTAGAAGCAATCGAACCTTAAGACAGGATCCTGATATGGGTTTTAAAATGCTTGGCAAACATGATATCGATCGCTTAAGGAATTTTGAAAGGAATAGTGAACATGGAAAGTCAAAATCATACACTATCTAAGAGCTGAAATACTATAGATATTACCATGGAGTGATAAGCAATGTTTAATAAGTTAAAAAAGCTTTTAACTGCTGCCTTAGTTGTATTAATGGGTATGGCTGTTCTGACAGGATGTGGAGCAATTAGTGAAAATGGCGCTGCCGAACCAGCAGGTGTTAACGATGACGCGGAAAAAGAAGTGAAAAATGAAGAACTAGAAGAAGATGTTTTGTCTGAAGAAGATTTTGCATTAAATATTGGGACACTTCCATACAGGGGTGCAGTGCTTTTTATTGATTATGATGGTAAAAGTGGGATTTCTTCCGATGACGTGATGGTTGATATTAAATATGAGGGAGAGGTAAAGCAGAAAGATATGCCAATTGAAATAGTCAACGGGGAATATATTGTAACTATTGTTGACTTTATGTATTTGGCAGGCAGTGAATTGGATTTCATAATAAAAATCGCAAGTGATAATGATGAAAAACAAGCATTTTCATACTCGAAAGTTTTCGAAGGATATTATTCCTGGAAAGACTGGATGCTTGATCTTGATGAAAAAGTGACCTATGATAATTTGCAATATCCATTGCACCATGTTTTCAAATATGATTACCCTGATTGCGGTAATCAATTAGGTGTGCATGCATCTTGGGATTTTTATACACAGGATAGGACTGCCAACGTATATTCCGGTACAAAGGGAATTATATACAGGGTTATCCCCGAATCAAACGGTAATTTAGAAGTATATAACCCTTATGTAGGTGCTATAGTTCAATATGGACACACTTTACCTGCAGAAGAAATTCATGCCGGCAAGATTGTTGAGCCTGGTGATTATATTGCTAATGTTATAGATAAATGGGGTCACATCCATTATGCAGTTATCAGGCCTCTTGATTATTCCAAAAATATACAAGAAAACGGCCTGAAACATTTAAGTGATGATTTGTCAGAGATGTGGGATGGTTACTACTGGCCGGTAATAGGTGATATATATGCAACCAGATATTATAAGGATCCTTTTTATTTTCGTGAGCCGACTATCTTAGGTTACTGGTACGAAGAAAGCTTGCCCGACGGCATTTATGATGGTTTAATTGAGGTCTTTTTAAGAGAAAATCCATATGTGGATCTGCCCGTAAAGCAGTAAATTGAAACATTGGTGTGATACTATTGGCTCAGGCCTTGAAATATGATATTCAAAGGCCCAAGCCTGTTAACCCCTTACCACCCCTGAAGTTCCCCCGCCCTTTCCTGCCGGTAACTTGAAGCGCGGTTTTCAATAATCCGGCAGCTGCCGATCAAGCGGTCCATGGTGCGATCGCCCACCTCATTTCACATATTTACAGAACACAAGTAGCATTATACTGCAATGCAAATTAAATGTAAATATATGCATAATATTGCTAAATATCGTAAATAAGTTTGTCCGGAGCAGGATTATTCCGGGTAATAGTGGGGTTTAATTTCAATAGAATTATCAATGGAACGGGGGTGTTGACAACACTGCCAAATGAAAGGGATGGGTTTAAGTTGTCGACAACCCCGTCCCCTTGACATTCTTTTATCGAGAAAGCTTTTCCGGGTGACGAAGAAATTCAAAAGGTTTTAACTGTGATTGAAGATTCAGTTCATGGTGTTAGCAGAAATGAGTTATATAGACTTTTAAATATGCGAACTGTTAGAATAGAAAACTGCCTGAAGATCCTGGAAATAGATAGGGCCATTACTAGAGAAGAATCTATATACACAC
>JAWODD010000014.1:0-9936 GCA_046483445.1 Bacillota bacterium | reverse complement strand
TCTGGACAGCTTCTTTAATGAACTCCGCAGCAAAAGCAAAGGGACCTATATAATGGCCCTGCTCAATCCGGATTATTATGATCAACTATATGAAGCGATAGAGGTTGGTGGAATTGACGATTATATGGTCAAACCAATTCGCAAGGAAGACTTCCTGGCCAGGATTCAAATTGCCACTCGTAAAAGTGAATATGATTACCAGGGATACCAGTCAAAACCATATTTTCCTGAAGATGAATCCGAAGTGCCTGAAAGCAAGGATAGTGAAGAGTTCGATGAAGAATTAACTGATCAAAAGCATGATTATTTTAGTAGCGAAGATGAATTAGAAAAAGAAGAAAAAGATGAATTTGCTTTTGAAAAGTTTGAGCTTACAGAGCAGGAAGGGGAAGAGCCAACTCCAGAGGAAGATTCCACAAAAGACTTTACCCCTACCGAGGGGCCTGATCTTTTCGGGGACGAAGAGGACTTAGATGAAAGCAAGCATGAAGTAGAACAATCAGAAGAAGAGCCGGAAACCGGCCATGAGTTTAGCCTTGATTCGGACCTGGATTTTGAGACGGAACCTGAACCGGAATTGGATCAAGATTTGAATTCTTCTTCCAGTGTTGATTTTGAACCAGATCGGGCTGGGGGATTTGAGTTTGATGATATCATTCCTTCGGAGGATGAACAAAAAGAAGAGTTTACAGAGACCGATGATGAAAGTATTTCCGACTTAGAAGATGAAAACTATGGGTTATTTGATGATTCCTCCGGCAGAGAAACCGATCAAGATATGGAATCGGGCGATGATGTTTTAGGACTTTTTGATGACGAAACTTCCGATCAATCAGAAACGCAGAAAGATGATCAGGGGTTTAAATCTATTGAAGATTTGCCGGGTGGCAGTGAACCTTCTCAATTGGATGAGGATAAAGAGCATAACGGTTTTGAAACTGCAGAAACAAGAACCGATGAACCCGGACCGGACGTATTGAGACCTGCCGATGATTTTTTTAGGGATGCCGACGAGGATGCCGGCAGCGATACCGGTAAAAAAGGTAGTTCTAGCGATTTTATCCTTTTATCCCCGGAAGAAGAGGATAAAAGAGGGTTTGATCAGCTTTTTGATGACATACCGTCCAGAACCGAAGAAAGCAGCGATGAATCCGAAGAAAGTACTTTTCCTGAAGTCGAAGAGACTTTGCCAAGTGAGTCGCCTCTAAAAGGTGAGGAGCAAGAAAATGAGAGCAGGCGAGGGACCCTGCGTTCTCAACTGCCCGGTAAATCCGCTGATGACTTTCTATTCGGGAAAGATTCTGATCAAGAACAGGAACAAAGCCAGGATGATAATCAAGGTTATAACCAGGGAATGCTAAATCAGTTTACCGAAGAAGAAGATACAACTGAAGAAGAAACAGGCAAAAGAGCACGTGCAAGAGAGAGAAATGGTTCACGGAAACGGTTTCCCAGGATATTTGCCATATTCGGCAACATTATCTTTGTAATCCTCTTGCTGATCATGGCGGTCCTTTCCTTTTTTCTAATCCAAAGCAGGATTGCCGGGGGAGTTCCCCAGGTGGCCGGTTATCAGATCTATATTGTCCTTAGCGGCAGTATGCAACCCGAATTTGATACCGGGAGCCTGGCTTTTGTGCGCGAAACCGATCCTGAAGCTCTAACTGCAGGGGATATAATTACATTTCGCAGTCCGGCCAATCCTGATTCATTAACCACTCACCGGATTGTGGAAGTGCAAGATGATGATGAGCTGCAGTTTGTGACCAGGGGTGATGCCAATAATGTCAATGATCCCAACCCGGTTCCCGCTGAAAATGTTGTAGGAAAAGTAACCGGGTCAGTACCCTATGCAGGCTACCTGATGAATTTTGTTCAGACCAGTCAAGGGCTAATCCTTTTAATTTTCGTGCCCGGTGTCCTAATCATAGTTTTTGAACTGGGCAAAATAATGAAGTATTTAACCCAGGGCGATAAAAAGAAAAAAAACCAAAAAAAAGGCGAGAAAAATCACCCTGTCGAAGTAGAGAAATAGCTTAATAGATAACCAGTGCAAAATACTGCCCCGGAGGCAAAAATCCGCCGGGGCAGTATTTTGTGCTAAATCTGTTCTTGCTCAAACAAAGACTGTAAAAAAGCTGAGCCCGGTTATAATTCCGGTTTAAGCATTACTTTTGCCTAAAGCGGCTTAAAATGCTTGATATCTTTAATCTTACCCTGCCGTTCTGCCTGCGGTTTCAGTTCTGCTACTACTTTCATGCCAATTTCTGCTTCCTCAGGCTTTATCCCGGTTAGCCGGTGCACTAACAGGCCGTCGGCAATCTTTACTGCAGCAATCAGGGAAGGTTCTTCTTTTTCTTCGCCGCTTTTTGTTTTATGGACTACAGTAAAAGAGTAAAGTTCCCCTTCCGTGCCGACATCAAGCCAGTCCTTTTCTTTTTCTAAGCGTTTGAAACAGCGTTCGCAGTAAAGCCGCGGCGGCACATATGTAATCTCACAGTCTTTACAGCGGGACCCGTAAATTTTGCCGTTATCTTTTAACTCTTCAAAAAACCACTGTCCCGCTACTCCCGCGGTATAGCGATTTTTAACCGGAAAGGCTTTTACCCCTGGGTCCCAGTAGCGATTATCGATATTTTTGGTTATCCGCTCCAGTATGGCCATTTAGCTCCCTCCTTGTTAATCAATCGGCTTGAAATATTTAATATCAGTTATTGAACCGATGCGTTCAGCTTCAGGTTTCCAGACTGCTTTTACCTTCATACCAATCTTGAGATCCTGTGGTTCTACCTCGCCTAAAAGATGCATAATCCCCATACCTTCTGAAGCCCCGTCTATTTCAATCACCGCCGGCAAGTATGGTTTTTCATCCTCGCCAATCCGGCTGGCATCCCAGTGCACCTGGCAGATCGAATAGGTGTTAATCACTCCGCTATCTTTTACATAAAGCCAGTTATTACTGGGGATGTAACAGAGTTCGCAGAAAAGCCGCGGCGGCAGCATAACCCGCTTACACTGATGGCACTCGGTAGCTATAATTCGACCGTTTTTAAGCTCGGAAAGATAGCGGTTAACGGCTACTCCCGTATCCCAGGCATAAGCACAGTCCAGGCTGTCATCGGTAAAAAAAATCTTGCCTGAGCTAATATCTTTCGCTGTGAGGCCCGTTCCACCGGAAATCTGAATTTTTTCTTTCATTACAGATAACCTCCTTTTAGCGCAAATTGATAAAGTAGCAAGCAAAAAAATTAGCTTTGCTTGGATTTCTTTAAGCTGCCTTTGACAGCTGTTATTAGTTTTACCTTTAAGCTTATATCCCTGCTACAACGACAGAGCTTGCCTGCATTAAATCACCCCAGGCCTGGGCCAGGCCAAGGCGCGGGTTGCCGGGAACCTGGCGTTCGCCCGCTTCGCCGCGCAGCTGCCAGAATAGTTCACATGCTTTCATCGTGCCGGCAGCGGCAATCGGATTGCCTACCCCGAGCAAACCGCCTGAAGGGCACATCGGCATATCGCCGTTTATGGAAAAATGACCGTCCCGCAGAAGGTCCACCGTTTTGCCGCGCGGGGCAAGCTGCAGTCCTTCCAAATGGTGCAGGGCTTTATAGTCGAAGGGATCATAAGGCTCTGCGATGTCAATTTGTTTGTCGGGTTCCCTGATCCCGGCCATTTCATAAGCCATGCGCGCCGCTTTGTCCAGGTAGCGCGGATAAGAAAGATCCCTGGTAGCCCAGTAGGCCGTATCTAAATTCCAGCCGACTCCTTCTATCCATACTGGTTTGTCGGTTAAACGCCGGGCTACCGGTTCTGATGCCAACAGCACTGCTGCGGCCCCGTCCGAGACCGGGCTTACATCAAGCCTGCTCACTGGATAAGCCATCATTTCAGAATTAATTACATCCTCCACGGTTACTTCATCTGCAAACTGCGAAGCCGGATGTTTGAGGCCGTTCTTTTTGTTGTTTACGGCAGCCAGGGCCATATCTTTTTTGGTATAGCCGTAACGCTCCATGTAGCGGTTCATTTCCATCGCGAAAATCCAAAGCAGGTTGGGCTGCAGGGGCCGTTCGGTAATTGAATCAAATATGGTTAAGAAAAAACCCTGGGCGTGGGGCATGGCGCTGGACATTTTCTCTTCACAGACCACCAGGCAGGTGTCAAACAAACCGGAAGCTACATGGTACCAGCCGTGCGCAATGGCATGGACGCCGGTGGCTCCTCCGACAAATACCCGCATGGTCGGTTTGTTCCAGCCCCCCGAGCCGCAGACCATGTATTCCCCGTTCTGGTGGATGCCGTCAAAAGCATCCGGGGCGGTTCCATGGGCTACGCAATCGACTGCGTCCAGGTTCAGCCCGCAGCTGTCCAGGGTGGTTTTCGCTGCTTCGTAGGAAAGTTCTTTCGGGGTTTCCAGAGCTCTGCGTACAAACTTGGTCATGCCTGCTCCGACCATAGCTACTTTTCTCATCTTTCAACCCTCCATTTATATTAATATTTAGGATTTATTGCTTAAAATAATTGTCGTGCCGGTGGTTGTAGGCACTCCCCGCCAGGCAAAAGCCAGGCCGGTTTCCACATCGGGAAGCTGCCTTGGGCCCGCTTCACCGCGCAGCTGCAGGGCCGTTTCCAGGACCCGGTGCAGGCCGTTTGCTTCATGCAGGTAGCCGACCCCCAAACTGCCCCCTGAAACGTTTACCGGCAGGTCGCCAGTGGGAGTAAACGAGCCCAGTTCCAAAAGTTCACCGGCTTCACCCGGCCCGCACAATTTTAAGGCTTCAATATGCTGCAGTTCCTTGTAGGAGAAAGTATCGTCGATTTCAGCAAAATCGATTTCATTGTAGGGGGTACTGATTCCGGCCATCGAGTAGGCTTTCTGGGCCGCCAGTTCGCCATAAAGCGCTGTGCCCAGGGTTTCTGTGCGGGAGTCAAGGTTGGGAGTGTCGGTAGCCCAGCCCAAACCTTTAATCCAGATCGGCTGGTCGGTTAGCTCTTTTGCCTTTTCTTCGGAAGCTAAAAGCAAAACTATAGCACCGTCCAGGTGGTTGCTTTTGTCAAATTCGCTTAAAGGTTCGCTTAAAGGCGGCGCTTTAAGAATATCTTCTAAGCCGACCTTGGCACCGTAAACGGCAGTGGGGTTTTTCAGGGCGTTATACCTGTTTTTAACCACTACTTTTGCGCATTGTTCCCTGGTGGTGCCGGTTTCGTAAAGGTAGCGGTTCATTTCCAAACCGGCGATGAAGTAAGGGTTTTCCTGGAACGGACGAATATAAACCGGGTCGGTGGCATAGGAAAGAACATTTTCGTAGTTTGAAAGGTTGGATACCTTGGAAAAGGCCGAGGTGACCACTACGTCGAACTGCCCGGTTTTGATCTGCATCAGCGCCGCAGCCAATCCCTGCAAGCTGTCGCCGGCGATGCTTTGCACCGGTTTGAGCACGGCACCAAGTTGATCGGGCACATATTCGTCGGCAATACTGATTCCTTCCATAAAGTCTTCCGAAGAAGCGACAAAGGAATCAATCGATTGGGGGTGAATGCCCCCGGCGTCTTCGTAGCATTTGGTGGCGGCTTCATAGATCATTTCCCGGTAGGAAACATCGGTGGAAGTGGTCTTGAAGTCGGAATAGCCAATGCCGACAATTGCAATTCGCTTACTCATCTGTTACCAATCCCTCCTTGAAAATATGATAGTAATCGAAGTTATAACATCATTTTAAAAAGTTTCTTTAGAATTTAGCAGCCAAGCTGCCTGGCAATTACCAGGCGCTGGATTTCCGAAGTTCCTTCGCCGATTTCCATCAATTTGGCATCGCGCAAATAACGCTCGACTGGATATTCCTTAATGTAGCCGTAACCGCCAAAAATTTGGATTGCTTCCAAAGCGGCTTTTACCGCTACTTCCGAAGCGAAAAGCTTGGCCATTGCCGATTCTCTGGTAAAAGGTTTTCCGCAATCCTTTAACCAGGCGGCGCGGTAAACTCCCATCCTGGCCATTTCTATCTGTGTAGCCATGTCGGCCAGTTTAAATTGAACGGCCTGGAACTTGGCGATAGGCTGTCCGAACTGGCTGCGTTTTTTGGCATAAGCCAGGGCGGCATCAAGCGAGGCCTGGGCAATCCCAATTGAGAGAGCGCCGATGCTAATGCGGCCGCCGTCTAATACTTTTAAAAATTGCTTAAATCCTTCACCTCGCTTTCCAAGCAGGTTTTCTTGCGGGATCCGCACATCATCCAGGACTATTTCCGCCGTATCCGAAGCCTTCAGACCCATTTTTTCATAAGGTGGTGAAACAGAAAAACCGGGAGTATCGGTGGGCACAATAAAAGAACTGATCCCTTTGGCCCCCTGCCCGGGTTCGGTAACCGCGGTAATTACGGCCATTTTTGCATATGAGGCATTGGTGATAAAACACTTGTTGCCGTTTAAAAGCCACTGCTTTCCATCTAATACAGCAGTGGTCTTTGTGCCGCCGGCGTCAGAACCGGCTTCGGGTTCAGTAAGGCCGAAGGAAGCAAGCATTTCCCCCCTGGCGCAAGGCACCACCCAATTTTGTTTTTGTTCCTCGGTGCCGAAAAGGTAAACCGGACCGGTTCCGATCGAGCAATGGGCTGCATAAGTAATCCCGGTTGAAGCACAGGCCCGGGATATTTCTTCTACGGCAATTACATAGGGCAGGTAACCGTCACCGGTGCCCCCGTACTCTTCGCTGAATGGAAGGGCAAATAAATCAAGACCAGCCATTTTTTCGATGATTTCATGGGGGAAACGTCCTTCCCGGTCCAGCTCCGCAGCCACCGGGGCCAGTTCGTTTTGAGCAAATTCACGCACCATCTGCTGAATCATAGTCTGGCTTTCGTTCAGCGCAAAATCCATCGCTAACCTCCTTTCCACTCAGGGTTGAAGGCAAATCTTTTGATTTCGGTTGCAAATGGCTGCTTTGACCTAAAAGTGGTTTTGCTGGTTTAACCAAAAGGTGGATCAGCTGGTAAAATAAATAGAATATTCCCTGTATATATTTTATAGCAATGATTGTGCCAATACTAAATTCTCTATAAAAAGTAAAATACCTTTTAAAGGTACTATTTAAATAAAAAGTATTATTTATGAAAAATTTATTGGGACCGCTTAACTCCAAGAATAATTGGAAGAACGGCATTAAGAAGTATATAAACCGGAAGTGAAGGAGCAGTGGATCAAAGCAGTTGTAATTTTTTTGCGGAGCGGTTATCATGAAGTGGTAAGTTAGCCTGGAAGCTTTTTTCCAGCAAATGTTATCTATGCTTTTTTTAAGGCAAAAAAGATCAGGGTTTAACTGAACAATTTTGCATTTCCAGGAGGGACAGTGATGAATTATCCTTTTTACCAGGTTGATGTTTTTGCTGAAAAAAAGTATGCCGGGAATCAACTGGCCATAGTCCGCAATGCTGCCGATTTATCCGATCAAAGCATGCAAGAAATTGCTATGGAGATGAATTTTTCTGAAACGACCTTTATTCTAAGTGATCGGGAAAGAAACGGCGGTTACGATGTGCGTATTTTTTCTTTGGACCAGGAACTGCCGTTTGCCGGGCACCCCACTTTAGGTACCGCTTATATAATTCAGCAGGAGTTGATCAAAGAAAATGTGCCTGTTGTGAAACTTAATCTAAAGGTGGGCCAAATTCCGGTTATATTCAGTTATGAAAATGAAAAGCCCGATATCTTATGGATGAAACAAGTAGCGCCCTGGTTCGGGCGCACATTTAATAATGAAGAAGTGGCCCGGGCTTTAAATATTACCCCTGATCAGCTTGCTGAAAACTATCCCGTGCAGGAAGTTTCTACCGGTCTTCCCTTTATTATCACGCCTTTGAAAAGCCTGGAAGCGGTGAAAGCCTGCTTTGTAGACAGCGTCGGTTACTTAAACCTGATTGACAATGCCGAGGCCAAATCAATCCTGGTTTTTTGCCCGGAAACCTACCATCCAGAAAATCAGATTAATGCCCGCATGTTCGATCAGTACCACGGCATCACAGAAGATCCGGCTACCGGCAGTGCCAACGGTTGTCTTGCCGCTTACCTGGTAAAACAGCGCTATCTTAACGCCTCAAAAATAAACCTGCGGGTGGAACAAGGCTATGAGATCGGGCGCCCTTCACTGCTTTTAATCAAGGCTCATGAAGCAGAAAAAGAATTTAATTCGATAAACGGTATAGAAGAAAACATCGCAGTTTCTGTGGGAGGCAAGGTTATTATGATCGCCCATGGAGAATTAGTTTAAACCCGGTCAGTAAATTACCGGGGCCAATTTCTCAGTCCCAGGTCTTTTTTATCTGGATAAGCTAAATTAAGATGAAATTATTGCCGGGTTTAAACTTTTTTAAGCAACAGCTAATTTGGTTAAAGCAGTTCAGCGACCATGTCGCCCACTTCCGAGGTGGAGTAACCCATCTTACCGGCATTAAGTGAGTTTAACTTGCTGCTGCAAACTTTCCCGACTGCCTTTTCAATGCTTAAAGCCGCATCTGTTTCCCCTAAATAATCTAACATCATCGCCCCGGCAGATATTGCCGCCAGCGGATTGATGATCTCCTTGCCGGCGTATTTGGGCGCAGAACCGCCGATCGGTTCAAACATTGAAACCTGGCCAGGATGGAGGTTGCCCCCGGCGGCAATGCCCATGCCGCCTTGAATCATGGCTCCAAGGTCGGTGATAATATCGCCAAACATGTTATCGGTGACGATTATATCGAACCATTCCGGATTTTTAACCATCCACATGCAGATTGCGTCGATGTGTGCGTAATTGCACTCAATATCAGGGTAAGCAGGTTTAACCTCGTTAAAAACTCTTTCCCATAAATCAAAAGCATAGGTTAGCACGTTGGTTTTGCCGCACAGGGTCAATTTTTTTTGCTTGCCCTTAACCCGGCAGTAATCAAAAGCATAACGCAGGCAGCGTTCTACTCCGTAGCGGGTATTGATCGATTCCTGCACGGCAATTTCATAAGGGGTATCTTTGCGCAGGAAACCGCCGGCGCCGGCATAAAGACCTTCGGTATTTTCCCGCACCACCACGAAATCGATATCTTTAGGGTCTTTATCTTTAAGCGGGGTATAAACTCCGGGGAAAAGCTTTACAGGGCGCAAATTAATATATAAATCCAAATTGAAACGCATATTTAAAAGAAGCCCTTTTTCCAAAATTCCCGGTTTAACCTCCGGATGACCGATCGCTCCTAAATAAATAGTGTCGAATTCCCTAAGTTCTTTAAGGACCTTATCCGGCAGGATTTCACCGCTTTTTAGGTAACGCTCGCCTCCCAGGTCGTAATTAACGATCTCGGTTTTGAATTTAAATTTACCTTCTGCAGCTTTTAAGACCTTAAGGCCTTCCCGGACCATTTCCGGCCCGCTTCCATCCCCGGGTATGACCGCAACTTTATACATTAAAAATTCCCCCTATCCTGGTATTGAAGTATGCATGATAAATGATTTGTATAATCATACCCCAACTGTTTTTGTTTGAAAAGGGGTCTTTGAAGAATTTATGTACGATTAGCCGGGATCATTTAAGCCGCGCCCCTGTAAAAAATGGCGCGGATATGGTAAAGTAATTAAAAAGTTTGCTGTAAAATTAAACGGTGCAAATTTATAGCCCACCGTTTTTCTGTTGATCTTTTTAGAAGTTTACGAGGGATCTTTTTAGGAGGATAATTTAATGAAGGCATTAATACCCGACCAGCACCTGGATAGTGTTTTTGATCTAAACCCGGATCATTTATGGAATCGCGGGATCAGGGGGATTATTACCGATTTGGACAATACCCTGGTTCCATGGAACGACCGTTCGGTAACTCCCAGGTTGGCTGAATGGTTTTTAGAACTTAAAAAAAAGGGATTCAGGCTATGTATTGTATCCAACAATAGCAGAGACAGCGGAGGTGAAGTGGCCCG
>JAWODD010000042.1:0-39781 GCA_046483445.1 Bacillota bacterium | reverse complement strand
TTCTTCTTTTCCCTCGATAGGTTCAGTAGCCATGTCTTCGGTTTCTTTCGTGGCCTGACGAAAATTACGAATCGCCTTGCCCATGCCGCCGCCGATTTCCGGCAATTTGCCGGCGCCGAAGATTATCAATACAATGACCAGAATGATGACCATCTCAGACATGCCAATGCCAAACATATGCCGACCTTTCTATACAAAGTTCGTTTATTTGAAAATCGCAAGCAAACTATTGGACTTAATCGGCAGCATTGCCGCTGTCCAGAAACTCAATTTGGTTGGAGCGCTTGTCATACCAGCCGTGAAAGATCACCAATTCCGTATGGGTCTCCAATGAATCGAAGTTGGCCACCTTTACGCCCGCGTTTTGAGCGGCATTGCTGCTGAATACGCGAAAATCGAATCGGGTCTTGCTTTGCGGATGAGGACGCAATGCGCATTTGAGCGCCCACACCACGTCCGGGTCCATTCCTTTTTGGGTTACTAGAACTTGACCGATCAGTTGCGGCATTTCCTTGGGTTTCGGCAACTTCACCGCTGCCGCCCTAACGTCAACCCGTCCGACGCATTGTCACGCTGCCAAAATTTCCATCCCATGACATCTCTCCTTTTAAAGAATTTAAAGGTATCGATATCGCCATATACCACGAAAGGATTACAGTCGCATTTCCGTAAGATTACACTTTTGAAAGGTCGCTCGCAAGCCAAATGAAGACATGGGGTGTTTTGGTCTTACTGGGGTGAATAGTGCTTTAAGTATTTCAGAAATGCGGATTCCGTTGACAACACCAGCGTCGTATCGGCACCAAAAGAATTGCGGTAAGCATCCATCACGCCGTAGAACCAGTAAAATTCCGGATCGCGGCCGTACGCGGCGGCATAGATGCGGGCAGCCGCCGCATCGGCCTTGCCCTTGACGGCCTGGGCCTTGCGATAGGCCGCAGAGGTGATTTCCTTCAGGTCGCGCAGCTTTTCACCTTCGATTTTCAGGGCTTCGGCCCTCCCCTGTGCTTTGATTCGCGCGACAATTCGCCGCCGTTCCCAGGATTGACCGCAGAAATATACAGCCAGGCCATGGCCGACTTAGAGCGGCCTCACTACAAAAAAGGAACGCTTCTTTCCGAGCTTTGGGCTGAAGAACAAGAAGCTCTCTTGCCGTTACCAAAGGAACCGTTTGAACCGGTCGAATTTAAAACTGTCAAGGTGAACAAATATGGCCGGGTCAAAGTTGATAACGAAAATTATGAACTACCTACCGCCCGTACCGGTGAAACAATTCTGGGCAAGCTTTGGTGGGACAAAGTCGAGTTACTTGACCACAACCAGAAACACCTGGCCACTTTTCCACGGTCCTATACACTAAAAACTAAGCCCATTGACTGGAAGGGCCATTTTGCCATATTCGTCCGCAAGCCAAAGGGGGCTCAAAATTCTACCCTTTACCGCTTCCTGCCCCGGGCGGTTAAAAGCTACCTTGAGGAGGACAGTGAAAAATTCAAAGAAAGGCTTAGTTTCATCAAAACCTTGCTTGAAGAAGGCTATGAGATGGACTTTATCGGTGAAGCCTTTGCCCGAGCAGGCGTCTCCCGGTTGAAAGACCAGGCGGCAATCTGGCACTTGCTCTACCAGCTAAAAAACCAGGGCATATCTACAGAACTTGCAGACGATTACAGTCCGCCCAGTCTTAAAGGCTACCGCCCACAAGTGGAAGAGTATGACCAGCTGGTGCCGGTAAACAGGGGAGGTGAAGGCTTTGAGTACACTGGCTCAAAAATGTAAGCGACTCAAACTGGCCAATATACCCCTGATTTACCAGGATGTCCCCTTTGAAAAGCCCGAGCAGTATTTAAACGCATTGTTTGCCGAAGAGATCAGGTTGCGGGAACATAAAAAAGTTGACCGTTTGATCAAACAGGCCGGCTTTACCAGCACCAAATCGTTAGAGGATTTTGACTGGGCCCCGGTTTCTCTGCCGGATACAAGCAGCAAAACCGACCTGGCCGAGCTTAAGTTCATTGAACGCAAGGAAAATATACTGGCAGTTGGCGCCGTGGGCACAGGCAAAACTTTTTTGGCCACTGCCCTTGGTTTTAGGGCCTGCACCAGGGGTAAAACAGTTCGTTTTTACCGCTGTCTTGATCTGGTTAACGCTTTGCTTGAAAACTACCACCAGGGGCGCCTAAAAAAAATAATGACCATGTTAGGTAAAGCAGACCTGCTGATAATCGACGAACTCGGTTTTGTTCCCCTGCACCGTGATGGAGCAGAATTGCTCTTTAACGTCATAGCCCAGGCTTATGAGAGGCAGAGCATTATTATCACTTCAAACCTACAATTCGGGCAGTGGAGCAGTGTGCTGGGTGATGACAGATTAACAGCAGCGTTAATAGACCGGCTTGTACATTACGCACATATCCTGGCGTTTTCGGGAAAAAGCTATCGTCTAACGCAGGCTTTATCAGGAATCAGTGATCCTGAAATAAATAACGATGATGAGGAGGATGATACATAAAAAAACATATGTTTCCCCTTCCCCCCATGGGGGGAAGGGGAGGGTCCCGGTACCGTACAAAGTACCTGTACCGTACCCAAACGATGGCAGCCTTCTAGTTCTGTATTTTTACGCTGCCGTTCTATGTAATTTTATCTTGCCAAACACACCATGGCAGAGGGACACATGTATGTCACTTAGAAAAATAAAAACAAAAGGCCTTCTTAAGTTAAAGATGGATTACTGATCAAGCTTGTAATACAATCTATTTACAAAGTGGCGAGTTGTTTTTTAATCTAGCCCGCAGATCATTAAAGAGAATAGCTCGTCAAACTGCTTATTTGATTTTAGTCTACGTTGAAAAAAATCGAAGGGTGTGAAAACCTCTGAATTTATGGCAAGGTTATTGCAGTAGTTATTGTGGCGTTTGATTAAGTTTGCATGAAAAATTGATCAGGGAATCCATGGCTCCGGTTAGCCCCTGGGTCTGAAAGGGGAAGAAATCCCGGTTGTATGCCTCATTTTAGAGGCCGTTGAAGCTTACACGGTCATGGTGAAGCAGTGAGGCTATACTCCTAAACTTAAGCTTGATCGAGGCAATTCAGGAGCTGGATTACTGTGCAGGTTGGCAGTTTGAGCAAGTCATGGGTCTTCTTTAAGCGGTTGGCGTTTAGTTCCAGCGTTTCACCGGCAGCGATACAGAGATATGAGCCCCGTTTCTGTCTCTCATATTTTGAGCAGATATAGTGCCGTTATGTTTTTCCACTATTGCCCGGGAAATAGCCAAACCCAGGCCGCTGCCGCTTTTATCCCCCCTGCAGAAAAATGGGTCGAATATTTTTTTAAGTTGTTCCGATGCAAAGCCCGGTCCATCATCTGTGATATGAATTTCACCGCTCTTAACAGTGATTGATACTTTTGTATCTGCATGCTGTAAGGCATTGCCAAGCAGGTTTAACAGCAAGCGGTGTATTTTTTCCGGGTCGGCTTCAATGATCACGTCCTTGGTTTCAAAATTAGTTTCAATTTCGAGTTTATTTTCAAGGGCCAGGCTTTGGACGGCATGCACGGCTTCATTAACTGCATTTTCCAGAGACAGTTCTTCATAATTGTACTGCTCATGAGGTGATTCCATTTTGGAAAGGTAGATAAATTGATCAACCAGTTTTTTCATCCTTCCCGATTCCCTGATGATTAAATCCAAACTCTGTTCCGCCTCTTCGGCCGGTATTACCCCGTCCTTTAACGCTTCCGCATAGCCCTGGATTGACATTAGTGGAGTTTTTAGTTCGTGAGAACTTTTTTGGAAAAACTCTTTTTGACTCCGGTCGTATTCAGCCAGTTGCCCGGCCATGTCATTGAAAGTGTCTGCTAGTTCTTCCAGCTCATCGCCGGTTTTGATCTCAAGCTTATTGTCAAAGTTACGCCGGGCCAGTTCGCGAGCGCTTTCTTTAAGCTGTTTTAAAGGTCCCACCGCATAACGGGTGGCAAAAATACCGGCAAATAATGAAACAATCGCTCCCGCCCCCCCGGCAAAAGCCAGGATCCCTAAAATGCTGCGATTGAGCTGCGTGAGAATATCAAGTTGGGAGTAAAGTATCAGGGAGGCCTTACTTTGATTATTTCCTCTGATTACCGGGAACTCCACTGCAACCCGCTCTCTTTCTACCAGGCTTTCCGTTTCTTCATCGCCAAAAGCCAGATCCAAAAAAGCTTCGTTAAGCATTTCCGCCCCGGGCGGGTATGAATTTATGTCGCTGCTCTCAATAATGGTTCCGTCCTGTTCGATAAGAACGTAGTCAGCGTAGGCGATTCGGTTGGCCAGTTTGAAAAAAGCCCCCCGCATGCGGCTGTTTTTATGTATTTCGCCCTGGATGGCCGATGCCGACAAAGTTTCAGCTACCCTGTACAGACTGCGTACAGTATCATTGATCAAATACTGACGGACAGTCAGGGTAAAAGCCAGGGCTAAAACGGTAAAAGATACCATTAATACGAGGATATATCCTGTGAATATGCGTTTAAACATTGAGCTTGTATCCGTAGCCCCACACTGTGGAAAGCTCCGGCAGGGCTCCTTTCTCGCGAATTTTCTTGCGGATTCTTTTTACTGTATCATCAACGGCGCGGTTATCTCCTTCATAATCAAAACCCCATATTTTTTCCAATAATTTTTCTCTACTGAAAGGAAAGTTTGGGGATACGGCTAAAAGATAAAGAAGGTCAAACTCTTTTCCGGTTAAAGGTACTTCCATTTTGTCAATAACTACTTTGCGTTTTTCGGGGTAGATAATAATATTTTTCAAAGTAACCTCTTGTGAATTTTGAGTTGTTGGTTGAAGGCGCCGGAAAACAGTTTTTACCCTGACAATTAGCTCCCGGGGACTGAAAGGTTTAGCCAGGTAATCGTCTCCGCCCAGTTCCAGTCCGAGAACCCTGTCAAATTCTTCGCCGCGAGCGGAAACAAATATGATGGGCTGATCATATTGATCCCGGATCATCCGGCATAAAGCCAGTCCGTCCGAACCGGGCAGCATTATATCAAGAATAAACATATCCGGGGTGCTGGTGAGCAGGGCATTTTCCATTTCTTCAGCCGAGGAAAAAGTGCGGACTGTGTAGCCTTCTTTTTCGAGATAACGCCTGATCAGTTCACGAATATTTTCTTCATCATCGACAACCCAAATTGCAGCCATGAAAATGCTCCTTATCTTCAATCGGTTGATAAGTTGTGGTTTTCAAACCAGTTCTTTTAGTATACTTATTGTAGCCCCTAACCTGATCTGAAGGCAAGTAAAATACAGAAATCCACGGAGACAGGGGAGTTCTCCGTGGATTAAATTTATTTGAAGCCGGGGAGCGGTTATGTTGCACCGGGGGTCACCGGGGGCAACCCCGCTCCTGCGGCGTTTGCCCGAAAACAGCCCGCAAAATCGTGTTGTTAACTCTTGTAGGTGCTTGCGGGCTGTTTCTCCTGGTAAGTGAGGGTCATTAACTGGCACCATGCTGTTTATGAACAAAACCATTATTTTATCAGAAAGCCCTAAAAAAGCAGGGCTTAATAAAAGTTGTAAGATTAACTTTATCCGGTTAACCTTGTAGCTTCAGTATAAAGGGTAAAATAGGAACAATCATGTGATGTATGTTAAGATTATATTAAAATTTTGTGGGAATTAATTTGATCATGGCCAACATTATCGCTATAATGAATTGGTGTTTTAAGGCTTTGTTGATGGAGGGAAAAACATTGAACAATATCTTGATCATCGCTTTAGTTGGTCTTGGCGCCGGAGTAATTGGAACAGGTTCCGGCACAATCATTGCTCTTTTTATAAATAACCCCAGTCGGGCGACTTTAAGTTTAATACTGGGTTTTGCCGCCGGAGCGATGCTCTACATTATTTTTAGTGAATTGATCCCGGGAGCGCAGAATTCAGGTCAGAGCCATGCCGGCACTTTTGGGACGGTGTTTGGCACCATCTCCGGCATTTTACTACTTTCGGTGATTTAACCTTTATTTTGCCGGGGAAGAACTTTTGCTTTGGTTGTTATGAGTTTAAATACCCTTTTTAGATCTTCTGTTTTTTCATCATAAAGGAAAGAAAGACATGGGCCAGTTCAGGATCAAACTGTGTTCCGGAATTCATTTCTATTTCTTCAAGCGCTTCCCTGGGGCTAACCGCTTTTCGGTAAGGGCGGTCGTGGGTCATTACATCAAATGCATCGCAAATGCTTAAGATTCGGCATTCCAGGGGTATTTCTGCACCTTTCAGGCCGAGCGGATAGCCTTGACCGCTCCAATGCTCATGATGACTTAGAATCAAGTAGGCTATCCCGGCCAGGTCCGTGGAGGAAGAAGCGATGCGGGAACCTTTTTCCGGATGGAGTTTCATTATTTCCCATTCTTCTTCGGTAAGCGGGCCTGGTTTGTAAAGGATATGGTCGGGTATAGCGACTTTACCCAGATCGTGGACCTGGACAAGTAAAGCTAAATCAGAGATTTGCTTGGAATCAAGGTTAATTTTATTCGCAAACTTCATGCATAATTCTTCTAAACGTTCAATATGTCCTTCAGTTATAAAATCTCTTTCGGCAAGGGCTGCGGTAAGACTTTGCACTACACCGTTGCGGGCGCTTTTACTGCGATGCAGCTTGTCTCTGAACATCAGATCGTCGGCCTGTTTTACTAATCTTTTAATTGAAGTAGCATCACTTTCTGCCGTGGCTACCCCCATGGAAAGGCTTAAGGGTAGTTCTGAGTTGTGCAGGTTATAATGCTTCACCTGGTAGCGAATCTGCCGGGCCAGGCATTCTCCTTCATTTTTTCCGGTTAAAGGCAGGATCACCGTAAATTCGTCACCGCCAACCCGGCCCAGGATACCGTTATTATCAAATATTTCCTTTAAAATGTTGGCACAGTTTTTTAATAGTTTATCTCCGGCTTCATGGCCCAGGGTGTCGTTAATCAACTTAAGCCCGTCGACATCGACAGAAATGATCGTAATTGGGTAGTTGGGATCGTCAGCGAGAAATTTTAATTTGGCTTCAAAGAAAGAGCGATTATATACCCCGGTCAGCTGGTCATGATAGCTCAGGTAATAAAGTTTTTCTTCGCTGTAATCAAGGGCTTCTTCTGCAGTAGTCAGCTTTCTGAGCATAGTTTCCATTTCAAGATTTGTCTCTTTCAGCCGTTTCTCATTTTCTGTCAACTGGTTAAAATAGTCTTCGGCCTTATCCAGTAAATTGTTGATTGTTTTGCCAAGGGTTGCCAGTTCGCTGTTATTTATCGCCGGAGGGCGGTATGATAGGTCTTTGTCAATTTCGATTTTTTTCAGGCTGCTTTCCAGCTGAAGTAAAGGCTTATGGACATGAATGTGATTATAGGCCATGAACATAATTACTATGAGCAAAGAAGCGATTCCGGCGAATACAAATTCTGTGGTCATTTTGGCGGAGCTTTCGGTGAAAACACTAAAAGAAATAAAAGATGCCAGCTGCCAGGGGGTCCCTTCAATTGACGTAAAAGCGAGGTAACCCTCTTTTTCTTCAATATTTAAACGCACCACTCCATTATCGATGCTGTCAATCTGTTTTTTCCCGTATTTTTCTTCGAAAGTAACCAGTTTATCGTGAGGGTTATAATCCAGGTCGGGATGGGCTAACAGGTGTCCTTCTCCGTCTATTAAGAAAGAAAATTTTCCCTCTAGTGGTTCTCTCCCGTTGTCTGCGGTTTTAATTAATTGATTAATTTCCTTTATGGTTATATCGCCTCCGACTACCCCCAGGAATTTTCCTTCCGGGCAGTATACCGGCCGGGCGATAGTAAAAATCACTTCATCGCTGCTGGCATTGGTAAATACTTTAGTAAAGACAGTTCCTCCCTTTTCCTTGGCCATGTTGTACCAGGGTCGTTCGGTTAAATTAAAATCGGGTGGAGGATCCCAACCGTTGGCGTTAATTATTTCATTGTCAGGAGTTCCAAAATAGATTGAAGCAAAGCTTTCGTTGTCATCTAAAAGCGATTCTAAATAATCAAGGATTTCTTGATCAGACCACTGCTTAAGAGCAATAAAACTTCCGGCAGCTTCAATGGTTTGGGAGTGCCTGCACAGCCAACCGTTGATTTTTTCGCACTTGGAGAGGACGGTAGTTTCTGCAGCTTTACGGGCGTTTTCCTGCAATTGTTGGTTGGTTCCGTGGTAGTGATAGTACCAAGCGCTAAAAAAGATAATAATAAAGATAAAGGCGAGGATATATAAGTTCTTAATCAGACGCTGCAACTAAATCGCCCCTAAAGCAAAGATTAAAGTACGCATTTTTTTTGCTGAACAAAATATGGCCGTTTGATTTGATTGGTTAATTAATTTGAGCAGAGTAATCTTGATGTGGAATTATTATAACACATTACCGGGTTTTTTAAACAGTTACTTTATAAAATTTTTTGATGGTAATTTATGGTTATTAGAAAACTGCAATGAACCTGTTTTTAATTTGTGAAGGTGGTTCTAGTTAAAAATAGTGGCATTTCTCTATTTGGCTGCCGGTTTTTTAGGGTATTGTGTGAAGCAGAGCTTTGTGATAATATATATTAAGTCTATAGGAAATATATTACTGGGTCTGCATCGCAAGCAAAGGTTGCCGGCAAAAAAAATGAGCCGGTTAACTCTATGGATAAGCTGGGAGGTTTAATTATGGACAATCAAGCAAATAAAAAAGCAAACCGTTTGATTAATGAAAAGTCGCCGTATTTGCTCCAGCATGCTTTCAATCCGGTAGAATGGTACCCCTGGGGCGATGAAGCTTTTACGCGGGCAAAAGCAGAAGGCAAACCAATTTTTTTAAGTATCGGGTATTCAACCTGCCACTGGTGCCATGTAATGGAAGAGGAATCTTTTGAAGACGAGGAAGTCGCTGGTTTACTTAATGAGTTGTTTATCCCGGTAAAAGTTGATCGCGAAGAACGGCCTGATCTGGATCAAATTTATATGAACGCCTGCCAGGCTCTGACCGGGCAGGGAGGATGGCCTCTTACTGTTTTTTTGACCCCTGGTAAAAAACCTTTTTTTGCCGCCACTTACCTCCCCAAATATCCGCGCTTGGGGCTTAGCGGCCTGACAGAAGTTTTGCCAAGCCTGGCTGAAATATGGCAGAAAGACCGGCAGAAAGTGGAAAGGACAGCTGAGGAAATCACAGCGGCCTTGCGCCGTCATACCGAGGAGCAAGCAAGGATTGAAAATAGTGAAGATAATAAACTTCCTTCCGAAGAAATATTGGATTCTGCCTACAGGCAGTTCGCCAGTAATTATGATCATCATTACGGAGGATTTGGCAATGCTCCCAAATTCCCTTCCCCGCATCAACTTATTTTTCTAATCGGTTACTGGAAGCGAACCGGCATCCAGGAAGCGCACGATATGGCTTTAGAAACCCTTAAAGCCATGTACCGGGGAGGAATTTTCGATCAACTTGGCTATGGTCTCCACAGGTATTCGGTTGATCGACAGTGGCTGGTGCCTCATTTTGAAAAAATGCTCTACGATCAGGCTACCACCGCTTATGCCGCCCTGGAAGCTTACCGGGTTTCCGGGGATCCGGAAATGGCTGATTTGGCGGGCAAAATATTCAGCTATGTATTAAGTGAACTTAAAGCCGAGGAAGGCGGGTTTTATTCGGCGGAAGATGCCGACAGTGAAGGAGAAGAAGGGACCTTTTATGTCTGGTCTCCCCCAGAGATTATTGCCTTGCTCGGAGAAGAACGAGGCCGCTTAATTAACGACTATTACGGGTTAACTGAAGCAGGCAATTTTGAAAAAGGAAAAAATGTACTTTACCGGGCAGTTGATGATCAGGAATTTGCAGCCGCCCGCGGCTTAGCTTTGCAAGAACTGGCAAAAATTGTTGAAGAGTCGCGCCGGGTTCTATTACAGGCTCGCAGTCAAAGAGAGCGGCCATTTCGCGATGATAAAATTATCACTGGCTGGAATGGAATGATTATCGCCGCTTTGGCTCGCGGTTACTATCTTCTTGGCGAAAAACGCTACCTGGATGAAGCATCCCGGGCGGCAGATTTTATCCTCGACCGGTTAGTTATGGAAAGCGGACAGCTTTGCAGGCGTTACCGGGAAAATGAAGCTTCAATCCCGGCATTTTTGGAAGATTATACTTTTTTGGCCCGGGGTTTTATCGAGCTTTACCGGGCTTCAAATGAGCATAAGTACCTGGAACTGGCTTACCGGTTTACCCGGGAAGCGGACAGGCTGTTTAACCAGGGCGGTAATAGCTGGCAATTCAGCAATGCCGACGATGTTATCGCCGATTTGCCGATAATTGCTGAAGCCTATGACGGGGCGGTTCCTTCCGGGGCATCTGTTGCTGCCCTTAACAATATTTATTTAGGACGGGTTTATGGTGATGAAAGCCTGGTTAAAAAAGGAACAGCACTGCTCATAAGCCATAAAAACATGCTTGAGCGTTTTCAGACCGGTCATAGTGTTATGCTTCTAGCTTTGCAAAAGCTGCTTTTTGCGCCGGAGGCTTAATGCAGGCTATTTTTTTGGGGTACCTTAAATTCCGGGCTGCGGTGGGGGATTACCTTCCTTACCCCGCCCCGTGGATCGCGGACATCGCCCCGGTAACGGGGAATGATGTGGATATGGAAATGAAAAACTGTCTGGCCGGCGGCTGCCCCCACATTAGCCCCGATATTGTAACCATCAGGGTTATATTGTTTTTGGAGATATTCTTTGACCCGGTGAGTCAAGCGGATGATGGCGGTATGTTCTTCAATAGAGGCGTCAAAATAAGTTTCAATGTGCCGCCTGGGAATGATCAGGACATGACCGCTATTTACCGGGCAGCCGTCATAAAAGGCAAGCGCCAATTTGTTTTCGGCAATGATTTCAAGATTGTTCTGCTGGCAAAAAACACAGTTCTCCACGGGGATCCTCCTTTTTTATTGCTCTCATTTTTTTTACCGGTTATCATAAAGTTCTGCTTCATAATATAACATATAAAGGCATTAAATTGTTAACTTGAATTGCCGGGGAATAATTTGATACCGGTAGCGGAGCAGGATATTTCATAGAAGTAGTGAATTATTAAAAGGTAATCTTAATTGACTGGTCGGGAGCAAAAAAATGAGCTTAAAAAAGTATACTCAGATCTGTTTATTTGTTTGCATACTTATTCTTATAACGGCCACAGCTTTTCATTTTACCGCTGACAGGGAAAGTACCCGGGAAGGCGCTTTTAACGGTGAAGATGGACCGGATCAGTTTGTTTTAAAAGAAGAAGGCTTAATTTTTTACAGCCTGGTTTACCAGGGGTTTGAGGCCAACCTTTTGGATAAAGGTGGAAAAATTGCGCGTTCTGAACCGAAGCCGGGATTTGACCTTACCCCTCCTTCGGAGGATAGTCAACCTCCTCATCCGGCGAGGACGGCGGTTGCAGGAAGCAGCGGCGGCAGCGGGGTTGTGCTTACCGGAAGAGAACAGCAAATGGTCAGCTTGATTAACCAGGCCAGGAACAGTGCCGGACTGCCTTCTCTGCAGGTTTGCAGTAGAACAACTGCGGCAGCCAGGGCAAAAAGCCGGGATATGGCCGATAACAATTACTTCAGCCATACCTCTCCCGCTTATGGCCCTTTTCCCGGGGTGCTCGATAATTACGGGGTTAGTTACCGGACAGCTGCCGAAAATATTGCCTGGAATACCAGCGGCAGTGTTAGTTCCGCTCACAATGAGTTTATGCGTTCCCCCGGACACAGAAGAAATATTCTGGGCGGAAATATTAATTATGTCGGAGTGGGTGTTTCTTCCGGGGGCGGACGCCTTTATTTCACTCAACTTTTTGTGGGACGCTAAACGATTATACGGAGGAGGAGCATAATGAAAAAATATGACTTAATCGTGCTTGGTGGTGGAACAGCCGGGATGAATTTGCTTTACCCTTTGACCGATAAGGGGTGGGATGTAGCCCTGGTAGAAGCGAGCTATATCGGGGGGACCTGTATAAATGTTGGTTGTATCCCCTCTAAAACCCTGATTAGCTCCGGAAAAGTAATGCAGATGGTCCGAGAAGCAAAAAAATGGGGTGTTGTGACCGGATCACCGCAGGCGAACTGGCCTGCGATGGTTGAACGGAAGGAGCAGCTGGTGGGGAAAATCCGGGCCCGCGGTTATAAAAATGTAGAAGGCAACGAAAAGATTACCCTTTATGAAGGTCAGGCTGCATTTAGCGCGCCTGATACGGTTACAGTAAACGGAGATGCTATTTCTGCCGATAAAATTGTTATAGCTAGCGGTGCCCGCACTGCTGTGCCGCCGGTAGTGGGCCTGGATGAAATTGATTACCTTACCTCTACTTCGGTTATGGAAATGGAAACCCTGCCTGATAGCATGATTATTTTAGGCGGCGGGATTATTGCCCTGGAGTTTTCCCAGCTTTTTAACCGCCTGGGGGTGGAGGTAACCATTGTTCAGCGGGGAAGCCGCCTTGCGCCCAACCTCAATCCGGAGATTTCAGAAGAGATCCGCCGCATCATAGAAGCAGAAGGGGTAAAGGTAAAAACCGATACCAAGATTAGTTCGGCCGGTATGGAGGCCGAAGCCATGTATTTGATCGATGAAACCGAAAGCGGCCCCGAACGCTACATGGCAGACAAGATCCTGGTAGCTGCGGGCAGAGCCCCCAATACCGATATGCTTGATTTGGAAAAAGCGGGAGTTAAAACCAATGAAAAGGGCTACATTAAAGTCGACGAAGCCTTTAAAACCAGCGCCGAAGGGATTTATGCCATCGGCGATGTAATCGGGGGGATGATGTTCACCCATAAAGCCTGGCATGATGCTACCTTGTTAAGCCGCTACCTTTCCGGTGGGGAAAAGATTTCCGCCGAGAATCGCCTGATCCCGTTTGCCGTTTTTACGGAACCGGAAATTGCCGGAGCAGGGCATGATGAAGCAGCGGCGGCTAATGCCGGTTATAAAGTAAAAATTCATCATTATCCTTTTCGCTTCCAGGGGAGAGCTCGGGCTATGGAAAAATATGACGGTTTTATCAAAATGACTGTTGAAGAAGACAGCGGTAAAATCCTGGGAGCGCACATGATTGGCCCGGAAGCCGGTGAGTTAATCCACGAACTGATTACCGCCATGCATTTTAAAGCTACGGTTCAGGATATCAAGGAGATGATCCATATTCATCCCACCCTGTCAGAGGCGATACTTAATACCGCCAGTGCCGGTTAGAATAACCGGTAGATCTAGCTGCTACCTTTGATTAAGGAGGTCCCCAGATGTTAAAAGCATTATTCTTTGCAATTATAACAGCACTAATTATTGCTTTTCCTGCCGAGGCTTTTATGTCAAATGTCGGGAGTGAAAAAGCTACCGGCGATAACAACCCCGAAGAAGATTTGCTGGAAGAAGATAATATGGTGGAAGGCGATCTTCCGGTAGAAGAAACACCAGGAGGGCCGATGGAAGAAGGGCCTGCTGAAGATGAACATTACTACCGGGGGCGGGTTTTGCAGATCAAGGAAGCCCGGGAAGATGACAACCAGTATTTTACCTCAATTGAGCAGAAATTGGTGGTGGAGTTGACCAGCGGTCCTTATGAAGGACAACAGATTGAAATAATCAACACTTATTTTGAAGGCGATCCGGTTTATGATTTCCTGGTTGAAGAAGGAGAGGAAGTAATCGTGGTCGCTTTTGGCGAAGAAGGCGACTTCAGTGAAGCTTATGTATATGATCAAGCCCGGGACCGGGGGGTCTACTACTTAATTGGTATTTTTGTCCTCGTTCTGCTTGTGGTCGGGCGGATGAAAGGGCTTAAAACGATCATCACCCTGGCGGTAACGGTGTTTTTAATCTTTCAATTCCTGCTTCCTCTTTTGCTGTTGGGTTACAGCCCGGTTTTACTGGCTGTTGCCACTGCCGCTTTGGCGATCACTTTTACCCTTTTCGTTATCGGGGGCCTGAATATGAAATCGCTGGTGGCAATTTTAGGCACGATCAGCGGCGTAATCGTGGCCGGGTTGATGGCTTTTCTGGCGGGCAGTTTTGCCCGCCTGACCGGTTTTGGCACTCACGAAGCCAAAATGCTCTACTTTTTGGATCATACGATTGATTTCAGGGGCCTGCTTTTTGCCGGGATTATTATCGGTTCGCTGGGGGCGATTACCGATATTGGGATGTCTGTGGCCTCGGCTGCCTCGGAAATTAAAGAAGCCAAGCCCGATATAACGGGCAAAGAGCTTTTCCGGGGAGCTTTTAATGTTGGCCGGGACGTCATGGGGACCATGGCCAACACTTTAATCCTGGCCTATGTCGGGGCGGCTACCCCGATGCTTCTTTTGGTTATGGGCTACGAAATGGATTGGCTCAGGGTAATCAACATGGACTTGATTGCCACCGAATTCGTGCGCGGTGCTGCCGGCAGTATCGGCTTAGTTACAGCTGTTCCGGTAACTGCTTTTCTGGCCGCCTATTTACTGGCCGGTAAAAAATAATAAGGAGCGAATTGCAAAAGCACCGCACTTTCGATGTGGGTGGTATGAGGAAACATGTCCACCGGCTGCACCGAACAGGCAGCAAAGGCCTGCTCTTTTAAATACTTAAGGTCACGGGCCAGCGTGGCCGGGTTGCAGGACACATATATTATACGCTCCGGCCCTGCTGCAAGGACCGCATTTAAAAGTTCGGGGGAACATCCCCGGCGCGGCGGGTTAATAAATATTGCTTTAGGTTGTTTACCATAGCTTAACAGCTCGGGGATTTCTTCAGCCCGGGCGTTAATAAAATTAATATTAAGCATTTCATTTAAAGCCGCGTTTGCTCTGGCATCTTTGATCGCCGAAGCTTTCGAATCTACCCCGGTTACCTCTTCGGCTTTGCGGCCCAGGTACAGAGAAAAATTTCCCGTGCCGCAGTATAGATCGTAGGCGGTCTGCGGGTTTCCGCTCATTGAGGCGGCCTGGTCATATAAAATGGCGGCTTGCTCCGGGTTTACCTGGAAAAAAGAAGCAGGGGAAAGGCGGTACTGGAAAGGCGGAATTGTTTCTTCTAAGTAAGGTTCTCCTGAAAGGGTTAAATATTTGCCGCTATCCTTACCGGGCAGGTAGAGAGAGATCCCGGCCAGGGGGACCTTTGCGATTCTGCCAATAAGTTCGGCTAATTTTTTATATTCTTCCTTTAACCGACCGGGATTTTTCTTTGCTTTATTTATGGGGGCGATCAGGGTGACCAGGCAGTTGCCTGTGGAAAAAGAGGTACGCAGTTCCGCTTCTTCTACCGGCAGGGCAGGTTTTGATTTTTTATTACCCGGCTTGCCTTTTAACCCGGTATATTGCCTGAGCGCTTCACGCAGTACTGTGATCATCTGGGCATTGGTTGGATGTTGAACCGGGCAATCTTTGATATCAATAATGCGGTGGCTTTGTTTTTGGTAAAAACCGGCTATAACCCGGTTGCCGGTGACGGCAAAATGGATGCGGGCTTTATTGCGGTAGCGCCACGGTTCGCTCATACCCAGCACCGAAGCAGTTATATCTGCTGAGTTTTCCAGGCCGGCGATTCGTTTTAAGCTTTCGCTGACCCTTTTTTGCTTCCAGGAAAGCTGTTTTTCATAAGCTAAATGTTGAATTTGACAACCGCCGCATTGCGGAAAGTGTGAACAAGGCGGCTCTACCCGGTAACTGGATTGCTCTTTGAGCAACAGCTGTTTTGCTTCACCGTGGTTTTTACGCAGCCTGTACACTTCAGCCCGAACAATTTCACCGGGGAGGGCTCCCGGCACAAATAGGGTAAAGCCGGCTGCTTTACCTACTCCTTCTCCCTTGTGGTTGAGATCATCTATTTTTAGTTCTAAAACTTCACCGGGACTGTAAGGTGGTTTTTTCAGTTCCGACATTGTTTCACCACGAATTAATAAATTTTTGCCGGCCTGGCTACCTAAAGGACTAACACTTAATATTAAGAGAAGAAGCAGGACCGATTGATTTGTTAATTACCGGCGGCCCCCTTTTTTAATCCTTCAAGCGATTAACTTATCTTCACTATAGTTTATCTGAAAGCATTATGCCTATCTGTCTACCTTAATTCGCTAAAAAGGAACAAACTCCTGTGCAAAATATTTAATGTCTGGGCTGGTGTATTTAGACGCATGAATTTATATTTTAGGAAGGTTTCCATTTGTGGTTGGCAAAAAACCATTGGAATTTTTATATATTCCTTTTGTTGTTACTGTTTGAAATGATCTGAAAGGGGATCTGTAATTAATGGAAGTCGAACCCCGGGAAAAGATTGATCCCCGGGCTCAAGCTGCGCTTCTGGTGTTATGAAATCAGGGAAGACGAAATTGATATTCGCTACGGGGTTTTTATCAACAGGCGCGGGTATTTTATTAGTGGGGATTCTTCCCTTTCAGACTTAAAGCTGGGCTTATTATACCTACTGCAGCTGCCGTCACTGTGATTTTGATGAAGCCCATCTTTTAAAAGTTGGCTTTATCTTTAAGTAAGGGAAATTTTAAAGGCTTATGGTTCGAGAGTTCTTGTTGCCATGCAACTAAAAAGGACGGATAATTGTCTTATTTATAGAAAAAAATAAAAAGCTTTTTAAAACAGCCGGTAACTAAGTGGTTAACTAAATGGCATAAATAATTTAAGGAGGAGGAAATTTAATGTTGATAAAACAGGTTTTGGTTTTCACTTTGGCTCTTTCCGCTTTGCTTGCTTTTGGCTGTGCCGGGCCGGCTGAAAATGGCGAAAACGGAGAAGAAGCGGGAGAGGTAATAGAACCAATTGAACCGGGAGAAGAGCTGCCCTCAGAAATTGAAACCTGGGTGGAAGAGTCTAAGTATCATTTTGGGGGCGATAGTCGCATCTATGATGATCAAAGGTATATTTTAGCTGCTTATGGTGAAAGGCCAACCGGCGGGTACAGCGTGGAAATCACCTCAATAAAGAGAAAAGAAGACAAAATTGTTGTTACCGCGCATTTTACCGCGCCGGAAGAAGGAGAACCGGTCACCCAGGCGATCACTTATCCATATGATTTGGTAGTGATTGAAGAAACTGAACTGCCGGTTGACTTTGGGACCACCGGCGATGATGATGTTGAAGGCCTCAGGTAGAATTGAAGATGCGGGAGCGCGAGCTTTTTGGGGAGCTTTCCCCCCTTTTAATATTTTCCGGGTGGTGGTCTTTCAATAAATCTGTGACGTTATATGTCAATATATTTTGCCGTTTGAAAAATAAAATAGAAGATAAAGGATTAACCGGATCATTAAAGAAATGATTAATATAAAGCCTCCGTGTAATTTTGGTGGAAGAAGGAATTGATTTAATGGCCGGCCATGAAGAAGTGGAAATAAAATTGTGGAAGAAAAAGTTAAGCAGGCGCAGGATTGTCAAGCTGCTCCTTACAGCAATTGCCGCCCTGGGGTTTGCCGGTTGCGCCAGATTCCTGGGGCTTGATGAAGCGGATGAAGAAGAGGCTGAAAAAGAAGTGAAAGATAAAGAATCTGAAATAAACGATCAAGAAGAGAAAGAAAAAGAAGGAGAGGAAGCAAAAGAAAAAGCGAAAAAAGATCCGGACGACAAGGAAGCAGAAGCAAAAAGCGGCCGGGAAGGGATGCCGCTTAGAAAACTGGGCAAGACCGGTGCTTTAGTGAGCATCTTAGGGTTGGGCGGTGCATTTACGCTGGCTGCAGGGGATCGCGCTAAAGAAGCAGAAAAGATTATTCACCGGGCTTTGGAGCGCGGAATCAATTATATTGATACCGCTCCAAGCTATGGGAGCAGCGAAAAAAATATCGGGCAGGCGATTAAAGATCGCCGCGAAGATTTATTTTTGGCCAGTAAAACTCTCGATCGCACCTATGAGGGGACGATGAAACTTTTGCACCAGAGTTTGCAGAGGTTGCAGGCAGACTACCTGGACCTTTTGCAGGTTCACGGGCTTCATTCTGCAGATGAACTCGAACAGGTTATGGATGAGGGGGGTGCTTTAGAAGCGCTAACGGAATTGAAAAGCGAAGGGTTAGTTCGGTTCACCGGGATTAGCGGTCACAGGGATCCGCAGGTATTGTTGGAAGCGATCAAAAGATATGATTTTGACTGTATTTTACTCTCATTGAACCCGGCTGATCCATATTACCAACCACTGCAAGAAGAAGTGCTACCTTTAGCTAAGGAGAAGGATATGGGAATAATTGCCATGAAAGTTACCGCTTATGGCCGGCTATTCAGGAATGATGGCCTTGACAGCATGGAAAAAGCGCTCAGCTATGCCTTAAGCTTTCCGGTTAGCAGCGCTGTCGTAGGGATATCGACGCTGGAAGAGTTGGAAGAAAATATTGGGATAGTTAAAGATTTTCAGCCGTTAGATGCAGGTGAACTGCAAAAGCTGGAAAAATTGGTGGAACCGTATCAAAGCGAAGTTAACTTCTTTAAAAAAGAGTGGTAATTATATTTTTAGTAAAAAGGAGGGCTACTTGTGCCAACAATTTTTTTCTATGGACCGGAACTTGAAAGGGAAAACAAACGGGAGCTGATTGAAGCCTTTACCGAGGCAGCCAGCAAGGCCACCGGTATTGACAAGTCAGCTTTTGTCGTTTACCTGCGTCCTTCGACGACCGATAACGTGGGTGTGGGCGGACAGCTCTTGGAAGACAGGTAGAAATAGGCCTGTAAATTATATTTAAAGTAGCTGTTTGACGGTTAGCTAATGCTTAAAGCTCCTCTTTTGTTAGCGGAATACCGCGGCAAATAGTCAGCAGGGTATTGTAGTGTTGATCAAGCAGGGCAATGTCGGCATCCTTGCCTTCTTCCAGGGAACCTTTGCGCTCATCAGCACCGATAACCCTTGCCGGGTTGATCGTAGCAGCGGGCAAGACTTCCTCCATGCTTAAAGCGGACATCTTGACCGCACTGGCCAGGGCCCGGTTCATGGTTAAAAGGCTGCCGGCTATATTGCCATTTTCAAGAAAAGCTTTTCCTTCCCTGCTGATAATTTTTTTATCACCGAGGAAACATTCATTGTCGGAAAGGCCGCAGACCCCTAGCGCATCTGTAACCAGCACTGCTTTATCCTTTGGCTTGGCCCTGAAAAACAGATCGACCGCAGCGGGATGGGTGTGTACCCCGTCTGCTATTATTTCTGCCGTCAGGGCATCAGTGGTCAGCACTGCTCCGAGGACCCCCGGGGAGCGGTGGTGGAAGCGGCGCATGGCAGAATAGGTGTGCACTGCATGACTGAGACCGCAGGCTACAGCTTTTTGCACTTCTTCCACGCCGGCGCCGCTGTGGCCCAGTGCTGCTGCTATATTTTGTTTGCGCAGATAAGCAATTGCCTCCAGTGCATGAGGCAGTTCCGGAGATAGGGTAACCAGTTTCAATAGATCTCCGATCGATGCGGTTAAATCCTTGATTAATTCCGGTTCCGGATTTCTTAAGTGTTCTTCGGAGTGAGCTCCTTTATACCAGGGGTTTAAAAAAGGTCCCTCCAGGTGTACCCCTAAAATTTGGGGGTTGCCCGGTTTTAATGAGTTATTTGCCCGATTAATCCGCTTGGCAGCCTGCTTGAGGCTCGCTAGCGGGGCTGAAACCAGGGTTGGTACCAGGGAGGTGGTGCCGCCTGCGGCGCTGTGAAAAAGAACCGCTTTTTTGATTTCTTCTTCTGAAGCTAAAGTAAAGTCAAACCCTTTTGCCCCGTGTACATGGATATCCACAAAGCCGGGAATAATATTTTCATTATGGCAGTCGAGCAAAATATAGCCGTTTTCCTTTATACCTGCGGGTAGATCGCCTGCGAAGATTTGTTTTATTATCCCCCGATCAACTACCACTCCGCCGTAAAATGATGCCCACGGTGTAAAGACAGTCCCGTTATACAGGGCAAAACGATCGAGTCCTTCTTTTAGGGAGCGCCTGGCAGTCTCCCTAATTGGGTGTGTGTGAAAGTGTTTTTTTTTGTTCAAAGTATCCACCCCCAAAGATTTTTCTACCTCAGTCCTTTTAGATTATTTTGCTATCGCCGGCAGGAAAAGCTTCGCGCCCAAATAACTCTATGGAGATAATTCCCAGGATAAACAGACTATTTTTTATAGGTGTTTCCCCTGGTTGAACTATATTTATGGATATTGTCTTTAAACATGTGGTGAGCCGTAAAAGTAGGAGTGGGTCGACTTTCCAGGATACGGTAGTTGAAATGCCGGTAAAGGTTTTTGCTTTTTTCATCTCCTGTATACAGGTAAATACCTGAGGCGCTGTTGTCTGCAAAGCATACCAGCTCGGCTTTTTCAAGCAACAACCTGCCGATCCCCTTACCTTGCCGGGTGGGATGGACTGCCAATCCTTCCAGGGTGTAAGGCATTTTTGGCAAGTTGTTTGGTGGTTGTAGGGCGGTGCCCAGGTGGGTGGCCTTTAAAAATTTAGGCAGCAGCCGGGCAAAAACAGGCAGGTTGGGAAAGAGTCTTCGCAGCTGCAGGTTAAATGGGCAGCGGGCATGGGGGTTTTTTAAAATAAACATTCCGGTTATTTCACCATTTTCAAGGGCTCCGTATACCTGGTGTCCAATTTCCAGGTAAAAAGAAAGCTTGTATTTGATCGCCTGGAAATAGAGATCGCGATTTTTTTTATGGGAAAGATTGAGCAGGGCTTTGGTAAAAGCTTCTTCTTTAAAGGCATCTAGAAAAATCTCCACTGCCTGGTCCAAATCTTTTTCCTGGAGCAAATTTACGCTGGTCTGATTCATTTGTTTCCGCCTGTCATTTTGCTTGATTAGGGTTGCTTTAAATTATTATAACATTAACAAGTAATCTTTACAGGCATGGTTGATTTGTCATTCGGTTAAACTAATGAATATTGCAAGGGTCCCGTTAAAATACCAGTAGCTTTCGGGTTTTACCCCTCTATTCATCACTTTTTACGGTGAACGGGATTCAGGTTGTATTGATCTGGTAAAAGTGATGCCTTGAATTAATAACCAGGTATGGTAAAATGACAAAAGCCAGCATTGAATTTTAAATTAATAATTATCCCTATTTTATTGTAGTCTTGCTGCAAAAAGTTAACGGAGGTTGATTATGCTTAAAAGTTTTTTTTGTTTGGCAGCTTGTTTTCTGGTTTTGTTATTAGCTTTCGGTTGTGCCGATAATGAAGGGACTGTTGTTGGCGAAGACGAAATCGCGATTGAAGTAGTCAACAATACTGAAGAAATAATGATTTCTTATGTGTTATTTTATGGTCCCGATCTCGAAGAGTGGGGTGAAGACCTGCTGGGTGATGAAGAAATTCCCCCCGGTGAAGAAAAAATATTTGTCATGCCCGAAGGGGAATATACGGTAATCCCGATGACCTATAATTATTACTTGCTGCCCGGCGCAAGGAATGTCAGTGATGACTACATTCTTGAGATTGGAGAAGAAGGCAAATTCCCGATCCAGGTAACCAATGCCAAAGAAGAAACGGATATTGGTTTTTTATATCTTTCTCCCAGCGATAGTGAAGACTGGGGCGAAGACTGGCTGGGCGAAGAAGTGATCCCCGCTGGTACTACCAGGTATTTTTTTGTCGAAGAGGATGTATACGATCTTTTAGTATTAGACCTGGAAGGCGAACCTATCCTTAATAAAGATGAAATCGAAATAGACAGCGAAAAGCAATTTACTGTTGAAGAGTAGCAAGCCTCTTTAAAATCTTTGTCCGGTTTTCCACAATCTTAGCAGTTCAGCGGTCTTTATTTCTAAAAGTTTCGGCCCCTTGGAGATAGATTCTTCCAAAGAGAGGGGTCCGTCAGCTATGGCAAAGCAGGCGGTTAGTCCTTCGCGGTGGAAAATTTCAAGATTGCCTTCAAGGGTGCCGGCCAGGGCGATGACCGGCACCCTGTATTTCTGGGCCAACCTGGCTACCCCTACCGGGGCTTTGCCATGAGCAGATTGGGCGTCAAGTTTTCCCTCCGCGGTGATCAGCAGATCCGCACCGGGCAAATGCTGTTCTATTTTTAAAGCATCCAACACCAGTTCAATCCCGGAACGCAGTTTTGCGCCCAAAAAAGCAATTAACCCGGCGCCCAGGCCTCCCGCAGCACCGGCCCCCGGTATATCACTTACTTTAAGCCCGAGATCCTTTTTTATAATTCGGGCATAATTGTTTAAAGCCTGATCCAGTTGTTCGATCATTTCCGGAGAAGCCCCTTTTTGCGGTCCGTAAATATGCGAGGCCCCTTCTGGACCGGTCAAGGGGTTATTTACATCACAGGCCACCAAAGTTTCGACTTCAGGCAGGCGCGGATCGAGGCCTTTGATCTCGATCTTTTCCAGGCCGGCGAGTTCGGCCCCACCCGGTCCCAGCAGTTTGCCGGAGCGGTTATAAAAATCAGCGCCCAGAGCCTGGGCCATTCCCGCTCCTCCGTCATTGGTGGCGCTGCCCCCGATTCCGATGATCAGCTTGCTGCAGCCCTGATCAAGAGCCGCTTTAATTAATTCCCCGGTGCCGTAAGTTGTGGTGAAAAGCGGGTTTCTTTTTTCTTCCGGCACCAGGTAAAGTCCGGAAGCAGCGGCCATTTCGATTACAGCGGTTCTACCATGATCAATAACTCCCCATTTTGCTTCCACCGGGGTGCCAAGTGGTCCGGTGACCGTGTTAACCATGAGATTATCCCCTGTTTCTCCGGCCAGGGATTCCACCAGGCCCTCTCCGCCGTCGGAGAGAGGAAATATAAACAATTCTGCTTCAGGGAAGATTTCAGTTGTTCCTGCCTTGATTTGATCAGCGGCTTCTCCAGCGCTCATACTGCTTTTAAATTTATCGGGGGCTATAATGATACGCATTTTTTCACTCCGTTCCGGTAAAAGGTAATTTCTTTAAGGATGGTTGTTTAATATTTCTCCAATTTGTCCCGGCAATCCTTTTTACCAACCTGTATACCGATGGGGGTATTTTATGTTATAATAAGAATGATTCTTAAAATGGTAATTGGCATGGCATTGAAACAAACAAGGGAGGGATGTTAGGTGGCCAAGATTAAAATAAGTTCAGCAGCCCGGGAAAAGATGAAAAACGGTAAAGCTCCTTATACTCTTTATACGGCGTGCCGTGGTGGTTGAGGGGGTTCAATCGTAACCCCTGCCGTGAAAGCAGGCAAACCGGAGTTAGAGGAGAATTATCAAAAGACAGAAGTGGAAGGAATTCCCTTCTACGTGCGCAATGAGATGGCAGCTAAAGCTTATTCAATACACTGGGTTGGCATATGGAAAATTGGAACGTTCGTAGTAAAAGAAATTTAGCATTTAAAGATAAGCAAAAAAATTTTGGGACAGGAATAATCCTGTCCCAATTATATTTGTTGTTATTATCGGTTATAACCGGGCCTGTTTTTAAGCCTTGTCCGGAACTGCCTGGAATTCATCTTTATCAGCGCCGCATACCGGGCATTTCCAGGAATCCGGGAGCTCTTCAAAAGCAGTACCCGGAGAGATGCCGTTTTCGGGGTCGCCTTTTTGAGGATCATAGGTATAATCGCATAGTTCACACATATAACTTTGCATGATTACTTCCTCCTTTTTTCTTTTAGAGATTTTGTTTAAGCTTGGTTAATAGCTTTTTTATGATAATAGCTTATTAAAGGAAATCAGTCAAACAATTTACCGACCGATATTTATTAGTTGTTTTGGTTTATGATCAAAATAAGCCTGGTTTTTAGAAAGGATGAAACAAATTTGCGTGTGTGGGATCTTCACCCGGGTTACTTGTCCAGGCAAAACCTCCTTGGTCAGCATGCTGAAATCCATGCCCTCTACAACGTGATTTCCGGCAGGAAAAAAGGTTATGCCAATCATCCCGAAACTCTGCGCTGGAATGGTAATCTTGAACAATTAAAACGCATTCATGAACTCACAGTCTTTGAAATGAAGCTGCGCGAGTTCAATCACAAAAGTCCCTGCGGGGTCAATCAAGCTTGCGCATTTTCACCGGACCCGGGCAAAGAAACGGGATACGTTGATTTGCCGGCGAGGCAAATTAAGATTTTAGAGCAAAAATACAAGGACAACGAGCAAAGCGGCAGGATCCCTTTGCCCAAAAACACTTATGAATTCTGGGCCCATCACAAGTATTCGGTAATGGCGCGTGGTTACCAGTTTTATAAGCAGATCCAGGGGCAAATTAAGGGCAAGAGGGAATCTCCTTTAACTGAAGCCGATCCAGTAATCGAGCAGATCTTAATAATTATGAAAGAACCTGTCTCTAAGCCTGCCTTGCAAAATGTTTTAGATCATCTTTGGGGTTATTTTAAAGATGGAGCTTTACCGGAAGAAAAAGAAATATATTTGAGCCAAAAAAAAATTAGCCACCAGTATTTGTTAGGCTTCTTTTACAAGCTTGCTTTGAAATATAACCGGGTTTATTTGCTGCATTCGACAATTTTTGCTGATTTTACCGGGCAAATATTTGTCACGACTGACTGAAATAAGTTAAAAAGCCGGACCCAAATGAGCCCGGCTTCGATAAATTCAGGATACATTTCAGTAAATTCATAGTGCTCGCCCTCAGCCGCTGCATTAAGGTTGTTCAGAGTGTCCCCTACTTTTTCGGCGATTTCAAAGTGTTTCAGGGCATGGATGGTTTCCGCTTCGGCGATAGCCTTAAAGACCCGGCCGACATTTTCATAACCTTCTTTTTCAGCTTTTTTTTGCAAATGCCAGGTACTTGCGGTTAGCCTGTGATTCGCCGGCAAATGCTGCCATCAAATTATCCTTTGTTTTCATAGCGCATCTCTCCTCGTAGTTTTTTAATATTTTTACGCTTGTTAGCGTAAATCCTTTATATAATTTTTAAAACAGTTGAAAGGGGTGTTGACAAAATTATAAAACATAGTCTATAATTTATATAGGAATTATATAAAAAATTAAAATTAAGTCAGAAGTAATCGAGCAAAAATCTTAAAGGGGCTGTTAATGATGAAATCTATTAACCTTGATTATACTGCGGCCACCCCGGTGGATGAAGCGGTTTTAGAAGCAATGCTTCCTTATTTCAAAGAACATTACGGTAATCCTTCCAGTGGGCACAGTCTGGGTGAAAAACCGGGGCAGGCTTTACAAAAAGCTAGAGAGAATGTTGCCGGACTTATTGGCGCAGGGCAAGTTAAAGGCAGCCGGGTTATTTTTACTGCCTCGGCTTCGGAAGCCAATAATATGGTGGTCAAAGGTTTAATAGCCGCAGGTAAAAAGAAAGGAAATCATATTATTTCTTCAGCAATTGAGCATTTTTCCGTGTTTAACCAGCTGAAGACTTTAGAAAAAGAAGGTTTTTCAGTTACGTTGCTTCCGGTGGACCGGGACGGGCTGGTCGATCCTGAAAAACTAAAAGAAGCAATTACCGATCAAACCATCCTGGTCACAATTCAGACAGCCAACCCGGAAATTGGCACCAGCCAACCGGTTGCTGAGCTGTCCGCCATAGCCCGGGAGCATGGGGTTCCTTTTCATACTGATGCCACCGCGGCGGCCGGATGGATCCCCATTGATGTGGAAGAAATGGGGATAGACATGCTTACCCTGGCCGGCGATCAATTTTACGGTCCCAAGGGTGCGGGGGCGCTTTTTATCCGGAAAGGGATCCGTTTACGTCCGCTTATTGAAGGTGGAATCCAGGAACAAGGATTGCGGGCCGGCACTGAAAATGTGCCTGCCATAGTCGGTCTCGGCGAAGCGGCAAAGATTGCTGCTTTGAAAATGGAGGAGCGGGTTGAGAAAGTGACTTCCTTTAGAGATCAGCTTAAAGAAAGTTTATTTAACGAGATTCCTCACCTCTATTTAAACGGGCACCCTGAAAAACGCCTGCCCCATAATTTAAATATTTCGGTTGAATTTGTTGAAGGAGAAGCGCTTTTGATGCGCTTAAATATGGCAGGAATCCATGTTTCAAGCGGTTCTTCATGCACTTCGCAGGCATTAAAATCTTCGCATGTCCTGCAGGCAATCGGGGTTTCGCCGGAGCTGGCTCAAGGTTCACTTTTACTTTCGTCGGGCAAAGACAGCAGTGAAGAAGAGATCCCTTATATCACCAGCCAGTTGGCCCAGGTAGCTGAACAGCTGAGGAGCATGTCGCCGCTATATCACCAGTATCTTAAGGAGGGAAGAAATAATGCCAAGCTACAGTGAGAAAGTAATGGAGCATTTCACCAATCCTCGCAACATCGGCGAAATTGAAGACCCCGACGGAGTTGGCGAAGTCGGCAACCCGGTTTGCGGCGATATGATGAAATTTACAATCAAGGTTAAAGATAACCGGATTGAAGACGTTAAATACTTTACCTTTGGGTGCGGGGCGGCAATTGCTGTTTCGAGTATGGTTTCGGAAATGGCCAAGGGAAAAACAATCGACGAAGCGCTTAATATAAGCAATAAAGAAGTTGCCGAAGCTCTTGGCGGATTGCCAAGCAATAAAATGCATTGTTCAAATCTGGGTGCCGATGCTTTGCAAAAAGCAATCCATGATTATATGGAGAAACAGGGGATTGAATCAAAATAAAAGGGAGGACCATTAATAATGGGCAGTAATCAGCCGGAAAAGATAAAAGAAGGAGAAGGGCTTTGCAGTTGTCCGTTTTGTGATCAGCCAATTTGCCCGGATACCGGTGACGAAATATATACCTGCAGAAATGACGGCAGGTTAAAAATCCATAAGGTCGATTGTGTTGGTCTTTATTGTCCGGTTCCGGTCATGCGAGCCAAGGAAGAAGTTGAACAGCTCGAGGGCGGTAGTTTAATGGAAATTATCGCCGATGACCCGGCTTCGGCAGAAGATATTCCCCGCTGGGCAAAGCGGACCGGGCACTGCCTGGTAAAAATGGAGCAAGTTGGCGATGAGTATCACTTTTACATTTTTAAAGAAAAAGAGGCGAAATCTTAAAATGGCTAAACCAAAAAAAATCCTTTATGTGCAGACCAGTGGGACCGATACCCCGGAAAGGCTTTATTCCCCGTTAATCCTGGCACAGACTGCCAGGGCGATGGATGTGGAGGCAAGTGTCTACTTTTTAGGGAAAGGGTTAAAGAATCTGATCAAAAAAGAAGCTGAACAGGTTAAACTTGGTGATTTTCCCACCCTTTTTGAAGTGCTGCAGCAAACCGCCGGGCAGGGGATTAAGCTGATAGCCTGCCAGCAGAGCCTGCAGCTATTCAGCAGGGAAATAAAAGAAGACGATTTAATTAAAGAGGCCACTGTCGCAGGTGCTGCTACTTTAAATGATTTAGCCCTTGATGCCGATACAGTGCTGACCTTTTAAAAAAGTAAAAACCTTGCTGTTTGGAAGAAAATTTTTAGTGTGGCGGATTATATTAAGTTAATAAGTTAGTAGCCTGTCACTAGAAAAAACTTTGCCGTTTGGAAGGATTTTTTTAAACCGTGGCGAATGGTATTAGGCGTAGCATGGTAGGACGGCAGGGTTTGTAAAGCATTTATGCCGGCTATAGAGCCGGTATATTTTTGCCCGTTAATACTCCCGTCCGGAGTATTTATTTTTTGCCCTGTCCGTTGATCTGCGATCAACTTACAGAGGAGGAAGAAAGATGAAGAAAAAATTATTGTTTATGGGACTGGTTTTGCTGCTGATTCTTGCTGCCGGATGCGCTCCCGAAGACAACGGTGAAGCGGATCCGGAAGAAGTTGTTGAAGAGGAAGAAGCAGCCGAGGAAGAAGCAGTAGTCGAAGAGGAAGAAGAGGAAGTTTACCAGTTTAGCCTGGCTCATTTTTTCCCGGACGGCCACCCGGCTGAAGAAGAGTTAGTGCAGGGCTGGGCTGAAGAATTGGAACAGGCCAGCGGGGGGCGGATCGAGATCACCAGCCACCCGGGTGGTACTCTGCTTGCTCCAGCTGATACTTACGAAGGAGTTGTAGCCGGAACTGCTGATATTGGTCTTTCAGCTTTCTTTTATAATCGAGGAAGGTTTCCGGTTTTGGAAGTCTTTGAACTGCCGGGGCTAGTTTATGAGAACTCATACATGGCCAGTGAGGTCGCCTGGGAAGGAATTAAAGAATTAGAGCCGGAGGAAGTTCAGGATACTGAGCTTATGTTTGTACTGGCAACAGGGCCGGGAGATCTATTTACCAAAGAGCCTGTTCACAATCTTGAAGATTTAGAGGGCATGAAAATAAGAGTTGCCGGGTTAAGCGCGGAAACCCTTTCCTTATTGGGAGCTGCCCCTGAAGCAATGCCCCAGAATGAAGCTGAAGAAGCTTTAATGAGAGGGCGAGTTGATGGTAATCTTGCTCCAGTGGAAGTATTAAAAGGATGGAATCATGCCGAACATACCGATTACTTAACCAGGACGCCTTTTCTCTATAACGCCCTTTTTTTTGTGACGATGAACAAGGAGAAATGGGAAGAACTGCCATCTGATCTGCAGGATATATTCTTAGAAGTCAATGAGCGTTTCCACGAAGAAGTAGCTGCCGGTTTATGGGATGTCCAAAACGAGGAAGCTCTTAAATGGGCAGTGGAAGAGACCGGGCAGGAGGTCATTGAACTTAGTGAAGAGGAAAAGGAAAGGTGGATTGAGAAAGTCCAGCCTATCCAGGATGAATTTGTTCAGGAAATGAACGAACAGGGCTATGATGGCGAAGAAATTTTATCTACTGTTGTAAGCCTGGTAGAAGAGTTTGAATAAGTATGATTAACATATCATAATCCATGGCCACTTATTTCCGGCATTGGGATAGCGATCAAAGGATCTTCTCCCGGATGCCGGAAATAAACTGGTCATTATTTGAACAAGCAATGGTTGTACCATTCAATCTAATTAAAAAGGTTGATCTTATATGCAATTATTTGAAACAGTGGTTATAAAACTGACTCGTGGATTTGATTATATTGCCGGTATAATTTTGGCTGCTACAGTTTTTTTGGTAGTGGCCAATATTTTGGGTAGGATATTTTTTCAGCAATCTTTTATTGTTGCCCATGAAGTAGTAGGTTATCTTACTGCTGCTGTAATAGGCCTAGCCCTGGCCCGGTGTGCCCTGGAAAACGGTCATATTGCAATAGACTTTATCCTGGAGCGATTTGAATACCGCATTCAACGTATTATTGACTTTCTTGTTGGGATTCCGGTTTTTCCTTTTCTACTGTTTATTGCTTTCAATCTTTTTACATATGGCAGTCGTATTGCTGAAAGTGGTGAGGTGTCGCCCACAGCTCAACTAATTTTTTACCCATTTATTTACCTGGTAGCAATTGGTTTTTTTATGCTGGCCATGGTTGCCTTACTGAAAATATTGAAACTGTTTGCCGGGGGTGATAAGTAATGGATCTGGTAACAGTAGGCATGATCGGCATTGCCGCTTTTTTCCTGTTAATTGCTATAAAAATGCCGATTGCTTATGCTATGGCTATAGTTGGTTTTGCCGGTTTTGGTTACCTGACGACCACTTCTGCCGCTTTTTCCATGGTGGCCACAGAAATCTTTTCCACGTTTTCCAGTTATTCTTTGAGTGTGATTCCCATGTTTATTCTAATGGGATTTCTTGCTTTCCATACCGGGATGGGAGCCCGGCTTTACGATTTGGCCTATAAAATGACCGGTCACTTGCCGGGCGGCCTGGCGGTAGCCACCCAGGCTACCTGTGCCCTTTTTGGAGCTGTGTGCGGCTCCAATACGGCAACCGCGGCAACAATTGGAGCGATCGCCCTGCCGGAAATGCGCAAGTACAATTATGATGCTTCCCTTTCCACCGCCAGTGTTGCTGCCGGTGGAGCTCTGGGCGTGTTGATTCCGCCAAGTGTTATCTTTATAGTTTACGGTATTGCGGCCGAGCAGTCCGTCGGAAAATTATTTTTAGCCGGGATCATTCCCGGGTTCTTGCTGATGTCACTATACATGCTGGTTATCTACATTAATGCCCGGCTTAACCCGGAACTTGGCCCCAAGGGTCAAAAATCCGGATGGAGTGAACGTTATAGAGCTCTGGGCGGTGGTTTGCTTGAAGTTATGGTTGTATTTGCCATTTCGCTTGGCGGTCTCTTTGCCGGTTGGTTTATGCCTACAGAAGCCGGTGCGGTAGGAGTGGCCGGGGTAGTGCTGGTGACGGCGCTTAAGGGGCGAATCAATTTGCAGGTTATCCGCAGATCTCTCGCCGATACCACCCGCATCACGGCGATGATTATGCTTCTTGTCGCTGCGGCAGTGGTGTTTGGCAGGTTTATGACGGTAAGCCGGATTCCTTTTACCATGGCTAATTGGGCGGCTGAATTGGCCTTGCCTTCATTTGCCGTAATAGCCCTGATCCTTTTGATATACTTAGTTTTAGGCTGTTTCATTGATGCCCTGGCCCTGATATTACTAACAATCCCCATATTTTTACCGGTAGCGGTTGATGTGCTCGGATATGATCCGATTTGGTTTGGAGTGATCATAGTCATGGTAGTAGCGATGGGGGTAATTACTCCTCCAGTGGGAATGAATGTTTACATTGTCAAAGGAGTCGCCGGTGATGTGCCCCTGGAGGTAATTTTCAGGGGGGTGTGGCCGTTTTTACTGGCAATTATTTTTGCCCTGGCGCTTTTAATCATTTTCCCCGGTCTTGCCACTTTCCTGCCTTCGCTGGTCCAATCCTAGTAGAATAGCAGCTTTCTTTTACTCTTGAAATGTATTTTTCTGAAGCTCATTTCATTGTATAATAAGTTACCGGGCAGGTAATAAGGAGTTAATCAATTATGAAAAAAACAAGCCGCTGTTCATCTTCCTTTTTAGATCAGCAGCAATTATAATTTTAACTGTCCTTGGAGGTGCTCCTGCGAAAAAGGTCTTAGACCGGGTTTTAAATGAGCAGTGCCTGGATGTAGACGCAGTAAGCGGGGCGACAACCAGCAGTTTGATTATATTAAAGGCGGGTGAAAATGCCTTAAGTTATCAGCGTTAATCTAATATTAAAAAGGAAGTGATTAATTGTGAAAACACTGCTTGCGGTAGCTTCCAGTCCCCGTCGCAATGGGAACAGCGAGACTCTTTTGAAAGAGTTTGCCCGCGCGGCTGAAGATGCGGGTTGGCAGATAGAATTGGTCCGGGTTAACAGCATGAATTTCAAACCTTGCCAGGCTTGCGATGCCTGCGCCAAAGACGGCCGCTGTATTATAAAAGACGACATGCAGGATGTTTACCCCAAGATGATCAATGCGGATGCTTTAGTTGTAGCCAGTCCGGTTACATTCGGTTCTTTGAATGCCCAGCTTAAAATGTTTATCGACCGCTTTCAGTGCTGGTGGCATGCCAAGTTTAATTTAAAGACTCCATTTGTTCCCGATAATCCGAAGCGCCGGGGCTTTTTTCTCTGTGTGGGGGCTTTGGAACGCGAGCGCTACTGTGAAAACGCCATCGAAATCATCAAGGTCTTTTTTGTCAACATTAATTATAAATTTGCAGGCAGCCTCGCTTTCAGGGGCTACGATAAAAAAGGGGCGGTAGCAAACGATCCCCGGGTCCTGGAAAAAACGTACCAGGCTGGAAAAGATTTTATAGCCGAAGTTGAAGAAAGCTTAATGTAAAGCACTACCAGTATGGTGATTTTTACTTAAAGCGTTATGCTTAAATTATGAACAGGTGGAATGTATTTAAAGCTAAAACTGCTCCTGGTTTTCCACTCAAAAACAAAAGAGGCACAAAAAGGGGCTGTTTTCCCGATTGGGAAAACAGCCCCTGGTCTATCTTAAACTCAGACCTGCTCGGCTTCTTTTACTGTACCGGTTTGTTTAAATTCCAGGCCTTCTGATCCCTTGCTGATGGCGATCGGATTTTCTGTGCTGAGCTTGCCGGCAATTATTTGTCGTGAAAGTGGGGTTTCCACTTCGTTTTGAATTACCCGCCGGAGTGGCCTGGCACCAAAAGCGGGATCGTAGCCTTTTTCGGCAAGGTAAGCAACTGCTTCGTCATCCCACTGCAGGGAGAGCCCGGATGTATCGGCCAGGCGTTCGGCAAGCCTGCCAAGCAGCATCTCGGCTATCCTGTGGATCTGGTCTGCTTCCAGGGCCCGGAACACGATAGTTTCGTCAACGCGGTTTAAAAATTCCGGGCGGAAATGTTGCCTCAGCAGGCCTAAGACGGCATTTTTCATTTGTTCATAGCTGCCGCCTTTTTCGTGGAAAGAGAGGATTTCCTGGCTGCCGACGTTTGAAGTCATAATCAGGATGGTGTTCCTGAAATCTATGGTTCTTCCTTTGCCATCGGTCAGGCGGCCGTCATCCAAAATCTGCAGCATGGCGTTGAACACGTCGTGGTGCGCTTTTTCGATCTCGTCAAAAAGGATGACGCTGTAAGGCTTGCGCCTGACTGCTTCGGTTAGCTGACCGCCTTCTTCGTAGCCCACGTAACCCGGCGGAGCGCCGATCAGGCGGGCCACGGTGTGTTTTTCCATGTACTCGGACATATCCAGGCGGATCATGTTGCGTTCGTCGTCGAATAATGCCTCGGCCAGGGATCGGGCCAGTTCGGTTTTACCAACCCCGGTCGGTCCTAAAAAGATGAAACTTCCTACCGGGCGGTTGGGATCTTTAACCCCGCTGCGGGCTCTGATCACGGCATCGGCAACCGCTTTGACCGCCTCCTCTTGTCCGACAACTCGTTCGTGGAGGATTTCATCCAAACGAACCAGCTTTTCGCGTTCGCCTTCAAGCAGGCGGCTTACCGGGATACCGGTCCAGCGGTTTACCACCTGGGCAATTTCGGTTTCGCTTACTTCTTCGTTTAGAAGCATGTTTTCTTTCTGCTTACTGGCCAGGTGTTCTTCTTCAGCTTGCAGGCGTCTTTCCAGTTCGTTTAAACGTCCGTACTTCAACTCGGCAGCCTTGTTAAGGTCGTATTCTCGTTCAGCTTTTTCGATTTCAGTGCGTACTTCATCGATTTCTCGCTTGAGCTGACGTACTCGGGCAATGGACTGCTTTTCAGTCTGCCACTGCGCTTTCATCGCATCGGCTTGACTGCGCAGTTCGGCCAGTTCTTCCCGCAGTTTTTCCAGGCGTTCCTGGGAGGCCTTGTCTTTTTCCTTGGTTAAGGCCGCTTCTTCGATTTCAAGCTGCATTACCCGGCGGGTAATCTCGTCTAAAGCCGCGGGCATACTGTCGATCTGGGTGCGCAGGTGGGCTGCTGCTTCGTCAACCAAATCGATGGCTTTATCGGGCAGGAAGCGGTCGCTGATATAGCGGTCTGATAAAACGGCCGCTGCGATCAGCGCGCTGTCCTGGATCCGCACCCCGTGGTGCACTTCGTAGCGCTCTTTTAACCCGCGCAGGATGGAAATCGTATCCTCCACGGAAGGCTGGTTGATTTGCACCTGCTGGAAGCGTCTTTCCAGGGCGGCATCTTTTTCAATATACTTCCTGTATTCAGTGATGGTGGTAGCGCCAATGCACTGCAGTTCGCCTCGCGCGAGCATCGGTTTCAATAAATTACTGGCGTCCATACCTCCTTCGGCAGCACCAGAGCCGACCACGGTGTGCAGTTCGTCAATGAACAGGATAATTCTTCCTTCTGCATCCTGAACTTCTTTCAAAACGGCTTTGAGCCTTTCCTCAAACTCACCGCGATATTTTGCACCCGATACAATGGCGCCCATGTCTATGGAGATCACCTTTTTATCTTTAAGCCCTTCAGGAACATCGCCGGCGACAATTCTCCGGGCCAAACCTTCAGCTATGGCCGTTTTACCGACGCCGGCATCGCCGATTAAAACCGGGTTGTTTTTGGTCCGGCGCGACAAAATTTCCATCACCCGGCGGATTTCGTCGTCGCGGCCGATCACCGGGTCAAGTTTGCCCCGGTTGGCAAGATCAGTTAAGTCCCTTCCATAACGCATCAGGGCCTCGTAGGTTTCCTCCGGATTTTCGCTGATTACCCGCTGGCTGCCGCGCACTGTTTTTAACGAGTTTAAAAGCTTGTCGCGGTCCAGGTTATATTTTCCGAACAGCTTTTTAAGATCACCGTCTCCTTCTTCAGTTAAGGCCAGAAGGAGATGTTCCACGCTTACATATTCATCCTTTAGCTGTTTTGCTTCCTGTTCGGCTTTCGACAGCACTTTGGCCATCGAAGAGCTCATCTGCAGGGGTCCGTCATAACCGGAAACCTGTGGCATAGCATTTATTTGTTTTTCAAGCTCGTCTTTAAATGATTTTACGTCTATTTCCGCATGTTCCAAGAAACGGCCGGCCAGGCCTTCTTCCTGCTCAAGCATTGCCAACAGCAAATGCTTCGGACCCATAACCTGGTGCCCCCTGTTAACAGCAATTTCCTGGGCTGTATTTAGCGCTTCCCTGGTTTTATTGGTTAAACGTTCTAAATCCATATTTATTCACCTGCTTTCTTTCGCAGACGTTCAATTTCGTCTTGCATATTTTCTATTTTGTCCAGCAAATCTACTATTATAGTTGCGCCGATTGTGTTTACGCCAAGGTTTCTTTTTAAGCGAAGAGCCTTGTTCAAGCGGCGCAGATCTTCGTAATGTATGGCCTGGTTTTCATCGATATCGATGATGCCCAGTTCTTCGTAAGTATCCAGAATATCAGGATGATATTCGAGCTGGTACGTGGTTATTTTTTCTTCTGTGTCCGTGTGGCAGTGGATCTTTACCAGCTTCATTTCGATTCCACCCCACTTTTACGCATTTCGTAGAGCTGCTTGTAGAGGTTTTTCTCCTCTTCGCTCAAATCTTGGGGTGGGTCAATGACCAGGCGCACGTACTGATCTCCCCGGGATTTGTTCTTGCCGGGGAAACCCTTACCGCGCAGGCGCAGTTTACTGCTGCTGCGGCTGCCGGCTGGTACCTTGACATTGACCGGCCCGTCAAGGGTATCCACCGTAATTTTATCCCCGAATATAGCCTGTTCGGGTCGGATTACGGCATCGGTTTCAATGTGGTTATCTTTAAGCTTAAACTTGGGGTGCGGTTTAAGGCGGATCTTTAAGAAAAGATCGCCTTTCGGCGCTCCGCCCAGGCCGCTGCCGCCCTGCCCTTTCAGGCGGATCCGGCTGCCTTCCTTTACCCCGGCCGGTACATGGACATCGAGATTTTTTTCTTCCGGTACCGAACCGGTGCCGCCGCACTGCGGACAAAAGCCGCGGCCGCTGGTTCCGGCGCCGCTGCACTGTGGACAAACAGCGCTACCGGAAACCCGGATTTGCTTGGTGGTTCCCTTGTAGGCCTCTTCCAAGCTCAGCTCGATTTCGCTTTCCACGTCTTTGCCCTTGACCGAACCGCGCTGGGCTTTACGCCCTGTACGACCAGCTCTTCCGGCGCGCCCGCCGGTTCCTGCTGTTCCGGCTGCGGCTCCTTCACCGAAAAACGTCTTGAAGAAATCGCTGAAGCCGCCGCCAAAGATATCCTCAAAATTGGCACCACCGAAATCGCCGGAGGTGTGGAAACGGACCCCGCCCATACCGGGCTCTCCTTGCTGGAACCCGGAGAAATCCTGGCCGGATTTCCACTGGCTGCCCAGCTGGTCATAGCGTTTGCGCTTTTCCGGATCGATTAAAACCTCGTAAGCTTCGTTGATTTTCTTGAATTCTTCTTCTGCCTTTTCTTTTTCACCGGGCGGGTGCAGGTCTGGGTGCCATTTCCTGGCCAGTTTCCGGTATGCTTTTTTTATCTCTTCTTCCGAAGCGTTGCGATCAACGCCCAGTGTTTCATAGTAGTCCTGAAATTTTACTGACATATTAATTCCCCCAACTAGAACATGATACTGTTATTCTGTATTGTTGTCTTCTTCGTTGTTTTCTATTCGTTCGTTTTCTTCTTCTGCCTGTGCTGCCGGGCTTTGGGCCACCATGACCCGGGCCGGCCTCAACAAGATATCGCCTAATTTGTAACCGGTGGTTATTTCTTCGGCTACACACCCTTCCGGGTACTGGTCGGTTTCAATATAACCGATTCCTTCCTGGTCTTCAGGGTCAAAAGGCTCGCCCAGGCAGTCGACAGGCCTGACTCCGTGTTTATATAAAAGGTTGTAGAACTGCCGGGCCATGATGTTAATGCCTTCGGCCGCGGCTGGCTCCTGGATCTGTTTTCTGGCCTGGTCAAAGTAATCCAAAAAAGTTAGCAAGTCAAGCAAGACCTCTTTTTTGGCATGGAGCCTCTGGTTTTCTTTTTCCCGTTCCATCCGTTTGCGTAAATTCTCCATATCTGCCCGGGTGCGGGTATGTTTTTGTTTTTCCTCTGCCAGCTCCCGGCGCAGGTTTTCCAGTTCTTCTTCCGGATCGGGTTTTTCTTCAAACCAGGGTTCAGTTTGTTCTGGTTGTTCTTTATGCTCATTTTTTGCAGACTTGTTGTTCTCTGGCTTATCGGTATGATTATCAGTTTTTTGCTGGTTTGTTTCCTGAACATTATCCTCATTATTTTCCCTATGCTCGTTATCGTAGTTTCTATTCCATTTTTTCATATCCATACCTCCAACTTCATGGTTCTTAAAAGCAGGGCCGGGATTAAGGCTCTCTCAACCGGCCCTGCCTGTGAACCTTTAACCGTTATTGACCTATATTAATGGTCTATTGTTCTTCGTAATCGGCATCGACAACATCTTCGTCACTGCCGCCTTCGCTGCCTGTGCTTTCAGTTGACTGCTGTTGGCCTTCTCCGCCGGCTGCTGTTTGCTGATAAGCAGTTTCTGACAGGGAATGGGCGGCCTGCTGCAGCTCGCTTTGCAGGTTACGGACTTTATCGATCGGTTCCTCGTTTTTAATCGCTTCTTTTAAATCGTTGACCAGTTTTTCGATTCTTTCTTTTTCGTCGGCAGGGACGCTGTCGCCGAGCTCTGCAAGCTGACGTTCAACCTGGTGTGCCAGGCCGTCTGCCTGGTTGCGTTCTTCGATTTCCTGGCGGCGTTTTTTGTCTTCTTCGCTGTATTTTTCTGCTTCGTTGACCATTTTTTCGATTTCGTTTTGGTCAAGGTTGGTTGAACCACTGATTGTGATTGACTGTTCTTTACCGGTACCTTTGTCTTTGGCACTTACGTTTAAGATACCGTTGGCGTCGAGATCGAAGGTAACTTCAATCTGCGGTACGCCACGCGGAGCAGGGGGGATGCCTTCCAGCTTGAACTGCCCAAGAGAACGATTGTCTTTGGCCAGTTCTCTCTCACCCTGCAGGACATGGATGTCCACGGCCGGCTGGTTGTCTTCGGCGGTTGAAAAGACTTCGCTGTGCCGGGTTGGAATGGTGGTATTGCGCTCGATAATCTTGGTCATCACTCCACCCAGGGTTTCTACTCCTAAAGATAGCGGAGTAACGTCAAGCAGTACCACATCTTCCATTTCTCCTCCAAGCACACCGGCCTGGATTGCGGCGCCCAAAGCGACAACTTCGTCCGGATTAACGCTCTGGTTCGGATCTTTACCAATCATATCCTTGACCAGCTTTTGTACCGCCGGAATGCGGGTAGATCCGCCAACCAGGATTACTTCGTTAATGTCTTTTTCGCTAAGCTTGGCATCGCTTAAGGCATCTTTGATTGGCTGACGGCAGCGTTCAACCAGGTGATGAGTTAGTTCATCGAACTTGGCCCTGGTTAACTTGGTGTCGAGATGTTTCGGGCCGCTGGCATCAGCAGTAATGAAAGGCACGCTGATTTGAGTCTCCATGGTTGCAGACAGTTCAATTTTTGCCTTTTCAGCCGCCTCAATTAACCTTTGCAGGGCTTGCTTGTCTTCACGCAGGTCAATTCCCTGGTCTTTTTTGAATTCGTCAGCCAGGTGATCGACGATGGCTTTGTCGAAATTGTCACCGCCTAGATGACTGTCACCATGAGTTGACTTAACTTCAAAGACGCCTTCGCCGACTTCCAGGATTGACACGTCGAAAGTGCCACCACCCAGGTCAAATACCAGGATGGTTTCATTTTCTTTTTTATCCAGCCCGTAAGCCATTGATGCGGCAGTCGGTTCGTTGATGATCCGCTGGACATTCAATCCGGCAATCTTGCCGGCATCTTTGGTAGCCTGACGCTGGGCGTCGTTAAAGTATGCCGGTACTGTAATCACAGCATCAGTAATTTTCTCGCCCAGATGAGCGGAAGCGTCGTCAACCAGTTTTCTCAAGACCATGGCCGAAACTTCTTCCGGGGCGAATTCTTTGTCGTCGATTTTAAAGCGCACAGCATTGTTCGGGCCGGCCACGACCTGGTAAGGAACGTTTTTACGTTCAGCTTCTACCTCGTCGTAATTGCGCCCGATAAAGCGCTTCACTGAGAAGAGGGTTCGCTCCGGGTTTAAGGCAGCCTGTCGCCGGGCCACCTGCCCGAGCAACCTCTCTCCACTATCCTTTTTAAATCCTACCACTGAAGGAGTAGTCCTGGCTCCTTCTGCGTTGGTGATTATTTCCGCTTTGCCACCTTCTATTGTCGCTATTGCGGAAAATGTTGTTCCAAGGTCAATTCCTATCGCTTTACCCATAACTATTCACCTCATTTCCTTTCTTAAAATTATTAATGGTTTTAGCGATTATGGGACAAACTTTATTCCGGTAAAATATGTTCGTTTTTAGGTTTGCCCCAAGCTTTATCAAAAAACATTTTTTATTTGCCTGTTTAAAAGTTTATTCCAGCAGCCCGTCGCTGGCTACTTTCACCCAGATACATTCATCGGCATGTCCGGCCAGTTCTTCCTTGATCTTTTTATGCATCGCTTCGATATCTTTCTGGGTCTGGCTAAAAATTTGGTTGCATCCGTCATCTAAGTTTAAATCAATTCCTTCCTGGGCAATCTTATTGATCGCTTCCAGGTGTTCATAGATTTGATTGTATTTTTCCCTGGTGGCCAGGGCATCGCGCATCATTTCCGCTTCCTCTTCGTCGAGCAGTTTGAACTTTTCCTTTGGCGCCCCGCATTTGGGACAGATATCAGGGGGTTCTTCTCCTTCGTGCAAATAACCGCAAACTTCACAGCGCCACATTTTCATGTTTTTATCCCCTTTCGTTATTAATTATTTTACTTTAACGCAGAGCTTTAATCTTTCCCCTTTTGATGCCTGGGCCAGTTCCCGGTCAAAGGTGAGAATCATCAGCTCGGGAAATTCCCGCTGCAGGGTTTTTGCCGTGGCCAGATGCCACAGGCCCGATCCCCGAAGCGGCCATTTCCGGGCCAGTTCCCGCAGGGCCAGATTATCAGGCACAATATTTAAGCGTCTCCACGGCCCGGTTTCCAGCACATCAAACAAAGATTCAATTAAAAAATCAGGCAAAAGATTTTCCCTCTGAACTCGACTGATAAAAGTATAAGCTTCAGCGATGGTCAGCGTGGTCAAAAGATGGACCCCTTTTTGGCGAGCCTTTTCCTTGACCAAATCACTGTGTTCATCTCTAAACAGATACGACAACAGGGCGGATGAATCCCAGTAGATCACAGCCAACCTTTCAATCATGGTTTCTTTCCTCCCTGATGAACTGCTGGGCATATTCATCCGGCAATTCAATCGGGGCTTCCGGTTCCCTGTGCTCGTCCTGGGAGCCAGGTTCGATTAACCCGCAGCTTTCGTAATTTTTGATCCGCTCTTCCAAAGAAAGGCTTTTACCTTCGGCTGGAGTCAGCTTCGCTACGGGTCTTCCGCGGTCGGTGATAATGATTTCCATTCCGTCGCGAACATCTCGGATCAATTTACTCAAATTTATTCTTGCTTCGCGGATGCCGATGTAGTTTTTCTTCATTGCAATCACGCCCTAATGTAGTCACTGTTACTACATTAAATTATAGGGGTGTTGAGCAAGTTTGTCAATAGTTTTTGTGTACACAGGAACTACATTTTAATTTTTT
>JAWODD010000055.1:0-37023 GCA_046483445.1 Bacillota bacterium | reverse complement strand
CTTGATCACCTGAGATTGTAACTTCAATTGATTCGGGCAAATTTGCAAGATCAAAGTAATCTGGGAGATCATCCCATTTCTTTACAATCTCTAGGGAACCAGGGAGAAGATCACTGACAGTCACTTCTGCAGAGTCATCATCGACGATATCGTTGGTCAGACCAACCGGGTTGGAGGAAACATTGGCGGTGTTAACCACTTCGCCTTCTGACACATCTGCTTCATTGATGATGTAGTCGAAGGTGGCCTCTTCCCAATCATCCGGCTCCAGCGGCTCATCGAAGCCAAAGTCTTCTGTAATATCGCCATCCAACAGATCATCAGTCACAATGATGTTTTCCAGTCCCCAGTCACCGGTGTTTTCTACAGTAATGGTGTAGGTCACCGTATCGCCCACCTGGGTAGTCAAAGGAGTTACAGCTTTGGTAAGCTCGACTGCGGGCTCTACCAGGTCAACACTTGCAGAAGCTTCCTCTTCTATAGTGTAGTCCAAACTTTCATGGTCTCCGGTAGCGGTAACGGTGTTTACCAGCGGGTCGGAATCATCTTCTTGGACATTATAGGTATACTCAAAAGTTTCCGATGCCTCCGCTACGAGCACATCGTTGTAAAGCTCACCTTCCAAGGAGTCATCGACTACCACTTCCAGGTCAACGTCACCGGTGTTGGTGACTACAACCGTGTAGTTGATAGGGTCACCTACTTTGGAAACAGCGGTGTCGGCTTCTTTGGTAATAGTTAGATCTGGTTCGGGGTCGATGGTGGGCTCACCACAGTAGTAAAAGGTGATGTGGCTGATATCATAATACTTTGTTCCCCCACCAGCACCTTGAGGGGTATGGAGATACGTGTCATTTTTCTTTGCTGGAGTATAATCATACATATTTCCATAGTTGCCACCTTTTACAAATACCTGTCCAAAAGAATGGCTAGACTCCCAATCAAAAGATTGGCCTTCAATTTCATCCGGTTCAGGAGGCTGCTCAGTGGGAATTGTAATTGTAACATAGGCATCGTCAGGTAGAAGTGGTGCGTTCTGGTCATATTGGTCTCTTTCAAATTCACCTTCACCTACTTTATATGTACCTGCAGTGTTGTGATCAAGTTTGTAGGCAGTACAACCCTGATCTGGAGGTGGATCATTGCCTTGTAAAAATACTGGTTGCACATATTGTGTTGTAGTAGATGGCCCTGGATCTGGGTCACCATCTCCATTTTGGGCAGCTTCAAACACCTCCACTTCAACTTCTTCAAAAGCTGCCACTAAACTGAGATCAGAGTTCGGCATATCGAAAGTATAGCTGTCCTCTGTGCTTTTTTCCCCGCCGTCTTCATCAGTCCAGCTGACGAATTCATAACCATCTTCCGCTGTGGCGGTGACCGTGACTTCTTCACCTTCTTCGTAGGTAAAATCACCACCTTCGCCAGGAACAGTTACTTCGCCTCCATTTGTGCTGGAAACGGTCAGGGTATATTCTTCCTCTGTCTCTTCAATGTTGGCCGTAACCGTCTCTTCTATCTCTTCAAAGTTGGCCGTAACCGTTACGTCTTTAGCCGGCATGGTAAAAGTAGTGTCTAGAGCGTCTTTCTCAGCAAAGCTACCTGCATCAGCTGTCCAACCGACAAATTCCCAGCTCTCTTCAGCATCTGCCAGTATATCCACTCTGCTACCCTCTTCATAGGGGCCATCATTTGTTTGATCAGTTGCTCCACCCCCGGCAGAAGGGTCTTCACCCATAGTTAGAACATAGGTTTCTGGTGGTGGAGGCTCGCCATTACCGTCATCTTCACCTCCATAAGTTTTTTCAGCCGAAGAACTGTCATTATTTGTAGCCAGCGCCGTCAGCGGGACTAAGAGCATCATTGAGGCAAGCATGAATGCAATGACAGGCATAGTTTTTTTAGATATAACTTGCCTGAATCTAAAACGCTGAAGTTTCTTCATTTCTGCTATTAAATATCGGTACTTGGTGGCCAAAAATAATCTGGCAGCATTCAACTGGTGTTTTAACGTTATCATTTTTTAACCCTCCTTTCTAAAATATTTGAAACAAACCACGAAAAACCGGTTTCACTACCGGCTTGGCCTGTTTTAAGCAGGCAAATACAAACCAGGCTTCATCTGCTACTACCGGCTGTTTCTATTTTTACCAGCACCCCCCCCTTTTTGCTGGTTCATGAATTTATTACTAAAAGTAAATAACAGGTTACATGGACTTAAGATGTTTTTTAAACATTCTTGAACAAATATAAAAGCCTTATATTATTTATACCCTATTCCACAATTTTTACATCATCCTTAAGAGCTATCTTTTTCTGGTAATTAAGTAGTATATGCGGGCGTACAATATTAAAACCCCTGCGAAAGAAGCTTTTAGAAAAAGGAATATACAAATCAACCGTGGTATGTTAATTTATTACCTGGGGAAATAATGAGTAACCCCGGATAAATATAAACAAAGCGAGGATGTAAATGCAGCAGCAGATCCGTCAAGCCGGGTTAGAAGATATTGATGAACTAAGCCAGGTGCACATTGAGTCCTGGAAAGCAGCTTACAAGCACTTTTTACCTGCCGAAGTATTTGATTGGGTTACCCCGGAAAAATGGGCCGAACGGTTAAAAGAAAGCATCGAAGACAGCTCTGCTGAAATCGCGGTCCTAACCGACGGCAATAAAATCATCGGGTCGATAACTGCCTGTGCATGCCGGGACGAAGATTATGAAAGTGCCGGTGAATTATGCGAGTTCTATTTACGACCCGGTTACTGGAGACAGGGGCTGGGTACAAAGCTGGTTAACTGGAGCCTGCAACGCTTAAAAGAAAAAGGTTTTAACCGGGTTACTTTATGGGTATTTGAGGAAAGCCATGGCTCGAGAAAATTTTATGAACGGCTGGGTTTTAGAGAAGAAGGAACAGTCAGGTCGACAAGGATAGACGAAAGCATCAGGGTCATAAGGTATATTAAGGATTTAAGCTAAAAAGCTTTACCTTTTAACTTTTTACTTTCTACTTAAAATAGGCTTTTTTTGAATAATGCTCCAGGTAAAGTCGGCGCAGACGGGCACATTCTTGCGGGTTGAGAGGGTTATTTCTTCCCAATAAAAAAGCTGCAATTTTAGCCTTGCAGTTCTTATCCAGGATCATTAGAAAGAAATTATGAGTTGATTAACAATTTATAAATCCTGAGAAAAAAGTTTTTACGCAGAAATGAATCTTTCCAGGTAGTGTAAACTTTCGGTGGGTTTCACGTAGGTAATTAAAGAGTGGGAATAGAAGTTAATTGGCAAACGAGAGTGAAACCTTAAGGATAAGGAGTAGATCTTCAGATGTCCGAATTAGTACAGTCCTTTAAGCAGAAAGAAAGTGAAATGTTGGATCTTCTTAAAACAATTGTAGAATACGAATCTCCAAGCCTTGATAAAAATGCCACGGATGCCTTGAGTGATTACCTGGGCAGCAAATTTGAGGAAATTGGTTGCAAGGTTAGCTACCTGGATAATAATTCATATGGCAAACATGCTTTAGTAGAATGGGGAAAAGGACCGTCAACCATTTTAGTCTTATGTCATATTGATACAGTTTGTTCCATTGGTGAAATTAAAAAAAGGCCCTTTAAGGTTGAAAAGAACCTGGCCTATGGTCCTGGTTCAACGGATATGAAAGGTGGCATTGTCCAGGGATACTTTGCTTTTAAAAAAGCCATAGAAAGTGGCTTGCCTGATAAAAAAATAATCTTTTTATTAAACACAGATGAAGAAGTAGGCAGTCCAAGCTCCAAACCACATATTGAAAAGTATGCAAAACAGGCGGAGAAGGTTTTTGTACTTGAACCTCCTGTTGGTCCTGCGGGAGCTATAAAAACCTCCCGTAAGGGTGTAGGGATCTTTAACCTGAAAATAAAAGGTAAAAGCGCTCATGCAGGTGCAGAACCAGAAAAAGGGGTCAGTGCCCTGCAAGAACTGGCTCATCAAATTCATAAGCTCCATAATTTAAATGATTACAGCAAGGGAACCACAGTAAATGTGGGTGTCGCAGGAGGAGGAACCCGTTCCAATGTTGTTGCAGAATGGGCCTGGGCAGAGGTGGAGGCTAGAATTGCTATTGCGGGTGAAACGGATAAAATTATAAATGCGATCAAAAACTTGGAACCTAATTTACCCGGTATAAACCTGACTGTTGAAGGTGGCTTAAATCGTCCTCCCATGGAGAGGACTGAAGGAATTGCAAAATTGTACCAGCATGCTAAAAATATAGCCTCACAAGAACTAGGGTTTGAGCTGCCAGAAACAACTACAGGTGGCGCAAGTGACGGAAACTTTACAGCTGCATTGGGTGTGCCTACCCTTGATGGATTAGGCTCAGCTGGAGAGGGCGGACATTCTGATAACGAATTTATCTATTTAGAGCATCTCGCTAACAGGACGGCCCTTTTAACAAGGTTATTTGAGACCCTTTAGGCTGATAGTATCTTTATTTTTTTCAGTATAGCACTGCCAAGATTAACGCTTTTAATAAAAGGATAAAATATGTTGCTGTTCATACCGGTACCACTAAACCCCAGGTTTTTAGAGCTTATTTAAGTCCACGCCTTGTAACAGCGGACCATGTGATGGAGAGGACCGCTTCCCTTTCCGATATCCAGGCCGCATTCTAAGGCTTCAAGCAGGTAAGCCCGGGCCTTTTCCACCGCTTCGGGGACAGGAAATTCCCTGGCCAGCATGGCGGCGATTGCCGCAGCATAAGTACAACCGCTGCCGTGGGTATTTTGCACCTGCAAGCGGGAAGAAGAAAAATACTTGTAACCAGTACTGTCGTATAAAATGTCAGTCACCGTATCTCCCTCAAGATGCCCTCCTTTTAACAGGACAAAAACCGGACCCAGGGAATAAAGCTTTTTTGCTGCTTTTTCCATATCTTCAACCGTTTTAACCGGTTCGCCCACCAGGATTGAAGCTTCATCCAGGTTGGGAGCAACTACCGCAGCCAGGGAAATTAATTCCTCCCGCAAAGCCTTGATCGCTTCTTTTTCCAAAAGGACATCACCGCTTTGCGCTACCATTACCGGATCCACCACCAGGGATGCCAGGTTATGCTTCCTTACCGCATCTGCTACTGCCTTGACAATCTGTGCATTGGCCAGCATTCCCGTTTTAAGAGCGTCAACCCCGATATCTTCAATTACCGCTTCCATTTGCTCGGCAACGAACTCAGCAGGCAGAGAGTAGACTCCTTTAACCCGGCTGGTATTCTGGGCTGTAACAGCGGTGATCGCCGACATTCCGTATACCTGCAGGGCGGCAAATGTCTTCAGATCGGCCTGAATTCCGGCTCCACCACCCGAATCAGAACCGGCAACGGTTAGAGCTTTTTTCATTTGGTTCTCCTCCCGAAATAAACTAAACCCCGCAAGATGCAGTAAGACCGGCACATTAATTATCAGCAGGGGAAACTAACCGGCAGTTCACAAAAACATCCTTAAGCCTTAAAAACCTTACTCAAGTCCTTATGTGGCTAAACGCTGCGGCAGGATGCTGTGAACTGCCCATCAATCTCAATCAAATTGGTTATTGTTCAGTGTCTTTGCCCTCTTCACTCGGTTTAATCCCGTCACTGATGGAGTTGTTGATATCCTGCATCAGCTGGTTAAACGCTTCCTGGGCCTTGCCATAAGCTTGAATTGTCAAATTGGCATCCATCTTGGCCTTGATATCGTTAAACTGCTGGACTTGCTCCTGGCTGGGTTCAACTCCGGATTGTTGGGCAAACTGAATCTTTTGCTGAAGATCCTGCATTTCCTGGATCATTTGACTGGCTTCAGGATTTTCCTGGACATTTTTACTGGTCCGCTCCAATTCCTGGTACTCTTCTGTTTTGCGAATTTCATCGCCCAATTCTTTAGCTTTTTGATGAACATCTACCATTTAAATAAAAAACCTCCTAAAATTAATTTCGATCATCTTTTTGATCCAAAATTTAACCTTCTTTGCTCTCCCCCGGTTATCCTTCCCAAAATTATAATTCAGTAAAATTAAATTATAATTTCCACCTTAACCGGGGTACACCGGTAAGCGTTACAGGGACTTTCTTCCACCGCACAGGCCGTAACTGCAATAATTAAAACCATTTGCCCCTCCAGCACCAGGTAATCGCCCGGATGCAAAAACAAAGTATCATTACTATCTATGGTAGCGCCGGTTGAAAGCCACTCCCGGGGATCTTTATAGTTGAAGGCCAATAGATCCGCCACCTGCCGACCCCCAATATCTGTCACTTTTTATTTAGTCCCTTGCTCGAGCTTAAATGTCCTGCCCCGTTTAGGGACAATGATCATTTCTTATTTCATTTAAGCTGCCTTTTTCTTTTATTTTTTAAGTTAAAGCCTTTCTCATCTACCAGCGAAAAACTGCGGCAGCCGGAGGATTATCAGGCATCTGCTCTTTTTCCAGAGCAAAAACCTTACCGTTATTTAAAAATGTTTCCGCCGCAGCAAGGTCGATTAAATCCTCATTGCCGGTGAGAGGGCCTTCACTAAGTTTTATTTCGTTATTTTCCGGATCATAATTGCCCCACTGCTGAACTCCGACCGCGACAAATATATCACTTATCCGGCCGTGAAAAGAGGCCGGCACGATTTCTTCAATCTGGTTCGAGGTCCTGCCCGTACCCTGTAATTCCCGGTAGCGGGCTTTGGCATTCTCCTGTTCGTGCTGGAAATAAGGCTGGACTATTTCCAGGCCTTTGCGATGCAGCTCCTCTTTGCTCATATTTTCCGGGTTGCCACTTATTTTTTCTTCAAAAAGCATCGGATACTTGCTTGCTTCTCGGTAAAGTGAGAAAATATGATCTACGCAAGCTAAAATCATGGGGATCTCTTTTTCATCAAGCATTTCCTGAAGCTCGCTATCTATGAAACGGAAGTACTTAAGTAACTTTTCTCTTAAAGCGCTGTCAATTTCCCCGCCGTGGCCAAAGTGAATGGCCGTCCGCATGGTCCCCGATGCCGGAGCCCTGGCGTGAAACTGCAGATACTCCTCGGGCAATTCACTGGAAAATTTATCCTCGAACTTTCTGATTAAATCGCTCGTGTCTATTTCCTCAGCTAAAACTTGGGTACACCTTAACAAGCGGGCATCCTTCTGACTTAAAGCAAGAACATAAAAATGCCCGTCTGAAGCGAGCAACCTGAAAAGCGGCTTGATATGAAAACTTTCTCTAACCGTGGCAAAGTCATTGAATTCAATTGGCAACCTGAAAAATTTGGAATATCCCGGGGAGATGAAGTAGGCAAACCCATCGGTTTGATTGGACCAGAAATAGGAATCATCAATCAACTGCTTGGCAGGCCCAAGCAATTTTTGTTTTTCCTGGCGGTCAATACCGATGTTATCAAGTTGTTCTTCAGCTTCGGCCACCAGATTCTTAAAACGAATTGAATTTGCCTTGGCCTTTTCCCTACCACTTTCTGTAGGCATATAAATAGAAATACAGGGCCCGTAACCTTTTTGCTGCAACAGCATTTCGATGTCTTCTCTATTTAAAAGTTCCATCTTACTCCCTCCTTGCAAACATCTTTATAAAACACAAAAACACTCATGTCAACCAATAATTCAAGTATTTATAGAAAATCTGCTTCTTTTCATCTTCATCGCATTATTTATCTAGCTCCGGCGGCGGCTGGTGAGGAATCCGGGCCACCTCACTGCCCCCGTGGAAAAATACCGCTTCTTTTTCATCGGTAATCTTACCAATATCAGCCACTTTCACCCTTCTGGCTTTTGCTTCTGCCATTACCTCATCAACATTTTCCGGGGCCACCTGGAAAAGCATGCGCCCCTGGGTTTCACAAATCAAAATCTCTTCCGGGGTGAGATTTTCCATTTTGAGCGGAGCAGATGAAAGTTCCACGCGAGCCCCCAGCCCGCCGAAGCGGACCGATTCGCTTACGGCAGCCCCAATACCCGCTGCACCCAGATCTGAACAGGCATTGATTTTCCCGGTAGCAATTGCAGCAAGGGCTGCCTCCATCGCGGTTTTTTCCTCCCTAAATAAGGCTTCTGCCGGTCGCATTGTATCAACCAGGCCCGCCCGGTAAAGGGTATCATTGCCATCATTGCCGGTCTCTCCAATTAAAATCAACCGGTCTCCCACATTTTTTGCCGGCTTGGTAATAGGTTTATCGGTGACCAGTCTGCCAATAACTGCAGCAACTACGGCCGGGACTATATCGCTAAAAGAAGTGGAAAGACCCCCTCCAACCACGAAAACCCCCATTTCTTTACACATGTCATGAATCCCCTGCACGATTAAATTGATCCGGTCCCCGCTGGTCATTTTTTCGCACTTGCCGCAGGTGCATTTTCCATCAAAACCACAGGGACCGACAATTACTTCCTGATCCAGGGGACGGGTCCCGATAAAATCGAGTAAAAAAAGCGGTCTGCCGCCCATGGCCACTACATCGCGCATTGCCCCGCCCGCTCCGGTGGCTGCACTGTCGTAAGGTCTGGGCACACATGGCGAACAGTGGCTTTCCATTTTGGCTACCACCAGCCCATCATCTTCCGGCAGTTTAAATACAGCAGCATCATCGTTGGCATCTGGCCCCACCAGGAGCTTGCCTGGAGAAGACTGACCTACCAAATCATTTAAATCCTTAAATTTCCCAAAATCAATGGCCTGGTCGATATTATGGTGCAAATGGACAAAAAGGCCATGCATAAGCGCTCTTTCTACAGTATTCATTATCAGTGCCGCCTCCTTAAGATTCGATTTATTTTTATTATATCTTATCCTCGGATACATGTGTATGGCACCTAAGCCATGAATATTTATAGATTAATCATAAAATAATCAGCAAAAAAGAATTATTAATCCTGATTTGTTTTTTTAATGATCACTCTAAGTCAATTTTGTGTTATTGTATAAACAAGCTTAATCTTCCAGGCAAATTGAGGCCAAATAACAATAAAAAAGCCCCAATCAAATTAATGAAGTAAAGGTGATAAAAAGTGCTTAGAAAATGGAATCCCCACACCAGGAATAACGAAATCAAAGCCGCCGCAGAAAAAGAATTCGAAATCGTCATCATCGGCGGGGGGATCACCGGGGCCGGTATAGCCCGGGAATGCGCCCTGCGAGGCATTTCTTTCTGCTTGCTTGATAAAAACGACTTTGCCTTTGGCACCTCTTCCCGGTCCTCTAAGCTATTCCACGGAGGAATGCGCTATTTAACTACCGGAGAATTTGGCCTGGTGAGGGAATCAACCGGTGAAAGAAACTGGCTGCGCAGTCATTTCCCCAACCTGGTCAGGCCGCTTGGCTTTGTTTATCCCTCTTACGAGAATTATAAAGCCAGGCCGCATCAGATCCGCATCGGGGTTAAGCTGTATGATATTCTTTCGGATTGGTTTACCGAGTTCAAAAACTACCGGAAATCGAGAATTTTTAAAAAGGCTTTCGTAGAAGAATTCGAACCGGCAATTACCACCAAAGACCCCGAACTGGGGCACATGATCATGGCCGGTTTTTACTACGATAGCAACTGTGACGATGCCCGGGTGACCCTTGAAACGATTAAAGAGAGTGTGGATTACTGCAAAGGCAGCTCTATTGCCTTAAATTACATCCGCGCCGGGGACTATGTAAAAGACTCTGAAGGATGGGTCCGCGGCGTGAAAGCTGTTGACGCATTAGGCGGCGACAGCTTTTCTATCGAAGGCAAATGTGTCGTAGCGGCAGCCGGGGCCTGGACCGATGAAGCGCTTAAAGCAGCTGACTACGAACAGGCGCGCATTTATCCGACCAAGGGGGTCCACGTTGTTGTCCCCAACGAAAGAGTGGGCAACCGTAATGCTTTTAGTATAATATCGATTGACGATAACCGGTTTTTCTTTGTCCTGCGCCGGGGAAAGGTCTCTTTTATCGGCACTACCGACACCGCCTACTACCATGAATCAACAAACTTGGACGAACCGTGGTGCAACAAGGAAGACTGCGACTACCTTTTGCGCACAGTCAATAAGATGTTTCCTCATGCCAGGTTAACCTATAACGATATAATCGGCACTTTTGCCGGAATCAGGCCCCTGATTAAAGAAGAGGGGGCCAAACAAGAGTCGGATGTTTCCCGCAAACACCAGATCTTTCAGACAAAGGACGGAGTTGTAGCCATTGCCGGGGGCAAATCAACCATTCACCGGCGTATGGCCGAAGATCTTCTTTTTTACCTGGTAGAAAACAACTTCTTAGAAGGCTTTACCAGGAAAGAACACTACCGGCGCGGGTTTTCCAAAATACCGTTCCGGGTAGGGCTGACCAGGAAAGACTTTGATCAAATTATTACAGAAAAGAACCTCCAGGAATCGGCTCACCCGGATCTTTTAACTCACCTGCACCAGCAGTATGGCCGGGCCGGGGTGGAAATCCTGGAAAAAATACAGGAAAACCCGCAAAGGGGCCGTCCGCTTTTAGAGGGCTACTTACACTGTGAAGCGGAAATTTCTCATATCCTGGAACATGAAAACGCCCCCAGGCTAATCGATGTTCTCTGCCGCCGCACCGAAGCGCAGTGGACAATCTGGCACCACAAGCAAAAAGAGCTGGCTGAAAAAGTGGCTGCCATCATGGCCTCTTTTTACGGGTGGAATCAAAAACAAAAAGAAACGGAAATCGAAGATTATCTAAGCTATATTGAAAACACGGTGCGCTTTATCAAGGAAACTTCTCCTGAAGAACGCGCCAAACCGGTCAAATAATTGCGCTGCCCGGCGCTTTCAGTTTTATGATTTTGTTAAGCATGTTATTTGCAACCATAAAGCCTTCAGTAATAACAGATCCTCTTGTAAAATTTGCTTAATTTAATCACGCTTTTCATATTTCCAACTATTAATTGACTATCGTTAATTTTTCTGCAGGAAAAAGCTCAGTCGAAATAAGTCAGGCTGGAGATTGCCACCTGCAAATACTTCATTCCTGAAAATGTGTTTGGCACATCCGGCAAACCTACCGGGAAGTAGATATTATCGCCCGCTGGGGCAGTGATGAAAAGTGACAGGCCTTACAACAAGGCCAAGAGTTTAGAGGAAATCATCACTGAATTTAAAAGGTGCTCGGACACCCAGTTTGACCCGGAATTAACGGAGCTCTTTTTAACCCAACTAGAGAAAAAGTTGTCAGGGGGTCGCTGACAACTTTTTAAAAAATTGTTTGACCGTAGAAGAAGCCAATGGTAGAAAGGATCGCCGATAAAGTCGAACCCCAGACCAGGTCAACCGCGGTTACGGCCTTAGGCCAACCCTTCAGGGTGGCCAGGTTGCTTAAGTCGTAGGTGGCATAACAGATCAGCCCGAAGAAAGCGCCGGTCCAGAAAGCGTAAAACCAGCTATCCTGGCCTAAGGCGGGATAAATTACAAAAAAGATCAGACCGACAATATAAAGCAAATAAAAGACTATCGCCGCCGGCCAGTTTATTTTCTTAGCCATCATCGACCCGAGTTGGGTCCTGTAGAATTTCTTAGCCACCACCCCGAGCCAGATCATATCGATGACAAAAAAGGATGCGAATACAACCAGGTAGAGCTGGATAAATTTAAACATTAATTAAACCTCCCGCAACAAGTTGGTTATTTGATCTTTCCGTACTTTTGCTTAGGCGGCAAGGGGATAAACTTGCTGGTCCGCTCGGCATATTTCTGGTACCCAGGTTTTTTCATCATTTTCTTTTCCAGCATAGGCACCCCGGAGACAAACAGCAGGAGGCTGGTAATTAACAGAGGGCTGATAATCCCGGTCCAGCCCAGCGGTACCGAAAGAGCGATAATAAAAATGCCCCACCACATGGTCGCCTCGCCGAAGTAGTTGGGATGGCGGGTATATTTCCACAGGCCCGCCTGGATAAACTTGCCCTTGTTGGCCGGGTTTTTCAGGAAATCGGCGAGTTGCTTATCCCCGACCGATTCAAAATAGAAACCGGTAATCCAGATCAATAAGCCGATAAAATCAAGAACCCCAAAGCCGGATGCCGGATAAGCATTAACCAGCACGATCGGGTAACTGATAACGAGCATCATTAACCCCTGGAACATGAACACCTGGAAAAAGGCACGGGGCACCAATAAAGCGCCCCACTCTTCACGCCATCTGGCATAGCGAAAGTCTTCCGGCTTGCCCCAGTTGCGGCGCACGATATGGTAGGTAAGCCGCACCCCCCAGATGGTGACCAGTAAAGTGACAACCAGGTTTCTTGCGGTAAAAGAGCCTTCCAGGAACAAGGTAGCCAGGGCGATAATCACGAAGCCCGCGCCCCAACCCATATCGACAATGGAATTGTTTTTAATCACCTGGGCTACGATGAAAAAGATTAAAAAGTAAATAAACACGATCAAAACAGTTTGCCATAACAGTTCAGTCATTTAACCCACCAACTTTCTTCTCCGGCCCTGTCTGCAGGCCTAAAAATTAAACTATCTTAATATCTAATATAATTTCGATGATTCTTTAAGGATTCCTGCAAATAATAATGGATCTTAATAAAAAAACATGGCACACCCCTATTTATCCCCTAAATTAAAAGCAGATTAAATTTAAGCAGAAAATGATGGCAACAAAAATGCTTTAGTTATGCTAAAATGTGATCAGTAAGGTGACATAAAATAACCAGCTGGTTTTACGGGGAGTGCAAGGTAACTTGACCACACACAAACGCCTGTTTTTAGGCCTTTTCCTGCTGTTTACCTTCCTATTGATTATCTCGCTGGCTCTTTTAGCCTACTTTTTAATCAGGCCGGAAGCGGTGGTGTTTCATTATATCCTTTTGGGGTTTCTTGTTATCCTGGCCGTGGTAGCCCTGGCGTCGCTTTTAGCCCTCGCCGTGGCAACTATCTCGCTTTTGCGGGGAACCCCTCCGCCTGGATTGAACCGGCTGGTAAAAAAAGTAATGGTTTTTTTATTCCCGGTTATTGTTCAACTGGGGAAGGCTTTGCATATTGCCCAGGAACGGGTGCAGGGTTCGTTTATCGTGGTCAACAACAAGCTGATTGAAACCGAACATAAAAAAGTGGCCCCGAACAAGCTGCTGCTCTTACTACCCCACTGCCTCCAGGATCAAGATTGCCCGCATAAAATTACTTTAGATCCATACAATTGCCGGCGCTGCGGAAAATGTCCCATTGACAGCCTGCTCTCACTGTCTGAAAAATGGCAGGTTAAGGTGCAGGTGGTCACCGGGGGAACCCTGGCCCGGCAGGCGGTAAAAAAATTGCGCCCGGATTGTGTTTTGGCCGTAGCCTGCGAAAGAGACTTATCAAGCGGTATTATTGACAGCTACCCCATGCCGGTCTGGGGCGTATTAAATGAACGGCCAATGGGGCCCTGCCGCAATACCCGCGTGTCGCTCCATGACCTGGAAGAAAAACTGCAAGAAATCCTCATCAAGCAGTGAAAAAGCAGCCGGCCGCCCTCAGGACTTGGTCAGGCTGCTTTTTAGCTTATTATCCCGTCCAGGATCAATGCACCGGCCAATTCTGTTACAGCCGGTAAAATAGTTGGATAGGGGTTTCTTTATCCAACCCTGAACAAGTTCTATTTTTATACCTTTTTGATCCCTTCAAAGAAAGTTTCCGGAATATTTCTTGCCAAAAGCAAACCTTTTTAAGCGCCCATAATGTGAAAGCCGCCATCGGCGTAAAGCACCGTGCCGGTAATTGCACTTGATAAGTCAGAAGTCAGGAAGAGGGCGGCTTTGGCCACTTCATCAGCCTGGGCCAAGCGCCGCAATGGAGTTTTTTCCTCCATTCCTTCAAGTAAACTGTTAAAATCTTTTACACCTTTGGCTGAAAGGGTGCGGATCGGCCCAGCTGAAACTGCATTAACCCTGATTCCTTCTGCCCCCAAATCGGAAGCCAGGTAGCGCACACTGGCCTCTAGCGAAGCCTTGGCCACGCCCATCACGTTATAGTTGGGCACTACTCTTTCAGAGCCCTGGAAGGTCATGGTAATGATGCTGCCGCCTTCACTCATCAGCGGGTAGAGGTGGTTGGCCACGGCCGCCAGGGAATAGGCGCTAATTTCATGGGCTATTAAAAAACCATCCCGCGAAGTGTGCACAAACTTGCCATCAAGCTCTTCCCTTTTGGCATAGGCCAGGCTGTGTACGGCCCCGTGCAAAACGCCCCACTCATCCTTTAGCCTGGAAGCCATTTCTTCTATATTCTGGTCATTTGTAACGTCACAGGGCAAAAGTAACGAACCGGGCATTTCGCTTTCAACAAGCTTTTCCACTTTATCCTTGAAGCGTTCATTCTGGTAGGAAAAAGCAAGTTCAGCCCCGGCTTTTGCATATTCTCTGGCTATAGCCCAGGCTATACTGCGCTGATTGGCTACCCCCATGATTAAGATCTTCTTTCCTTCAAGCAATTTTCCCGCGCTCATAAGTTATCAGTCACCTCTCAATAAAGTTTAATCGGCACAAACCCTTTAAAAACTATCTTTCATTTTAACATAACTATAACACAACCGCTTTTTAAATCAGAGCATTACAGCAAATAAAAACTGAGTCCCTTTGTTATTATATTTATCCATGTCCATCAACTGTTCGGGCAAGTCCAGATGTCCAGAACAGCAATTTGACAGCTTTTTTTAGCCATGCTACAATATATGCATAATGACGCATATGTGACAGGAGGACACATATGAAGGACTATGTGAAAGCAATTAAAAGTTTGTCGGAGAAAACCAGAATCCGGATTTTGGCTCTGCTGCATCAGTCCCGGGAAGTGTGTGTCAGTGAAATTGTTGAAGCCCTGCAGGAAGATCAGTACAAGATTTCCAGGCACTTGAAAGTCCTGCAAGATGCGGGCATGGTGGTAAGAAACAAGAAAGGACGCTGGATTTATTATCAACTGAACGAAAGCCAGGTTCATTTTCAAAAGATGCTTTTGGATGCAGTAAAAACTATTTCTTCGGAAATATTAAAAGAAGATGTGGGCCGTTTACAGCAAAATGTAACTAAACGGGCCACCAACCACTGCTCCAGCAATGAGGCAAGGAAGTACCAGGAAAATTACCACTAGGTAGATTTGGAAAAAACAAAAAAATTTCTGCAGCAGTTAACATTTATTAACTAATAAGGGTAAATCAGCCAATAACAATAAAGTAACTTTTCCCTTTTGGTTCCCAACGCACGCGTGGCAGAAAGCTTAAATGTAAGCCTGTATGAAATTATAAATTTAAATATAGGGAGGAATGATTTGTTATGTTAACCAAAAGTATGGAAGTAGGCAAGCGATTTTTCGGTGAAAAGGTATTTACAACTATAATGGGTTACTTGAAGAAAAACCCGGAAGAAAACCTGGAAAAAGCTCTTGATATGGTCGAAAAAGTAGCGGTAGCCCCGAACCATAAAGAATATGCCAGAAGAATTAAAGCTCAACTGAAAGAAAATCCGGCTTTAAGAGAATACATTAACCGGATTATCAATGAATTGGATGAAAACGTCCATGATCACCTGATTAACAACTTTTTCGTCAATGCGTCACTGGTGGGGGTGCCCAGGCAGCATAAATGTGCTGAAGAGTTAGGAGTAAGCGTACCTTACACTATATTGATCGATCCGACCAGCAACTGTAACTTGAGATGCAAAGGTTGCTGGGCCGGCGCCTATGAGCGCCAACACAGCTTGAGTTTTGAAGAAGTGGATCGAATTGTCAGCGAAGCAAAAGAACTGGGTATGTACTTTATCACCATGTCCGGCGGAGAACCGATGATGTGGAAACACCTGCCGGAGCTTTGCCGCAAGCACTACGATGTAGCCTTTATGATCTACACCAATGGTACCCTGATCGACGAAAAAACCGCCGAATGGATGCGGGATGTGGGTAATATTACTCCTGCCATCAGCTTAGAAGGTAATAAAGAAGTAACCGATCAGCGCCGCGGTGAGGGAGTATACGACAAAATCATGGCCGGAATGGATCGCCTCAAAGAAAAAGGGGTGGCCTTCGGGTTCAGCATTACCATCACCAGAGAAAATGCAGACTCAGTCTATTCGGATGAATTTATGGATTTCCTGATCGAAAAGGGAGCCCTTTACGGCTGGTCTTTCCATTACATCCCCATCGGCGACAAACCCGACCTTTCACTGATGGTTACTCCCGAACAGCGGGCAGCGCTGGTGGACCGGGTGCGGGAACTCCGCACCACCAAGCCAATCCAGGTCGCTGATTTCTGGAACGATGGCGAACTGACCAGCGGCTGTATTGCCGGCGGTCGCCGCTACTTCCACATCAATGCCAACGGTGACGTCGAGCCTTGCGCCTTCGTGCACTTCGCTGCAGATACTATCAAGGACAAATCGCTCAAGGAAGTCCTGCAGAACCCACTTTTTAAAGCATACCAAAAACGGCAGCCATTCGACCACAACCTGCTCCGGCCCTGCCCCTTAATTGACCGGCCAGAACAGCTGAGAGAAATGGTTGAAGAATCTGGCGCCGAACCGACTCACGAAGGTGCGGATACAGTCCTGCAGCATCATATGTCCAGAAAAATGGATGCCGTTGCTGAAGCCTGGAGAGAAAAAGCAGAAGATAAGTGGGCTGAAATTAACAACGAAAAAGAAAAGGTTCATAGTTAATAAAATCCAAGGGCGGTCGGCATCCCCCCTAAAATACCCCTATTCAGCCGGCCGCCTTTGTTTATTTTTAAAATAGCCGATCCATTTTAGATAGAAGCAAGAAAATGAAGCAATTGACGGAGGCCTGGATATGGCTGAAGAGCTAAAGCAAAACTTAAAAACAGTAGGCTGGTTTTGCACCTACACCCCGGAAGAAATAATCTATGCCGCAGGCCTTATCCCCTACCGCCTGCTGCCGCATAAGGAAGTCGGGCATGCCAGCGTGGAAGATGCCCTGCCACCTAATATTTGCCCCTACCCCCGCAAAATATTGAGCAACCTCCGCAGCGGATTGTACGACGATCTGCAGGGTATCGTGGTGGCCAACTCCTGCAATGCCATGACCCATCTTTATAACGTGTTGAAAGAAGAAAGCGATTTCTTCGTATATTTGCTCGATGTTCCCCGCAGGCAGGATCAAAAGGCCTGTGAATATTTTGCCGGGGAGCTGGAGCTTTTAGCGGATTTCCTTGGCGAAAAAGGAAACCCTGTTAATAATTACAGCCTTCTGCAAGCGCTTAAACTTTACGGAGAAAAAAAGGAATTGATCGAAAAAGCGTTAGCGCTTAACGGCGAGCCCCGGCTAAAAGAAGCCTTTCCTTTAGGCCTATACAGCCTGGCAGTGGAAGCAACCTCCCTGCCCCCGGAGGAGTTCGCTGGTAAATATAAGGACATTATTGAAGATGAATCCACAAATAGCAAAGCTGATAATAATGTAAAAAAAAACAATCCAGGCAAGAACGGGGCTGGCCCTAATAGCAGAGAAGCTTTAATGCTTGCCGGGGGACTGCCCCCCAGGGGGCTAATAGAAATGCTCACCGGTTACCCCGGGCTTAACCTCTACCCGGAAAACTGTGCCGGAATGCGCTACCTGCAAAAGCCCATGCCGGAAATTGCTCCTGGTAAAGAGCAGTCCCGGACAGAAATAATGGAAAAAATCGCTCGCAGCTACCTGGAAAAACCACCCTGTCCAAGGGTCTTTAACCGGAATGCGCGGGAAAAATATTGCCGCGACCTGCTTGAAGAGTTACAGGTGGATGCAGTAATTTACCACGATCTAATGTTTTGCGATATGGGCCATTATGATTACTTAATGCTGCAGGATTTGCTTAAAGAAAAAGATATTCCCCACCTGAAAGTAAAATCCGAGCTGGGTGAGGAAGATTTGGGACAGTTAAAAACCAGGGTGGAAGCATTCTTGGAAATACTGGAGTAAACCAGGAGGAACAATTTTGATCAATCCACAACAAATATTCAAAGACCAATTAAAGGGAAAGCTGGGTCGGAAGCTTTTTTCTTCAGCGGGCACTTACAAACTGGCCCGGGAAGTTTTTGTTAAAAACAACCAGTTTGATTTTGAAGCCAAGCGGAAGCTGATCGCCATGGGTTTGGATCAGGCTGCGGAAGCGTACCACCGTAAGAAACCGGTAGCCTGGACCAGCGCTTTTTTCCCCGGGGAGCTGGTTTATTTATTCGACCTGGTACCCTTCGCCCCTGAAGCCGCTTCCGGGGTGGCGGCCTCTATGGAAATCGCCCAGGATTTGTTAAGTCACTCGGAACAAATGGGCCTTTCCACCGACAGCTGTTCTTTTCACCGCTGCGCTGCCGCGGGAACTGCCTTAGAATATTTCCCCCTGCCGGACTTTCTAATGGCCAGCTCCCACCTCTGCGACGGGGCCCCCAAACTGTTTCAGTACATGGCCCGCCGTTATGACAAACCACTTTATTTACTTGATGTCCCTTTCCGGCAAAACGATCAATCATTAAATTACATCGCTTCCCAGCTTGCCGAGATTGCCGGGGACCTGGAAAAAAAGACGGGCATAAAACTGACCAGCGAGCGCATTGCCGAAGTATTTGACCATTCCAACCGGGCCCGCGAGTACCAGCTTCAGGTGAGCAAATTACGGCAAGATGTTCCTTCCCCGCTGAACGGTAAAGAAGGGCTGGCTTACGTCTATCTGACCCTCTTGGGCGAAGGCCACCCGGAATCCCCTGAAATTTACCGGACTTTAGCCGAAGAACTGCAGGAAGTAGTGAAGCGGAAAAAACCTGAGCAGGATAAAGGCCGGGAAGAAAATTTCCGCTTGATCTGGGTGCATCTGCCGCCCTACCATTCTTCTGAAATGATTTCCTACCTCGAAAAAGAGTTAAAGCATAAAATTGTCGCTGAAGAAATGAACTACGTTTACTGGCCACCGCTCGACCCGGAAAAGCCTTTTGAAAGCCTGGCCCGCAAGGTGCTCTCTCATCCGGGCCTCGGCCCCCTGGACCGCCGCCTGGATACTCTTGAAAAAATGGTTCATGACTACAAGGCCCACGGGGTAATCCACTTTTCCCACTGGGGCTGCCGCCAGTCGGTCGGGGGAACCATGGCCATAAAGAAAAAGCTGCGGGAAAAGGAAATCCCTTTTTTAGCGATCGAAGGGGACTGCATCGACGGGGACAGTTTCCCCTGGGGGCAGGCCCTGACCCGCCTGGAAGGGTTCAGTGAAGTTTTAGAAGAGCTTTACGCTTAAAGATGGCCCCTTTTGCAAAGCTTAGATAAAGGCAAAGCTATCCACATCCACCAGGCCACGGTCGGTAATTTTCAAAGCGGGTATAACCGGCAGGGCCATAAACGATAAGGTTAAAAACGGCTGGGGCAGCTTTGTGCCCAGTTCACCGGCGGCCTTAAGGACTGCCGCCATTTTTTCAGCCACTACGGAAGCGTTTTCAGTGGACATCAACCCCGCCGCCTGCAGGGGCAGGCAGGCTTTGATCGAAGCCTCGTTATCTACGGCAACGAAACCGCCCCCGGTCCGGGCCAGTTCATTTACCGCCGCCGCCATGGCTTTTTCAGAAGCGCCAACCACCACCAGGTTGTGAGAGTCGTGAGCAACACTGGAAGCAAGAGCTCCCTGCTCCAGGCCAAATCCTTTGATTAAACCGACCGAGACCCGGCCTGATTTGCCGTGCCGCTCAATAACCGCTATCTTGTTTATTTCCGGTGCAGGCTTTGCCGCTATAAAACCGTCTTCGGCACTTTCAACCTCGAGAAACAACTTTTCTGTTACCAGCTGCCCCGAAACTACCCCGATAACAGGGATTTTTTCTGCAGTTTTTTGCAAGCGGAAATCTTCTTCTTTAATAGTACTTTTTAGCTTAACGCTGTCTCTGGCTGCAGGCGAAAGTTCGTATGCGGTTTCAGGCGCAAGAAACACTCCATCGCGAGCTATTTTTCTGCCGTCTTTAAAAACCAGTGAGGCGCGAAAATTCTGCAAGTCATCAAATACTACCAAATCGGCCCGGTAACCGGGCGCAACCGCACCCCGGTCATAGAGGCGGTAATGGCGGGCTGCATTCAGGCTGGCAATTTTAATCATTAAAAGCGGGTCCATCCCTAAACTTACAGCGCTCCGCAATATTTCGTTAACATGTCCTTTTTCCAGCAGTTCACCGGCTTCCCGGTCATCGCTGCCAAACATGAACGAATCACTATTTGTAGGGTTTACCAGGGATAACAGTTCTTGCAAACTGGAAGTAGCAGAACCATGCCTGATAATTATTTTCATGCCCCCGGCCAATTTTTCGGAAGCTTCCCCAGCAGTAATGCTTTCATGATCGGTGCTGATCCCGGCAGAAAGGTACGCCTGCAAACCGCTTCCAGTAACCGCCGGAGCGTGTCCGTCAATGACTTTCTTGACCTCTTCAGCGGCAACTATTTTTTTCAGCGCTTCTTCATCTCCGCCGGTCACGCCGGGGTAATTCATCATTTCTCCCAATCCTACCACCCTGGGGTGGGCAAGCAGTTCTTTTACCATGGCAGAATTGATTTCTCCACCGGCGGTTTCCATATCAGTGGAAGGAACAGAAGAAGGCACCGTTGCAAAAAAGTCACAGGGCGCTTCTTCAGATGCTTCAAGCATTAGTTTAACTCCATCCGCGCCTAGGACGTTGGCTATTTCGTGAGGGTCGTTAATCACTGCCGTAGTCCCGTGCGCGGCGATTACCCGGCCCAGCTCGGGGGGCAGCAGTAAAGTGCTTTCCACGTGTAGGTGGGCGTCAATCAAGCCGGGAGCAATGTATTTGCCCTTTAGATCGATGGTTTCTTTTCCTTCGGTGTACTGCTCACCCACGGCAGCTATAAAGCCCTCATCGATGGCCACATTGCCCTTTATTATTTCCCCGCTAAAAACATTAACTACTTTAGCATTTTTAAGCAAAAGCGCGGCCGGTTCTTCACCGCGGGCTACCGCAAGACGCCTCTTGATTTTTTGGGCCGCTTCATTCATCCTGGTCCCCCGGTTATTTTTCACATTAATCCCTCCGGTTTAAGATGATCATCTTCCCTCTTATATATATTCACCTTACTGCCGGCTGCCTCCTTTTATTCTTGAAGTTTTTTAAAACTCAGGCTCAGCAGGGAACCAAATCTTTATTTCTTTTGTCTTACAAGTAAAGAACAAAAGAAGGGGGCAACTGCCTTGAATAAAAGAAATACCACTTACCTTTGCCTGGCCGGGATATTGCTAGCATTTTTCTTAGCCACGGTTATTTTTAGCGGCGGCTGTGACATGTTTAAAACTGAAAAAACCCTGGCCGCCCCGGCAGAAGAAGTAGATCATCGCTTGAGCAGCGCCAACAACCGGCTCGGGTTTGATATTTTCCACCAGCTCAAAAAAGAAGAGGCAGAGGAAAACTTGTTTATTTCACCAGCAAGTATCCTGGCGGCTTTAGTGATGACCTACAACGGGGCCGAGGGAGAAACTAGAGAGGCGATGGAGGAAACCCTGCACTTTAAAGATATGAGCAGGGAAGAAGTAAACAAAGCTTTTGCCGACTTGCTGAGCATACTGCGAAACCCTGATCCAAAAGTAGAAATGACCATTGCAAACTCTTTGTGGGCCCGGGAAGGCATTGATTTTAAAGCAGCTTTCCTGCAGCGCAACGAAGAGTATTTTGATGCGGAAGTAGCAGAGCTCAATTTTACCGGCCCGGAAGCGGTAAATATAATCAACAGCTGGGTTGATGAAAATACCGGGGGCAAAATTGAAGATATCATCGAACCACCGATTAACCCCCTGACCGTGCTTTTTCTGATCAATGCCATTTACTTCAACGGGGAATGGACAGAACAGTTTGACCCGGAATTAACCGAGGAAATTCCCTTTAACTTACCCGATGGCAGCGAAAAAGAACACCCGGTCATGTTCCAAAACAGCGAATTTTCTTACCTTGAAACCGATCTTTTCCAGGCTGTGCGCCTGCCTTACGGGGACGAAGGAAGGATCGGTATGTATGTTTTCCTGCCAGAAGAAGAGGCGGGCCTGGAAGAGTTTTACAGCCAACTTGACGCTGCCAGCTGGGCGGAATGGACCGATTCCTTTGTTACCAGGGAAGGAAAACTCGGTCTGCCCCGGTTTTCATTTGAATATGAAGCAACCCTAAATGATATTTTAATAGACCTGGGCATGGCTATCGCCTTTGATGACAGCGCCGCAGATTTAAGCGGCATGCGGGAAATCCCACCCAGGCTTTATATCAGTGAAGTTAAACATAAAAGCTTTATCGAAGTAAATGAAGAGGGCACTGAAGCGGCTGCCGCCACTTCAGTGGAGGTAACCCTGGAATCGGCGAAGCCTGATAAGTTTACAATGATTGCCGATCGCCCGTTTTTCTTCACCATTGCAGATGATATGACCGGCAGCATACTTTTCATGGGTTCACTGCTTGAACCTTAAACCGGCGGGCGAATTAAAAGGCAGCTAAACAAGTGACAAAACCAGTGCTTGGCGGCGCTTCTTACTTTCCTTCAGGAAGTGCCGCTTTATTTTGAAAACATGTTTAAAAACCCCTGCCTTCATCTCATTAAAAGTAATTTTTCTTACCCCTTGAATGAAATTTTTTTTCAAAAATTTCATTAATATGTTATTCTTAATTTGAGAGCAAAGATACTTCGAGAACTGTTGGCTTACATCAGGATTTAGGTATTACAAATTTGAGCAAGGAGGTCGTCATCTTTGAGAGAAAGAAATTCCTACGCTGAACCTTACCGGATTAAAATGATCGAACCGATCAGGCAGAAGAGCAGGGATATGAGAGAAAAGTTAATCAAAGAAGCCCACTACAACCTGTTCAATTTAAAAGCCGAAAATGTCTATATCGACCTGCTAACCGACAGCGGAACTTCGTCAATGAGCGCCAACCAGTGGGCGGGAATGATGCTCGGCGATGAATCCTACGCCGGCTGCAAAAACTTTTATAACCTCCAGGAAGCTTTGCAAGATATTTTTGGCTACCGTTACGTAGTGCCCACTCACCAGGGACGGGCCGCTGAAAATATCTTGATGGGTATGTTTGTCGAAAAAGATCAGACCGTTTTAGGAAACATGCACTTTGATACCACCCAGGGACATATTCGGCTCCGCAAAGCTGTACCGCTTAACCTGGTTATCGATGAAGGGCTTGACTCCACCGCCAATCATCCCTTCAAAGGAAACATTGATCTGGATAAACTTGAGGATGAGCTAAAGAAGAATAATGCCTCAAAAACTCCCCTGATCATTATTACTGTTACCTGCAACAATAACGGGGGACAGCCTGTTTCAATGGACAATATCAGAGATGCTTCCAGGCTGGCCAAAAAATACGGGCGGCCCCTGATCTTAGATGTAGCAAGATATGGTGAAAACTGTTATTTCATCAAACAAAGGGACCCACATTACCAGGATAAATCGGTCAAGGATATTGCCCGGGAAATGTTTTCCTATGCCGACGGCTGCACCATGAGTTCAAAAAAAGATGCCCTGGTTAACATCGGGGGATTTTTGGCATTTAAAGACAATGAAGCATGGTATGAAAGGGCTGTGCAGATGCAGATCAGCTACGAGGGGTTTCGCACTTACGGCGGTCTGGCTGGCCGCGACTTAGAAGCTTTAGCCCGCGGCCTCTATGAAGGCATTGAAGAAGATTACTTGGAGGACAGGATCGGGCAGGTCCACTACCTGGGGCATAAGCTTTTGGAAGTAGGCATCCCTATTGTAACGCCGGTTGGCGGGCACGGAGTATTTGTCGATGCCGGCAAATTCCTGTCCCACCTGCCGCAAAAGTATTTACCGGGTCAAACGGTGTGTGTGGAACTATACCGGGAAGCGGGTATCAGGTCGGTCGAACTAGGCACTGTCGCCTTCGGCTATACCGATAAAGAAACCGGTAAAGAAATTTTTCCTTCCCAGGAGCTGGTCCGCCTCACTGTCCCCCGGCGGGCCTATACCGACCGCCATATGGACCAGGTAGTAAAAGCCTTTGCTCAAATTGCTTCCCGCAAAGAAGAGCTCAAGGGCCTGGAAATAAGCTACCAGGCCGATATCTTAAGGCACTTCACTGCCCGTTTTCGCTTGAGAAAATAAAAAAACGAAGCACTAATGCTTCGCAGTAAACATTTTAAAAAGGGCTGTATGACATAGCCGCTTAATTCTCTTTTCAAGATTTTACTGACCGAGGCGGCAGGGATAATTCTGCGCACGGTTTTAAGACCGATCAGGACAATAGCATCGGTAACAATAGCAATCCGGCGAGAATAACCGTAGTAAATGGAATTGGCCATGCGCAAAACCTGGGCGGTCATATTCCAATCCTGGCTGAGCACTTCATTATTTATTTCCCTGCCAGGGCAGTTGATCCAGGTCCACGTTGCCGCCCGAGACAATTAGGCCGATCTTTTCGCCTTCCACCAGGTCTCTTTTTGTTAGCAAGGCAGCCAGGGGGACCGCCGCCGATGGCTCGATGACTAGTTTCATTCTTTCCCACACCAGGCGCATGGCCTCCACAATTGCCGTTTCGCTCACGGTCAGGATTTCTGAAACATGTTCCCGGATTAACGGAAAAGTGAGCTCCCCGAGGGAGGTCCGCAGTCCGTCGGCAATAGTCTGCGGGTTTTCTACCGGGACGATTTTACCACTGTGAAAAGAATGGTAAGCATCATCTGCTTTTTCCGGTTCGGCCCCGTATATTTTAGCTGAAGGCTTAAGGCCGGAAACACTGAGAGCGGTGCCACTTAAAAGACCGCCCCCTCCCACCGGGGCTATCACTGCATCAATTTCAGGAATCTGTTCGAGTAGCTCCATAGCCGCGGTTCCCTGGCCGGCAATTACCCGGGGGTTATCATAGGGGTGGACAAAAATCGCCCCGGTCTTTTCCATAATTTCGCCCATGGTTTCCTCGCGATCTTTTTGGGTGGGAGGGCAAAAAGTAATTTCCACCCCGTAACCGGCCACAGCGGCTTTCTTGACCGGGGGCGCATTAGTCGGCATCACCACGTGGGCCGTAATGCCCCTGCAACTTGCTGCATAAGCCAGGGCGGCGGCATGGTTACCCGATGAATGAGTAATTACTCCCTTATAAGTGCCGTTACCCAACTTGAGCTCTTTTTGATCCAGGCTAAAAACGGCATTAACCGCTCCGCGGGCTTTGAACGCCCCCACTTTTTGCATATTTTCCGCTTTAAAATAAACGCTGGCTTTGCAGATCCGGTTAATTGCCGATGAACTAAATACCGGGGTAAAATGCACATAAGGTTTTATCCTTTCACGGGCCTTTTTTATAGCTTCAATTGTCGGTATTGCTTGCATGAAAGCACCCCCTAAAAAGTTTATAAATATAACTTTTCCCCGGGATATAAATCGTAATATATAATAATAATTCTGGTAGAAATAATATTCGCTTCGATTACACAGAAACCTTTTTTATTCCAAGCGTCCTAATTAGCGGGACATTTTTAAAATCCAATCAAGACCTTAATAGCTCTATTATCGAAATACTATTTATTTATCCGTTTGCCAGAGCAGGTAAGAGCTTGTTTTACATAGAATAGTTTAAGTTACCCGAAAAAATATATTGCAAAGAAAGGACCGGTAGATATGAAAATTTTAGTAGCCACAGATGGGTCAAAAAACAGCCAGAAATGTATTGAATTAGCCTCTAACCTGATCGGAATCTGCGACATTAATGAGGTTGCCATTATTCATGTTCACGAAACCACCTCTATCCTGCCCGATTTCTGGCAGGGAAAATATCCTTTCAGCCCTGAAGAAGAAAAACAAATGAAAAAAATGGACAAACGCTTATTCGAAGAACAAAAGAAGTATTTCGCCGATGCTGAAAAAGAATTTGAAAAACACAATATCCCTGTAGACACAATCTACAAAACAGGACATCCTGCTGAAGAAATAAGCAAAACCGCGTCAGAGAAAAATTATGATCTGATCATTATCGGGCAAAGAGGTATGGGTGGAGTTAAAAAGCTATTTTTAGGCAGTGTGAGCAACGCCGTTTTACAAATAGCTAATACCAATGTCTTGATTGTTAAATAAAACAGAGAGTTATAAACGAGGTCTTCTAGTGATTACTTTTAAAAGAATCCTGAGAAAACAAGAGTGGCATCTTGTTCTTTTGGCCCTGCTGTTGGCTTTAACCAATGCAGGATTAAACTTTTATCCCAATTTTTTTTTCGGAGAATTTCGAGGTATCAGCACCACTTCATGGTTATGGATAGGGGTGCTGACAGCAATTTTGCACCAGGGATACATGGTAATTGTCCTGCGCACTGAACTGGAAACCCGCTGGTTATCAACAAATGCACCCCGGCTTGGTTACCTTGCTTATATGTCTGACTATACCATTTTAGTGGTCCTGCGGGTAGCAACCATTTTCGCCAGCGGTATAGCCAACAGGGAAGTTTTGGCCATTTCTGACCCAAACCGTTTGCTTTTTATTGTGGTTCTGGCCGTTCCCTGTTTATGGGTGCTTTATTTACTTGCCAGGGATGGAAACTTTAAGCAGCTTGCCGGCGAAGATTATTTCAAACCTGAACAAGACAGCGAAGACTATGACTACGCCCGGGAAAATATATTTAGATCCACTGCTATAACAGTATATAGCCTGGGGCCAATGGCTTTATATATCCCAGGAATTGTCTTCGCTTCCCCGGCTGCTTTACTTTTAGCCCTGTTTAATCACTTATACATATGGGTGCATCATTTCTGCACTGAGTTGCCTGACAGAGAACATTTCTACAAACCTCCATCTTAACTAAGGCAGGCATTGCCGCCTGGCCACCATAAATAGTTAATTAACCGGCATAGTGGTTAGCTTCTAGTAACAAAGGTTTAATAATTTTCCCGGTCCAAAGGCATACTCATGCAACGCGGCCCGCCCCGGCCCCGGACCAGTTCGGACCCTTCTATTTCTATTACTTTCACTCCGTGTTTGCGCAAAGTTTCATTGGTTGCTTCATTGCGGTCGTAACAGACAACCGTTCCCGGTTTAACAGCCAGGGTATTTGTACTGTCACCCCACTGTTCCCTGGCCGCAGCAATTTCATCATTGGCGCCCGAATAGATTATTTCCACCTGTTTTTGAGCCAGAGCCTTGCTCAGCGCTTCCTTTAAAGTGTACCCATTTTTGGCATTCACTACATTTTCACTGCTTTTATGCAACCAGTAAACACAGATATTATCCTTTATTCCCGGGTACATAAGAAACTTGTCCCAATCTACCATGGTAAAAACAGTATCCAGGTGCATATAGGCTCGCCTGGAAGGGATTTGAATTACGATTATTTGCTTAACCAGCTCTTTTTCAACTAAGTACTTTTGGGCCACCCACTCAATGGCTTCTTCAGTGGTACGCTCACTTAAGCCGATAATCAAGGTTTCTGGGTTTAAAACCAGGACATCCCCACCTTCAATACCGTAGGGAATCTCTTCGGTAAAGGTTAAATCGACTTCATTAAACAGAGGGTGGTATTTTTGAACCATACGCAAGAAAATGGTTTCCAGTCTACGAGCCGGGTTAAACATACTGCTAACTTGCAGTTTATTGCCTATCATAGCTCCGTGATCTCTGGTAAAGTACATGTTTGGCAGGGGGGCCAAATAAAAAGGATAACTGTTCAGGGTTAAATCACTCAAAGTTCGATACTTCTTGAGGTGCTGAATTTCCTGTTTGGGGAGACCGGCAATAATTGTAGAAACCAATTGTGCAGGCTCCTGTTCATTAAGGTAATTATAAATAGTATTTATAACATCCGATTCAATCAGGGGACTGCCTTTAAGATGTTTTTTGATCAACTCACTTTTTACATCCGGATCTTCAACTATTTCCTGTAGTAAATGATCGATATAATAAACTTCTGAGCCGTGCTTTCGAAGTGTCCGGGCAAAGCCATCATGTTCCTTCTGGGCCCTGGCCAGCCAGGGAATTTCATCAAAAAGTAAATCTTCCAGGTAACGCGGGGTCAGATTCTTAAGCTCCAGGCCGGGTTTATGTAGCAAAACCTTTTTTAATTGGCCAACTTCAAAATTAACCGACATAACTGATTCCACCAATTTCACCTCCGGCAGGCAGTTTTCAATATTAATATATTCGCTGCCTAAAAATTATTTCCTGTCAAAGCAATTTGTTTTTACACGCTCAACTAAAAGTTTCAAGATATCAGAACCTTTACAGTGTAGTATTGGCAAGCTTTTCCACCAAGCTCAAATTGGAGGGTTTCTGCTTTGAATTTAGAAAGGGATGAAGACCTTGACAAATTAAAGCTAACAGTATAATATTATAATATACTAATAATGATGCTTGCTCCAACCTGTAAAGGCTGTATGAAATGCATCAGGGCCTGTCCGTGCGGGGCATTAGAGTTATAATTACATAATCGCAATTTTTGCTTGATTTATTTTTCAAAACATGTTAAAGTTTTAAAAGCATTAAAAAGATGCGAATCAGGCAAACTGACTTTTATCCTTCCCTTAGTAAGGATAAAGCGTTTGGTGAAATTGCACTTTTTAAATCATTACTAAGTGAAGGAGAATTAATTGCATGCAAGGTAAAGTAAAATGGTTTAACCCAAACAAAGGGTATGGTTTCATCGAAACTGAAGAAGATGGTGATGTTTTTGTTCATTTCTCCGCAATCCAGGCCGAAGGTTTCAAAACACTTGAAGAAGGACAAACTGTAGAATTTGAAATTGTCGAAGGCAATCGCGGTCCTCAGGCAGCCAACGTCGTTGCTCAGTAAAATAGAATAGCACACCAAATTAAGAAAAAACTTAGGGCGTTCCTTTGTATAAGGGGAATGCCCTATTTTTTTAACGAACCAGTTTTCCTGTAACAGCGTTAAGTATTGATACCAATTGGTAAGGCGAAATACCGATTTGCACTCCGCGCACCCCCGCGCTAACGATAATATTGGAGAAATTATAAGCACTTTGATCAAGGTAATATGGATAACTGCTTTTGATACCCAGGGGGGAGACCGCTCCCCTGATGTAACCGGTTAACTGCTGAATATTCTTTGAAGGAACCATTTCCACCTTTTTATTCCCGCTTAATTTGGCCAGGGCCTTTAAATCCAATTCTCTATTTCCAGGTACGGAAGCAATGATTACTTCGGCTTTATCTCCATAAGCTACCAGGGTTTTAAACACCTGCTCTAAGGGAAAACCCATTTTATGAGCGGCATTTTCGGCACTTAGATCATCTTCGTCTACAGCATATTCAAGCAGCTGGTAGTCGACTTCCAGCCGGTCAAGAATTCTAGCCGCATTGGTTTTTTTCATCGTTCAAACCCTCCTTTCAAAAAAAGGAACCGGGAAAAAGACATACTTATACCAGACCACTAAAAGGCTTATTCTGAGAAAGCTCCGACACTTGGAAGGCACCGGTCCCCGCGAGGAAAGATATAGGTTAAAGGATCAGTTTTCCCCCTGTAAACTGCACTGAAAGCTTCATCCAGGGTAGTCACCGGTATAAATCCCAGCATTTCAGCTCTTTCAGGGGGCAGATCAGCTAACAGGTAGACTTTCCCCTTTTGCAGTAATTTAGCTACAGTGTAAGCTTTATGGCCGCCAAGCTCAAATTGCGCTTTCAATTTCGTCTCCAAATCCTGCAGGGATAAATGTTTTGAAGCCCACTTCTCATAATTTTCGGAGCCAATCCCCTCAGGGCATTTAGCCAGCAAGATTAAACTGCCCCCCGGTTTCATCGCCCGGATCGTGTTATCCAGGGTTTTATGAGCCTGGTATAAGTTTATATCTTTTGGATGCCCTCCACAGCTTGCTATTACCACATCAGCAGGATTTTCAAGAAAAACCCCGTTTATTTTATCCACCAGCGAGCAGGCCTGTAAATGAGCCTTGACCATATTCCCGGCAAAAACACCGCTTATATCGTTTTTTTCATTGAGGACAGTGTTGAGCAAAAACCCTCCGCCAGCCAGAAAAGCCGCTTCCAATAAATCTTCATGAACCGGATTTCCCTCCAGCCTGCCGCTTTGGGCCCGCTTATCAAACAACAGGCTGTGATTTTTTTGGATGGTTTCCCATCCGGCCACCCCGGGTATTAAGGCTTTTCTTCCCCCGCCAAAACCGGCAAAAAAGTGGTGCACCACGCTGCCGGTCAAGATGCGCCGGTCGGCCTGAACCACCATTTTATTTACATGAACAGGAGTGCCCCGTCTGGTGAAACCATAATCAATATGATTCTTCATGTCCCGGCAATCATGGTTAAACATCGCCACTTCAGAGGCTACTTCCTTACCAACCAGATCCTTCATTTCCCTGCTGGCAAGCGTGCGGTGAGAACCATTGGTGAAAACAATAAAGATGTCTTTTTTATTTACGCCGGCGCTTACCAGGGTTTCAATTAAGGGCGGAAGAAATACTTCACTGCGTGCAGCTCTTGTAGCATCGTTAACCAGAATACATACCGTTTCACCCGGCTCTACTGTTCCTTGAAGCGGCGGGGAGGCCACCGGTTGCTGTAAAGCGTTTTTTACTGCACCCTGAGGGTCTGCAAGAGCCTGAGATGATGATCCGCTAATCACTTTAGTGGAGGTTGCTTTGGGAAGTTCGAGTTTAACCTCGCCAGTTCCATATTTTAGTAACATAAATACGGCCTTCTTTTCCAGTTCGGGCCAGCAGTAAATCTTGATCCCGTAAAAGCACAGCTTTCAAGGGCAGGCAGTTGGAAGCATGATTGGCCCTGAACACATCTTCTTCATATTGCAGGGGAATCATTAAATCAACCTTTCCTGAAAAATTGACTTATTCTACCCGATTTTATTCGCAGAATTGTAAGGTTTTCTTGCTTAAAGCATATAAAGACAAATATCTGCGCTAATGATTAAATTAATATTTCTCCAGGGGGTGGGTAAATCCCTGCAGTTTAATGATAGAAGAAAGAACAAAAGGCATGATCATAATCTTCTACTTCTGGTATAATTAAAGAAACCAGTAAATAAGGAGAAAGTTTTAAATGAAGCACGAAGAAATGCGCTGGATGGCAGAAGACACTCTACCCCTTTTTGCCCGCAAGTGGGAGCCCGATAATGATAATATTAAAGGGATTATCTGCCTGGTGCATGGGCTTGGGGAGCACAGCGGACGCTACAGCCACTGGGCTGAAAAGTTAACCGGCGCTGAATATGCCACCTTAGCGATAGATCTTCGCGGTCATGGCAGATCAGAAGGACACCGCGGCTACACCCCCTCCCTTGATCATTACGGTGATGATATTAGCCTTTTGCTTGATAAAGCTGAAGAATTTTACCCCGGAAAGCCTCATTTTTTGTATGGGCACAGCCTGGGAGGAACCCTTAGTGCTTTTTTCTTGATTCAACGCCAACCCCGTATCAATGGGGCAGTAATAACCAGCCCCTGTTTACATACTGTCCTTGACCGGCAAAAACATAAAATCGCCATGGCCCGGTTTTTTGACCTATTTTTTCCTTCTTTAAGTCTTGCCAGCAACCTTGAACAAAAAGACTTATCGCGAGATCCGGCAGTGATATCCGCCTATCAAAACGACCCCCTGGTCCATGACCGGGTATCAGCCCGCCTGGGTAAAGGAATAATTGATGCAGTCAACTATATTTTTAATCGAGCCACGGACATAACCCTACCGCTTTTGATTATGCATGGAACAGAGGATCGCATTACCTTTCCCTCCGGTTCGGAAAAACTGGCGGGCCTGGTTTCCGGTGAATGTACCCTCAAACTGTGGGACGGTTTATACCACGAACTGCATAACGAGATAGAAAAGGACGAGGTTTTCGCTTTTTTAATAAAATGGCTTGAAAACAGAAGTTAGTTTGAAACCTGTTTATGCCAAGATACCTGATAAAGCAACTCACCTTTAAAGAGATAGAGTAAATAGTTAAAACTTAAAAAAAGGGTTCTAACAGTAAATGTAGAAAAAATATAGCTACACAAAAGAAAAGCATTTCACTAGAGAGGTTTCACTTTTGACAGCACACCATAAAAACAGACAATTTCCGGGAAACCCTGCTTACCAAAATAAATTAGAGGATAAGGTTAACCGCTTAGAGAGTTCCAATAAAAACCTGCAAGAAAACCTGCTCCGTTTCCAGGCTATGGTTGAAAATAATCCGGCTGGAATTGTCGTAGAAGACAAGGACAGAAATATCATCTTGACCAACCAGGCTTTTTTTGACATATTTTCTCTTCCGGGTCAACCGAAAGACCTAACCGTGAGCAATTGCTCTGAAGCAGCCGAAGCAGTAAAGCACCTGCTTGCAGACCCTAAAGAATTCCTCCGCCGCATCAATGAAATAATCTCCCGTAGAGAACAGGTTATCGGTGAAGAAATTATCTTTGCCGACGGCCGTATTTACGAGCGCGACTATATCCCTGTTTTTGCCATGGAAGAGGGCGCTTTAATCGGCCAGATGTGGCAGTACCGCGAAATTAACACAAAGACAAAAGATGAAAAAAACCTTGCTTATCAGTACAAGCTTCTGGAAGCATTATTTAAAAACGCGACAGATGCAATCATCTATTTTGATCAAAATCACTGCATTATCGATATCAACGATCGGTTTAGAGAACTATTTGGTTACCAGTTAAGCGAAATTAAAGGCATGGATATAGACGATTTGCATGATACAGGCAAAAAAGGCTCGGGGAACCGGGAATATACTAAACAAATTTTTGCGGGAAATAAAGTTTCTACCGAAGGGGTTCGTTACAATAAATGTGGAGAACCAATCAATGTTATCATTAAAGGCGTACCGGTAGTGATTGAAGGTAATTTTTGCGGCGGTTACGCTATCTATACCGATACAACCGAACAAAAGCGGGCTACCGAAAAGCTGCAGGAAAGAGAAAGACAGCTAAACAACCTGCTCGACAACCTGCCCGGTATGGTTTATCAGTGCCGTAACGATCGCAGCTGGACCATGGAATTTGTCAGCAGCGGTTGTTTACAGCTAACCGGTTATTCCTCGGAAGAATTGTTGAAAAATAAAACATTGTCCTACAATGACCTGATTCATCCCGATCACCGGGAAAGCATCTGGCAGGAATGGCAGGCTCGTCTGGCTGAAGGAAAAACCATAGAAATTGAATATCCGATTATCGTCAAATCCGGCGAAATTAAATGGGTCTGGGAAAGAGGTCGCGGTGTTTACAACTGGAAGGGTGAGGTAGATTTCCTGGAAGGGTTGATAACCGATATCAACGAACGAAAAAAGTCCGAGCAGGCCTTAAAAGAATCGGAGAAAAAATACAGAGACATTTTGAGCTCTATCAACGATGGTTATTTCGAAGCAAACTTAAACGGAAATATAACTTTCTGCAATGAAGCGGCAGCTCATTCCCTGGGTTACAGCATAAATGAACTTATCGGGATGAACTACCGGCATTTCTTTAAACACTACCAAAAAGTTTTTGACACATTCAACAAAGCTTTTAAATCCGGCAAAGCCGGGCCGCCCCAATCATTTCGATTAATCCGTAAAGACGGTTCGGAAGCATTCGGTGAATTTTCTTTTTCCTTAATGAAAAACAGCGAGGGATACATTACCGGCTTCCGGGGTATAGGGCGCGATGTCACCGATCGTGAAAGTTACGAAAAGCAGTTAAAATATTTAAGTCTGCATGATCAGCTAACCGGCCTGTACAACCGGGTTTATTTTGAAAATGAATTTGAAAGGCTGGATGAAAGCAGGGAATACCCGATTACCATTATTTCAGTGGACCTTGACGGATTGAAGCTAATTAATGATACTATGGGACATAATAGGGGGGACCAGCTTTTAATCGTCTGCGCCAAAATATTAAAGCAAGCCCTGCGCAAATCGGATATCCTGACCCGGATCGGTGGAGATGAATTTGTCGCTATTTTACCAAGAACTACCGCCGAAGCAGGTGAAGAGATCGCCGGACGGATCCAGGAACATCTGGAAAAATATAACCAAGAAAAACAAGAACAGCTGCCTTTGAGTATATCCCTGGGTTATGCCACTGCGGACAGGCCCGAAAAACCGCTGCAGCAGACTTTCAAAGAAGCTGACGACTTAATGTACCGGGCTAAATTGCACAAAGGGGTCGATGCCCGGGCTCAAATCATTCATTCCTTGATGGCTACCCTTGGCGAAAGGGATTTTATCACCGAAGGGCACGCCCGCAGGTTGGAAAATCTGTGCATTAAACTTGGCAAAAAGGTAGGGTTGTCCAAAAAGCAACTTTCCGATCTCCGCTTGCTTGCCCAGATCCATGATCTGGGCAAAGTAGGAGTACCGGATAACATTTTATTTAAAAAAATCTCGATGACCCAGGAGGAATGGTCAATAATGAAACAGCACTCCGAAAAAGGTTACCGCATCGCTTTATCTTCTTCTGATCTTTCAGGTATCGCTGATCTAATCCTTAAGCACCATGAAAACTGGGACGGCAGCGGCTATCCCCTGGGCTTAAAAGGTGAAGAAATTCCTATTGAATGCCGCATTCTTGCTGTAACCGATGCTTACGACGCCATGACCAATGATCGGCCCTATCGCCAAGCAATGCCACCTGAAGAAGCAATGAATGAATTGAGGGCCAGTGCCAACCATCAGTTCGACCCTGCCCTGGTTGATGAGTTTATATCCATCTTGGAAGAAGTAAAAACTAAAAACCAGGATTAGCTTTTTTTACCGGAGACCCCGTGAAATTTATACTCTATTTCAGGCGGGACATACCTTTTTATATTTGAAATACTGGTCTCTACTTTTGGTTTTACCGGATCATCGGTAAAGAAAAACTCCTGCTCGCAATATTCTCCCTGGAGATAATCATAGCTGATTCCATCATCATAATACAACCTGTAATAGCCGTCTGCTCCGGCATAAAAGTGCATGGTGATTTTCCCCCTGCCGATATCCTCCACAGTTAAAGGCCGGCCGGTTTTTATGTACTGAGCCTCCTGGTCCTGGGGCAAAACAGTCCCGGCTTTAATAAACAAAGGCAGGGTTTCCAGCGGCGCCTCACAAATTATATGACGTCCACCGCTTAATTTTTCTCCGCTCCAGTAGTTATACCAGAGACCTGCGGGCAGGTATACCCGGCGGTAGTCTATAGCCGGGCGGGTAACCGGGCAGACCATAACATTTTCACCTAAAAGAAATTGATCGTTAATATTGTAGGTGGCCGGATCATCCTGGTAGTGATAAAAGAGCGGACGGACTACCGGGGTACCGGTTAAAGAATTTTCCCTGAACAAGTCATAAAAATAAGTTATAAACCGGTAACGCAGTTTAATATATTTGCGGATTAGTTTTAAGGTTTCAGGGTTATAATGCCATGGTTCCTGGCGGACCGTGCCAATTTCGCTGTGGTTGCGGAAAAATGGTAAAAACGCGCCCAGCTGCATCCAGCGAACCATTAATTCTTCGCTGCAGTCACCACGGTAACCACCCACATCAGCCCCGGCAAAGGGGATTCCGCTCAAACCCAAATTCAGGATCATGGGGATACTAATCTCCAAATGCTCCCATAAGCTGGCATTGTCCCCGGTCCATAAAGCACTGTAGCGCTGGCTGCCAGCAAAAGCGGCCCTGGTCAACACAAACGCCCGCTCCTGTGGCTTATACCTTTCCATGGCTTCCCTGGAAACCTGGGTTTGCAGTAACCCGTAAATATTGTGGATCTCGGCATGAGTCTTTTTCTCACCCTGGTCATTCAAATGCACGGCATCGCCGGGCAAGGTTCCGCTTGCCCGGCTGAAATCAGAGGGTTCGTTCATATCATTCCAAATACCGTCAATACCGCCGCTTAAAAATTCCGGGTGCTGGTTTCTCCACCAACGGCGCACTTCCGAGCGCAAAAAGTCAGGAAACACCGCCGGGCTGGTCCATACTGCTCCTTCGTAAATTTCTCCTTCAGGATTAGTGACAAAATATTTTCTGGTTTTGCCCTGGCTATAAACTTGAAACCAAATATCTGCTTTAACTCCCGGGTTAAAATTAACCACCAGCGAAAAACCGAGCTTTTTTAATTTTTTTGCCAGCCTTTTTAAATTTTTAAAGCGCTTCCGGTCCACGGTAAACACTTTGTAGTCATCCATGTAAGCAATATCCAAATGCAAAACATCGCAGGGGATCTCATGATTGCGCAAGCTATCAGCAATCGCAAAAATTTCTTTTTCATTTTCATAACTGAAGCGGCTCTGGTGATAGCCCAAAAAATTTTTCCGGGGCAGGGGATGGGTCCCGGTAAGCGTAGCGTATCCTTTAAGCACTTCTTCTGCAGTTTGCCCGTAGATAAAATAATAATCAATGTTTCCGTCTTCTGCTTTAAAGCTGATTGTATCAGGATCAGTTTTACCAAAATCAAATTCGCTCCTGTAACTGTTGTCAAAGTAAATGCCGTAAGCCAGTCCGGGGGCAAGGCCGAGGTAAAAAGGAACTGCCGTATGCATTTCCTTTAGCAAAGGGTGATGGACGGGGTTGTGAAAAAGAACATCAGTATTATAATTAGTTGTTTTGCTGCCGATTTGATTAATCCAGCTATATTTTTCCCCGTTGCCATAAATGCCTTTCTCCCAAAGCTTTTTCTTTTTTACTTTGATTTCTTCAGGCAAAACCTGAATATCTTCGCTAAGGATATTTCCGTCCCGCTCGGATATCTTCACCTTTAAAGTTTCCCGGTCAATCTCAATTTTCAACTGCTCCGAAATAATAACATTGTTGTTGTTATCCAAGGAAGTGCCGATGTTAACCGGAGTGCCAATTACCGCCACCGTAGAAGGGGGAATGGTTTGATCTTTACTGTATGCAAAGCGGACAATATTTTCTCCATAAAATAAAATGTGCAGGTAACCATCCTGCGAACTTTCCACCACAAATCCTGCGTCGTTTTTTTTCATGAACTTCTTTCCTTTCAAAAAAGTAGTGACTGCTATTGCCTGCCTATTTATATTAAACCCGGCATAGCGGTATTTTTTCGGGATCAATCTCTTCTACAGAAGAAAATACCAGGTCTGCAGCGCCCACCCTTTCAGGCGGGCCAATCCCTATCGTAGCCATACCGGCTCTTTTAGC
>JAWODD010000002.1:0-47212 GCA_046483445.1 Bacillota bacterium | reverse complement strand
TCCCGTTTATTCATCGCCTGGCGTTCTTTTTTCCTTGTTTTTCCGGCTGCGGGCCATCCGGGACCCATCTTCATAACCGGCGGTTTTCGCTTTTATGCGCTTCCGGGTTCGACTAAAAACCAGGATCAATAAAACAGAAAATAGCGTCAAAACAAGGCTTAAGACCTGGGCCTGGGATAATCCCAACCAGTACTCCGGTTCATAACGGAAAAATTCGACAACAAAACGCAGAACGCCATAAAAAGCAAATAGAGCCAGAAGCATAAAGCCGATGAAGGGTCTTTTGGGACGGAGCAGCTTAAGGACAACAAAAATCAACAGCGCCCCTAAAGCGGCATAGAGCTGGACCGGGTGACGCAGGAGATCGTCATGCATACTTGCCGGCAGGGCCCAGGGAAGATCACTTTCCAATCCGTAGCAGCAACCGTTTAGAAAACAACCGATTCGGCCAAACGCATAGCCGAGACCCAGATAGGGGGCCAGCAGATCGGCCATTTTCAAAAAACCCATTTTGCGCCACTTGCTCCAAAAATAAAGGGCAAGCACTGCCAGGAAAAGACCGCCGAAAAAAGATAATCCGGCAAATTGAGTAAAAATAATTTCTCCAGGGTTGGCGGAAAAATAATCCCAGTTTAGGGCGACATAAAGCAGACGGGCGCCGATCAAACCGGCAAAAACCGAAATTATCACCGCTTCCAGGAGGTGATCCGGATTTATATTTTCCCGGGGAGCCTGACGGTATAAAGCAAATGAACACACTATAACCCCCAGGGCAATCATCAACCCGTAAGAGTGGATCGTTAAATTTCCAACTTCAAACAACACAGGATACAAAAAAATCAGCTCCCATCCTCACGAAAATCAAAATCGCGCCAAAAAGCAATTACAAAAAGACCAATTCCGACCACTATTGCCGAATCGGCCAGATTAAAAACCGGAGGCCAAATAGAAAAACTGAGAAAATCAATGACATAACCGCCGATAACCCGATCAATCAGGTTACCCAAAGCTCCACCAAGCTGCAGGGCCAGTCCCACACGCAGCCAGCGGTGATCTTCAGACAGCAGGCGGTAATAATAAAGGATCAGCAAAACAACAACCAGGGTTATGGCAATAAAAAAAGCGGTCTGATAAGGAAGCATACCAAAGGCGGCCCCGGGGTTGCGCAAATAGGTCAGATAAAAAAAGTTATCAATTACAGGGATAGTCTGGCCGATTTCCATAAATTCAGCCACCAGACTTTTGGTGAGCTGGTCAAGTATTACCATTATACTGACAATAATCGCTAATAACCGCAAATAAATATCCTCCGCACTTTGCTCAACGCTTTATATTTTATCACAGCATAAATAACAATAGTAGAGAAAATAAAATAGATCAAGCAAAAATTCTGAGTTACTGGAAAAACTTGTGCCTTTTAGCTGATAAATTTTGTTACCGGGGTTAAACCGTAAACGGAAAAACTAAAGCCCTCTCCACGGGATAAGCGAGAGGGCTTTTTAAGCTTTTACAAACCGGCCACTACATCACTGCAGCGGGGGCAAAGTTCTTGTTCGGAATCAGTAAAAACCCAGCAGCGGGGACATTTGTGTCCTCCCGCTTTATTAATCATTATTTTAATGGGCAAACGCTGCCCGCTGACCGCGTCCTGCGGCGCATGATCTTTGCCGGAAATCAGTTCTGCTGAAGATACAATAAAAATTGTGGCCAGCTGATCGGCATAATCCTCTACTATTTCATAAACTTCCCGCTCGGCCCAGACCGTAACCGAACCTTCCAAGGAACTGCCAATTACTTTGTCCCGGCGGGCCTGTTCCAGGGCCCAGGTCACTTCTTCCCGAAATTCCAGGAGGGTTTCCCAGCGTTGTCCCAGTTCTTCATCTTTCCAGTGGGGTTTTACCTCCGGCCAATCGCCCAACTGAACGCTTTCTTTCCGACTGCCCGGCAGATGCCGCCATATTTCCTCGGTAGTGAAAGTTAAAATTGGCGACATCATCAAAACCAGGTGCTCCAATATTGTCATCAGGGCAGTCTGAGCCGAACGCCGCCCGGGATCATCAGGGGCTGAGCAATAAAGCCTGTCTTTAATGATATCCAGGTAAAAGTTGCTCATATCGACAACACAAAAATTATGGAGGGCATGGAAAAATTGATGATACTGATAGGTCTCGTAAGCTTCGGTCGCTTTTTCAACCAAACCGTTCAACCGGTAGAGAGCCCAGCGGTCCAACTCCTCCATCTCCCGGTAATCAACAGGACCTTTTTCAGGATCAAAATCATAACATCCGGCCAGCAAAAACCGAACCGTGTTCCTGATTTTCCGGTAAACTTCGATTAACTGTTTTAAAATATCCTCGGAAAGATTGATATCGTGAGTGAAATCAGCTGAAGTTACCCATAACCTGAGGATATCTGCGCCATACTGCTTAATAACCTCTTCCGGGGCGATCACATTACCCATGGATTTGGACATTTTTTTACCTTCCCCGTCAACAACCCAACCATGGCTGAGGACAGCCCGGTAAGGCGGTTCGCCCCTGGTGGCTACTGCGGTCAGCAGGGAAGAATGAAACCAGCCACGATATTGATCGCTGCCTTCAAGGTAAAGATCGGACGGCCAGTGCAGTTCCGGCCGGGGATCGAGGACGGCATCATGGCTAGAACCGGAATCAAACCAAACATCCATGGTATCTTTTTCCTTCCTGAACTGATCATGACCGCATTCTTTGCAGGCAATTCCCGAAGGCAATATTTCTTCCGCTTCCCTGGCAAACCAGGCATCAGAACCTTCCCTGCTGAAAAGATTGCTGACCGCCTCAATAGTCTCTTCATTTATTAACGGTGTTTCGCAATTCAAGCAATAAAAGATGGGAATAGGCACTCCCCAGACTCTCTGGCGGGAAATGCACCAATCCTGACGCGCGGCAATCATGCTGTAAATCCGTTCTTCACCCCAGGAGGGCATCCATTTGACATTGTTAATCGCATTCAGGGCATCCTGACGAAATCCGTCAATCGAAGCAAACCACTGTTCAGTAGCCCGGTAAAGCAGCGGCATTTTGCAGCGCCAGCAGTTCGGGTACTGGTGCTCCAGCGGAGTTGATTTAAGCAAAGCTTCTTCATTACATAAGTCTTCAATTACCGCCTTGCCGCCTTCCTCATGGGGCATCCCGGCATACTGACCCGCTTCTTCTGTAAAATACCCCCTGTCGTCAAGGGGACTCAAAACGGGCAGGTTGTTGGCTTTACCAACTAAAAAGTCTTCATGGCCGTGCCCCGGAGCGGTATGAACACAACCGGTACCCTGCTCCAGGGTTACATGATCGGCCTCGACAAGAAGCGATTCGCGATCATAGAGAGGATGTTTACAGCGCAGGCCGGTTAATTCTTTTCCTTTGAAACGTTTCAATATTGGCCAGGGCTCTCCTGCTCCGGCCAGCCTGGACACTTCCTCTAAGAGCCCCTCGGCAAGCAGGTACCTTTCGTTGCCGGCCTGCACCAGGACGTAATCAAGATCAGGATGCAAAGCAATGGCCAGGTTGGCGGGAATCGTCCAGGCAGTGGTCGTCCAGATCAGGCAGTAACAGTTATCAACCCCGTCCAAAAGTCCCCGGTCATCGAGGAAGGGAAACTTAACATAGATCGATTCCGATACTTTTTGCCCATACTCAATCTCTGCCTCGGCCAGGGCGGTTTCACAACTTGCGCACCAATAAACCGGCCGCAAACCCTTATAAAGGTGACCGTTTGCCGCCATCGTGCCAAAAACCTTGATCTGACGTCCTTCAAACTCCGGCGCAAGGGTTAAGTATGGATTTTCCCAATCGCCGCGGACTCCAAGACGTTTAAATTGTTCTTTTTGCACATCGACATATTTCAAGGCGTAGTCATGGCACATCCGCCGGAATTCAAGGTCGGAGATTTCCTTTCGGTTAATTTTCTTGGTTTTGATGATCTGATGCTCAATGGGCAAACCATGAGTGTCCCAACCGGGCACGTAAGGGCAGTCAAACCCGCGCAATGTTTTGTACTTGTTAATGATATCTTTGAGCACTTTGTTCAGCGCGGTGCCCATGTGAATGTTACCATTGGCATAAGGGGGACCGTCATGCAGAATATACTTGGCTGCTCCCTTACGATTTTCCCGGACCAGGTTATTTATGTCCAGGGAATCCCAAAATTCCAGCATCTCCGGCTCACGCTGCGGTAATTTTGCGCGCATTGGAAAATCGGTTTTGGGCAGGTTTAATGTGTCTTTGTAGTCCATATTTTTCTCCTCCACTTGATTAAACTAAATTATCCTTTATCCATCAAAGACAGTGCCGGCCAACCCCGCGCTGCCTAATTGATAACTCGCTTTAAAGAGATCTGCAATATACTAGAAATAAACCTGTAAATAAAAAATCGCCCCTGGAAAGGGACGAGATTTCTCCCGCGGTACCACCCTATTGATCGCAGCATACAAAAGCGATCTCTCTAATTCGGCTGATAACGTCAGCTACCGTCCACGCCTAAACTCCTCTTAAAAAGGATTTCGGGTGGAAGCTCCCGGGTGATCTGCAGTGGATCCGCTTAACCGGACTCCCACCTTAAACCGGCTCTCTGCTTAAGCTTGGTTATCCACCTTTACGCCCCGTTCACAGCTTTTGGGAAAAATTTTAGCATGTTCATCCAATCAGGTCAATACAGGTTTATCCGGTTTTTTTATTAATTGGAATCTTTGTCAGGATCCTCTTTGTTGTCCCACTGCCGGGTTGATTCAAACTCCGGATCGGGTTCAAAATCAAACTGCGGTTCAAAGTCATAATCACGTTTTGGATCCGACTTGGCTTTGTCTTCCTGTTTTGGATCAAAATTCGGTTTTGGATCAAAATTTAGGTGCTCATTAAAACCCTGAATAGATTTGAAATCTTTGTTCGATTCAAAATTAGGCTCAGAATCATTATCAGGCTGGTAATCATAACTTTGCTTCGACCAATCAGGACGCTCCGCCTCATAATTGACTTGCGGTTTAAATTCTCTTTTCATTTCACTACCGCTAATTGCTTGCTGTGACTCACTGAGCCAATCTTCACTTTCCAGATTGGATAATTGAGCCTCGATAAAAGAGCGAAAACGCATTTTAAAGAGCTGGGCCTGTTTAAACAATTCTTCCTGTTCTGACAAAATCCTGCTCGAACGATAACGGGCTTCTTCGACAATCCGCTGGCCTTCTTTTTCCGCTTCGCGCCTGATCAAGTCGGCTTCACGTTTGGCATTTTGTTTAACTTCTTCCGCAGTTTCCTGCGCAACAACAATGGCATTATGCATTGACTCTTCTAGTTTTTGATAATTTTTATTTTTTTCCTCAAGCTGAGTAAGCTGATCTTTAATTTCGGCATTTTCTTGAAGCAGTTGCTCTAAATCTTTAGCTACCTGATCCAAAAATTCATCTACATCTTCAATATCGTACCCCCTGAAAGAACGCTCAAATTCCTTATTCTGTATGTCCATCGGTGTGATTGTCATCTGCAAACCTCCTTTTTATATAAAATAAACAACAATCATAAACCTTTGCCAGGAAAAAACTTGTAAAAAAACTAAATAAACGTTACATTTCAATATCTGGTAAATTCGACAACCCGGTTGCTATTCCTGCATTTTCAGCTGTATTTTTTCAGTTTTAAGTGTATTCTTCCCTTGCGGGTTCTGCCTTTCACCGAGCTAATAAATAACCTGCCCCTGCCTCTTAAAGAAAGCTGATCTCCTTCGTTAAGCTGCAGGGAAGGGGAATCAACCGGGCGCCAGTTAACCATAACCAACCCTCCTTTAATCAAACGCACTATCTTGGACCGGGAAGCGCCAAAGCCCAGCGAAAGTACTGAATCAAGGCGCAGGCTGGCTACCGTGCCGTTAATTTCTTTGCTTCTTTCTTTAACCAGGGGCAGCTGATCCGGTTCACAGGCGGAACAATCTACCGGTAGATGACCCACCTGCAGGAGATTCATACAAATATATTCAGCTTTTGATTTCATAACCATAACGGCCGCACCACCTTCTTCCAGCATGAAAATATCGCCGACCTGGTCACGATGCAAGCCCAACCCCAGTACAGCACCCAGTAAATCACGGTGTCCAATCTTTTCATTCCCACCGGGCCACCTGATTATAATTGCTTTCACCGGGGGAAGCGCACCCTGATGCTGGAAAGGAAAAATATAAAGGGCATTTCTTTCCGCCTGGGGGTGGCCCCCATAGACCGTATATGACAGCTCGGAATACCTGCGCAGGGATGCCTGGGCCAGTTCCAGCTGGCGGGGATCCAGGAAGGCGGTACTGTAAGTGCCGCCTTCTAAAACTTTTTCAAGCTTGCGATTAAAGTGTTCCTGCCACTGCTTTTCTTCTCCAGAAAGGGGGGTGTCCAAGCCTGTAGATCAGCCTCCATTATTTTATAAATACATCTGCTGATAAATTATACTCCTTGCAATCCGCAATAAAATAAACAGGATTATCGGTGAAAGGTCCAGGGCACCCATACCCATGCTTACTGAAGGAATGATGCTGCGCAGGGGTGCCAGCAGGGGCTCGGTTAATCCGTAAAACAGCTGATAAATTTGGTTTACTATTTCGCTACTCCCGGTTCCCATCATAAACCAGGACATAATAATCCTGCCCAAAAGGATATAGGTGTAAATATTTATGAAGATCAACAAACCTTCCGCTATTAAGTTCATTAAATCACCTGCTTTCCATATTATCAAATAAGGCACTACCAATACGGACCATGGTGGCTCCTTCTTCTATAGCCACCTTAAAATCATTGGTCATCCCCATGGACAGTTCCTTAAGCTCAAGGTCGCCTCTCGCATTCTCATCCCGGAGTTGACGCAGTCTTTTGAAATAAGGGCGCACTTCTTCGGCATCGTCAACATAGGGAGCCATGGTCATCAATCCCCGCACTTTAACGCGATCATAAGCTGCCAGTTCGTCGATAAATGCAGGCAACTCCCCGGGTGCCAGCCCGAATTTGCTTTCTTCGCCGGAAACATTAACCTGGATCAGGGTTTCAGCAACACAATTAAATCTTTCAGCTACCTGCTGCAGTTTCCTGGCCAAAGAAGAGCGATCCAAGGTCTGGATCAGTGAATACGCAGGTAAAACATCTTTGACTTTATTAGTCTGAAGATGGCCGATAAAATGCCACCGGACCTCGGGCAAACTTTTTACTTTTTCAGCGGCATCCTGCACCCGGTTTGCTCCAAATTCGGTAATACCCAAAGAGGCAGCCTCTCTGACCTGTTCCAGGGTGGCCATCTTGGTAACGGCAATCAACCTGACTGAACCGGGATCAAAACCGGAACTAAGGGCAGCTTGCCTGATTTGCTCGATTACTCTTTTATAATTTTCCGCCAGCAACTGCAACCGATCCTTTCGCCTTTTTATTTGTACTTCTAATTAAGCCTCTGTCCTTCTTCAACAAGATCCGGGCGAGTGATTACCAGGGTATTGGCTTCCAGGCCTTCAACCAACACCTTTTCCTCTTTAGTTTCTATTACAGTAACCGGATCGAATACCACCCTGCCTCCTTGATTCAAGTAAACTCCGCTGCGGCCTTCTTTCTCAAACACAGCTTCTTCAGGGATTATTATACCCCTTTCTCTGGAGTAGAGTAAACTAGCCTCGGCTCGGCGGGCCTGATCAAATCCGGGAACCTGCTTCTCTACCAGGTAAGTTAACCTAACTTCCCGGGTTTCTTCATCGATTTCATCATAGTAAAGTTCCGCCGCTACTTTTTCGCCGGGAGCAAAGTCAAATTCAAGCTCAACCTTTTCATGTTCAGTTAATTGCCGACCCAGGTGCAAAGATAGGACAATATTGTAATACCACTGCCAGTTGTTAACAATTTTAAACAGGGGTTCTCCCCGGCTAAAAAGATCCTGTTTTTGGGTTACGCTTTCCTCTATTTCAATTTCTTCCAGTTCTTCTTCTACCTTAAAATAAGAACCGCTGTACTCTTCCCAACCGTCCAGGTGCACAGATAAAAACCCGGCCTCTTCACTTTTAATTTCTATGATTTCTTCATAGAAAGAGTAACCCGGAGGAACGTCTTTATCGGCAGCAGCGGAGTCTTCGCGCAGTTTTTGCATCTCAGAGCGGGAAATTACACCAAAGGTGGCAATTTCTTTGCCGGCCGGTATTCTTTGGCCCGGATCGGCCAAATCCAGGATAATTCCATAGTCGGGGGCTTTTATCACTTTTTCCTCTCGGGTAATCAGTCCGGATACCTCCTTTTTCTTCTCCATGACCCCCTGTTCCGCTGTTACCACCTGGAGGCGCCAGGAAAGAAATTGCTCGCCCAGCCAGTGGTAGGCCACCTGGACAATAACCACCAGGGCTAAAAGAAGCAGGACATAAAAAACAAAAGCCTGTTTCAAACGGTTGAAACTAAAGCGGCGTCCCTCGCCCTGAAGAACTTCAAATCGTTGTTTGGCCCGTTTTTGTTGTTTTTTGTCCAAAAATAACGCTCCCGAAACAGATATAATAAGTTTTTCAGCTTCCCTTAATTGCAATAAAGCCAAGCATCCTGCCGGTTAAACCTTGATCCCGGCGATAGGAATAAAATAAATCTGTGCTGCAGGATGTACACCAGCTGGTGCGGGCAATATTTTCTTTTTTGATCCCGGACTGGATTAGCTGAGTAGTATTGACAGCCGCTAGATCCAGCTCGAACCCCTCGCCTGCAGCCGGGGCCAGGTAAGCTGAATCAAACCAGCCGGCAGCTTGAAATTTTGAAGAAAGCTCCTGATCGACGAGATAACAGCGCCTGCAGATTGCGGGACTTAAAACTGCGGTAAGGATCTCCGGCTCTACAGCATAGTGATGTTTAAAAAAATTGACCGTTTTCCCGCCGATATTCCCAAGCGTGCCTCTCCATCCGGCATGCACTAAAGCTATCACCGGTTTTTTTCGAAATGCCGCAAAATAAATCAGCTGACAATCTGCTGAATAAGCAGCCAGGGGAAGACCAGGTTCTTCGGTAACTAAAGCATCACATTGCCGGCGGGCTGTTTCCGGCAGAGCCCCTTCACCACGGTTTGCTTTATCAAAAACACCGATCTCGGTCCCATGCACCTGGACGGACGAAGTCAAAAACCGGTAATCGTAATCAAAAATTCTCATGAAACGATTTCGGTTTTCAACTACGCATTCCCATTTATCTCCAGTATGGTAGCCGGTATTAAGCGATTTAAACGGCCCCTCGCTGCAGCCGCCTTTTCTGGTGGAGAAGGCATGATCAATTAAAGTGTTATCGCTTAAAGCCGGGGACTGCAGATAGGGCAATTTCCCACCTGTAAAAAGCTTGAACCCGTTTTCCCGACCAGGCACTGATCTTCCTCCCCGTTTGCCAGGTAACCCTGTCTAAATATAAACACCGACATATCTTTACAGTGCTCATCCGGCTACCCAGCCTTCTTCTGAAAGTTCGCATCCACCTGACCACTCCACAGCTGTACCCGCTTTAAGCGACCGGGCTAGATCAATTAAACGCTGATTGCGGGAACCGCGATAGGATAAACTTAAATCCTTCTGTTCCTGAATATATGGTCCGTCGATCAACAACCAGCCCACTTCCAGCAAATATTTGATATTTCGGTCAGTCCGGCTGCATTGTAAAAGCTGTTCAAAAGTGTAACCGCTGTAAAAAATCAGGTTAAGCCCACGTGCAGATATTTTTTTGGCGAGCAAAGCCAGAGCACCAGCCTGCTCAAAGGGCTCGCCCCCGGAAACAGTGACCCCGTCAATTGTAAAACTTCCGTCACCGCGGGTATGGCGATCGACAATCTCGAGCAGTTCAACAGCATCCAGATCCCAACCTCCTGCAGGATCATGGGTTTCCGGGTTGTGACAGCCGGGGCAGTGGTGCGGACACCCCTGGAGATAGATAGCCAGGCGGATCCCCGGTCCATCAACGATACTGTCGGTCTGCAATCCAGCCAGGCGAAGGTTCACCGGTTATCACGGGAGGTAAAGTGGACCCGCCTGTCCTTCAGTTCACTCCGCTTGGCATGGTTAAAACGCTCATCAGTTGACAGATAACCGGTTATCCGGCGAATGTGCCTGATGTCCGGACTTCCACAATGCGGGCAGCTGCCGTTAAACACACCGCTGTGCGCACAAATCCGGCATTCATCCAGCGGATAGTTAATGCCTCCGTAACCAACATCGGATTCAGCCATCTGGCGGACTATCCGATCCACCGCTTCAATATTCTGTCCCGGCGGCGCTTCCAGTTCAGTATAGCTGATATGTCCGGCGTTGCAGTACTTGTGGAAACTCCCCTCTGCGGCTATCTTATCGGCTATCGAAAGGGTATAATTAACCGGAATATGGAACGAATTTGTATAGTAATCTTTGTTGGTAACCCCCGGAATTGCACCGTAGCGTGCTCTGTCAATGCCTACGAACCGACCGGCAAGCCCTTCTGCGGGAGTGGCCACCAGCACAAAGTTTAGATCGTACTCTTCGCTGTAGGCATCGGTGCGCCTGCGCATATGCTCAACTATTTTTACTCCCAGCGCATGGGCCTCTTCGTCTTCACCGTGATGTCTGCCAAGCAAGAGCTGCAAAGTTTCAGCCAACCCAATAAACCCAATAGCCAGGGTTCCGTGCTTAAGAACCTCCCTAATCGAGTCATCAGCTCCCAGTTTATCCGAATCCAGGTAAAGTTTTTGTCCCATTAAAAACGGCAAATCCCTGGCCTTAAGCCTGGAAAGAACTTCAAAACGGTGCAGTAATTGCCGGGCCCCCAGGCGCATCAGGCGATCAAGTTGGACAAAAAACAGGTCCTGCTGGCCGCGGCATTCCAGGGCTATTCGCGGCAAATTAAGAGTTACCGGGGCTATGTTTCCTCTGCCGGCGGAAACCTCGGGCCCGTGACGGTTGGCAATAACCCTGGTCCGGCAGCCCATGTAGGAAACTTCCTCTCCGTACTGCCGGTTGAAAGAGCTGTCCATAAAGCTAAAGGTAGGATTCATGCGCCTCGCCGCCACCTGCAGGGCCAGACGGTAAAGGTCATAGTTGGGATCTTCAGGAACAAAGTTTACCCCCTTTTTAACTCTAAATACAAGGTTTGGAAAAATAGGGCTTTCCCCCCGTCCCAATCCTCGCCGGAAAGATTCCAAAACGGCCCTTGAAACCATCCGTCCTTCCTCGGTTGTGTCGGTGCCCAGATTAATTGAACTGAAAGGCACCTGGGCCCCGGCCCTGCTGTGCATAGTATTCAGGTTATAGATCAACCCTTCCATCGCCTGGTAGATTTCCTCATAATCAGGGCGGTTCTTCAATCCCCTGAGCACTTCCCCCAGGCTGCGGTCAAAGTGGGGGAAACTTTGCCCGCCAAACATGTCATTTTGATTGCTCTGCAGGATAATTGCCGCCTGGGCGGCAGCCGAGGCGATCCGCTTCGGTGGCCTAATATATCCGTAGCCGGTGTTAAAACCCTCTTGCAAAAGATGAGAAAGATCAATCTGAAGGCAGTTCAGGGTTTTGCTGTAATAATCGAGATCATGAATATGCAAGGCCCCTTCGTCATGGGAACGGGCGTATTCTTCTGGCAGCAGGTTGCTCAAATAATATTGTTTACTGGCTGCCATGGCAATTTGCAGCATTTTAGCTGAAGGTGAATTATTGACATTGGCATTTTCGCGATTAGTTTCAACCAGGATCTCCTTGACTACATCCATCAATTCCGATTTACCATCGCGTATGCGGGTGCGCCGGTCCCTGTAAAGGATATAGGCTTTAGCGGTGCGGGCATGCCCGTTTTCAATCAAAACCACTTCCACTTCATCCTGCACTTCTTCCACTGATGGAATTACGCCGTTAGGCACTTTTTCCTTTAAGTTTTCGAGAACCTGGCGGGTCAGACTTTCGGCAATACCGCGATCGCGTCCGCCAACCGCCTTGGCTGCTTTAAAAATGGCATCGGTAATTTTTTCCGGGTCAAAAGGAACCACCCGGCCGTCTCTTTTACGAATTTCATTAAAAACTCTTTTCGTTCCAGGATTAGTGCCGTTTCTGACCGATGCGGGGCCGTTACTCAATTTTTACAACCTCCCTTATTTTTTAACTGTTCCTTTTCACGAAGCATATCTTCCAGCTCGGCTTTGAAAGTTTCCACATCGGGAAACTGCCGAAAAACCGAGGCAAACCGCACGTAGGCTACTTCATCGATTTCGCGCAGTTTTTTTAACAGAATGTCACCGATACAATCGGCTGAAACCTCTTTAATGTAATTACTGCGCAGTTCCTGTTCAAGGTTTTCAACCATTTCTTCCCAGCGGGACAAGGGTATGTTGCGTTTTTGCCCGGCCAAAATCAAACCTTTAAGCAGCTTGCCCGGATCAAATAACTCCCGTCGTCCGTCGCGCTTAATCACCACGATCGGTTCCTCTTCCATTTTCTCCATGGTTGTAAAACGGTTGCCGCAGTTGACACACTGCCGCCGGCGCCTGATTGATGAAGAATCCTGGGTTGAACGGGAATCAAGCACCCTGCTGTCAAACTCTCCACAATAGGGACATTTCATGCCTGCCCCTCCTATCTATATATTGCGTTTTTCCTATTATAGAACACAATATATTGTGTGTAAAGGGTTTTTAATTTTTTTATGCAACTCGGCCTCCTCCCTTGGCAGGAGAAGGCCGAGTGTGCGCTTTAGCTGCAACATAACTTCTAAATTATTGGTTATCCATTGACGATCCTTTCTTGTTGCTGCTGCCACCTGGCCCATGCCGGGGCATCGATATTTTCGCCCCGGGAATATGCACTGTTGCCTACACTGGTAAGGGATGGTTTAAAACCCTGTTCCTGGGTTTTAAAGCCGGTGGCAATGACAGTAACCCGGACCTGATCTTCACAGTTTTCGTCAATAACGGCCCCGAAGATAATGTTTGCATCGGGATCGGCATGGCCGGCTACTATTTCCGCTGCCTCATGCACTTCGTAAAGTCCGAGGTCGGTGCCCCCGGTAACATTGATCAAAACACCTTTGGCTCCTTCAATCGAAGTCTCGAGCAGAGGACTGTTAGTTGCCGATTTGGCCGCTTCGAGAGTACGATTTTCTCCGCTACCCTGGCCGACCCCCATCAAGGCCGGACCGGTTTCCGCCATGATAGTACGGACATCGGCAAAGTCGAGGTTAATTAAACCAGGGACGGCAATCAAATCCGAGATCCCCTGCACACCCTGCCGCAGGACATCATCGGCAACCCGAAAAGCTTCCAAAATCGGCGTTTTCTTTTCGACCACCTGCATCAGGCGATCATTGGGAATCGTGATCAAGGTGTCGACCTTGTCCCTTAAGCAGGCTATTCCTTCTTCTGCCTGCTGTTTGCGCTTTTTACCTTCAAAAGTAAACGGCTTGGTAACCACGCCTACAGTCAAAGGTCCCAGCTTCTGTGCTATATCCGCAATAACCGGAGCGGCTCCCGTTCCGGTACCGCCGCCCATCCCGGCAGTGATAAAGACCATGTCGGCCCCTTTAAGCATGGCTTCAATATCTTCAGTACTTTCTTCCGCCGCCTTACGTCCAATTTCGGGGTTGGCCCCGGCACCAAGGCCTTTTGTCAGCTGTTCGCCTATCTGTAGTTTAGTGCTGGCATTGGCCAGGTAAAGAGCCTGGGCATCAGTATTCACTGCACAAAAATCCACTCCCTGCAATCCGGCGGCAATCATCCGGTTTACGGCATTACTGCCCCCGCCGCCTATACCTACAACTTTTATTGAAGCAAACTGTTCCATTTCAATGTCAAACTCAATCATCAAAGACACCTCCTAAAGGCATGCTTTCTTAATCCACAATATCTGTCAACCGTTCTTTGATCCGCTGCCAAAGACCGGGGCCTTTTTTCTTGCCGGGTTTATTCTTCTCCTGGCTATACATCCTGGGCTGGTAGCGCTGGACATAATGGAGAAGCCCGATTACTGTCGAATAAACCGGGTTTTGAATACTAAACATATCGGTCTTGGCCAACCTGACCTGATCACTTTCAAAATAAAGGCGAGCAGCCTCAGGGATCCCTTTCATTAAGGAAGTCCCACCGCGCAGGATCACTCCGGCAGGCGGCAAATAAGGCCAGCCCAGCTTGTTCATTTCTTCCCTGACAATCTGAAAAATTTCCTGGACCCTCGGCTCGATAAAACTGCTGAGCTCTCTTTCTGAAACCAGCCTGAGCTCATTGCTGCCTACAGTCTGAATCTCAATTTTCGGTTCACTTTCAGTTAACGAAAGCAAAGCTGAACCATAAGTTTTTTTCAGCTCTTCTGCAGCATAGTGGTTTATCCGCAAACCAGCGGCTAGATCTGTGGTGATATGATCTCCGCCTACAGGGGCCACCGCCAGCTGCTGCAGTTTCCCGTTTTGGAAAAATGCCACTTCAGTGGTTCCACTGCCAATGTCAACCAAAAAAGCACCCAAATCCCTTTCGTCCGGAGAGAGAGTGATTTCGGAATTGGCCATTGCCTGCAAAATCAGACCATTGATGTTAATTCCAGCCCGATCGACGCAGCGAAGCAGGTTGTGCAGTGAAGTAATCAAACTGCTTACCACCAGGGCATCAACTTCCAACCTCACCCCGAGCATGCCCACCGGATCGTTGATACCATCAAACCCATCCACAATAAATTCGCGGGGGATAATGTCCACTATTTCCCGATCCATTGGTAAGGCCACCACCCTGGCTGCCTGCATAACCCTGACCAAATCTTCTTCGCTTATTTCCCGGTCCTCAGAGGTAACTGCTACTACTCCCCGATTTTTGATTAATTCGATGTTTAAACCTTTTAAGCCAATATAAGCAGATTCAACGTTAAAACCGGCCATCCTTTCGGCTTCTTCAACTGCACTGACAATTGATTCGATTGTCTTTTCCAAATCAACAATTACGCCTTTACGCACACCATCGGAAGGGCTAAGGCCTAGACCGACAATGTTCACAGTGCCATCGGGGCGAGGCTCGCCGATACCGACCCTTACCTCGGCTGTTCCGACATCTACTCCGGCTATAAAATTTTTCTTCAGCATCCTTAAACCCCCTTGCCCTTCCCAAAATGGTGCAACAACTACTAGATAATTCAACACATTAAAATATGTTTTTACCTTCTACGGATCCACCCCCTTTTCCTCCTCTTTTACAACACTGCTGGAAACAATCAAACGCTTTCCGCAGCGTACATCCAGGCGGAAATTTTCTTCCCGATCCAGGTAGGGCATACTATTTTTAATCAGTTCTAATTTGTGATCCATATCCTCATCATCCCCTAGCCATAACTCCATTTCATCAATAGTGTGGACAATCAGGTTATAGCTTGCCCGTAAATCCAATTTTTCTGCTTCTAAGCCGGTTTCTCCGGGCCAGGCGGCAAAGAACGCTTCCAGGACTTCTTGGCGAACCGAGCAGTCAATTGGAGCCCCCGGGATCACCAGGCTGCCGTCAATACCGGAAATTAAAGGGTAATCCTGATTCGCTTCCCGGGCATATTCAAAAGGAACGGCATTCTTGTCAATAATCCAGAATCCATCCGCAGTCATTACATAAGCGGCCGGCTTCCTTTCTTCAATTGCCACAGTAAGAGTATCGGGCAGTTTACGATTCACCTTGACATTTTTTGCCCGAGGTTCTTGTCTTTCAATTTTTTCAGCGATTACATTTTCCTGCAGTAAAATGATGCTCATTCCTTTTTCTATTTCTCCGGCATTGATAACTTCATCACTGCTCAGCTCGCTGTTACCCTCAACTTCAACCTGCTCAACCCGGAAAAATAATTCCGCATAGAAAAGGAGCGTTAAAAAAGCCAGGATGACCGTGACCCGCACTATAAAGCGGGCTGCTTTTTTCCAAAATGGAATCTTATTCTTGTTTTTTACCAGTTTCAAATGTTCGTTTTTCTTTTTCATCGGTTAGCTCTCCTCGCCTATAATTCTTATCTCCGGACGTAGCTCTAAACCGAATTTTTCCTTGACCAGTTTCCTGACCTTTTCGATTAAAGACAATATATCTGCAGCGGTAGCGCCGCCGGTGTTAACTATGAAGTTAGCATGTTCTTTTGAAACTTCAGCTCCTCCTATTCGCATCCCTTTGGCTCCAGCCTCATCAATAATGCGTCCGGCCGGTTTATCGGGCAGGTTACGAAAAACACTTCCCGCACTGGGCAGATTAGGATGCCGACGCCGGCGCTCTTCCGAATAATATTGCATAGTTTGCAACAACTCGGCCGGATCGCCGTGATCCATTTTCAAGCGAGCTTCGACAATAACGCCCGTACCAATCAGGTTGCTGCTGCGATAGCTGAAAGAAAGTTGATCACGGTTAACGGTTTTTACTTCAGCATTGAAATCAACCAGCTTGACTGATTCAACCAGCTCCCCGATGTAACCGCCAAACGCCCCGGCATTCATTATTAAAGCTCCGCCAAGGGAACCGGGGATACCGACAGCAAATTCAAGTCCGCGCAGCCCCGCTTCAGCTGCATTTTTAGAAAGCTGAAACATCGGCGTTCCGGCGCCTGCTTCCAATTCACCGGCATAAGTATTGACATAACTGAAAGCTGAACCAATCTGGACCACCATTCCCCTGATCCCGCCATCCAAAACAAGCAGGTTTGTTCCGTTTCCCAGAATGTATAGCGGCAAATTGTGCTGATCGCATTGTTGTATGACCAGGATAAGTTCTTCGAGGTCGGCCGGACTGACAAAATAATCCGCAGGTCCGCCGACTTTCCAAGAAGTATACCGGGCCATCGGTTTATTTTTCCTGAGGCCGTCCTTTATTTTTGAGGCCAAATCATGTTCAATATTCATGAGGCCACCTCCTGAAGATTGCAATACAGCCTTTCAGCCGCATCGGCAAATCCCATTTTCCTGCTGCTCCGGCTCATTTTGTCCAAAAGTTCCGGTTTATTAAACAACCGGTCTATTTCTTCTTGAAGGCGGTAATGATTAAATTCGTTCTCTTCAATCAACACTGCCGCCCCGGTATCGGCCAGCAACCTGGCATTGTAGTATTGATGGTTATCCACCACATTCGGCGATGGAATCAACAAAGCCGGCACCCCCAGGGCTGTAATTTCAGCCAGGGTTGTTGCCCCGCTGCGGGTTACAGCCAGATCTGCCGAAGCCAGGGCTTCGGGCATTTCCTGCAGGTAAGAATACAGGCGGATCCTTTCGGGCCATTCTTCCAGGGCTTCTATTACATCCTGGTAATATATTTCCCCGGTAATATAGATCAAATTTACCCGCGGGGGGAGAGCTTTTTCTTTCAGGTAAGCGGTCACCACCTGGTTTATCTTCAACGCACCGCGGCTTCCCCCATAAATGAGAATATTTTTATCTTTTGGATCAAGATTAAAATACCGGCAGCCTTCCTCCCTGCTCAGAGCGCTTACTTCACTGGCCCTGGGGTTACCGGTATAGACAACTTTGCTGAAACGGGGCATTCTTTTTGCCGTTTCAGCAAAAGAGAGGCAAACCCGTTTAACAAATGGAGCCATCATGCGGTTGGCCAGTCCCGGCAGGGCGTTTTGCTCATGAATTACTACCGGCAACCTCTTCAATACAGCCGATAGGACCAGGGGAGCGGCTACATAACCTCCCATGCCTAAAACCACGTCAGGCCGGTACTCTTTAAGCAGTTTAAACGATCTGCGCAAACCGCCGAAAAGATCCCGTAATATGGGTCCGATATTTTTTAAACTGCGCTGAAAACCGCGGGCCGGAATGGTAGCCAATTTAAAACCAGTAGAAGGAACAATCTTACTTTCCAGGCCTTTTTCACTGCCCACAAAAAGCACGTCGTTACCGCCGTCTTTAGCCATAGCATAACGGGCCAGCGCTAACGCCGGATAGATATGGCCTCCTGTTCCTCCTCCACCGATGATAATTTTCATAATTTAAGCTGCTCCTTTTTGACTTTTTGCTTCCCAGCTGTATCTTGATATATTCAACAAAATACCAATCCCGAGCAGGGTGAAAAAAACTGAACTGCCGCCGGCGCTGATTAAAGGCAAATTAATTCCGGTAACAGGAACAGCCCCGGTAACTACGGCTATATTGATTAACACCTGAGCGGCAAGCATAAAAGTAATCCCGGCCGCAAGCAAACTGCCGAAAAGATCGGGCGCTTTCAGGGCAATCTTAAAACCGCGCCAAACCAAAACCAGGTAAAGCAAGAGAATGGTCACCGTTCCGATAAAACCAAGTTCCTCACCGATAACGGCAAAAATGAAATCATTCTGAGGTTCCGGCAAGTAAAATAATTTCTGCTTACTGCGTCCCAGCCCGGTTCCGAAGATATGGCCAGGCCCAAGAGCATACAACGACTGAATAACCTGGTAACCCGCCCCACTGGGCTCGGCCCAGGGGTCAATAAAGGTAAATAACCGCTGCATCCGATATTCTTCTTTTACTATAAAGTAGGCCAGCGGCGGTATAAAAAGCAGGGTCAACCCCGCCATTTGCGACCCCGGTATCCCGGCAAAAACAATCACCAGGGCACACCCGGCAAATACAACCAGGGCCGTGCCAAAATCCGGCTGCAACTGGATCATGAAAAAGGCGATGGCTCCCATAACCAGAGGTACCAGACTACCGCTCCAGAAATTGTATATATTTAACCGGCGGCTGCTCATGTAAGCGGCAGTAAAAATTACAAAGGCCAGTTTGCTGAATTCAGACGGCTGGACAACCATTGTCCCCAGACTTATCCAGCGGCGGGCTTCTGTGCCTAAATCAGTACCAAACTCGCTAAAAACCAAACCCAGGAGAAGAAAATTTAAAACCAGGATGATTAGCGAATAACGCTTTAAGTTTCTATAGTGAAACCGGGTAAAAAAAACCATCCCAACAAGGCCAATGACAATCCACAAAGCCTGACGTTTCAAGTAATGGTAAGGATCACCGGTACTCTCTGCAGCATGAACAAAACTGGCACTAAAAACCATAAGCAGGCCGACAGCCAAAATCAGCAGGGTAACCAGAAGCAGGGTGCGATCATATGATTTGGTGGGGGAGTTATGCCAGACCATTTTCACGCCCTCCTTTGCCAGTTTCCCGGTTCTTGAGCGTGCCAATCAAATCTTTAAATCGCCTGCCCCGGGCTTCATAATCTGGAAACATATCCCAGCTGGCACATGCCGGCGATAGCAAAACTATTTCCCCGGCTATTGCTTCCGAAGAAGCCTGCTCCACCGCTTCATCCAGGTTCTTCACAAATTTGTAACTTTTAAAACCGGCCCGATCCAAAGCCCTGGCCAGTTGTTCTCTGGTTTCCCCGTATAAAAGGACCAGTTGGGCTTTATCTGCTATAACTTCGGCCAGCCCGGAAAAGTCGGCACCTTTATCTTTACCCCCGGCCAAAAGAATTATTCCCTGGCCGGGGAATGACTGTAAGGCCTTGATTGAAGCCCCCGGATTAGTTCCCTTCGAATCATTGATGTAATGAACCCCCTGCAGGGTGGCCACCGGTTCAAGGCGGTGTTCAATAGCGCGGAAACTGCGCAAAACAGCGCCAATTGATTCAGGATCCGCACCGGCCGCCCAGGAAGCGGCAGCAGCAGCCAGGGCATTTTCCAAATTATGTCCCCCGGGCAGAGCTACTGCATCTTTTTGGCAAAGCCTTACCGGTTCAGTTTTCCCGGTATAAAGGACAACCCAATCATCTTCCAGACCGGCTCCCAGGGGTACTTTGCCCCGGGCGAACCAAAGGGTTCGACTTCTGCCTGCGCCTTCCAGCGAAGATACTTTTGAATCGGAAGCATTGAGCACAGCAAAATCACTTCTGGTTTGATTTTCAAAAATCCGTGCTTTAGCCAGGTAATAACGCTCAATAGTGCCGTGGTAATCAAGGTGATCTTCTGAAAAATTTAGAAACACCGCCACCACCGAACGGAAGTTTTTGATATCTTCCAATTGAAAACTGCTCAATTCAGCAACAATAAAGCCCTGAGCGCCGATACTATCCACTACCCCCACCAGGGGATTACCAATATTGCCGGCGGTAACCACCGGATCAAAATGGGCTTCTTTAAGCATCGCAGCAATTAAAGCGGTAGTTGTCGTCTTGCCGTTAGTCCCGGTTACCCCAACTATCGGTGCTTTTGTGAAAGCATAAGCCAGTTCAATTTCCGAAATTACCGGGAGCCCCAGTGAACGGGCCCGTTTAAAAATATCCAGGTCTGGAGGAACCCCCGGACTTTTTACCACCATGGAAAAGTCGGCATTAACAAGTTCAGGCGGCGTTCCGCCGGTCACCGCTTCAACGTTGGTGTAGTGCTCCAGCCCGGCCAGTTCCTTTTCCAATGCACTGGCTTCTTTTTTATCGGCAATGGTAATTTTTGCCGCATTCATCTCCGCCAGGAGTTTCACCGCGGCCAAACCGCTGCGCGCCATGCCGATTACCAGAATTTGTTTTCCTTTAATCATGTCGAGCAAGGTAGCCCCTCCCAACCGCTCTTAGCGGTTATAGGCTAAAACACCCGCCAGGGCAAGAATGATTGAAGTTCCCCAGAAGGTGCCGACAACTCGCCATTCCGACCAGCCTTTCATTTCAAAGTGGTGGTGCAGGGGACTCATCAATAAAATCCTCCGCCCGGTTAACCGAAACCAGATTACCTGGATGATTACCGATAAAGCTTCCAGGACAAATATCCCTCCAATGATTATCAAAAACAGCTCGGCTTTCAAAAGCACCGCAATAGCGGCAAAAGCGCCCCCCAGGGCCAGTGAACCGGTATCGCCCATGAACAGGCGGGCAGGATAACAATTAAAAAACAAAAATCCAAGACAACCCCCGGCCATTGCCGCACAGAAAAGAACAACCGGAAAAGATCCAGCCTGCAAAGCAATTACCATAAAAGCAACCAGGGCAATAACCGAAACCCCGGAAGCCAAACCGTCAATACCGTCCGTTAGGTTAACGCTATTGCTGGCTGCAGAAATAATTAAGAATAAAAACAGGGGGTAAAAATACCCCAGATCTATAGTAACGCCAAGAAACGGCACCTCCACGGCAGTAGAATAAAGGCCGGAATGATGCAGGATCAGCACCAACAGAGCGGTAATAAGCACTTCTCCGGCTAATTTTGATCTGGCCTTGAGACCGAGTGAACGTGAAAGGGCAATTTTACCAAGATCATCGAACAAACCGATTAGCCCGCAGCCCAGGGTCACCAAAAAAGCAGCATGAAGCGCAGGCGAAGGACCGGCTATAATCAAAGTAACCAAAGCAGCCGCAGGTATAAAAATCACCCCGCCCATGGTCGGAGTCCCCGCCTTTATCGCGTGCAGGGCAGGACCGTCTTCCCTGATTTGCTGGCCAAACTGCAGGGAGCGCATGCCCCTGATGTAAAATGGAGTGACTATGACGGTTAGAAACAAAGTAATCAATAAAATTAAGACAATGTCAAAAGCCACTACCGGTCATCTCCTTCCGCACTGCTTAAAGACTGCACGATTACTTCCATTTGCATTCCCCGGGAGCCCTTCACCAGAACAGCCCAGTCATTACCCAAATTCAATTTCTGCAGTGCCCTCAAAGCACACTCGTGATCAGGGCAGGGATAAACTCTAACTCCCGCAACTGCCGCCGCTTCAGCCATATGCCGGGCCAGTTCACCAACAGTAACCAGACAGTCCAGCCCGCATTCCGCTGCAAAACGTCCCACTGAGTGGTGAGCCTCTTTAGCGGTTTCTCCCAATTCCAGCATATCACCTAAAACAGCGGCTTTGTACGGTTTTTCCAGATCAGCCAGCACCCGCAGGGCGGCCCGGACTGAGCTGGGATTGGCATTATAAGTGTCATCAATAATTGTAATCCCATCTTTATTGTGTAAAACCTGAAACCGGCCTGCTGAAAACTCACTGGCTTTAAGTCCCTTTTGCATCTCAGGCAGGCTAAGCTTTAGGATATAAGCAACGGTAAGAGCCGCCAGGGCGTTGCTGACCGACTCCCGTCCCGGAAGAGGTGATTCAAACCACTCTTCGGTATTATTAGGAAAACGCACCCGGGAAAAGCTCTTTTCTCCCCTTTGAGACAACTGTAAGCCTTTTATATCGCCCTGGTTAAAGCCATAGTAATAGACTTTTCCCGGGAAGCGTTTACCCAAATCTAAGAGGCGGGGATCATCGCCGTTCAAAACAGCTACCCCGCCTGAGCCGAGGTAATCAAGGAGTTCTCCTTTGGCCCTGGCAATTGCCTCAACCGAACCAAGTAACTCAATATGCGCTTCTCCGATATTGGTAATTACTCCAATTGAAGGCGCGGCAATTTCGCACAGGGTCCCAATTTCACCGGCAGCGCTCATACCCATTTCCAAAACGGCTACCTGGTGATCTTCTTTCAACTGCAGTATAGTTAAAGGCAAACCAATTTCATTGTTCAAGTTGCCTGTTGTTTTCAAAACTTTATATTTCGCCGCTAGAACTCCGGCAATAAAATCTTTGGTGGTGGTTTTACCACTGCTGCCGGTAATACCGACCACCGTCAGATCAAACTTTTTGCGGTAGGCCGCTGCCAGCTGCTGCAAAGCAGTCAAGGTATCTTCAACTTCTACGAGCAAAAAATCCGGGGGCAAATTTAATTCCAGGGCCTTGCCCGGTTCACTAAAAGCCGCCACAGCACCTTGTTCGGCGGCTTGAGCAATGTAAAGATGACCGTCGGTATGCTGTCCGGCAAAAGGCACAAACAAGGTTCCTGCGCTTGCTTGCCGGGAATCGATTGCACAACCAGAGACCTGCTTCTCAGGATTCCCCTGAAGCAGCCGTCCTTTGCTTTTTTCAATTATTTCTTTACCGGTAAGCATCATGACAGTAGGCTCCTTAAAACAGTTAATCATTTTCTTCATTTTCTTCTATTTGATCTTTCTCTGAAGGATTAATTTGCAAATAATGCAGGGTATCTTCCATAATTCGCTTAAAAGTTGGAGCGCTTGTTTGCGATCCATACCGCGGTCCCTTGGTCACCCCGTCTACGGCCACATAAAGAACCATCTCGGGATCTTCAACCGGCGCAAAACCTGCTAATGAGTAGACAAATTCATCTTCCGTATAGTTGCCAATTTCATCTATTTTTTCCGCAGTACCAGTCTTTCCGGCTACCCGGTAACCTTCAATATCGGCATTGCTGCCGGTTCCATCCAGAATAACGCTCTCCATCATATCAACCAGTTTTTCCGAAGTTTCCCCGGAAACTACCTGCCGGCGTATCTCCGGTTCCCTTTTGAAATAGGTTTCCCCGTCCCGGTCGCGAATTTCTTCTACCAGGTATGGTTTATAAAGATTGCCGCCATTAATCATGGCTGAAACTGCCATGACCTGCTGAATAGGAGTCACCGCTATTCCCTGGCCGAAGGCGGTCGAGGCCAGCTCAGTAGACCCCATCTGCTCATTATTGAAAATCAGGCCGCTGCTTTCACCGGGATAATCGATCCCGGTGGTCTCGCCAAAACCAAATCCTTCAATATAATGGATTAAGTTTTCTTTACCCAGTTTGTTACCAAGCTCAATGAATGCCGGGTTGCATGAACCAACGACAGCTTCATAAAAGCTGATTTCACCATGTCCACCCCGCTCGTAAGTCCAGCAGTTCATCTGGTGTCCGCTAACAGTAACATGCCCGGAACAGTGATAAGTTTCCTCTGGTTCAAAAACTCCTTCTTCCACTGCTGCAGCAAGGGTGACCATTTTAAAAGTCGAGCCCGGCTCAAAAGCAGAAGTAAAAGGGGCAAGGGTCCAGCGTTCAGGATTATACTGATCATAAGCTTCCGGATCATAATCAGGTAGAGACGCCGCTCCCAACACCGCGCCGGTATCAGGATCCACCGCTAAAGCCATAGCCTGTTCTGGCGCTGCTTTTTCCATAATCACAGCCAACTCTTTTTCTATGATATGCTGAATTGATTCATCTATACTTAAATGCAGGTCGTAATTATTTCCTGGTTCGGCATGCCTTTTAAAATTATGGGGGAGCTGCCTCCCGTGTCCGTCGGCAGGAAAGAGCAGCTGTGCCTGGGAACTGCTCAAATAATCTTCATAATAAGTTTCCAGGCCGGCCAATCCCTGATCCATACCGACAAAGCCCAGCAGCTGAGAAGCGAGATTTTGCCCGGGGTAATCCCTTTTCTCCTCGTTAAAAAAAACGATTCCAGGGATGTTCATTTCCCGCACCGCTTCAGCAGTTTCGGGCTCTACCTTGCGCTTGATGTAAACCGCGCTTCGATCCATATCCATTAACTCCTCAATCCTGGTAACTTCCATATTCAAAACCGGGGCCAGGGCTGCAGCCGCTTCTTCATGATCTTCTACCTGCTGAGGTATGGCAGCCACAGTTTCAACAGAAACACTACCGGCTAAAAGGTGCCCCCCGCGATCGTAAATATTCCCGCGGGCAGTTTGGACAAGGACATTGTGATTCCATTGATCCCAGGCTTTTTCATACAGCTCCTCAGCTTTAACAATCTGAATCCAGGCCAGGCGACTGATTAAAACAAGCACGGCCAGCACCGTTAATATAAATACAAGGATCAGTCTTTTTCTAACCGTTGCCCGACTAACTGTAAACTCAGCCATTGATAACTCACTCTCCCGGTCGCCTGGATTCTCTTTCCACTCCTCGATTCGCGGATATAATATTTAGCTGGTCTACTTCGGGTTCAACCATGCCCAGCTCTTCTTTGGCAATATTTTCTATTCTGTTTATAGAACTGAGCCGGGCCACTTCAATTTCCCTAACTCTTACTGATTCTTGAACTGAAGCAAGTTCGGAACGGGCACTGCTTAAGTGGTAATTTAGCACAACCAACGATGAATACTGGGCGATCACTACCAGGCTGAGGATAAAACAGGCAGCTATGACCGACAGAAGTTTAAGCTTCTTTAACCGCTTCTCGGGTTGGTTTGAAATACCGGGAGCCCTGGTTGGCTGGGCCGGTGAAGGAATCCTGTTTATGGGTGCAATTTTTCTTGCCTGATGCACTTATCTCACCTTCTTCCTGCTTAAGCAGTTTTTAAACGCTCCGCCGCTCTTAAACGGGCGCTGCGTGATCGCGGATTTTTTTGCATTTCTTCCTCGGAAGGCTTAACCGCCTTACCGGTTAAAATCTTCAATACTGCCTGGCCATTGCAAATACAGGGCTTATCCGGGGGACAACTGCAGCTTGTGGCCTGTTCCCGCAAGAAGTGTTTTACCAGCCGATCTTCCAGCGAGTGATAGGCAATTATGCAAATTCTTCCCCCCGGCACCAGATTTTCAACCGCCTGAGGCAAAACCGCTTCAATATTTTCCAACTCCCGGTTAACTGCCAGGCGCAGAGCTTGAAATACCTTTTTGGCCGGATGTCCGCCGTGCCTGCGGTAACGTGCCGGTATCGCTTCTTTCACCACTTCGGCCAATCGGCCGCTTTCTGTAATCGGACCTTTTTGCTCTCGTTCCCGGACAATTCGCTCTGCTATTCGTTTAGAAAAGCGCTCTTCCCCGTAACGTGAAAAAAGCCTGGTTAAATCTTTTGCAGAATATTGATTGACGATGTCTTTAGCCGAAATCTCCTGCCGCTGATCCATTCTCATATCCAAATCACCTTCTAAATGCAGGGAAAACCCCCTTTTCGCTTCCATCAACTGGAGAGTGGAAGCTCCCAGGTCAATTAAAACTCCATTTAAACCGCTAAAGCCTTGTTCGCTCAATACTTCAGTGAGGTGGGTATAATCGGACCGGATCAGGATCACCTGTTCGGAATAGGGGGCAAGCCGTTCTTTCGCCCTTTCCAGGGCAGTTTCATCCCAGTCCAAGCCAATCAAGCTCCCTTCCGGGGGTAGACTGCGGCATATTTCTTCCGCATGCCCACCATCTCCCAGGGTGGCGTCCAGGTAAACTCCCCCTTCCCGGCAGTTAAGATATTGCAACACTTCTTTTGTCATAACCGGACGGTGCAGTTCCACCATTATAAACACCACTTTATAGATCGATATCTTCCAGTTTTTCCGCCAATTCCTCATAATTTTCATCAGCATGGTCAAAGTATTCTTTCCAGGCTGTTTCATTCCAAATTTCAACCCGGTTGGATACACCGATAAACATTATATCCTTTTCAATCCCGGCATATTCACGCAAGTTCGGAGGAATAAGCACCCGACCCTGTCTGTCGGCTTCCACTTCCATAGCCCCGGAAAAGAAAAGGCGCACAAAGGCCCGGGAATCTCTCTTGGTGAAGGAAAGTTCCTTCATTTTTTGCTCGAGGCGAACCCACTCGGAGTTGGGATAAACAAATAAACAGTGGTCAAGTCCCCGGGTAATCACAAAACGATCTCCAAGCCCTTCCCGCAACCGGGAGGGGATAATGACCCTTCCTTTTCCATCAAGCGTATGATGGTACTCTCCGGTAAACATCTGTTCGCCCCCATCTGCCACACTTACAACCACTTTTCACCACTTTACACCACTTTTCTCTATATTTCAACCCCTTTTCCTTTTTTCCTGCCTGTTTTTTAAAAAAGATATAAAAAAATGAGGAAATTTGACTTCTCTCCTCATTAATCTGGCAATTATTAGCACTATATGTATATTAAATACAATTTATATTGCTTCGTCAGTCAACAAACAAAAACTGGCAAAAAGCAGCGCTTTCCTGCAGCAAAGATTGCAGTTGCCCGTGAAAATAAGGGAAAACGGCAGGCAGGTTTATCGTTTGTTTAATGTAGTGAATTTAATTAATGACTGGTTTACGGGAGGCAACTTTTAACGCAAGTATTCGATAAAACTGGTGGCAATAAAAAAGTAGATCATTAAACCGGTAAAATCTTTAATCGTGGTCACAAACGGCCCAGCAGCTATGGCCGGGTCAATGTTGATTTTACTTAACAGTAGAGGAACCAGGGTGCCAATCAAGGCGGCTACGGTAATTGTTGCCAGCATCGAAATACCTACTACCACTCCCAGGTAGGGATTGCCCTGCCAAAAGTAAGCGACTACTGAAATCATCACTCCGCAAATTAACCCAAGGGTGGCCCCAATGCCTATTTCTCTAAAAAAATAAAGCCAGGCTTCGGTGAGCTCAATTTCACCGGTAGCCAATCCGCGAACAAATATGGTCGAAGATTGGGTGCCCACATTGCCTCCCATATCCATTATTACCGGGATAAAAACTGCCAGGACCACAATCGCTTCCAGGGTGCTTTCATAGCCCCCGATTACGCTTCCGGAAATAACCCCGCCCAGCATGCTGATCAACAACCAGGGCAGGCGCAGGCGCACTACTTTACCCACGGGGGCTTCGGTCAATTCCATGTCTACCACTTTGGAAGCCCCGGCAAGGCGATAAATATCCTCGGTAGCTTCCTGCTCCATAACGTCAATTACATCGTCAACGGTAATAATCCCAAGCAACCTGTTCTGGTCGTCAACTACCGGTACCGCCAATAGATCGTACTTAGAAACTACCCGGGCTACTTCTTCCTGGTCGATTTGTGCATTAACGCTGATTACATTCTGCTTCATAACTTCTTTCATCAGAGTGCCGTCCGATGAAGCAATTAGATCACGCAGTGATATAACACCGATTAACCTTCCTTCATGGTCAACCACATAAACATAGTAAATAGTTTCCGCATCAGGAGCAATTTCCCGGAGGCGAGAAATCGCTTCTTCAACAGGGATGTCAGCGGGAAGGGAGATAAATTCCGTAGTCATTATCCCCCCGGCGCTTTCTTCCGGATATTTCAGCAGGCTGCCAAAGTCAGCCAGTTCTTCTTCACCAATCAGGTGAAGGATCTCCTGGGCTTCTTCCGGAGAGAGCTTGCCGATCAAGTCAGCCACATCGTCTGAAGCCATCTCGGTCAAAATTACTTTAGCTTTTTCTTTATCCAGGTGCCTGATTATTTCAGCCTGCTCAAAATCTTCCATTTCCTTCAACAAAAGGACAGCTTCTTCGCAGGGCAATTTTTGTATTAGTTCCACTCTTTGCTCCGGTTCAAAGTCTGCGATTTGTTCAAGAAGATCACCGGGGTGAACTCCCGCTTTTAAATCACGGCTTATAGAATCAATTAAAGTCTCTGCCGGCATTGCCCTCACTCCCACCCAGGGTAATTTCCTGGCTTTTAAACAGGCTGGATTACAGCAAGCAAAACTGCATATAAAAACCCCGCCGTGCCGTGATCCGTTGGTTTTGAACAATTCCCCCTACAAGTGGGTGCCCTCTCAGCTGTTTTACAGGTCCTCTCTTTAGAGGCTTCTGCGCCGCAGCTGAAGGCCGGGCTCCCTTTCATTCAATGTTGGCTCAAAACTTAATCGGTGTACACGTACACAGCAGGGCTATGCTCACAATTGCCTTACTTTTTGCATAAAAATAATAGCACAAATACAATGCGGTTGCAAGCAATTCCCTTTTATACCCTACCGAAAAATTATTAATTTTTTAACCGGGTATATTTATTGATCATCCTTGGGTTTTTTAATCTCGATTCCCAATTCTTCGAGTTGTTCTCCGGAAACTGAAGCTGGAGCCCCGGTCATCAAACAACTGGCCGCTGCAGTTTTGGGGAAAGGAATTACTTCCCGAATAGAATCGTCACCGCTTAAAAGGGCTACTAACCGGTCCAATCCGAGAGCAATACCGCCATGCGGCGGGGCTCCGTAGGTAAGGGCTTCCAGCAAGAAACCAAATTTTTCTTTGCTCTCTTCTTCGGATAAGCCAAGCAGGTTGAAAATTCTGCTTTGCTCTTCGCGGTTGTGGATACGGATACTGCCTCCGCCAATTTCGACCCCGTTAAGGACCAGATCGTAAGCCTGAGCCCGTACGGAGAGAGGATCTTGTTCCAGTAAATGTAGATCTTCAGACTTGGGCGCCGTAAAGGGATGATGATCCGAATCGTAACGCTTTTCCTCTTCATTGTAATGGAACAGGGGGAAATCAACTACCCAAAGGAAATGTGGCTCACTGGATACCTTTTGCGGAGCAAGCCTGGACCGCAGTTCGCCGAGTACTTCGCAGGCAGTTTCCCACTTATCAGCCATAAAAAGCAAGACATCGCCAGGAGAAACTTCCATTTCCTGATTGATTTCTTCAATCAAAGGTGATTCAAAAAATTTACTGATTGGCGAACGCCACCCCTCTTTTTCAACATAAGCCCAGGCCAGACCCCTGGCCCCAAGCTGGCGGGCTAAAAGGGTAAGATCATCCAAGTCTTTGCGGCTCAAATTCTCAGCTCCCCCGGGCACCCGCAAGCCCTTAACCGAACCGCCGGATTCAAGCGCCGACAGAAAAACTTTAAATTCACTCTTACGGGCCAAATGATCAAGGCCTACCAGTTCCATGCCATACCGCAGATCGGGCTTATCCGTTCCAAAGCGGTCCATAGCTTCATGATAGGGCATTTTTAAAAAAGGCCTTTTGAGTTCGACTCCGTGAAATTGCCACCACAATTCAGCCATCAGGCCTTCAGTAATGGCAAAAAGTTGTTCAGTACTGATAAACGAAGTCTCAATATCAACCTGGGTGAATTCCGGCTGGCGATCCGCTCTTAAATCTTCGTCCCGGAAGCAGCGCACTATTTGAAAGTAACGCTCAAGGCCGCTGACCATAAGCAGTTGCTTAAAGAGCTGGGGCGATTGCGGCAGGGCATAAAATGAACCACTGTGCAGGCGGCTGGGCACCAGGAAATCCCTGGCTCCTTCGGGGGTGCTGCGGGTAAGCATGGGAGTCTCTATTTCCAAAAACTCATAGTAATCGAGAAAATCCCGGATCAGCTTTACCGCCCGGTGGCGCAACTGCATCCTTTGCAACATTTCCGGACGGCGCAAATCAAGGTAGCGGTAACGCAGGCGCAGGTTAGCATCCACATTAATCCCGTCTTCAATATAGAAAGGCGGGGTTTTCGATGGGTTCATTATTTCCAGTGCACTGACTTTAAGTTCAATCTCACCAGTTGGCAGGGAAGGATTTATGGTTTCTTCCGAGCGTCGGACTACTTCTCCTTCGACCGAAATAACAAATTCGCTGCGCAAACTTTCAGCCTGTCTAAACATTTCAGTCCCCATCTGTTGATCGAAAACCAGCTGCATTACCCCGCTGCGATCGCGCAGATCTATAAAAATCAGGCCGCCGTGGTCGCGGCGTTTGCCTACCCATCCACTCAACCTAACCTTCCTGCCCACATAATTTTGATTTAAAACTCCACAGTAGTGAGTTTTAACAGCCGGCCCTGCCTGATCAGGCAGGAGCACTTCCGCTTCCCGGGTTGAACCATAAGTTTTTAATTCACCGGGATTATCACCTGGATTCTTTTCGCCTTCTTTAAGTAACCGCTTAATTAAGTCCTGGCGGTAAAGTTCCAACTGTTCGCCACTTTCCATATTGCGAAGGGTAAATTTTCCCTCATTAATCTCATCATCACCGATTATAACCACCCGGTTAAAGCCCTGTCGCCCGGAATATTTCATCTGGGCTTTAAGGCTTCTTTGCAGCAAATCTGTTTCGGCAGCCAGACCCACCCTTCTTAAATCATGAGCCAGGGCGAGGGCTTCTTTTTCCAATCCTTTGCCTGCAGTGGCAATAAACACAGGAGCACCTGGATCAGGTAAAACTTTCTCCCAATCCATGGCTAATAAAATTCTTTCCACGCCAAAAGCGACCCCCACCCCGGGAACATAGGGCCCGCCGATATGTTCAACTAAATGATCATAACGTCCTCCGCCGCAAAGCGAAGCCTGGGCCCCGTTTCCCCCGGCAGTTATTTCAAATGCTGTGCGGGTGTAATAATCAAGGCCGCGAACCAGTTTTTTGTTCAGATTATAGGGGATTTGCAGCTTTGTCAGTAAAGCTTTAACATTTGTGAAACTTTCTTCGCAATTTTCACAAAGATGGTCGATCATTTGCGGGGCTTCGGCTACCAGGTTGCGACAGCTTTCTTCCTTGCAATCGAGGACTCGCATCGGGTTATTTTTGTAGCGGTTGCGGCAGTCTTTGCACAAGTCGCTTTCCACCCGCTCAAGAAACGGAACCAGGGTTTCCCGGTAGCGAGGCCGGCAAACCGGACAGCCGACGCTGTTTAATTCTATTGAAAGGTTTTCAATCTGCAACGATTTAAAAAAGTTATAGCAAAAAGCAATAATTTCAACATCGGCAGCAGCATGTTCCGAACCGAAAATTTCCAGCCCAAACTGGTTAAACTGCCGGTACCTACCGGCCTGGGGGCGGTCATAGCGAAACATCGGACCGCTGTAATAAAGTTTAATCGGCTGTGGTTTTTCACCGAGGTTATGTTCGAGATAAGCTCGAGCCACGGCAGCGGTAAGCTCTGGACGAAGGGTTAAATCGCGCCCGCTCCGGTCCTTGAATGAATACATTTCTTTGGAAACAATGTCGCTGTCTTCACCGACACTGCGGGCAAAAAGTTCAGTCTGTTCAAATATGGGGGTGCGAATTTCTCCGAAACCATAAAGGTAACAAAACCTTTTAAAACTTTCTTCCAGGTATTGCCACTTTCTTGCCTCATCCGGTAAAATATCGCGGGTTCCCCGCGGCGCTCTATACTCCATATAAATTCTCCTCTCTTAAAAAACAACATCATTCTATCCAATATATCCTGCAGTGTCAATGTTCCCGGAGAGATATTAAAACAAAAAGCCGCTGCGAAAAATTTTCGCAGGGGCTTCAGGAAGCCTGGACAAAAAACCGCTCCCGTAACTTAAAATTGCCTTTTACTGTCAAGCAGCAGGGTTACCGGTCCGTCATTATCCACAAAAATACGCATTGTTTCCTGAAATTGGCCTGTAGCTACAGTAAGCCCGGCATTTCTCAGCATTTGACAAAACTCTTCATAAAATATTTCAGCTTGCTCGGGCCTCGCCGCTGCCGAGAATCCGGGTCTCTTTCCTTTTCGACAGTCACCGTAAAGGGTAAATTGGGAAATACATAAAACCTCTCCGCCAATCTCCTGGACGGAAAGGTTCATTAATCCTTCTTGATCTTCAAAAATGCGCAAACCAGCAATTTTTCCGGCCAGATATTCATTATCAGCCGGGCCGTCTTCTAAGCCCACTCCCAAAAAAACCGCCAGTCCGGGCCCAATTTTTCCCACAACTTCGCCGTTTACTTCCACTCCTGCTTTATGAACTCGTTGAACGACCGCTCTCACCTGGAACCTCCTTGTTTTTTGCCCTTCTTGTAATTATCATTATTTGCTCCGCAAAGGGAACGGCGAACCTCAAACACTTCTTTCACCTTTTTGATCTTGTTCATCACCTGATCCAGATGACTTTGATCTCTAACCACTATGGTCAAGTAAATCGTGGCCACATTATTTTTATCGGCCCTGGCTGTCACAGCATTAATCTCTACTTTACTTTCATTTACTGTAGTCATCACATCAGCCAAAAGGTTTTTGCGATCATCGGCGGAAATTTCAACATCTACCGGATAAGAAGCTTCAGGAGCTTCTTCCCAGCTTGCATCGAGGAAACGGCTGGTTTCAATTTGCTGCTGAACAAGATTGGGACAATCACGCCTGTGCACTGATACACCCCGTCCGCGAGTGATGAAACCGATAATGTCATCACCGGGAACCGGATTGCAGCAGCGAGCCATCCGCACCAGGAGATTGTCCATTCCGTCAATGAAAACCCCCGGCGAAGAACGGCTCGGACGCTTAATCGGCTTAACTTCCGGCAGTTCTTTTTCTTTCCCTTTTTCTTCACCGTACTTGCGCTTGTATTCTTCACGCAGGCGGCTAATTACCTGGTTCACAGATACGCCCCCGTAGCCGACCGCACTGTATAAATCTTCAACTGTCTGGATATTAAAGGAGTGCGCCGCCTCTTCCAACAGCTCACTTTTTAAGGTGATGCGCTGCTCGGTGTTGACCCGTTTGATTTCTTTTTCCAGCATTTCCCTGCCTTTTTCAATATTTTCTTCGCGGCGTTCCTTTTTAAACCAGTTGCGAATCTTGTTTTTCGCATGGGAAGTTTTAACCTGTTTCAACCAATCTCGGCTTGGTGATCCTTGCTTGGAAGTGACAATTTCAACCATATCTCCGTTTTTTAACTGGTAATCAAGCGGTACCAGGCGGCCGTTAACCCGGGCCCCGGTACAGCGATTACCCACATCGGTGTGAATCTTGTAAGCAAAATCAAGGGGGATTGCTCCGGCGGGCAAGTCAATAACATCGCCTTTTGGAGTAAACACAAATACCTCGTCGGTAAAAAGATCGCCTTTCAAGTCTTTTATAAAATCACGGGCATCCCGGTAATCATGCTGCCACTCTAAAAGTTGCCGTAACCAGGTTAGTTTTTCATCCGGCACCTGGGAACTATCCGGTTTTTCTTTGTAGCGCCAGTGAGCGGCAATTCCATACTCGGCAGTGCGGTGCATATCCCAGGTTCTAATCTGAATTTCAGCCAGTTCGTTTTCAGCGGCAAAAACGGTGGTATGCAGGGATTGATACATGTTCGGCTTGGGCATGGCAATAAAATCTTTAAACCGACCAGGAATCGGCTTCCAAATAGTGTGCACTATCCCAAGGGTATGGTAGCAATCTTTTACGGAATCAACTATAATGCGCACTGCCGTTAAGTCATAAATCTCGTTTAAATCTTTGCCCTGGGTCTTCATTTTATTGTAGATGCTGTAAAGGTGCTTGGGGCGGCCCTGTATTTCAGCATTAATCGAAGCCTCGTTCAAATAATCCTGCAAAATCCAGATAATCCGGTTAATAAATTTTTCCCGTTCACGCCTTTTCTTGGCCAGTTTTTCCACCAGCTGAAAATATTCATCGGGCTGCATATAGCGGAAAGCAAGGTCTTCAAGTTCCCACTTAATCATGTAAATCCCGAGGCGGTGGGCCAGCGGAGCATATATCTCCAGGGTTTCGTGGGCAATCTCTTTCTGCTTGTGGGTATTTAAATAACGCAGGGTCCGCAGGTTGTGGGTGCGATCTGCCAGCTTAATCAAAACCACCCGGATATCCTGGGCCATGGCAATAAACATTTTACGCAGAGTCTCCGCCTGCTGTTCTTCTTTGGAAGTAAAATCAAGGCGGCTTAACTTGGTCACTCCGTCAACCAGGGCGGAAACTTCTTCGCCAAACTCTCCCCGGATATCTTCCAGGGTAACCGCAGTATCTTCCACCACATCGTGGAGAAGACCGGCAATGATCGTCACCAGATCCAGCTCCAATTCGGTCAAAATCAAGGCTACACCCAAAGGATGAGTGATATATGATTCCCCGGATTCTCTTGTTTGTCCGGAATGAGCCTGCACAGAAAATTCGTAAGCCTTATCTAACAAGGCCACATCTTCCGAATTGGGATAATAACGCTGTATTCTATTTTTTAACTCTTTCATTTTGTCTTCTTTAACAGCCATAATCCCCATTCTCCGTAAAATAAGATACTTTCATGTCTATAATACAAGAAAAAACCGATAAATTCTACCGGGGGGATTATTTATCCACAGTAAGTTCTTTGATGAGACAAAAAATATCTTCCGGTGAAGCTTTAAGAAGGGTGTTTTGAAACTGCTCACAGTCTTTACGTCGGTTACTTGTAGCAATATAGGTGGAAGAAGGAGCAATACAGGAAGGCCAGTTATTTTTGGCCTCGGAGAGGTTCTTCTTAATTATGCCACCATCAAACAGACCGGCCTCGTCAAAGATGTCTGCCACCCGCTGCCAAAAAGTAGGGCCGGCGTGAGGATTAAGCTTGTCTTTTATAGATTTCGAGAAAAGAGAAGTTATCTGCCGTTCATTATTTTGTTCAAGGTAATCAAGAATAGTTTGCAATTGGCTTTCGGAAGGCAAAGAAAGATCAAGTAAATAATTGTTGCGCTCTTGATCTTTCTTGCTGTATAGAAGATATACAGTTAAATTTTCATTCAGCATAGGTTCTTTTAAAATATGCTTCAGCAGTCCTTCATAAAGCGGCAAATCAAAAAAAACAACCGGACCGCTGCCCCTGGGAATAGGCTTTTCTCCGTTGAGGGCCCCGCTGGTAACAAATACCGAAAGACTGCCTGAGGTACAATATTCCCACAACTTTTTTGCCCTTTTTGTAGTGGAAGTAAAAATCACAGCTTTTTCACCATGTTTTTCAATGATTTCTTTGGCCCTGCCATAACGATTTTGACAATTTCGCCAGTCGATCAGGTTAAGTTTACCATCATAATAGGTGTCGCTGTATTTTATATCTTTAACTTCCACTTCCAGGGTTTCTTGCTCCCTGTAAAATCCCTTTTTAAGCTTTAAAGCTAAATCAACCGGACGGTCTTTTTCCAGTTGCGGCTCCAAATAAGCTCCGGAAAAGACAATTGGCGCCAGAAATCGGCCGTTTTGCTGCAAACTAAGTTTAAGGTGCTTTTGTTCCGAGCCCACCAGGCGCCACGCTTTTAATTCCCAGTTACGGCTGCCAAAAAGCGGCGCCGGGTTGGCAGTGCCAAACGGTTGTAGTTTTTCAATTTGCTCAACCAGCTCAGAGCGTAGTTCAGAAGGCTCTAATTCGGCATCGATATTTAAGGTTGGGAAAAGTTTACCGGCTTCCAGGTTTTTTTCTGCATAATTGTTGAGGCATTCACGTAATTCTTCCACCCGTTCAGGCTGGATCGAAAATCCTGCCGCCTGGTCATGGCCCCCGAAACGCTCTAACAGTTTAGAGCATTCAGCCAGGGCCGCCGTAATGTCAAAACCAGGAATACTGCGCGCTGAACCTCTCCCTTCATTATCTTCCAGGGCTACCAGGCAAGTCGGCCGATTGTATTTTTCGACCAACCGGGAAGCAACAATTCCAATCACCCCGTGGTGCCAGTTTTCTCCGGAAAGGGTAATAATTTTTTGATCTTTTTCAGTCAATAATTCTTCGGCGGCGGTTTCCGCTTCCAGCAGGATATTTTGCTCGGTAGCGCGCCGCAGCCGGTTTGCATCATGCAAACGTAAAGCCAGGGCTTCTGCTTTTTCCGCATCTTTCTCCAAAAAAAGCCGGGCAGCCGGCATAGCTTCCCCCATCCGGCCAACCGCATTAACCGCCGGAGCAAGGATAAAAGAAAGGGAGCCGCTTGAAATGCGTTCTTGATCCAAACTTACGGCTTCCATCAAAGCCTTAAACCCGGGCCTCTGCCTGCTGCGCAAAATTTCGAGACCGCAATGGACGATGGCCCGGTTTTCATCCAGCAGGGGAACAACGTCAGCGGCTGTTCCCAGGGCAGTAAGGTCAAGCAAGTCTTCCGGCAGTGGACGACCCGAATAATCCATTAAAGCGGAAGCCAGCTTAAATGCAATCCCCGCTCCAGATAGTTCTTTATATGGATACGGACAGTCTTCCTGGAGAGGATTAAGGGCGGCTATTACCCCGGGCAGACGCTGCAGGGGTTGGTGGTGATCGGTAATAATCATATCAAGCCCCTGCGCGGAGGCATAAGCTGCTTCTTCAACCGCATTGATTCCACAATCAACGGTCACCACCAGGTCCGCTCCATTTGCAATAAACTGTTTCAACGGTTCCAGGTGCAGCCCGTAGCCTTCACCAAAACGGCTGGGCAAATAATAATCAACAGCGGCGCCAAGTTTATTCAAGGCTTCTACCAAAATCACTGCAGCAGTTATTCCGTCCGCATCATAATCACCATGGATCACTATTTTCTCGTTTTTTTCCAGGGCTTTGAATAACCTATACACCGCTTCTTTCATGCCCTTCATCAACCATGGTGAGTGAAAATCTTCCCGAGATGGACATAAAAAAGCCCGGGCCTGCCCGGGGTCGGTAATTCCGCGGTTAATCAGCAGCTGGGCCAGGGCCGGGTTAAGCTTGAGGTTCCGGGCAAGAATTGAGGTCAGCTCTTCATTTTGCTCGGGCCAAATCCACTGTTTACCTCTCAGGCTCATGCGGGTTTTGATCCACCTCTTCTTCAGTCTGTTGGTCTTCTTCCTCTGTTTGATCCGGTTCTTCATTCACTTTGCCTGCTTCCCTGTTTTCCAAAGTGGCGGCAGTTTCCACTTCCACGGAATCTTCAGGTACAGAAACAGCCTTGTTTAGCTCGGCTTCTAAAAAAACTTTTTCTTCTTCAAGAGCTTTAACCTTTTTTTGCAGGTTTTCTTTTTCCTGGCGAATCTGCCGGAAAGCAAATGCGGCTTTTATACCGCGAAACAGGCTGAAAAGTCCCATCACCAGAACTCCGGCAAAAGCTGAGCCGAGGATTAAAATGATCAATGACACACTGGCCTCTCCAAAAACATAGTTAACGGCAACCGGTTCAGTGTTGGCAATAGCGAAAAGGGCAATAAGCAGGCTAAAAACAAGGGCCAGGATCAAATACAGGGAACTCAAAGTTCTTCATCTCCTTCCTTTAAATCATTTACTGCCGGCTGCTTTACTGCCGGGCAAAGCAATCTTATAATCCTGCAGGTTTAACCACAGGGGACTGGCAATAAAGATCGAAGAATAGGTGCCTACCAAAACTCCCAAGATCAAAGCTACAACAAAAACGATTAAATCAAGGCTGCCAATAAAATAGTGAAAACCAACCAGCAGGGCAGTAAGCACAAAAAGTGTGGTCAGAGAAGTGTTGATTGAACGGATAAGGTTCTGATTAATGCTCTGGTTAACTATTTCAGCATAATCTTTTTTCTTGCGGTAACCGATATTTTCTCTGATCCGATCCATAATCACAATGGTATCATTGACCGAATAACCGAAAACAGTAAGTATAGCTGCTACAAAAGGCACGTTTATTTCCAGCTGGAGCACAGAAAATATCCCGAGCACAATAATGATGTTATGCAGGAGGGCAGCAATAGTGGCCAGGGCAAATTTAAACTCGAACCGGTAAGTTATGTAAGCAATCATGGCTACAATAGCCACTGCCAGGGCTAATACAGCCTGGCGGGTAAGTTCGCCCCCGATAACCGGCCCGACACTTTCCACCCGTGAACCGGACTGGTCCATCTGGGGAAAGCGGGTTTGAAATTCCTCCATCACCGCTTCCCGGCGATCTTCTCCCATATAAGGCCCCCTGACAATCAAACCTTCATCAGTAGGTTCTCCGGCTAAATCCCGCTCCTGGACAACCTGTACTGCCGCTCCTTCCAATTCTTCAAAGGGGTCTAAGGCATCCCGGGCTTCTTCCAGGGAAAAATCTTTTCCGAGATTCAGCTGAAAAACAGTGCCCCCGGTAAAATCAATCCCCAGGTTCAAACCGACCAGGGCCATAGAAATTAGACCGGCAACAATCAGGATTATAGATACAGCATAAGCCTTGCGGCGATTGCCGATGAAGTTAATCATGTCATTTTCACCCCCACGTAAGCCCCGCTTTGAATAGCGCCGGCTTTAAAAGCCAAGCGCATCAGGAAGCGGGTAAGCACTATCGCTGTAAACATACTGCACAAAATACCGATAAAAAGGGTGATGGCAAAACCCCTGACCGGTCCGCTGGCTAAAATAAACAGAACAATGGTTACAATGAGGGTGGTTACATTGGCGTCAAGGATTGCCCGAAAAGCTCTTCTAAATCCGCTTTCCATGGCACTGCGCAGTGTGCGTCCGGAGCGCAGTTCGTCTTTAATCCGCTCAAAGATGATTACATTGGCATCGACGGCCATCCCGATTGAAAGAATCAAGCCGGCAATACCAGGCAGGGTCAGGGTTGTCGGCAATTGGGTTAACACCCACAAAACCAGGGAGGTATAAAAAACCAGGGCTATCCCGGCAATAAATCCGGCAGTCCGGTAATATATTAACATAAACAGCAGGACTAAAACCAGTCCCACTCCGGCGGCAATGGCTGCTATTTCTTCGGTCCTCTGGCCAAGGGTCGGGCCAACCAAACGGGATTCAAGCTCGCGCAGTTCCACGGGCAATGAACCACTGCGCAATAGCAGGGCCAGTTCAGAAGCTTCTTCAAAATCAAAATCGCCTTCAATCGTAGCCTGTCCCTCGGTAATTATCGCCCTGACCACCGGTTCGGAAATCACTTCATCATCCAGCCTAATAGATATTGGTTCCCCGTAATATTTTTCGGTGGCTTCGGCGAAAAGTTCCCTGCCTTCCCGGTCAAATTCCAGGCTGACAAAAGGCTGAGGGGAAATTTGCGGGTTTCTTTCGGCCCGCGCCTGTTCCAGATTAGCCCCGGTAACTATTTCTTCTCCGTCAGGACCGACAAATTTAAGCATCGCGGTCCGCCCGATAATTTCACGGGCACGTTCGGGATCATCCAAATCCGGCAGTTCAATACGGATGCGGTCATCTCCCTGGGGGGCAATCACCGGCTCTTCCACCCCAAGTTCGTCAATACGCGAACGGATGATGGTAATGGCACGCTCGATGGTATCTTCATCAACTTCCCGGTCTTCAGTTTCCACCGCTTCCATCAGCATGTAAAGCCCCCCGGCGATATCAAGACCACGCCGGATTCCATCATCGCGGTCAGCCGCGTTATGAAAAGACCAGTAGCCGGAAGCTATAATCAAAAGACATATAAGAATCAGGGCTAAAAACAGCCCCGGTTTAAAAGTTTTCTTCAAATTAAATCACACTCCGTATATTCACAAATGGTCTCAAAAAAACCTTTCTCCAGTATAGACGATAAAAACAGTGCTGTCACTATGAAAATCGCTTTAATTTTTGCCTGTATCTTTTTTTAAATAAGCTTCAATCACTTCGCCGATCAGCAGCTTTTCGGTTACCGGAATAATTGCCGCTTTGCCGATTGCTCTGGGTAAAACAAAAATTAGTTCATCTTCCCTGTGTTTTTTATCTTGCCTTAGTTTATCGATGACCATTTCTGTGGTCAAGTCCGCTGGTGGTTTTTTTTCTTCGATATGTTTAAGCAAATCTCCAATTCTTTCAGCTGCATGATCATTGAGTACCCTCAAACGCTCCGCTAAATCAACAGCGGCAATCATACCAATTAAAACTGCTTCACCATGCAGGTAATAGCTGTAGCTTGTCGCCGCTTCCAGAGCATGGCCGATGGTATGGCCGAAATTGAGCACACGCCGGTAATTATTTTCGTATTCATCATCTTCTACCACCCTTGCCTTTGCTTTTACCGAATACGCAATTGCCTCGGCAAGAGAATTACTTTCAGCTTTTTTAAGTTCCTTGATGTTTCTTTCCAGCCAGTAAAAAAAAGCGCTATCCACTATAATTCCATATTTCAACACTTCAGCCAGCCCGGCCCGGAATTGATCGCCGGGCAGGGATTTTATCACCAGGGGATCGATAACCACCACCCGGGGAGGATAGATCGTTCCGATTAAATTCTTACCCCGGGGGTGATTTACCGCTGTCTTCCCTCCCACACTACTGTCCACCTGGGCTAAAAGGGTGGTGGGAAGCATCACCAGGGGGACCCCCCGTAGATAGGTGGCGGCTGCAAAACCAGCCAGGTCACCCGGCACTCCTCCTCCCAGGGCAACAATGGGCGAGTTGCGGTCCAATCCGGCATCCACTGCGGCATCATATATGCGGGAAGCCTGGTCCAAAGTTTTGGACGATTCACCCGGTTCTAGCAAAAAAACATTCACCTGCCAGTTTTCAGTTTCCAGGGAGTTTATTATTTTTTCTCCATAGAGATCGAAAACTGTCCGGTCACTGATTAAAAGCGTCCTGGTTGCAGAAAATAAGAGCCGCAGGGATTTGCCCACCCCGCTCAATCCACCTTCTTCAATTAAAACCCGGTAACTAAAACCGGCTGTCTTTACCTGGAGGTCATAAGGTCTCATCAAATTTCTTCCTACCTCTATATATATTGATCTACTTCCCGGGTATAATTATGCTCAACCACACAATTTGTTTACCCTATTTTCTTAACCGCCGGTTAACCTGATCCAGGTAATAATTATAGGCTGTTTCTATTTCTTCCATAAAATCCCCGGAGAACTTCTCCCGGAAGGCCACCGCCAGTTCCCAGGCCGCTGCCGCTTCAGCAACTACCGCAGCAGAAGGAACGGCGCAAACATCGGACCTTTCCAACGCTCCGGGAGCATCTTCCCCACTTTTCAAGTCTACACTGGCCAGGGGGCTGGACAAAGTGGGAATCGGTTTCATCACCAACCTTAATACCAGCGGCTGGCCGTTTGATATTCCCCCTTCAATCCCACCGGCATTATTACTGGGCCTGCTAATACCGGCCCCGGGTTTATATTCCAACGGGTCATGCAGGTCCTTCCCTCTCATGGCCGCCGCGGAAAAACCGGCCCCAATTTCAACACCCTTGATGCCCTGGATGCTGCCTAGGGCGCCGCAAAGCCTGCCATCAAGGCGCCGGTCCCAAAAAACATGGCTGCCCAGACCGGGAGGAACACCGGTAATATATAGTTCAATGATGCCGCCCAGGGTATCTCCTTCCTCCCTGGCCCGGTCTATTTCTTCAATCATTAAAGCTTCTTTTAGCGCATCGGCACAGCGCAGGGGAGATTTTTCAACCTTTTCGGCAAGACCGGGCAGTTCTGCCGGGGCGATTTCGGTATTAACCGAGCCAATCCGGGTCACCTGGCTAAAAAAAATGAATCCAAACTTCTCCAGCATAATTCGCCCTACACTGCCCACTGCCACCCGCATTGCTGTTTCCCGGGCGCTGGACCTTTCCAAAACCAGGCGCAAATCCTCATGGTTATATTTTAATCCTCCGGCCAGGTCCGCATGCCCCGGCCGCGGCCGGGTTAGTGGAGCAAAATCAGCAGGCAGTTCCCCATACGGAGACATTATCTTTTGCCAGTTACCCCAGTCCCGGTTTTTAATTTGCATGGTAAACGGGCTGCCAATAGTATTATTAAAGCGTAAACCGGACAATATTTCCACCCGGTCTTTTTCAATATTCATGCGCCCACCCCGGCCGTACCCGCGCTGTCGGCGCTCAAGCTGGTAGTTGATCTTTTCAGGGTTCAATGCAAGGCCGGCAGGCAGCCCTTCAATGATCCCTGTCAAACAGGGCCCATGTGACTCTCCTCCGGATAGGTAGCGCAAGCTAACCACCACCCCTTTCAGATGTTATTGCACCTTCCAGTTTAAGCAATTCTTTCTTCCAATCGCCGGGCCCGCTGAACCCGCCCAAACTACCATCTGCTTTGATTACCCGGTGGCAGGGCACCAAAATTGGGTGACGGTTTACCCTGACAGCCTGTCCGGCTGCGCGCCAGGACCGCGGAAATCCCGCTTTTTCCGCTACATCCCGGTAATTGCTTACCCGCCCGCAGGGAATTTGCCGCACTTGTTCAAGCAGGGCGGAAGTAAAAGATGGATAACCACTTCTGTCAAGGGGATATTTGCTCCAATCAACCGATTCTCCGGCCAGGTAACGGTTTAAATCATCTGCGAACTGAGAATAAGGCAATTTACGGTGTTGGTACTCTTTGCCGGCATCGACTCCCGGGAATAAGATCTTATAAATTCCGGAATCGTTAAAAACAATAATAAAATTGCCCCTGGACGTGGTGATATAATCAAAGAACAGTTCCATCGGCAAATATTCACCTTTCTAATGGTTTAAAAATGCTTACTTCCTCAAGGCTTAAAGAAGCAAATAATTTCGCTTGCGCTTTTTAAACACAGCCACTTCCCGATACCCTGCCTCTTTTAATTCTGAAATCGCTTCCGGGTAATAACGGCCAACCTGCTCCGGGGCATGGGCATCCGAGCCCATGGTTACCGGGACCCCTTCTGCAAAGCATATTTCAATTAATCGCCGGTCCGGATAAAATTCACCCACCGGCGCGTCACGACCGGCAGTGTTCAGTTCGAAACAGATCCCGGTATTTTTAAGCAGGCGGGCTGTCTCGCTGCGTAAATAATCTAAATCGCCTTCCGGACGGTAACCAAACTTTTTAATCACATCAATATGTCCAATAATATCAAATAGCCCGCTTTTGCAGGCACTCCAGACAAGATTAAAATATTGACGGTATAGTTTCTCCAAATCGTGGTTCCGGTAATCGTTTGCATAATCGGGATGGGTAAAGTCCCAGCGATCCATAAAATGAATGGAGCCGATCACGAAATCAAAACTGTACTTTTCCAACAACTTCTCCAGCTTTTCTTCGGTGCCGGGCAGGTAATCAATTTCTATCCCCAATTTTAAGGTGAGATTACTGGCGGTTATCTTTAGTTCTTCTATTTCGGCAATATACTCCGCCAATTCGCAAGAGTCCATAGTCACCTGGTTGCGCGGTTGAAATCCAAGTAAATCAAGGGGAAAATGATCGGCGAATCCTACTTCATCGATCCCTTTTCTTTCCGCTTCTGCCAGGTAATCAAGGAGGGAGCCTGTGGCATGGCAACAGCGAGCCGTGTGCAGGTGATAATCAATCATTTGCGCCCTCCTACTGTTCCATTTCGGCTAAAGTATTAAAAAAACATGTATAGCGACCGGTATGACAAGCCTTGCCGGGGCCCTGGGGCATAACTTTAACCAGTAAAGTATCGGCATCGCAGTCGGCATAAATTGATTTCAACTCAAAAATATTACCGGAAGTTTCTCCCTTAACCCAGTATTCCCGGCGAGAGCGACTCCAAAAACAAACTTTGCCGCTGCTGATCGTGCGTTTAATTGCTTCCTGATCCATGTAACCCACCATCAAAACAACATTGTTACGTTCATCCTGGATCACAGCCGGAACCAGCCCGTTTTGATCATATTTCAATTCTCCGCTCTGCAGAGGCAGAATCGTTTCTTCCTCGTTAACCTTTGCCAAATAAAACCCTCCATCCTGTGTAAAATATAGCCGTAGTAAAAATGGATCATAACCGGCAGTATAGCTTTCAAATCATTTTATAATAGGTAAGCTCCTTACTGATTTAAAGTGGCCATGGCCTCAGGTAAGGTAAGCTGGTTGTTATAAAGCGCCTTGCCAATAATTAATCCTTTCACCCTGCCCTGGTACGGTTTTAAAGAAAGCAGGTCCTCTTTCGAAGAAATCCCTCCGGACATGATTACCGAAAGAGAAGTTTGGTTGAGAATCTGCTCCAGACCTTCCAGTGAAGGACCCAGCATGGTGCCGTCTCTTTTGATATCAGTATAAATAATTTCGCTCACGCCCCACTGTTCAACCCGGGCCGCAAGTTCCGCAGCCTTTACCGACGATGATTCTGTCCAACCTTTCACCGCAACCATTCCATCCCTGGCATCGATACCAACTATGATACTTGATTCATAATCTTCAACCAGGCTGCGGGCCAGTTCCGGTTGTTCAATCACTACAGTTCCCAGAATAACCCTGGAAACCCCTGCAGAAATAGCTTTTTTTACAGCCTCTTTGGACCTGATGCCGCCACCAAGCTGAAGGGGAATGTGCACTTCCTCACCAATATTGCCAATCACTTTGGCATTCCGGGATACGCCGGTAAAAGCGCCGTCCAGATCTACCAGGTGCAGCATTTTTGCGCCCAGTTGCTCCCACTGGCGAGCTATTTCCACCGGATTCTCGCCGTATACGGTTTCCTGCTCCGGGTCACCCTGATAAAGCCTGACACAGCGACCCCGGCGCAGATCAATGGCGGGAATAACAATCACCCTTCTCACCTCACTCTAATCGTTCTTTTGTAGACAGCACTTGATCATATCCTTCAATTAAAGAAGATCCTTCATTTAAGGCTCTGGCGGCAGCTTTAAAAGAGGCTTCTATGATATGATGCTTGTTATAACCGTGATTTATAAACAAGTGCAGGTTGAATCTACCTTCGTTAACAAAGGCCTGCCAGAATTCTCTAAAAAGCTCGGGATCCATTGAGCCCACCGGACCATCAGGAAGCGGCATATTGTAGTACAAATAAGGACGGCCGGACATATCAACTGCTGCAGTCACCAGGGCCTCGTCCATGGGCACGGCAAAACTGCCATATCTTTTGATCCCTTTTTTGTTGCCAAGGACGTCATACCAGGCCTTCCCCAAACACAGGCCAATATCTTCAACCAGGTGGTGAAAATCTACTTCCAGATCCCCTTCAGCCCTGATGTTCAGATCAAAAAAACCGTGACGGCTCCAAAGATCAAGCATATGTTCAAGAAAAGGCAAACCGGTTTGCAAATCAACCTTACCGCTGCCGTCCAGGTTAAGATCCAGAGAAACTGCAGTCTCCCTGGTTTTACGTTCAATTTTCGTCCGGCGGTTCATCATTCTCCCCCCTTAATAATACTGACCGGGCATGGGCTTCCAACCCTTCAGAGCGGGCCAACTGCACAATTTGTGGGGCCACGCTTTGCAAAGCCTCGGCCGTATAATATAACACATTTGATCTTTTGATAAAATCATAAACTCCCAGTGCTGAAGCAAACCGGGCTGCGGTGCCGGTCGGTAACACATGATTGCTGCCGGCAAAATAATCACCCAGAGCTTCCGGAGAATAAGGCCCGATAAAGACCGCCCCGGCACTTTCAATAAAGTCCAGGTATTGCCAGGCATCTTCCAGGTGCAGTTCAAGATGTTCGGGAGCCAATTCATTGACCACTTTCCAGGCTTCTGTGATAGAAGGAACAGAAATAACGGCCCCTTGCTGTTTGAGCGATTTTTCAGCTACTTTTTTACGAGGCAGTGATTTTAACTGTTCCTCCAGTTCCCTGATCACCAGCCGGCCGGCTTTTTCAGAAGTTGTAATTAATATCGACCGGGAAAGAGGATCGTGTTCTGCCTGGGAAAGCAGGTCTGCAGCAATATAAGAAGGTTCCGCTCCATCGCTCGCTACTATGACGATTTCACTCGGCCCGGCCAGCATATCGATGCCCACTTCCCCGTAAACTTCCTTTTTGGCCAGGGTTACATAGATATTGCCCGGTCCCACTATTTTTTGCACAGGCGGAATTGTTTCGGTCCCGTAAGTCATTGCTGCAACTGCCTGGGCTCCGCCGGATTTAAATACAGCTGCAGCTCCCGCTTCCCGGGCTGCTACCAGGGTGAGCGGGTTTACTTTACCTTCATTGTCCGGTGGAGTGCAAATATATATATTTTCCACCCCGGCTACCCGGGCCGGAACTACAGTCATCAATACCGAGGAAGGGTAGGCCGCTGTTCCACCGGGAATATAAGCACCCACAGATTGTAATGGCTGATAACGCTGCCCTAAAATCCACCCGGGGCCGCTATCCCACCATCCCTGTTCTTTTTGATGGTGATGAAAACGTTCAATATTATTTTTTGCTTCCTGGATAAGTTCAACTAATTCCGATCCGACCAGGCGGTAAGCTTCGTTGATTTCTTCTAAAGAAACTGCCAGCTGAGCAAGCTCAACCGAATCAAATTCCCGGGCAAACTTTATCAAAGCAGCATCTTGATTTTGGCGAACTTCCTCGACTATTTCAATAACCTGCTTGCGCTCTTCCCGGTAACCCCGCAACGAAACAAATTGTTGTTTTTGTTTATATTGTTCATAGGAACAAATAGTCAGCGGCATAGAATTCTCCTTGCCGGATAGATAAACAGCCATTTAATCTATCCCAGCCCAGCTGTAGTTTGATAATGTATGGCTAATTTCGGCAGTTACTGTGGATAAGCAAATGGAAACAGTAACCATATATTAGCATACTGGCCCCCAAGCGTCAATTTGAGGCGTCATTTCATCATTAATGAGCGCAAGGCAGCCATGAAATCTGGGAAAGAGACATTAATAACCTCTGCATCTTTTATAGCAGTTTCACCTTCCGCAACAAGCCCGGCAACTGCCAGAGCCATAGCCAGGCGGTGATCACCACAGCTTTCCACATCGGCCCCGGTGAGGCTGGACCCCCCTTCAATAACCATCCCGTCATTTTTCTCGCTGATATTTACCCCAAGCTTTTTAAACTGACCGGCAAGAGCAGAAATACGATCAGATTCTTTCACCCGCAGTTCGTCGGCATCGCTAATCACGGTTTTACCCCTGGCCACAGCGGCCGCTACAACCAGGGCCGGAATTTCATCAATTAAACGCGGCACCATCGCTCCGCTAATTTCAATTCCTTTGAGTGGTTTGCCCCCCCGAACCATAATATCGGCCACCGGCTCTTTCCCCCAGGTGCGTCCTTCTTTAAACTCAATCTCAGCGCCCATCTCTTTCAAAACATCGATAATCCCGGTTCTCAAAGGATTGACTCCTACATTGCTAATCAGGACTTCGGAACCGGGGATAATCACTGCGGCAACCATGATAAAAGCTGCAGCAGAAATATCACCGGGCACTTTTAACTGTTTCCCTCTTAAAATGGGCTGCCCCTGTAAAACAACCCGACACCCTTC
>JAWODD010000027.1:0-16257 GCA_046483445.1 Bacillota bacterium | reverse complement strand
CCACTGAACTGTGCCCTGCCAGCTTGTGTTGCGGCGGTACTGAACCCTGACGAAGAAGACAATGTCTTCATTTTTATTGCTGTCTTCATTTTTGTACTCCATAGCGCTCCTTTTCAATCTCCTAAAAATGTGCGCAGTTCAGTTTCACACTGGGGTTTGTCCTGTTCATCTAGTTTGCCCTGCATCAACATAATCAATTCCAGGAAATCACCAAAATACTGGATTTGCCCGCTTGGCACATGTTCAACCTTGCCAATTACAGTTAAATCTTCTGTTTTTTCCACCCTGATTACAAAGTCGGTAGAACAACTGCCAATGCCGCCCATTTTGTACTGTTTGCCCTGTTTCAATATTTAACCCCACTTAAAAAAATTACTTGAAGTTTAACTGACTTAATTATAATTAATAATCGTTACGAACTAGTTACGAGAAAATGTTTTTAAATGTTTATTTTTGTTTAAACATTTGCAGGCAGATTATTTACTATAAATGCAGTTTGGATGAGAGCATAAAAATACCGGCTTTTAGCTCGGCCGGTGTTATAATCACTTCTAAATGAAGCCTCTAATCAGATGTAGAGTAAAAGTTTAAACAAAGTGGGGGTCGTTTTCCAGCGGCAATGGCGATTCTACTTTTTTATGAAAGTTTAGGCCCAATAGGGAATATTTTTCATGAAAATTATTTTCAATTCTTTCGATAACATTATCGGACTGCTCCCGGTTTAAACCCGGCAGCATTAAGAGAAACTGAGCATCATTCCAGCGGGTGACCAGATCGCCTTTGCGCAGCGAATCTAAAATTACGCCCTCTAAATTATTCATAACTTCTTTTAATATGCCTTTTTCAGCGGGCCTGTAGTTCGGGCCGGTCAGGGTTAGTAAGCCGAGTAAAATTGACTGGCCGCTTCTTTCGGTTCGCAGGCGCTCGAGTTTATAAAAATAACGGAAAAGTTCCGGGTCACATAAGTAAGCCCCGTTGGCAGCTTCTTTACCCTTTAACCTTTCCTGTATGGTAGTTAAATCAAGTTCAAAATCTTTGGTTTCCGACTCAATTAAGCGGTAGAGGCTTCGCATCGGTTCTGATGGTTTAATCCCCATCTCCCGGTAAAAAGCGGAAGTAGCTTCGTTGTAATGAGCCCGGGCGCGGGTTACCTGGTCTTCTGCCAGCAGCGCTTCAATCAGCTTGAGATGGATCCTTTCTTCAAAGTAATCTATGGAAAGGGCCTGCTCGCATAATTTGATGATCTCAGGATAGCCGCGTTTGTCTTTCAAAAGCTCGATTAAAATCAGCAGGTAATTCAAGTAGGTTTCATGGTAGGTAGCCCGGAGAGGCTCTAACCACTCACTAAAAGAGATCTCCGGTAAATACTCGCCTTTATACAAGGAAACAGCCTTCATGTAGAGATCGATAGCCCGGTCCGGGTCGCCCGCGACTAAAGGCTGCGCTTCATCGGCGATGGCAGTGAACTCATTTGTATCCAACCAGTAATCAGTTCTATTTTCCCAGCCATAGCACCCCTGTGAATAAACAATGTTTGCGGCAAGGTTCGGGTTACTGTGGGCGTCGCCAAGCACCTGGCGCAGGCGATAAATTTGCGCTCTTAGAACCAGGTTGGGATCGGCATAATCATTCTCCGGCCAAATTTTATCTAAAATTACTTCCGGGAAAAAAGCTTTACCGGGATGTGAAAGCAAAAATTTAAAGATCTCCCACATCTTCCTGGAGCGGGCCTGTTTATTGGAAATAATTTCTGCTCCATCTTGGATATAAAACTTTCCAAAAGTGTGGATGCTGATACTTTGCTCACTAATCTTAATGGATGATCTGTCCATTCCAAAGACACCAACTCTTGTTGTAATAAATAAAAACTGTTAGATACGATAAAATTATAATATAGTGATATTATATTATCAAGTATAATTGCAAAAATAATTATATTATTTTTGCATTGCTAGTGGTCAGGCATGTTTTCCTGCTCTTCCCGGTTTTGTTGGGCCCGGCGGACATTTTGCATATGTTCTGCGTGAGTTTCGGAAAAGAAATGTTCCCCGGAATCATCATATTTATAGTTATAATAGTAGTAATCTGTATCCTCTGGATAAAGGACAGCTTCAATCGAGGGCTCTCCGGGAGCGGCAATCGGGCCTGGTGGCAGGCCAGCATTCTGATAGGTATTGTAAGGGGATTTAACTTCAAGATGATCGTAAGTTAGTGATTCTTCCGGTTCACCAAGAATATATTGGATGGTGGCATCAATTTCAAGGCGCTGATCAATATCGAGCCGGTTATACATTACACCTGCTATGCGGTCACGTTCATGGTCCACCCGCGCTTCCCTTTCCACCATGGCGGCAAGGGTCAATACTTCATGAAGGCTCATTTCCATCTCCTCCATACGTTCTTTATACTGTTCGTCAATTATGTTGTCCATCCGCCGAAGCATGAGTTTAATGATCTCTTTTTCATCGGCATCGGCATTTATTTCATAAGTATCGGGATAGAGATACCCTTCAAGCTCATATTTAATATCCGGGTCATCTATTTCTTTTAAAAATGGAAATTCTTCCTTGATTTCCGAAGATGGTTCGCGGGCTAATGCCAAAAACTTTTCTTGATCAATTAAACCCTTCTCTTTCAGTCTTTCAGCTATTAACTCAATCCAGTAACCTTCAGGGATTGTGAACCATACATTTTCAACATAGACATCACCTGTTCTAATCTTGTTCACAATTTCTTCTGTGCTCATAGCAGGGTTAAACTGGTATTCGCCGGCGATAAAGTCTAATGAATAATCACGGCGGTGCACATAAAATCGAAAGGCATATCCGTTTTGAATCAAGCCTTCTTCATATAAAATCTCAGCAATAGTTTCTGTACTGGTCCCGGAAGGTATCTCTACGGTAATATTTTCTTCGGTGGCTGCCGGATCAACCGGTTCCAACATACTGTTATACCAGTAATTTAGCCCCACAAAGGCGGCAACAGTTACTATCAGCAGGAAAAAAAACACCAAAGCAACGCGTTTTAGCATCGACCAGTCCCCTTCTAAAGCTATTCCTCATCATCTGAATTTCTAAGATTCTCAGTCCTTAGTTCCCAAGCAGATGCTACTTTATGCCATTCATCCTCATCATCCACTTCTACCAAAGAATCTCCTTCATCGGATTCCTCAATTCTAAAGATGTAAGCATCTTCACCGTATTCAACTTCGTCGTCCGCTTCTTCTTCAATATATATTACCGGTACAAGGATGGCGTAATCATATCTTTCTACTGTAAAGCGATCAATTAAAGCAAAATCATGTTCAATTCCTTCTTCATCAACCATGACCAGGATATCTTCTCTTTCTTCACTGCTACCGTTACCATTCATGTTATAACACCTCATTTCAAATAAATATGCAGCGTTTTGCAATTACGGTTTCTGCCGGATATTAAGATAAAGTTCTAAAATTATTACTGCAGCCAACTTATCTTTTACTTTACGACGATTTTTGCGGTTCACTCCGCCTGCTAGCAGGGTTTTTTCCGCACTGGCTGTAGTCAACCTCTCATCAATCATCTCAACCGGAATGTTGAGTCTCTGGCGGAGCTTGTCGGCAAATGAAGCGGCATTTTCCGACTCCTGCCCGCAACTGCCGTTCATGTTAAGGGGATTGCCGACAACGATCTTTACAACTTCGTATTCACGGCAGATACTTTCTATATTATTAACGGCATCTTCAAAACGGCTATAATTAATGACATCAATCCCCTGTGCTGTCAAGCCCAGGGGATCAGTTATAGCGACACCGATACGTTTTTCACCGGGATCTAATCCAAGAATTCGCACTTTTATATCCCCGTTATAGCTTGTTTTTTTCCGCCAATTGAAGATAAACGCCAACAATTTCTTCCAGCAATTCATCCCGCTCAAGCTGCCTGATTAAGCTGCGCGCATTCTGGTGGCTGGTAATGTAGGCAGGATCACCGGATAACAGGTAGCCAACCAGCTGGTTCAGCGGGTTGTAACCCTTTTCTTTCAGGGCCTGATATACTTCGGTTAAAATTTTCCTGGCCTCATTGTCGACTTCTTCACCGTTGACCCGAAATAAGACAGTTTCTTCATGATTATCCTGCACGATCAGTTCCTCCCGGTTTTAAAATATTTAAACCTGGCCGGCAGTTTTTAACTGCTCCCGGACTATATCTTCCACGCAATCAAGGGCTTCCGGCAGGGCCTCGGGATTCTTTCCGCCGGCCTGGGCCAGTTCAGGTTTTCCGCCGCCACCGCCGTCTACCCGGCGGGCAACTTCCTGTAAGATTTTATTGGCCTGGATCCCTCGGTTAACCAGATCTGAAGTGGCAGAACCGACCAGAATGACCTTTTCCCCGCTGACAGCGCCAAGCACAACCAATACCGAGGGCAGGTTGTTTTTGACTTCGTCCATAACCATGCGCAGGGTCTCATTGTTGTCGGCGGTAACTTTTGCACTGAGTAGATTTACCCCTTCAATTTCTTTGACTGATGATATGAGGGTTTTAACTTCACTGGCTGCCAGGCGCTGTTTTAGCTCCTGGTTGGCCTTCTGCAGCGATTCATAATCATCGAGGTGTTCTCTGAATTTTTGGATCAGCTTGCTTTCGGATGTATTCAATGCTTCGCCAATCTCTGAAAGCATTTCTTCCTGTTCTACTGTCCTTCGGTAAGCATTAAGCCCGGAAACCGCTTCGATCCGGCGCATGCCCGAACCGATACCTTCTTCGGAAACAATCTTAAACAACCCGATTTCACCGCTTGCCGAAACATGGGTGCCCCCGCATAGTTCCCTGGTGTAGTTGCCGGTAGAAATCATGCGGACCTTGTCTTCCTCGTATTTTTCAGTGAAAATTGCCGTTGCTCCCAGCTGCTCAGCTTCTTCTAAGCTGGTTATTGCCACTCTTACCGGCATGTTAGCTAAAACCATTTCATTGACTTCTTTTTCAATATCCTGCAGTTCTTCCCTGGTTAAAGCGGCAAAATGGTTGAAATCAAACCGCAGGCGATCGGGTGCTACCAGCGAACCGGCCTGATTAACATGACCGCCGAGCTTGTTTCGCAATGCGCGGTGCAGGATGTGAGTTGAAGTGTGGCTGCGGCAGATACCGCTGCGCCTGCCCCCATCAACCGTGGCCTTAACTTTTTCTTTTGCTTTTAGTTTGCCTTCTTCCACCTTGCCCTGATGAATAATCTGGCCCCAGGGAGTAAAGATGGTATTATCCACCCTGATTCGTCCACCGGAGGTTTCTATAAAGCCGGTATCGCCAATCTGGCCGCCGGCCTCGGCATAAAACGGAGTTTTATCAAGAAGAACTTCTACCTGCTCACCTTCCGATATTTCTGAGCGGGTTTCCCCGTCTACCAGGGCAAGCAAGAGGTTAGCTTCCTGTTCCAAGGTCTCATAACCGGTAAATACTGTCGAAAGATCTTTGGCTGCCTGATATCTTTGCTCAGCCCCTTCCCCGGGTCCTGAGCGAGTAGCGGCCCGGGCCCTTTCCTGCTGCTGTTTTAAGTGCCGGTCAAAACCTTCGCGGTCTATTTTGAGACCTTTCTCATCCAAAATTTCAGCAGTCAAATCAAGGGGAAAGCCGTAGGTATCATAAAGCTTGAAAGCCCAGTCTCCGGGGAGTTCTTCGCTGCCCTGGGCGCGAATTTTTTCAATATAATCTTCTAAAATATCGATACCCTGAGCCAAAGTCTCCTGGAAACGCTGTTCTTCCAGCCTGATAATCTGGTGAATATATTCGTGGCGTTCTTTTAACTCCGGATAGGCATCACCCATAGTTTCTACCACCACAGAGACTGCATCGCTTAAAAAGTCACCTTCGATACCGAGCAGTTTGCCGAAACGGACAGCCCGGCGCAACAGGCGCCTCAGGACATAGCCGCGACCTTCGTTAGAAGGCAGAACTCCGTCGGCGACCATGAATGCGATTCCCCGGCTGTGTTCAGTAACCACTCGCAGAGGCACTTCCTGCTCTTTGCGGCGGGCCGGGTCTGCTATGTCTTCAAAGTAGTTGTAAAGCGGTTTAACTATATCGATATCATAAATCGAATAAACGTTTTGCAGGGCCATGGCCAAACGTTCCAACCCGGCCCCGGTATCGATATTTTTATTGCTCAACTCAACCAGTTCACCGGAAGGTTCTCTGCTGAACTGGGTAAAAACAAGGTTCCATATTTCCAGGTAGCGGTCACAGTCGCAGCCAACATCGCAATCGGGACGGTCACAACCCGCTTCTTCTCCCATATCATAGTAAATTTCCGAGCAGGGACCGCAGGGGCCAAGCCCGATTTCCCAAAAGTTATCTTCTTTACCCATGCGCTTGATGCGATCGGCAGGTACCCCTATTTTTTCGTTCCAGATTTTATAAGCTTCTTCATCTTCATAATAAATGCTTACCCAGAGACGATCTTCAGGCAACCGGTAGCCGTTTAATACCAGATCCCAGGCCCAGGCAATAGCTTCTTCTTTGAAATAGTCGCCAAAAGAAAAATTGCCGAGCATTTCAAAGAAAGTGGCGTGACGCCCGGTATGGCCTACGCGCTCGATGTCGGGGGTTCGCACACATTTCTGGCAGGTGGCAATCCGGCTATGGGGCGGTTTTTTCTCCCCGGTAAAAAAAGGCTTTAACGGAGCCATCCCGGCACCGATTAAAAGCAAAGTGGGATCGTTCTGGGGAATCAGGGAAAAACTTGGCATAATCAAATGGTCCTTAGAGCTAAAATAATCTAAAAATAGTTGACGTATCGAGCTGGACTGCATCCTTTACCCTCCTTACAAGTTAAAGCAATTATATCTGTTTTAAAGAAGTAATGTCAATAAAATAGCAGAATTAAGCTTAGAAATCAAAGCATTTTAAAGCTGCCCTTTCTTGCTTTTTATTTTTTTCAAGTAATCATGGATCTCTTTTTCTTTTCCCTGCCTGGTGGGGCGGTAAAATTGCTTATCTTTAACAGCCGGCGGCAGGTAATCCTGCTCTAGATAATGTCCGGGATAATCATGGGGATACTGATAGCCTTCACCATGTCCCAAACGATTGGCCCCTTTGTAACTGCTGTCTTTTAAGTGGTCGGGAACCGGCTGGTTTTCTTCTTCTTCCACTGTGGCCAGGGCTTTGTTTATGGCCAGGTAACTGGCATTGCTTTTGGGGGAACCGGCAAGGTAGGTAGCAGCCTGAGCCAGGGGGATTTTCCCTTCAGGCAGGCCGATCATCTGCACGGCCTGGGCCGCAGAAACAGCCAGGGGTAGTGCCTTTGGATCAGCGTTGCCGATATCTTCAGAGGCGCTTATAATCAGGCGCCTGGCAATAAACAGCGGATCCTCGCCGCCCTTGATCATTCGGGCCATCCAGTAAAGGGCGGCATCGGGGTCAGAACCCCTGATCGACTTGATTAAAGCGGAAGCCATATCATAGTGGTCATCCCCCTGCCGGTCATAAGAGAGCAGTCGTTTTTGCATCGCTTCTGCTGCTTCTTCAATAGAAATGCTAATTGAACCCTTTTTGCTGCCTGCAGAAATAACCGCAGTCTCTAAGGCGTTCAAGGCTACCCGGGCATCACCGTTTGCTTTATCGGCCAGGTAATCTAGAACTTTATGTTCAATAGCTGGTTCGAGTTGGCCCAAACCTTTTTGCTTGTCTTTAATCGCTTTTCTAAGCAGGTTGATGATTTCTTCCTTTTGCAGTGATTCAAAAACAAAAAGCCTGGTTCGCGATAAAAGTGGGCCGGTTAAGTAAAAGAAGGGGTTTTCAGTGGTAGCCCCGATAAAGATAATGGTTCCCTGTTCGATTGCGGAAAGTAATACGTCCTGCTGGGCCTTATTGAAGCGGTGGATCTCATCGATAAAGAGGATCGTGCGCCGGTTATGCAGCGACCAGCTCTCCCGGGCCTGTTCAATTACCTGGCGAACATCTTTTACACCTGAAGCTACAGCATTAAGCTGGACAAAATCAGCCTTGCTGACCGAGGCAATAATCCTGGCCAGGCTGGTTTTCCCGGTTCCCGGAGGACCGTAAAAAATCATTGATATCAGCTTATCTGAAGTTATTAAGTTATAAAGAGGTTTGTCTTTGCCCAGGATTTGTTCCTGGCCGGCAAACTGTTCCAGGGTTTCAGGGCGCATTCTCTGAGCAAGCGGACCTTCTTCTTTAATTTTATTTTCCAGTCCGGCACTGATTAAGTCCACAGGTTTAAACACCAACTTTCAATACCAGTTTAAAGATTTTTAGGATAAATGTCCGTTGTGTATTAACTTCAAAAAAATAAAACACTCCTTTCCAACACCGGCCAGGTGCGTGCGAAAGGAGTGTTAATTCTTAAGTGTGATTATTTTTCCCAAAAAAGCCAGTGCTACTTTCTTTTACAATAGCAAAGCATTAATTGCTTACTCTTCTTCGTCATCAAGGACCCTTTCCACCGCGGCTCGGGAGAATTTAAGGGTTAAACCTTCGGCAACCCTCAGGGCAATAACATCTTCATCAATTTTCTTGATCACTCCGTGAAGGCCCCCTATAGTTACAACACGATTGCCCTCTTCCAGGTTATTCAACATTTCCTGGCGTTTCTTTTGCTGCTTCTGCTGGGGACGAATCAACAGGAAGTAAAAGACTACAAATAATAGAATCAGGGGAAGAAAAGACGCTATGTTTTCCATTTGATTAAACACCTCCATATATTTTATTTAGTTTCTTGCTCATTTCCCGGTAAAATTCTTCAAAAGAACCTTCTTCAATAGCTTCCCTAATTTTGCCCATCAACCGGCTTAAGTAATAGAGGTTATGATAGGTGGTTAACCGCAGCCCCAGAATCTCACCGGAATTAATAAGGTGCCGCAAGTAAGCCCTGGTATAATCTTTACAGACCGGGCAGTAACAATTCGGATCTAACGGCGACAAATCAGAGGCATAGGCACTGTTGCGGATGGGCAAATAGCCCTGAGAGGTCATTACCCTGCCATTGCGGGCTATCCGGGTAGGCAGGACACAGTCGAAAATATCGATACCCCTGCTCACAGCTTCCAAGAGGGCATCCGGCGATCCCACTCCCATTAGATAGCGAATTTTTTGAGGAGGAAGCTCCGGCACCGTCCATTCAATTACCCTGTACATTAAATTTTTTGGTTCGCCTACACTTAAGCCACCGATGGCATAGCCGGGAAAATCCAGATCAGTTAGTTCTTTTGCCGACCGGCGGCGCAGGTCCTCATATATTCCGCCCTGGACTATGGCAAACAAGGCCTGATCATCACGCAAATGCGCCTTTTTACAGCGTCGAGCCCATTTACTGCTGCGGGTTACCGCCTCCTGTACATCTTCATACTCGGCCGGATAAGGCGGGCACTGATCAAGGACCATCGCTAGATCGGAACCAAGCATATTTTGCAGCCGGGTAACTCTTTCCGGGGTAAGAAAATGCTTTGAACCATCAATATGGGAGGTAAACGCAACCCCTTCATCGTCAAGTTTCCGTAATCCACCTAAGCTGAATATTTGGAAACCACCGCTGTCAGTTAAAATTGATCCGGACCAGTTCATGAACCGGTGCAGACCACCATGGCGAGCAATAATCTCCACGCCCGGACGTAAAAATAGATGGTAGCAGTTACCCAGGATCAAACCCGTACCCATTTCTTCCAGTTCACCGGTAATAATCGCTTTAACTGTGCCCTGGGTTCCTACCGGCATAAAAGCCGGGGTTTCGACCTTGCCGTGGTCTGTTTCCAGTGTCCCCCTGCGGGCAGCAGTATTACTACAATGCCGGTGGAGTCTAAATTTAATGGGCATGCCGCACATCCAATCTATAGATTATCTTAAGCAGGCTTCACTGTCAATTATATTTTAAAAATATATCCGGTTAAGTCAACTGATTGCCGGACTTTAGCTGCCAGTTAACATCAAAAAAATTTATATGATCAACATGCAGTCACCGAAGCTGTAAAAGCGGTATTGTTTTTCTACCGCTTCCTGGTAAGCTTTCATAACCAAATTATAACCGGCCAAAGCGCTGACCATCATTAAAAGGGTGGATTTAGGCAGGTGGAAGTTGGTCAGCATGGCATCTATAGCCCGGAATTTGTAGCCGGGATAAATGAACAGTTCGGTCCAACCCCATTCTTGCCCTTCAAAAAAACCAGACTGATCAGCGGCTGTTTCAAGCACCCTGCAAACAGTAGTTCCCACGGCAATGATGCGCCGTTTTTGTCTTCTGGCTTCATTCATTTTTTCAGCAACCTGTTTTTCAATACTGTAATACTCGGCGTGCATGTTATGATCACGAATATCCTCGGTCTTGACAGGCTGAAAAGTGCCGGGACCGATATGGAGAGTAACAAAAGCAGTTTCTATTCCCTTTTCTTTTAACTGTTCAAAAACCCGGTTGGTAAAATGAAACCCGGCTGTAGGCGCTGCCGCAGAACCTTCTTTGGCCGCATATATTGTTTGATACTGATTGGGATCTTCAACATCTTTTTGAATGTAAGGTGGCAAGGGGACTTTGCCCAGCCGGGGCAGGATTTCTTCAATAGGCCGGGGGGCATTAAAACTGACTTCTCGAAAATCTTTTTCAGCATATCCCTCAATGCTTGCTTCGACATCCGCATCAAAAACCACCCTGGCTCCGGGCTTTAATTTGCGCCCCGGTTTGACCATCGCTACCCAGTTGCCATTACTTTGCTTATAGAGCAGAAGCAACTCCGCAGAAGCAGATTTCCCGGCAATCTGTCCCACAAGCCTGGCAGGAATTACCCTGGTATCATTTAAGATCAGCAAATCGCCCCTTTCTAAAAAAACAGGGAGTTGATCAAAAATAGTATGCTTTATCTTTCCTTCCTTGCGGTAAAGGACAAGCATACGCGATTTATCTCTGTTTTCCAGGGGTTCCTGGGCAATCAATTCTTCGGGCAGGTAGTAATCGTAATCGCTGAGCCTAACAGGTTCCAATAATTCACCTACTTATCTGCTGTGCTTATTGTGATTAAAACCAGGCTAGAATTTTTAATGCCATAGCGGTTCATGATTAAATAAGCCTACAAAAGGGACCTATCAGCGTCTAAGAAAATTAAAGATCAGGGTTAAAACAATGCTAATTATGATCATTGTAGCCATGGGAAAATAAAAGGTGAAATTTTCTCGCTGAATTAAGATGTCACCGGGCAAACGGCCGAGTCCCAGGCGGCCAAACACCAAAAACAACAGCCCGATAAAGGCGATCAAGCCTCCACCGATAAGCAGTATGCGACCAAAAGCTTCAATATTGAACAAAAACAAACACTCCCACAGGACTAAACCTTAATTTCTACCATAATTTTTGCTGGCCATCTCCACTGTCACCGGGTGAAAGATCCAGGTAAGCATAGACCTCGCCGGTAGCCACCCGGCCCCTTGCCGTTCTTTTAAGCAGGCCAAGCTGCATCAGGTAAGGCTCATAAATATCTTCCAAAGTTTCCGGTTCCTCACTGATGCAGGCGGCAAGGGTCTCTAAACCTACCGGCCCACCTGCAAATTTTTTCACCAGGGCCATAAGCAGGCGGCGATCAATTTCATCAAGCCCGAGCCGGTCCAACTGCAGCATTTTCAAAGCTTCCCTGGCCACATCGGCGGTGATCACATTATCCGCTTTAACCTGGGCAAAATCACGCACTCTTTTTAAGAGTCGGTTGGCCACTCGCGGGGTTCCCCGGGAAGCCCTGGCTATAATTGATGCACCATCCTTTTCTGTCTCCATGTTAAGAATGCCAGCCGAACGGATGATGATTTCTTCCAGTTCTTCTGGACTGTAAAATTCCAACCGGTCCACTACCCCAAAACGATCTCTTAAGGGTGAAGTAAGCAGCCCGGCCCTGACAGTGGCGCCAATCAAAGTAAATGGCGGTAATTCGAGGCGCAAGCTCCGGGCACCGGGCCCCTTGCCGATAACAATATCCAGGGCATTATCTTCCATAGCCGGGTAAAGTATTTCTTCTACGGTACGGTTAAGGCGGTGGATTTCATCGATAAATAAGACATCACCCTGTCCCAGGTTGGTTAGGATGGCCGCCAAATCTCCGGGGCGTTCAATAGCCGGTCCGGCGGTTACCCGGATATTTACTGCCAGTTCCCAGGCTATGATATGAGCCAGGGTAGTCTTTCCCAGTCCCGGCGGCCCGTAAAGAAGCACATGATCAAGAGGTTCATTTCGCTCCAGGGCAGCCCGAACGTAAATAGACATTTTTTCCTTAATTTTTTCCTGACCGATATATTCTTTTAGTGAACGTGGCCTGAGGCCCAGTTCTATTTGGGGATCGTCTTCAATTTGTCGTTTAGCCGATACGACCCGTTCTTCACTGCTATCCTCCATCCGCTTCTCCTTTCGCTGCAATTAATCAGCTTCCGGCCATGTTTTTTAATACCAGTTTCAACAATTCTTCCCGGGAAAGCTCTTTATTTTGATTAACGACACTGCTTACTGCTGCCGCTGCTTCTGAACTCGAATAGCCAAGCGCCACCAACGCTTCGCTGATATCATCGAAGACGGAATATCCAGTAGGCGCGGCTGTACCACCGGCAAGTTCTTCTGAAGAGATGGTGCGGGGCAGTTTTTCTTTAAGTTCCAACACCAGACGCTGCGCCGCTTTACGCCCCACTCCGTGAGCCCGGCTAAGCTGGGCAATATTTTCTTCCAATACAGCAACATAAAGTTCTGATACAGTAAAGAGACCGAGCAAAGAAAGCGCCAGGCGGGGACCAAAACCACTGACCCCGAGCATTAAATTAAACAGTTTACGTTCTTCTTTTGCCTCAAAACCGTAGAGGTAAACCTCTTCATCTTTTATGACCATCCGGGTATACAGGGTTACTTCTTCACCAACCCGCTTATGTAAGTTATTGTTTTGAGAGGGGGGTAGATCTAGTGAGATTCCCACTCCTTTAATATCCAAAACCACTTTCCCCTGGGCCGTTTCTACCAGGCGCCCGCTAAGATAATCAAACACCTAAGGTTTGCCCCCTTTTATTGCATTTTCAAAACGACGGTTTTGTAGGTGGCATAAAGCCACAGCCAGGGCATCTGCTTCATCGTCCACCCTGGGCAACCGGGGCAGTTGAAGCAGCATCTGGACCATCTTTTGCACCTGAATTTTTTCAGCCTTGCCATAACCGGCGACAGCCTGCTTGACCTGGAGGGGGGTGTATTCAAAAAGATCAATGCCTGAGCTGGCCGCGGCAAGAATAATTACTCCGCGCGCTTCCCCAACTTGAAAAGCGGTGCGCACGTTTTTGCTAAAGAAAATTTTTTCAACCACAAGGGCCTCCGGGTCATGACTGGCAATCAGATCACAAATTTGCTTATGGATTTTTTTTAACCTGGAGGCAGTAGGCCGGTCTTTGTCGGTTCGAACACAGCCGGAAGCCAGGCATTGAAAATTTCTGCCGTTTTCTTCCACCAACCCATAACCGGTTATTGCCACCCCGGGATCTATACCAAGAATACGCATCCATTCACCCGGCCTTTCCAATTATTAAGGCCCTTTACTGTTTCACCAATAGTTCATCGGGTATGTTGTAATTGGCATAAACATTGAGCACATCATCGTGATCTTCAAGTGCGTCTATCAGGCTTAAAATCTGCTGCACAGAATCAGGATTGGTTACCTCTACAATAGTGCTGGGAAGCATGGTTAATTCTGAATAAAAAATGTTGATATCTTGTTCTTGCAGTTTATTCTTAACAGCTTCAAAGCTTTCCATTTCAGTAGTGATGCTGTATGTGCCATCATCTTCTTTTTCAATATCTTCTGCCCCGGTTTCCAGGGCGGTCATCATCAGTTCGTCTTCACCGAATTCCGTATCGCTTAGATCTGCTGAAATAAAGCCTTTGCGGCTAAACATCCAGGCCACGCAACCGGATTCGCCGAGGCTCCCCCCGTGCCGTGAAAAAATGTGCCTGATTTCAGCAACAGTTCGATTTAAGTTATCGGTCATCGCTTCTAAGAGGACAGCCACGCCACCTACAGCATAGCCCTCGTAACTGGCATGCTCGTAACTTTCCCCCTCCACCCTTCTTACCTTTTAACAGGCGTAATTGATCATATTTTTGAACGATATTATCAACCATTCCCTCAATGTATTGCAAGTCTTCCTGTTTGTTGACCTTACGGTAGTGGACAGCCACACTAAATTTCTTTTCCTCAACCAGGGCTCCGTCAATATTTTTTAGTTTTTCTTTTAGCTGTTTAATTATATTGGTAACCAGAGGTATGGTTTTTTTAGCGACAGGATGTATCATGGTAAAGCCGCCAGGCCCTTTAATATCAAAACCATGACTTCCGGCGTAAAAAATTCCTTTAATACCTACTAGATTTTGAACATCTTCTCTCATTCTTCCGCTGACTATTGCTACGGTATGGATTTTGGTTAATTTTTCTACTGTTTGCTTCATTTCTTTTGTGATAATGGCTAATTCCGGACTTTCTACAATAGGAGTTAAGGTTCCGTCATAATCCAGAAAGAAAACCATTTTTTTATCGGTGTTTACTACAGATTTCCCAGGACGTTGATAAGAGGGGTTAATAAATAATTTATTATTTTTAACGTGTTCTTTTGGAAGTATTTCCGGTGCTTGGTCAACATTATTAAAAAATTGAAAAAAAGGTTTAGGCTTTCTGTGAAACCAATCGTTCATTATTTCAACATTGATTTCAGCTAAATCCGGAACAACCAGGTCTGCTCCATATTTGAAGAGTTCTTCTTTATTATTTTCCCGAGCAATACCTAATACCAGTCCGAATCCGCCGTTCCTTCCCGCTTCAACACCGGAAGAAGCATCTTCCACTACTATAGAATTTTCTGGTAGGGTTCCTAAATTTCTTGCTGCTGTTACAAATATATCTCCTTCCGGCTTTCCTTTAAGATTGAGCTCTTCAGAAACAATACCATCAACTCTTGTTTCAAAAACATGTTGAAGATTTACTGACTCCAGAATAGGCAGACAATTTTTGGAAGAAGAAGCTACACCTATCTTTATTCCTTTCTCTTTTAGTTTTTTTATAAGTGAAATAGTGGAATCAAATACTTCTGCCCCTTCTTTTTTTAATAACTTGTTGAATAGTTGGTTTTTTTTATTTCCTATACCACATACAGTTTCTTTCTCCGGAGAATCAGAAGGTTCTCCAAAAGGAATATCTATCCCGCGTGATTCTAAAAAAGTTTTTACTCCCTGGTAACGTGGTTTTCCGTCTACAAAAGGAAGATAATCATTTTCATAAGTAAATTCTTGAAAGGTTTCTTTATTTCTTTTTTCTCGTAATTTTAAATATTCGTCAAAAGCCTTTTTCCAGGCTAAAGCATGAACTGTAGCAGTTTTTGTGACGACACCATCAAGATCAAAAATGACGGATTGAAAGGCAATGTGATTCATAAATTACTCCATTTCTTTCCGTGATATAACTAATTTATTTCAGGAATTTAGTGGGAAAAACACACCCGCCTTATCCAAGTGATAAACCGGATAAGGCGGGCTAAGTCAACAACCTTCAGAACAATGGGCAACTGTTCTCAGAAAATATCTATTGGTTTTCATTACTGTTTCCTCCTTTAATGTGCTTATCTTGCTCCTTAACAAATAGTTTAACCATAATAATTTTCATGTCAAATAATTTTCAAAATATTATGGTTTATCTACTTTTATAATATACTATATTTTTCCATATATGTCAAGAATTATTATTATGTAGGAATAAATACTATCAAATGAATAGCAATAATTTAAGAAATTTAAGAATAATTGTTTGTAAGGTTTGTTTTTAAGCTTGCAATATTCTCCAAAATATGGCATATTACAAATTAATAGGGAAAAGTTTCCTATTTTAGTTTTTTATAGATTGAAAGGCAGATATTATCCATGAAGAATAAGTGTTGTGGAGATTTTAACTATGGTAGATAAAAAGAAGAATCCAGATGGTAGAATTATAATTTATTTGTTAGTTTTTTTAGTGTTTATACAATTTTTTTCCATCATTGCTGTTTGCAATGAACCGGTAGTAAAACTAGGTAATGAGGTTTTACTGGAAAACTATTATCATGTTATTGAAGGTAAAAGGGTGGGTTTGATTACCAATCAAACAGGCGTAGATAGCAAGGGGATCAGTTTTATTGATAATCTTCTTGCTACCAAAGGGTAGTTCTCATAAGAAAATCAACCAAGGCATTGAGCAGTTGGAAAAGGAACGAAAAAAAGCAAGCGGCAAGAACAACCAACAGCTTC
>JAWODD010000057.1:0-9737 GCA_046483445.1 Bacillota bacterium | reverse complement strand
ATAACCAAATTTTTATACCTTTCCTTTTACCCGGCCTGAGCCGCCTTAAATAGTAATCAGCAGTTTCTAATTAAACCATGACTGCCCGGGAAAAGCAATAAATAATTTATAACCGCAGCCGTGGCGGGCGCTTTAACGCCGCCGACATTTTAGTTGTTATTGATAAGAGTAAATGCAGCAAGCCTTACTAGCAAGGCCTATTGAAATCAAAAATAATGATTCTCATAAACTTCATCAACCGCCATATGATCTATATTACTGATGGGGTGATTAATGTGAGTAAACCGGTAAAGTTGAATGAACTGATTGATGAGATGGAACTGAACTTTGATGAGTATACAACTTTTTACCATCCAAAATCAGGTGAATTTTATTCCATATCCGATCATGCTTTTGCCGCTGCTGAAGGCGATGAAAGTATGATCGGTCTGCACGATATCGAAGATGAAGAAATAGAGATTGCCGGCGATATCTACGAAAATAGCAGCGATTACATTGAGCTTTCCGACAGGTTCGAAATTGATGAATATGCTATGCTTGAAGAATTTTCGATTTCTGTTAAAGATGAAAAAGCAAGCCGTATGCTCCAAATAGCAATTAAAGGCTCCGGGGCCTTCAGAAGGTTTAAAGAGACGGTCTCTGAACTAGACCTTGAACAGGAATGGTATTCCTTTCGTGACGAACAATACAAAAAAAAGGCGATTGAATGGTGCCAAATAAACGGGCTTGAATATGTCGAGTAAAGGGTGATCACAGGTTAAGTATTTTCTCCAGCAAAGGCCACAGGTCAGTAGGAATAGCAGCAATCTTGACCGTACACACCTCAGCCTTTCTGTTTGCGTTTCTGGGCAATTTGATAAACTGCGTCATCTTCCCGGGCAGAAACAACAATAATCTTCATTACATTGTTTTTTCGAACCAGCTTGTAGACAACTCTGAGGCCCAGTTTAAGCAGCTTAATCTTGTAATAACCGCTTAGTTTGGTCCTACCTTTGCTGCCAAGTGGATCGCCATAACCACCCTCACTCCCGGGCAGCGGGTTTGTGGCCACCTGCTTTATTTTTTTAACCACCTCCACCCGCTGGCTCTTATCCAACTTTTTTAGTTCTGCCAGGGCTTCTTTATGATATTCTATTTTCCACATTATCAACCATCCACGTTGGTATCTTTAAGTTCATCTTCGCCAATATTAAGTTCCTTCATTGCTTGTTCTTCGGTAATAAAATCATCTTCACAGGCTCTTTCCATGCGCGTTTCTGCTTCGAGTAGCAACCGGTAGTTCTCCAAAGCTTCCTGCATTTCTTCATAAACATCGGGGGATAATAGAACACAGGTAGGGGCATTGTTTTTTAATACAACCTTGATCCCTTCATTGTTTACTTCGCTGAATATTTTTCCAGCTTCCCCTTTGTTAAAACGAGAAATGGGTACCATTGATTTTACAAAGTTTTTGGTTGCAACACTGCTTCCCATAAATACCTCCTCCTAAACACAGCAGCAATTATATCGCCGTGTTGTAGAGATAGCTTAATATATATCAATACATTTGTCAATAAATTTATTGGTTATTATCTAAACAATTAATTTCGAATTAATTTCGGGACACAATGAAAATTATTTTGATGCTGTATGCACCAGCCATAGAATCAGTCAGTGACCTTAATTCCGGAAAAGTGCTGTTAGGTGGGCAGCTTTATCTTGTCTATTTTCTTTAACTCTTCCATGTGCTTGTGCTTTTCTTTTCTAAGATCAATATCTGTTTGCAGGTTTATGAAGTATTTCTCTGATGTTCCAAAATAGCGTGCCAGTTTTAACCCGGTTTCAATTGATATCCTGCGTTTGCCGTGCAATATTTCGAGGATCCTGGAAGTGGGTACATTAATATCTTTCGCCAGGCGATAGGCTGTTATGCCGTAAGGTTCTATAAATTCTTCTTGTAAAATATACCCTATACTTGGTGTTTCAATATACATGACTACTCTCCTTTCTAAAATTCAATGGTAATCAACAATAGTAACGCCATATGCATTTCCGGCATGAAATTTAAAAATAATACGCCATTGCTGGTTTATGCGAATTGACCAGTGATCATTTAGTTTGCCTTTAAGTTTTTCCAATTTGTTTGCTGGTGGCGATCTTAAATCGTTCTCACTTTCGGCGGCATCAATTAACATAAGCTTGATTAATGCCCGTTCTTGTATTTCATAAGGTAGCTTTTTTGACTTTACCTGGTTATAGATGAGCTCAGTTTCTCTATCGCCAAATGATTTGATCATGAAAAAAGTATACGGCAAACAGATATATCTGTCAAGTGTATAGGTTTAAAGCCATTTGTGTTCTATCTACCCGCCCTGGATAACATTATAAATAAAGTAAATCTACTCCTTATTTTATCTTTTTTTGTCTACCTGTGTGGTTTTGTTTTTCTTCAGCAACCGCTATCTAATTTATTCCAATTTGGCAAAGGTAATAATATTAAAGAAGGAAGCAAAAGTGGAGGCACTGCAGCAGTCATAATATTCACTTTTTCAAACAAAAAGAACCTCACTTGTAAATATTGGTGAACTAGGAGTTAGTTTAATAAAACAGTTGCCTCCAGGTGATGTTTCCGCCAATCCCAGAAAGAGTTTGTTAAGAGCAAGTTTTATAGTTAAAGTAGAAAACTGGGGATGATTAAAGCTTAGTTTTGCCAACTTTATGTTAAATGGTAGCAAATAAATAGGAGTATTCACTCATATTTAGCTTTTGATTTGTTGTGGTCAGGCAGTTTAAGTTTATAAAGTATCGAGATCTTTCAGGTTTGAGAAGGAGGGGTAATTGTGGCAGAGCATAATTTTAAAGAGGTAGAAGTATTAAAAAATTCCTGGCGCAAGAAGAAGGAAAGAAAGCACAAAAGAGAGTACGAGAAGCGAACTGAGGTACGAAATAAAGCAAAAGAAGTTGCTGACTATTTAAAAAGTAGTTATCGTGTTAAGGAGGTCTACCTTTTCGGTTCCCTGGCCTGGCGAAGTAAATTTACTGATCATTCAGATATAGATATCTACGTCAAAGGTTTTCCGAAAGATAAAAGCTTTTGGAGTGCTCTGGCCGAATCTGAGAGAATTGCTGCTCCTTACCCTGTCAGTATTGTTTTAGATGAAAGTGCTACTCAGTCATTAAAGGATAAAGTTGAAACAGGAGGGATTAAAATATGAGTTCAAAAGAAATTAAGATTATTGAGGCCAGGATAAATGAGGAATTAGATAACATTGACTCTTTGACTTCAGAACTTAGTGATAAGAATTTATACGGCGAGGTAGCTGGCATTAGTGAGGATACTTTTTTTCTTCGGGGTATTGCCTCTATTTTGCATGATCTTTACGTGGCGATCGAAAATACTCTCAGAATAATATGCATGGAGATTGATGAATATTTACCTGAAGGAACACATTAGCACTTGTTGCTTTTAAAACAAGCCAGTTATGAAATTCCCGAGGTCCGTCCTGCTATTATTTCCAAAGAAACCTTGCAGAAATTAGAAAAATACAGGGCATTTGTTTAGGAATGTTTATGGTTTTAACTTAGAATTATCGCGTATCGAAGAACTACTTTTAAACTTACCTGATGCCACTGATTCATTTAAGAATGATCTAAACAGGTTTTTAAAGTTGCTTAAACAGGTGTGAGAAGTCAGAACAAATGAAAATAATAATACAGCATGCACCGACAATACAATCATCGAACAGTTATGATTTATATTTTTGGGATTCTGGGGAAAATTTAGTGACACAATGAAAATTATTTTGGTGCCGCATGCACCGGCCATACAATCAGTCAGTGACCTTAATTCCGGTAAAGTGCTGTTAGGTGGGCAGCTTAATCTTGTCTATTTTCCTTGTTCAATTCTATACAGTGAAGGCTGGCTGTTGCGGGCAATCCTATACTTTTTTTCCAAGCATCAAGTTACCGGTCATGCGCTGTCCTTTATACAGGGAGCAGAGTGGTACTCTGAAGGGCTGCTTAAGTTTTATAAGTCAGGTTTAAAATATAATAAGCCGGGATAGAAAGCCTGGTTACATTCAAGGCATAAGTTTCGCTGTAGATGCCAGGTTGGATTGCTAAAAACCCAGGGGAAAAACTTGTCCCGGTTCTTCCTTGAGTTATTAGTGCAGTTCAGATAACATAGTTATGGGTCAATCAACAATATGAACTACAAAATAACTACAAGGAGCGCTTAGATGTACTTTGATGATCCGGGCCTGATAGAAGCCATTGGAGTTACTTTTTCCATATTAATAATCATTGTTTTGATCCGGAAAGGGTGGCAGCTTTACCAGGCCTTAATTATTGCAATAATGGTTCTTGCCCTAACCAACAACAATAGTGCCAGCCAGGACTTGCATACCTTCTACAGTTCTATTACCAGTTCCACCGCGTTTTACCTGGTATCCATGGTTTTAGCCATAACCATGCTTGGCCACCTTCATCAAAAAATCGGTGCTATGAAAGAGCTGGTAGATAACTTGAAACTTTTAATTAGTGACCCACGGGCCTTGATTATGATTTTTCCGGCTGCAATTTCGCTGTTTTCAACAGTTCCCGGAGGAGCCATTATTTCGGCACCCATGGTAGAAGAAACCGGTAAAGAGTTAAAAATGCCTGCCCTGGAAATGGCCATGTCCAATATGGTTTACAGGCACCTGGTTGTCCTTATTTATCCTTTCACCGCTGGAATAATCCTCGCTTCCGGAATCACTGGAATCAGTATTGCTCAATATCTCAGCTTTACTATACCGGTGGTGGCCATTGTTTTCATGATCGCCACTCTGTATTTATTAAACCGCTACCCCCGCCCGGATAAGAATAGCGAGAATCAAAAAGAAAATAACAGCGTCCGCGCAGCATTAGCGGGATTAGTCATTTTTTCATCACCATATCTTCTGGCTATCATTCTGGGTATAGTTTTTGGAATATATTTTCCGTTGGCCTTGCTGGCTGGTATTTTACTGGCCCTCTTTATTAACCAGCCTCCCGGTAGTAAGCAAAGCATACTTCAGAATAGATTGACAACACTATTTCAAGGCCTCAACTGGTCACTGGCCCTGTCCATTCTAAGTATTGTTGTATACAAGGATTTCATGATGGAAGCAGATTCGATCCAACAAGCGGCCTATTACCTTTTAGGCCACGGAGTGCCTTTAATAGTGATAGTGGTAGCCCTGCCTTTTTTAACCGGTTTTATTACCGGGAGCAATGCCGCATCACTGGGGATTACCTTGCCCGTTCTAATGCCTCTGCTGGGACCTGAAATGCTGACAGTACGCTACTTTGGCATTGTATATGTTTCTTCTTATGCCGGTTATCTTGGCTCCCCGATTCATCTGTGCACTTACGTGACTAATGACTACTTTAAAACTTCCCTTTACCCCTTGATTAAACAGGTTAATGTTTTTGGAGCCATAACCCTGCTGGTTGGCCTTGCTATCTCTATTTTTTATTAGCACTACAGCGCAATATAGGGTAAACAGAATCTCCATTCTTATTGAAAATGACACTTGTAAGGGCTGCTTCAAGCAGGGATCATTGTTGTAGCAGCGAATGTTTGTTTATTATTGTTTTTCTGTTTAATCTATTTTATCACAGGATAATGAATAATTTTGGGGCAAAATGGGCATGGCGGTTTTTGATTATGGGGTTTCCGCGACATAGCTATTTTTGGACAGCTCACCCCTGGCGATTGCTTCCAGCTTCAGCTCCCATTCTGCTGTTAGGACTGGAGATTTTAAATCCCCGGGCACCAGTTCGAGCAGCTGTCTGCCCTTTGCGGTAATATAGATTTTTTTGCCCTTTAGTTCGATCAGGAAGCTGTTAAAAAGTTTCTCGCGGCCAGGATCTGATCGCGTTTGTTCTGATCAAAAGTCCTGTTCTGACCGAAGTTTTTTCTGCCAGGACCAGGGTTTTGCCCATATCTGAAGGATCCTTTCTTCGTTTTTATGGTCAAAACCTATTATAACATTCTGGTGGTTGTTACAGGACATCCCGCGATCAAGGATAATTTAGGGACACAATGATAATTATTAAATAATACAGGTATTTCTGCCGTCCTCTTTGGCTTTGTAAAGATTATTATCTGCTTCCGAAATGAGGTCAAATGGGGAAGCCTTTGCCTCGGGAACCTTTGAAACTACTCCGATACTGACAGTAACATGTTCACTTATCTCAGAATCTTCGTGCCTGATTTGCAGGCTTTCTACCGCTTCCCTGACCCTTTCCGCCAGGTGGGAAGCCTCTTCAAGATCAGTGTCGGGAAAGACAAGAGTAAACTCTTCACCACCAAAACGGGCAGCGATATCACCCGGACGGCGGCAAAACCTTTTAAGCAGATTGGCTACCTTTTTCAAGCAATCATCGCCGGCCAGGTGCCCATATAAATCATTGTAGTTCTTAAAATAATCAATATCGAACATCATCAATGTCAGAGGGCTGCTGCTTCGCAGCATTCTTCTCCACTCTTTTTCAAGGTGTTCTTCCAGCTTACGCCTGTTTGCAAGCCCGGTAAGCCCGTCAGTATCAGATATATCTTTAATCTGCTGGTAGTGACGGGCATTTTCAATTGCCATGCCGCAAATATTAATAATCTTCTCTGCTGTATTTATATAATGCTCACGGTGTTCAGGAAACTCTAAACCTCTGACCTCAATTGTTCCCAGCGGTTCTTCTGTCCCTGTAACAATCATGGAAAAGCTATCTGTATTAATCCTTTCAAGCAGTTTGCCTGATTTAAGAAGCTGATCGTCCACTGCACTAAAAACAACTTCTTCGGGGGCAAAAAGCATGATAAACATATCTTTGATACTTACAATTACTTCCTCTTCGCTCCTGACCCTGGCCAGGGAGTTTAAAAGATCAAGCGTCATCGTAAAATCTGCCAGGTTTTTCTTATCGTTTGCTGCAACTTCCAGTTCACAGCTGTGGCTATCCTCAAGACGGCTTTTTAAGACAGTGTTATTTAAGAGCAGTTCCAGGTAATCAAGGCCAACATTTACAGATTCCGAAGGAAGATTGATATAGGATGAAAAATCTTTTAAATTAGCAAGGGCCTCATCATCAATTCCTGTATCTAAAAGCAGCACAGCCCTGGCTGTATCCTTGAAAAATGATTGCGCAATATCCCGGTTAAAGCCCCATTTAGCCAGGATGTCACGCCACCGGCGCAACCAACCCGGGGTAACCAGGTAGTAGCCCTGTTTAACATAATAGTCAGCCAGGTTAGGATTTATTACTGTGTGCAGGCACTGGCTTAATCTATGATTATATTGCTGGAACACTTTTTGATCTTTTTCAGGCAGGTTGGCAATACAACCACTGCTGATTACATGCAGCGTTTTATTTTCCAAATCATCATCCAGGCTGTCCCGCAGCTCTAACCATTCTATGGGCGGCATTCCGCAGCGCGCTGGAAAAAACCTGACTTCCAGATTATCATACCTGGTAGTTAGGGATAATTTTTCAAGTTCAGCTCTAAAGTGTTCGCAAAAAACTATAACCTGGTTCATCGTATCAGCCTTCCTGTCATGAAATAGGATAGTTTCCGCACTCCTGGACTGCTTCAGAAATGGTCCTTAATTGTTCATCAGTAACCTGCCATGGAATTTCACCATGACTGTCGGAAAGTATGAAGCCGCCTCCCTGGGCAGCCCCATCTACTGCTTCCTTTACCCGGCGAAATATTTCTTCTCTGCCCCAGCGGTGCATTTCCAGGCCGTTCAAGTTGCCAATAATACTGAGCTTCCCTTTACAGATCTGCTTTAACTCCCACAAGGCTTCAGAAGAGCCTGCGCCCACTGCACCAGTGCCAGTTTTTACAAGATCGTCTATAACGGAAAAGGTGCGCCCGGAAGCAAGGTGGGTGGCAGTGGGCCCGTTGAGCTTTGCGATTGTTCTCTTGGCAATCAGCCAGCCTGTTTCCAGGTAAATATCCCTGGGGATTATCGTAGGCGATGCAAGGGGGTCAAAATAGGTAATAGCAGTGGCACCGGCAGCTAGCTGGGCATTGCCCCATTGAACGGCAAAAGTTTCATTGACCTGCATCAACTGCCAGAATAGTTGTCTTTTGTTATAGATTAGCTCCAGGTAGGGTTCAAAACCGAGCTGCATAACTGGTAGCGAAAAGGGGGAAATAACTACTCCCAGAACGGGAATTTCACCTTTAGCCTTTTCATTTAGCGTGCGGATTGTCTTTAAAACTTCCTGCAACACAGGCACCTTGCTGATTTCCGGAGCGGTTATTTGATCCAGATCGGCAAAACCAGTGATCAGCGGTTCGCCAGAATTGGGAGGGCCGTCATCGACAAAAATCACCTCTCCACCAAAAGCTTCAAATTCGGCTGGCCCGTAGAAAAACCCGGTGTAAGCATCATGACCGTATTTCTTTTGCAGGCGGACCTGTCCTTCAATTACATTTTCTGCCCTGGAGAAATAATCCCTGATCGAAAGGCCCAGTTCCCTGGACCCGTGCATGGTCAATGGCAAAAGCAGGGGGACCCGGTCAGGTTCCCGGTGTTCCAAAGCGGTTAAAACTCTCTGCATGGAAGTCATCTTCTCTTTACTCATCCTGATCTGCCCCCCGGTATGATCTAACAATCTTAAAAGCATCGCCAGAATTAGTCCCCACATAATCTGCGCCTACATCCTGCCACAAGGATCGGTCAAGCCGGAAAGGAGCTCCTCCAACGGCAATAACTACATCCGGACAGCACATTTTCAAGCCCTTCACAACATCTGCCACCTTCAAGGCTGAAGAATACATGAGCACTGAAATTAATAAAAGTTCCAGTTGATCTTCTTCTGCCCTGCGTACCAGCTCTTCCGCTTCCACCCTGCCGTAATCAAGTAGATTGTAGCCGGCAGCCCGCAGTGCAGAGTAAATAATTTTCTTCCCCAGGCTGTGATAATCATTTAATAAGGCTATAGCCATCCTGGGCTTATTGTTTCTGAGTGCATCTTCTGAAGGCAGATGCCTGTCTAATAGATCTTCACAGATACGCCCGCTCATGTAAACCTGGGAAAGAGCATATTCGCCTTTTTCCCAACCTGCACCAATATTATCGAGGGCCGGCATCACCACTTCTTCGATACATTCAAGAATAGAGAGGCTGGAAAGACCTTCTTTTAACAAGGCCTCTGCTTTTTCAGGATTGCTTGACAACAGGGCGTCCTGAAACTGTTCTACCCGTTCCGACATCTTATTTCTCCCTAGTTTATAATAGTTGGAATACAAAACAGCAATTCTTTGATGTTAAAACATGAAGAAAAACATATTGCTATTATATCTAACATGCAGATGTTTAGCTACTATTTTTTATCAAGCAGTTTGTTTACAAGCTGCGCTCTGGCTTTCCCCTGGTCTCTTTAATCACATCTGGAGACCAAGAAAACCTAAAACCCTGGTCGTTCCACCGGTTTTTTCAATGCAGGCAGGTATCTTTTCTGACGGTCTATTTCATATTCCAGCGATTTTTCAACCGCTTTAAAAGAGTCATTGCCTTTATTGTTTCATAAAGAAGTGAGATAATACTGCTATGGATAGTTACAGCTGGTTGATATTCTTTTAGTTTTCGCAACTTTAATTTGGAGTTTGATCGCTATTTGGCCTTATTTGAAGTGGGTAAGCTTTATTAACCTGCCATACCTGGCCTGGGTATTATTTGCCACAGTATTACAGCTCACGATTACATACTTAAACCGGCAGCAGAGTT
>JAWODD010000028.1:0-201258 GCA_046483445.1 Bacillota bacterium | reverse complement strand
CAGGCCACCGGCGAGCAGAACCCGGAACGTCGCAGCGATGGGTTGCGCGAGCGACCAGTCGAACGTGCGGCCCGTACCGCCGCCGGCCGCCAGCTTGTAGCATCATCGGGGTACCAGGAACTGTTAAGGGAAAGTTTAGTCGACAAGTCCGGCTCACGGCCAAAAAACAGCCCTTCAGCATCGCGGATAATATGGTAGTCCTGCTGTTTGACTCGAATTACAGCGATCATATTCTGAGCTATGATTTCATTGATGATCGGTGCTTTGGCATACAATGAATCTAAAGTAATAATATCGGTGTAACGATTATGCCGCCGGTAAAGCTCTTTTAAAAGCCTGTGGGCCGCAGTGATCTCACCTTCACCGCGGCCAACCCGCTCTAAGCCAAGCACCAGGTTGGGATGCCGCCCAACATAGCAAGCACCAACTATATCCTCGTGGTATTGGGCCTCTTTGCTGCCATCTTCCTTGGTAATTTCGGTAATCCGGCACTTTTCACAGCTCCAGCTTCCGCATTTCGTGCGAAAGACTTCACTGCCGTCCAGGGCCGTTACTTTAAAACCGTCAATGGTCCCGCCCTGATAAACTTTGCCGTAACGCGCTTTTTTAATGACTGAATCGTTTATCTCAATGAACTGCCTGAGAGTGGTCCTGGCCAGGGCGTAACCTAAAGTATCCGCGCTTAAGCCAACTTCTGCGCTGCCAAGAAACTTATTAAAACAGCCCTCTCTCAAGTATGATTCTATGAGATTAAAGCTGTGAACCTTTAATACCATAGCACAGAAAAGCACTTTTAAAATACTTGCCAGCGGGATAGATGGATTAACTCGCCCGTCAGAAATCGCAGTAAAGGATTGAAATATACCGTAGACTTTGTTAATATACTTGAAGAGCTGACGCGCGCGTGGCTTCATTGGAAGTCCCTTTCTGTTGAGGGTTTTGTTCTCTAGCTAATCACTTCAACAAAGTAAAGGGATTTCCTTTTTATTGCATTAAAGTTGTTATCTTCCAAATAGATCCAATAGATCAAAAAGATCGAATAGATCGACAGAATTTTCGAATTTGCAATATAAAAACCGCAGCCCTGAAACCCCCGGCGCGCGAAGATATTTTATGATTTTCAAAGATCATTTACGGAATTCCTGATTCTATCGGGTTAATTGTTGAAATATTTTTCAATTTATGTTATTCTAAATTTATAGTCGCAAGTATGTTCATATATCTATGTTTTTAAGGGGAAAGGAGCGGTTTTCTGATGAAAATGTTGGTATGTGTCGACGGTTCCGAGCAAAGTAAAAGAGCCCTGGAAAAGGCAGCGATGATTGCCGAAGGGTGCGGAGCAAATGAAGTAGCCATTATTCATGTTTACGACCACAGCCAGGACATGACCAGGATCGCCTCATATAAAGAGCTCACTGTCGAAGAAGTGGAAAAGTTTAAGAATATGGTGGAAAAACATAAAGAGGATCAAAAAAAGATTTTGGAAGACGCTTTGAAATTCTTTGAAGAAAAAAACATAAAAGCACGGACGATTTTCAGGGAGGGTCACCCTGCCAGGGAAATTGTCAGTGTAGCCTGCGAAGAAGAATTCGATCTGATAGTATTGGGCAGCAGGGGGCTTAGCGGCTTACAAAGAATTTTCCTGGGCAGTGTAAGCAGTGCAGTGATTCAACAGGCAAAAAACAGTGATGTGCTGACTGTAAAATAGTAAAAGCTTCAACCATTAAATAAAAAGCTTCTAACTGAGTTTCCCATCCAGCTATGAACTGACCATGGAGATTTTGCAGTTCCTGGGCCCAGGTCCTATATCCCTGAGCTCTGGCAAGATCTCATTTTCTAGCGCAGGAATAATATTATTTACCAGTTGATCATGCATAACCTCATCACCCTCGTACTGATCACCGGTTACACCATCAAAACTGCTTATAACAGATGTCTCTATTCCCTCGATTGGCTCAACCTGTTGTATATAAGCGTTCACATCTTCTGCCATCGTCTCTTCCCCAAGATTGTCTTCTTCGGCCGCTTTAATTTTTTCTTCCAGCATCAATACCATTTCTTCAAAAATTTCTTCCATCTCTTCCAGTATTTCTAGCATTAAGTATATATCTTCGGTTTCTGCCAAATCATCATAGAGAGCTTCGATTTGATCTACCCTCGAATTTATTTCTCTTTCAATTTCTTGCAATTTGGCTTCGTCTACAAGCTTTTCCAACTCATCTATATACCCCATAGCCTGGTTTTCAAGCTCAATTGTACGTTGTTCGATTGCATCGACTTTATTCATCAACTCTTCTTCTTTATTATCAAGTTTACTTTCCACATGTTCTCTAATTTCTTCTTCCGTATAACGATCCGAGAACTCGCTGATTAAATCATCAATGATATTATTTTCTGTTGCTTCTCCTTTAAATACATTCTCGATCGCAAGCTCCAATCTCTGTTGAAATTCTTCGTCAGTTTCAATATCGTATTCTTCGCCCTCACAACCGAAAATAATCATACTCATAAATATTATCAACATTAATACACTAAAAGTTTTCATACCCTTAAACATACAGCACCTCCCTTTTATATTCATATTATAAACAATACTAACAAGGGAATCAGGTGTCAATGTTTTTAAGTAAGTGTTTATCATTCCATATATAGGTGAAAGCAGTGCAACTCTAATTGCTGTTGTTAGACGTTATTATAACTACTGAGAGCTTGAAATCCTAATTTGCCTGAAAAATTATGATTACTACAGTTAAGTTTATTTGATACAATGCAAAGTGAGGTGATTTAGGCTTGAGAGTTATAGCAGGCACGGCAAAAGGAATCAGGTTGAAAACTCCCAAGGGAAATGAAGTCAGACCAACAGCCGATAAGGTAAAGGAAGCCTTCTTTAGTATTATCGGAAACCAGGTAATCGAAGCGATTTTTTTAGATCTTTATGCCGGCAGTGGAGCAATCGGCATCGAAGCATTAAGCAGAGGAGCTGATCAATGCTTTTTTGTAGAGATAAAAAAAGAAAATGTAAAACTGATCCAGGAAAACCTGTCTAAAACCGGGGTGGCAAATCATGCCAGTTTGATCAAGGGCGATGCGCAAAATATAATTCCCGAGCTGGCCCGCGATAATTTAAAGGCGGACCTGGTATATTTAGACCCGCCATACGCTTTTACCGAATTAGCCGAGGTTATAAACGCTATTGAGCAAACCGAATTGTTAAAAGATAATGGTTTGCTCATAATCGAACATGACTTTAGAAACCGGCAGTGGATTAACAATTTTAACGTAAGCGGTCAAAAAAAGTACGGCGATACCTGCCTTACCTTTATCAAACTTCCAAATTAGCCGAAACAAAAATACTATATAGTAAAAGCCCGCAAACACGCAAGTAATGCTGTTACGTGGTTGCAGGCTTTTTAACAATCCCTTATTGCAATTCTTCCAAAACTTCTTTCAGGGCAGCAAGAAGTTTATTGTTCTGTTCAATAGTCCCGTAAGTGATCCGCAGGTAGGTTGGGAATCCAAAGATATCCCCGGTGCGAACAATCACTCCCCGTTTAAGCAAAGCCTGAAAAGCCTCCTTAGAGTCTACCTTAATATCAACAAAACAGAAGTTGGCCTGGTCGGGAACCGGTTTAAGGCCAAGTTCACTAAACCCATCGGTTAAATGTTTCCGCGATTCGTTTACCAGCTGCCGGCTTTTTTCAAGATGCTTTTCGTCATTAATTGCGGCCAGAGCGGCAGCCTGGGCCATAGCATTGACATTAAAAGGCTCTTGTACCCGGTTAATATCGGCGGCAACCTCTTCCGGAGCAATCCCGTAACCAACCCGTAAACCGGCCAGACCGTATATTTTAGAAAATGTGCGCAAAGCAACCACCGGTAAGCCTTTCTTTACATATTCAATTCCGTCAGGGTGATCCGGATCGGTGGCAAATTCCAGGTAGGCCTGGTCCATAACCACCAGGACTTTTTCCGGCAGCTTTTCTATAAAGCGGTCCAGGTCACCCTTTTTTATAACTGTGCCGCTTGGGTTATTGGGGCTGCACAGAAATATCAGTTTTGTTTTTTCATTGACCGCGGCCAGCACCTTGTTGAGGTTATACTCAAAGGTACCTTCTTCCAGGGGAACTTTTTTAATTTCCCCGCCCATCAAGCGCATGGCAAAAACATACTCCGAGAAGCTAGGGGTAACCATCACCGCTTCATCACCCGGGTTGATATAAGCCAGGGTTAAAAAGGAAAGCAGTTCGTCAGAGCCATTACCGAAAATAAGTTGATCCGGTTTTACCCCCAGTTTTTCGGCCAGGCTTTCTTTAAGGTAATAACAGTTACCATCAGGATATACATGCATTTTTTCAGCATGAGTTTTCATTGCCTCCACAGCCTTAGGCGATGGTCCAGCGGGGTTTTCGTTTGAAGCCATCTTAATAACCCCTTTTAATCCCATTTCCCGTTCTACTTCTTCCACCGGTTTACCCGGTTGATACGGCTTGATTAACTCTAAACACGTACGAATCTCCGGTTTATTCAAAGCCTATTCCTCCACATCTTTAGAATAATTATTTTCTTAGATAAATATTTTGCTATTACCCTTGCATTCTCCTTTAACATCTGGTACAATTCTAAAATAATATTATAAAAAAGCCGTGATGGGGATAAAATCTTTGGCAATCCGTCCAGAGAAGGGCTTCGAAGGCTGAAAAAGCCCCCGGTAGCTGAAGCAATAAGCCGCCCCGGAGCTGCTGTGCGTAAACGGCATATCCCAATAAAAAACCGTTAAGTACAGCCGGTTGCAATACCGTTACCTTTAACGAGTGGCTCGAAGTTTGGGCAACTGGAGTGGTACCGCGGGTTTAAGCCCGTCTCTTTGTTATAAAAGAGGCGGGCTTTTTGATTATAAAGGTCTTATACTTTAAAATTATTTAACCAAGGGAGGCGGCAGTAATGAACATTGAATGGAACCAATTCTTTTCCAACCGGGCTGGCAATATTAAAGGTTCACAAATCCGGCAGTTTTTTGCCCTCACTGAAAGGCCGGAGGTGATTTCCTTTGCTGGAGGGTTTCCGGGAAATGAATTTTTCCCGCAGGAAGATATTTCTCAGTCGCTGTCAGAAATGGTTATGGAAGACAGCCGGCAGTCCCTGCAGTACAGCCCTACCGAGGGAAGCTATGAACTGCGGATGCTTTTGGCGCAAAAGATGAACCGCGAAGGCGGCGGTTACTGCGGAGCCGGTAACCTGTTAGTTACAGATGGCTCCCAGCAGGGCCTTGATCTCTTAAGTCGAATCTTGATTAATCCCGGTGATCCGGTTCTAGTTGAAGAACCGGCCTACATTGGCGGGATAAGCGCATTTAAATCTTGCGGGGGGCAGCCGGTGGGTATTGATATGGATGAAGAAGGAGTAATCCCCTCAAAAATGGAACAATCGATAAAAGAGCTGGCAGAAAAAGGGCAAAAACCGCGCCTTTTTTATACGGTCCCCAACTTTCAAAACCCCACCGGGATCACTACCAGCCTTAAACGCCGCTATGAAATTCTTGCCCTTGCCTCCCAGTATAACCTGGTAATAATCGAGGATAACCCTTATGGTGATCTTTGTTACGACGGCGTGGTGCCGATTAATTATAAAGCCCTTGATCGCGAAGAAAGGGTGGTTTACCTGGGCTCTTTTTCAAAAGTGCTGATCCCGGGAATCCGGATTGGTTGGCTGGCCGGTTCCAGGCAGTTAATTGAAAAAATAACTCTGGCCAAGCAAAGCGCCGACCTTTGTTCCGGTTCGTTGGGCCAGCAGCTGGCTTATAAGTTAACCCGGGATGGTTATGTGGGAAGACATACCAAAAAATTACGCCATCTTTACCGTGAAAAAAGAGATGCCATGATCAATGCCATGGAAAAATACTTTCCGGTAAGTGTCAGCTTCAATAAGCCGGGCGGGGGATTCTTTATCTGGGTTGTTTTCCCCACCTACTACCCCAACAGCAAAGAATTGCTTGATTTAGCCCTGCAAAGAAATGTTGCCTTCGTGCACGGGGAAGGATTTTCTAGCAACGGCAGCGGGAAAAAATGCGCCCGTTTTTCTTTCAGTCAACCCTGCCTGGAAGATATCGTCACCGGCATAAAAACCCTGGGAGAAATTTTTCAGGAAATTGAATCAGAAGCTATACTAAAAACTGCTAATTGCCGATAGATCCATCTACTCCCATAATCGCAAGTTTGTAGTATAATAAAGATGGTGTGAGTGGTAAAGTAAAAAGGGATATTTTATGACAGTTTCTAGAACCTTTTCAAATGGAAGAGGAATTAAATGGCTCAAGTAGTTATCGTAGACAGCGAATGCGCAAACTTAAGCAGCATCTATAAAGCTGTAAAAAAAATATCCCTGGAACCGGTTGTTTCGGGAGATCCCAGGCTTATTGCCGCAGCCCAGGCGGTTATATTTCCCGGGGTAGGATCCTTTGCCCACGCATCTTCTTTAATTCACAAGAAAAAATTAACCTGGGCTTTGCTGAAAGTTATCACCGAGGACAGACCTTTTCTGGGCATCTGCCTCGGGATGCAGTTGTTATTTTCAAAAAGTGAAGAGTCCAGTTTAAGCCACACCGATGAACCAGCCAGGGGTTTAAATGTAATTAAGGGAGAGGTTAAGCGTTTTCCAGCCGGGCTGCCCGTGCCTCATGTGGGTTGGAATAAAGTTATGCCGGCTTATGAAAACTTTCTCTTCGAAGGTTTAAGCGAGGGAGCTTATTTTTACTTCACCCATTCCTACTACGCCAGGCCAATTAAAGAAGAAAAGATCCTGGGATTAACCGAATATGGTTTTTCTTTCACCGCAGCAGTAAAATCCGGCAATCTCTATGGGGTGCAATTTCATCCTGAAAAGAGCGGCCCCGCAGGCTTGCGTCTGCTCGCTAATTTTGGTAATATTATAGCCGATCGAAGGTACCTAAAAGATAGTCACACAGGAGAATATTAATATTATGCTGGCAAAAAGAATCATACCGTGTTTGGATGTGCGGGACGGCCGGGTGGTCAAGGGAACCCGCTTTCTTAATTTAAGGGATGCCGGGGACCCCGTGGAAATGGCCGCCTTTTACAACAGTGAAGGTGCCGACGAACTAATCTTTTTAGATATCACCGCATCTGTGGAAAGGCGTCAGACTATTGTCGATGTAGTAGAAAAAACTGCTGACGCTGTTTTTATTCCCTTAACCGTAGGCGGCGGTATTGACAGCGTCGAATTTATGCAGAAACTCTTAAACGCAGGGGCCGACAAAATCTCGCTAAACACTGCCGCTTTGAAATATCCCGGATTAATCCGGGAAGGAGCGGAACAGTTTGGCAGTCAATGTATTGTAGCAGCGATAGATGCCAAGCAGACTGCACCTGAAAGTAATCCAAAGAATGACTTACAATGGGAAGTCTACAGCCACGGAGGAAGAAAACCTACAGGACGCAATGTAATCGACTGGGCAATCGAAGCAGAAAAATTAGGAGCCGGTGAAATACTGCTTACCTCCATGGATGCAGACGGCACCCTGGAAGGTTACGATAATGAACTGCTTTCCACCGTAGTTGACGCTGTTGAAATCCCCGTGATTGCTTCAGGCGGCGCCGGCAACTTAGAGCATCTTTATGAAGCACTGACCGGCGGTAAAGCGCATGCCGTCCTGGCCGCTTCCATACTGCACTACGGTACTTACAGGATTAAAGATATTAAAGATTTTTTGTCCTCAAAAGGACTCCCGGTTAGGCCGATTAATTAACTGTTATAAAAATAACAATGATCAGTTAGGGGGATTTTTAAATGAAAGAGCAAGGAACTTTTCGGGTTAAAAAGGGCATGGCCCAGATGCAAAAAGGCGGGGTGATCATGGATGTCACCACCGTAGAACAGGCAAAAATTGCCGAAGATTCAGGCGCTGTAGCGGTAATGGCCCTGGAACGGGTTCCGGCAGATATCAGGGCAGCCGGCGGGGTAGCCCGCATGGCCGACCCGGTTATGGTCCAAAAGATTATGGATGCAGTAACCATCCCGGTAATGGCCAAAGTGAGGATTGGGCATATAGCCGAAGCTCAGGTAATGGAAGAACTTGGTGTCGATTATGTTGATGAAAGTGAAGTGCTAACCCCGGCTGATGAACAGTATCATATAAACAAGCACCTTTTCAAAGTACCTTTTGTCTGCGGCGCCAGGGATCTTGGTGAAGCTCTACGCCGGATTTCTGAAGGAGCGGCCATGATCCGGACCAAGGGTGAACCTGGAACCGGCAATGTGGTTGAAGCGGTTCGCCATATGCGCAGAGTCATGGATCAAATCCGCCAGGTAATGGGCAAAGCAGATGACGAACTTGTAGTTATGGCCAAGGAAATGGGTGTATCCGTTGAAATGCTTGAAGAAGTAAGAAAAGAAGGGCGTCTGCCTGTCGTTAATTTCGCCGCCGGCGGGATCGCTTCTCCGGCAGATGCCGCTTTCATGATGCAGCTCGGTTCCGATGGCATTTTTGTTGGATCAGGCATATTCAAAGCAAGTAACCCGCAAAAAGTAGCCGAATCAATTGTTAAGGCAACCATGCATTACAATGATCCCAGGCTGCTTGCCGAAGTATCAAAAGGGTTGGGTCAGGCTATGCCCGGCCTGGAAATGGCCACTTTGACAGATTCCGATCGCATGCAAGAACGCGGTATTTAACAGGAGAAACCATCTATAATGAAAATTGGGGTCCTTTCAGTGCAGGGCGCTGTTTCTGAGCATCTAAAAATGCTTGGTTTATGCGGTGTTCAAGCACTGGCGGTAAGTGATAAAGAAAGTTTATCCCGGGTAACAGGGTTAATCATTCCCGGTGGAGAAAGCACCACCATCGGAAAGCTGATTGCAGAAGCAGGCTTGACAGAAACAATCAAAACTCGCAGTAAAAATGACAATCTTGCCGTTTTTGGCACCTGTGCCGGGATGGTTTTGATGGCTAATGAGGTTTCAGATGGGATCCAGGGCCAGCTCAAGCTGGAGTTAATGGATATAAAAGTAAAACGGAACGCTTTTGGTCGCCAGCGGGAAAGTTTTGAGACCAGCCTGGAATTCAACGCTTTTGAAGAATCCCTAACCGGAGTTTTTATCCGGGCGCCGATTGTTGAAGAAGCGAGCGCAAAAGTAACCAGCCTGGCAGAATTGCCGGAAGGAATCGTGGCCGCCCGCCAGGGCAACATGCTGGTTACTTCTTTCCACCCTGAATTAGCCGATGATTTAAGGGTACATCAGTACTTTATCGCTATCTGCAAAAAGCTTTAATTAAAATAATCAGGTTTGACTAGATTATTTCTTTTGAAAGAGTTTACAAAAGTCTGGTAAACTCTTTTTAATTGGCTACTCCCACTCGATTGTTCCCGGTGGCTTGGAAGTAATATCATAAACCACCCTGGCCACATCCGGGATTTCGCCGGTAATGCGGGCTGATATTTTTTCCAGCAAATCATGGGGCAGCCTGGCCCAGTCAGCAGTCATGGCATCCTCTGAAACCACCGCTCTTAAAGCAATAACCGGACCGTAATGGCGACCGTCACCTTTCACCCCTACTACCTGGATATCGGTTAATACAGCAAAAAACTGCCATAGATCATCTTTAAAACCGGCTTTTTCAATTTCATTTCTAAAAATGGCATCGGCCTGCTGCAACAGGTCAAGCTTATAGGCTGAGACCGCACCGATAATTCTTACTGCCAAACCCGGGCCTGGAAAAGGCTGTCGTTTCAAAATTTTATCCGGGAGACCGAGTTCAGCTCCCACCAGGCGCACTTCATCTTTAAACAGCTCTCGCAAAGGTTCGATCAGCTCAAAGCTCAATTCCTCTGGCAATCCGCCAACATTATGGTGCGATTTGATCACTGCAGAACCGTAAGCGGAACCGCTCTCGATAACGTCGGGATAAATGGTGCCCTGGGCCAGGTAGGTAATATCGCCCATGGAAAGGGCTTTTTCCTTAAAAACAGCAATAAATTCATTACCAATAATCCGCCTTTTTTCTTCCGGATCGGTTACCCCTTCAAGTCTTTTTAAAAATCTTTCTTTGGCGTCGATATGGATAAATTCTCCCTGTAGACCTTCCCGGTAAAGCCTGGCTACCTCTTCGGCTTCATTAAGACGCAGAAGTCCGTGGTCGACAAAGATAAAAACAGCCCGGTTGCCCAGAGCTTTGTCTAGCAAAAAAGCCACCACGGAAGAATCCACACCACCGCTTAAAGCGCAAACCACTTTTTCTTTTTCGCCCACTAAGCGACGAATCTTGGCCACTGCATCCTCGATAAAGCTGCGAGGGGTCCAGGTGTGGCTGCAACCGCAGAGATCATAAAGAAAACTTTCAAGCAAAGTAGTGCCACCGGGGGTGTGCAGCACTTCCGGATGAAACTGCAGTCCGTATATTTTCCGATCGTAGTCACCGATAGCTGCCATAGCTCCATTCTCAGAGCGGGCCAGAACCGTAAAACCGGGCGGTGGTTTGATCACCTCATCCTGGTGGCTCATCCAACCGTAACAATAACTTTCATCTTCAAACAAAGAAGCTTTGAAAAGTGGCCCCGGCTGCTCAACGCTAAAAGTAGTCCGCCCAAACTCAGAACGGCTGCCCTTTTTTACCTCCCCGCCCAAGTTGACAGTTAAAAAATGCATCCCATAGCAAATTCCAAGGATTGGCACCCCAATTTCGTAAATAGCCGGGTCACAGCTTGGAGCATCCTCCTGGTAAACACTGGCCGGGCTGCCGGATAAAATAATGCCGGAAGGATGATGTTCCTGGATTACTTCGCAAGGAGTATCATATGGGAGCACTTCACAGTACACCCCGGCTTCCCTCACCCTGCGGGCAATGAGCATACTGTACTGTCCGCCGAAATCCAGTAAAACCACCTTCTCCCTTAAACTGCCGCTGCCATTTTCCAGGAAATGCTCCATGCTAACTCACCATTCCTCTCATCTTATTTAAAGTTGGATAATTGCCACTGAAACAAGCAGCGCACAAGCTGCCTTCTTCCTTGCCGATAGCTGCATATAAATCTTCTAACCGGGCGAAATTTACTGAATCGGCACCGGTAGCACCAGTCAAACCTTTGATCCCCTGTTCGGCTGCCAAATCAGCGGCCAGGGGAATATCAATCCCGTAATAGCAGGGAAACCTGTAGGGTGGCGAAGCTATACAAAGGTGCACTTCCAAAGCGCCGGCTTCCCGCAGCAGGGAAACCAGCACCCGGGCTGTAGTGCCCCTGACCAGGGAATCATCGACAATAGCCACTTTTTTGCCTGCTACAAGCTCTTTTACCGGATTTAATTTCAAGCGTACCGCCATTTCCCTTTCACCCTGAGTGGGTTCAATGAAGGTTCGGCCCAGATAAGGATTACAATGCACCGCCCATTGCAAGGGCAATCTCAATTTATCGGCCAAACCAATTGCGGCAGCTACTCCGGAATCGGGTGAAGGAATCACCAGGTCCAGCTCTGAAGGAACATGACCGGCCAAAAGCGATCCAACCTTCTTCCTGGTTTCATAAACACTTTTTCCTTCCAGGACACTGTCCGGCCGGGAAAAATATATATACTCAAACATGCACAGCGACGCGGCTTTAAAATGCTCTGTTTTTTGTATCTGTGAAAAGTTCTGCTTTGAACTCAAACCTCCCGGCCCGGCAGAGACTATTTCACCCGGAGCTACATCCCTTAGGAATACTGCGCCAACCGCATCCAAAGCCGCTGTTTCGGAAGCAAAAATGTAAGCGCCCCCCACCCTGCCGATCACCAGTGGGCGAAAACCATTGGGGTCTCTAAAAGCAATGATTTGATTTTCGTCCAGGACCACGGCAGCATAAGCACCTTCAATTATTTCCATGGTTTTTTGCACAGCACCGTCCAGGCTATGCTTTCTAAACCGGGATAAATAGCTCAAAATAATTTCTGTATCTGAAGTGGAGTGAAAAATATGCCCTTCCTCCAGCAACCTGTTATGAAGGCGCCTGGTATTGGTCAGATTACCATTATGAGCCACGGCTACCGCCTTTTTATCCGCTGCACGGGCCAGCAATGGTTGGGCGTTGGCAGCATAGCTCAAACCGGTGGTAGAATAACGGACATGCCCGAGAATAGTCCGGGAATCAATTCCCGCAAGCACAGGTTGGGAAAAAACCCGGTCAACCAAGCCCATACCCTTTATTGCTTCAACTCCCCGGTTTTTAATATAGGCCATACCCGCACTTTCCTGCCCGCGGTGCTGCAGGGCAAGCAAACCCAGGTAAGCAATAAATGCGGCATTTTCGGGACCGCTGTAGCCGTACACGGCAAAAATACCACATTTTTCCTGCGGTAGAAAAGACTTGCTTGAATAAACGGACCCTAAATCGGTTCTGCTTTCCATGAATTTAATGTTCAACATAACTTTTTAAATATCCTTCAATTAGCATGTTTAACCGTTTGATTGGTTTGACTTTGGAAACAATTTGCACAGGGCAAAAAGCGCGATTTAAGGCAAAGCAGTTATTGCAGCATCTTTTGTCTGAAATTATTAAATATAGAAAATTCCACTTTTCCCTTGACAGGATATTATTCCATAATGTAATATATAGTTCCACGATACGATATAAGATTGATTGTGATTTTAAGAAACCTCATAAGGGGGCAGAATAATATGTGCGGTATCGTTGGATTGGTCAGTTCTAAAAAAGTTAAAGAAAACGGAGAAAGGCTCAAGAAAGGTATTTGCTTGATGAATGATCGGGGTAACGGCCTTGGGGCAGGATATGCCGCTTACGGCATTTATCCTGGCTATGAAGATTTTTATGCTTTGCATATTATGGCTTCTAATCAAGATTTGTTGAATGAAGCGGGAAAATTTGTCAAGCGCTGGTTCGAAGTTATCCAGGAACAACCGGTCCCGGTTTGGAACAAAAAAATCAAAGACCATCCTTCTTTCCGTCTATATTTTGTAAAACCCGCCCAGCCGAGTGAAAAACGTCTTCCCGGTGAGGAAAATGATGATAATTACGTGGTTTCCAAGTGTATGCAGTTAAATAAAACTATCAAAGGAGCTTATCCATATTCAAATGGTAAAAACATGGGGGTCTTTAAAGGGGTGGGCACACCCATAGATATTTATGAATTTTTCCAGTTGGACCAGTACGCAGGGTACAGCTGGCTGGGACATAATCGTTTCCCAACCAATACTCCCGGCTGGTGGGGTGGCGCCCACCCATTTAATACGCTTGAATGGTCAATTGTCCACAACGGAGAAATATCATCTTACGGAATTAACCGGCGTTACCTGGAATCTTACGGCTACTACTGCCTCCTGCAAACTGACAGTGAAGCAATTGCTTATCTGATCGACCTTCTAATTCGCAGGCACGGACTAAGTATTGAAGAGGCCACTACTGTTCTGGCTCCCCCGTACTGGAGCACCATCGACCGGATCGCCGATCCCGAGGAAAAAGATTTTTTAACCACCCTGCGGGTTACTTATGAACAGGCTATGCTTAACGGTCCTTTTGCCGTCTTAACCGCTTTTGATAAAGGCATGTTCAGCCTTACCGACAACACCAAGTTAAGGCCGATGACCTCGGCCACTTATGATGGATATACTTATTTCGCCAGTGAAATTGCTTCGCTTTACGCAATGGAAAATGATTTACAGGCAGTGATCACCCCCCGGGCCGGTGAACCGGTTATCGCCCTGTTTGATCAGGAAGCGATGCAGGTAATAAATTCATAACTAAAAGGGGTTGGAATCCGCCAATGGAAAAACAAATCAACGAGCCCGGTCAACATGCTATTTTTCAGCCGGTATTTGATCTCGAACTTTGTGACGGCTGCGGCGAATGCGCGGAACAATGCACTTTTAATGAAATCAGGATCGAGCCGCGGGGGGAGAAGAAAATTCCGGTAGCCAACCGCAAGTCCTGCGGCGCCTGTCACCGTTGCGAAGTGGCCTGCCCCCGCGATGCCATTGTTATCAAAGAAAAACCGCTTGCTCTGCGCCAACACGGGGTTTGGGACACCAAAGCTCTCAAAAGGGTTCACCAGCAGGCTTCTTTCGGTGCGGTAACCCTGACCGGCTTCGGCGCCGACACCGAGCTGCCGGTTTACTGGGACCGGCTGGTTTTCAATGCCTGCCAGGTTACCAACCCTTCGATCGACCCACAGCGGGAACCGATGGAAACAATCACTACCCTGGGACGCAAGCCCGATTCGCTGAAAAGCTCGCCTAAAAACGGTGGCAGCAACGTGATCAGGCTCAGCATGCCGCTTGTATTTGCTCCGATGTCTTACGGAAGTATCAACCTTAACCTGCAGAAAGCGCTGGCCCGGGTGGCTTCGGAAAAAGATCTGCTCTGGTATTCAGGCGAAGGTGGTTTACATGAAGAGCTTTACCCGTATACAGATAATTCTATTTTGCAGGTGGCTTCCGGGCGTTTTGGGATTAACCCTTCTTATCTGCAAAAAGCACGCGCCTACCAGATCAAAATTGGCCAGGGAGCCAAACCGGGTATCGGCGGACATTTGCCCGGTGAAAAAGTCTTGCCCGGGATTTCTGAAACCAGGATGATTCCCGAAGGCAGTGATGCTATTTCCCCCGCCCCTCAACATGATATTTATTCCATTGAAGATCTGCGCCTTTTAATCTATGCCATTAAAGAAGCAAGCGGTTACAAGCCTGTATGCGTAAAAATTGCCGCTGTGCACAATGCCCCGGCTATTGCCAGCGGTATTGTCCGGGCCGGAGCGGATATGGTATACCTCGACGGTTTCAGGGGCGGTTCGGGGGCCACCCCTGCAGTGGTAAGAGATAATGTGGGCATTCCCACGGAATTGGCCCTGGCCGCAGTTGACCAAAGGCTCCGAGATGAAGGAATTCGCAACCAGGCTTCAATCATCATCGCCGGTGGAAACCGCAGCAGCGCCGATATTATGAAAGCACTCGCTCTTGGTGCCGATACTGTTGCAATTGGCAGCGCTGTGCTCATTGCCTGCGGCTGTCATGGTTGTCAGCGCTGCCACAGTGGTAAGTGTCCCTGGGGCATCACTACCAACGACCCCGAAATAAGCCAAAGGCTTGACCCGGACTGGGCTTACCAAAGATTAACCAACCTTATTGAAGGGTGGCATCACGAAATAAAAGAAATAATGGGCCTAAACGGTATTTACGATATTGGATCATTCCGAGGCAACCGCCTGATCTTGCGCGGTGTGGGCCTTTCAGAAAAAGAATTGTCCGTCCTTGGAATAAATCATGCCGGAGAGTAAGGTGAAAAAATGCCCTATACAATCAATGCCAAAGGAATCTATTATCGCCAGCTAAATGAAGTGATCCGGGAATGTGTCGCAAACGGAGAACGCCACATACTTGTAACCAATGTTCTGGGTCAGCGTTACCTGGGGGCGGGATTGACAGAAACCGATTTACTGCTTGAAATTGAAGGGGTTCCCGGAGAGGACCTGGCTTTTTGTCTGGGAGGTCCGACCATAAAGGTCAAGGGACACGCCCAAAACGCTGTGGCCAACACCATGGACAGCGGCACTGTTATTATTCACGGTCTTGGAGGCGACGCTTTAGCCTACGGAATGCGTGGCGGCAAGCTTTTCATCCGCGATGATGTGGGTTACCGGGTGGGAATTCATATGAAAGAATATAAAACTTTAAAACCCTCGGTAGTAATCGGCGGAACCAGCGGTGATTTTTTAGGTGAATATATGGCCGGCGGCACCATAATCGTTTTAAACCGGCACAATCTTGCAGAAAATGTTGCTGGACTGGCCGATAAAACGCTTGCTACAGGGATTCACGGCGGAGAGATATTTCTTTTTAATTACGAACTGCCGGCTTACATGCCCGGTATCGGGGCCACCTCTGCTTATCCCACAGCTGAAGACCTGGATAAAATCAGGCCTTTGGTTGATGAATTCTGCAATTATTTTAACCTTACAGCAAAACCGCTTTTAGAGCGAGAAATAGTAAAGATTGCCCCCGCCGGCAGCAGACCTTTCAGCAAGTTTTATACGCCGGCTTACCCCATTAACACGGGACTCATTCCCGAACAAAAAGAATTGGCTTCGCCATGTGAAGTAGCATGTCCGGTGGGCATTCCAACCGGTCGGTTCCTCGGGCACATTAGGCATGGCGAATATAAAGAAGCCCTGGAATTGATTGATTCTTATACTCCTTTTCGTTACAGCAACTGCGGTTTTATCTGTGCTTATCTCTGTGTAGATGCCTGCAGTAGGGGCAAGGTTGATTCGCCGGTTCGCACTGTCGAACTGGCCCGGGGCTTTCATGGGAACCGAAAAGTGCAAAAAAAAGGTTCTCATTCAGGAAATATCGCTGTCATCGGGGCCGGACCGGCCGGTTTAAGCAGCGCTTATTTCCTCGCCAGGCAGGGCTACAGTGTAGAAGTTTATGAAGCAGAAGACCGGCCCGGAGGCAAGATGTACCAGGTTATTTCACGCGAACGCCTGCCCCTGGAAGATCTTGAAAAAGACCTGCAAAACATTGCCGAGCTGGGTATAATATTTCACCTCGGAGAAAAAGTGGACAGTAATCAGTTCGAGTCATTAGTCGAAAAGTATGATCATGTAATTGTAGCGGTTGGCGCCCACCGCCCCCTTTTACCCCCGGTCAAAGGACATGAGAAAATTAGGGCCGGCATTGATTTTCTTAAATCATTCAATTTAGGGGAGAAAATCATCATTGGCTCCAGGGTGGTTGTAATCGGCTGCGGCGATGCCGCATTAGATGGCCTTGAAGCCTTAACCGCTTTAGGAGTGCAGCCGGATCAGTTAATTGTTATAGATATTCAACCACCCTCAGCCAATACGGATGAATTAAATAAATGGATTGAAGCGGGAATCAATTTGCTCTACCCGTATTTTCTGGAAGAGGTCAAAGATGACAGAGTAATTGTGAAGGACAGCACCGGTAGCGAAACTTATCTTCCCGGGGAAGCGCTGGCCTTTATTAACGAGGCGCCCGGTCTTGACTTTTTACCCCCGGAATTAAGCAACCAGTTAAACCGGCGGGGTTTTTTCGAATCACTTGATGATACCGGAAAAACAGTCAACCCCAGGGTCTCTGTCATTGGCGACTCCACCGGCCTTGGCCTGGTAGCCAACAGTATTAAGAAAGGGCATAAATGTGCCGAACGAATTCATGCTGAGCTGCAGGGACTTGAATATTCTCCTGAAGTAAAAGAACCAATCAATTATGCCGATTTGCATCTTCATACCAACCAGCCTGACAAGAACGATAATCAGCTAAGCATCAGGGAAGAATATCAGCGCTGTTTACACTGCGGCGTTTGCGTGCGCTGCGATGAATGTGTAAATGCCTGCCCGCGGCAGGCCAGAACAAGAGAAGAAACTAACTTTATTATTGATGCAAACAAATGTGGTGGCTGCGGAACCTGCGCCGCTGTCTGCACAGGCGGGGTAATCCGCATGGTTGCTAAAACCTGTTAGTTAATTTTTGCCGAACTTAAACAAGCGCTTATTCATTCTTTAAAAAATTAACCGGGGAATGCTGCAAAAATACCTTTATATATGAGCAAGCCGGAATCATTTGAGGATAGAACAAACTAATTAGCCCCTTCTATTGACAAAGAATAACTTAGGCTGTATACTAAAAATCGTTAAGTTACAATACTTGGGCAATGGCGCCCGCTTGAACAGCTGTAAACAGCTGTCAGCGGGCGTTTTTTATTGAATTATCAATATTCTATTTAAGGAGATGATCTAATGAGTATGACTAAAGAAGACGTAATTAGCATTGTGAAGGAATCGGGAGTAAAATTTATCCGCTTACAGTTTACCGACTTATCGGGGCAGTTAAAGAATGTGGCAATTACCACAGACCAGCTGGAAAAAGCCCTGGACGGAGAATTAATGTTTGACGGTTCTTCCATTGAAGGTTTTGTGCGAATTGAAGAATCTGATATGTACCTGCGACCGGACCTAAATACATTTGCCATTTTCCCCTTCCGCCCCAAAGAAGGCGGGGTGGCCAGGCTAATGTGCGATGTATACACCCCGGAAGGAGAACCTTTCGCCGGCTGTCCGCGCAGCCAGCTCAGGCGCATGATGGAACTGGCCGGTAGGGAAGGTTATACGATGAACTGCGGTCCGGAGGCAGAATTTTTCATGTTCCACACTGATGGAAACGGGGCCCCAACTCTGCACACTCACGATCAGGGTGGCTATTTCGACCTGGCCCCGACTGACCTGGGAGAAAATGCCCGTAGAGATATGGTTTTAAGCCTGGAACAAATGGGCTTAGAAATTGAAGCTTCCCACCATGAAGTGGCTCCGGGACAGCATGAGATAGATTTTAAGTACAGCGACGCCCTGCGCACGGCAGATGATCTTTCCACCTTCAGGTTCGTAGTGCGGACTATCGCCCAGAGGCACGGTCTTTATGCCACTTTTATGCCCAAACCAATTTCAGGGATTAACGGCTCCGGGATGCATACCCACCTTTCATTATTCAAAAATGGCAGTAATGTTTTCCATAATCCCGATGCACCCGATGAGATGAGTAAAGAAATGTTACATTTTGTTGGCGGACTTCTTGGTCACGCCAAAGGTTACACGGCAATAACCAACCCCCTGGTCAATTCATATAAAAGACTTGTACCCGGCTATGAAGCTCCTGTTTATATCGCCTGGTCACATCGTAACCGCAGTCCGCTGGTCAGAGTGCCTGCCAGAAGAGGAATCGGGACCCGGGTAGAACTGCGCAACCCTGATCCTTCTTGCAACCCTTACCTGGCTTTTGCTACCATGCTTCGTGCAGGTTTGGATGGGATTCACAAAGAAATTGCCCCTCCTGACCCGGTAAACTTAAACATATACACTATGACCGATGAGCAAAAAGAAAAATATTCGATCGAACAACTTCCGGGTGACCTGCACCAGGCCATTCTTGCCTTAGATGAAGACCCCATCATCCAGGAAGCCCTTGGCGAGCACATCTATAGCCGTTTTCGCGAAGGCCGGCTAAAAGAATGGTTTGATTATAAAATCGAAGTCCATGATTGGGAAGTCAACCGGTACCTGGCTCGCTTCTAAAAAACTATCGATTAGTTATAGGGTATAAGCATAACGGGCTGTCCCGCCTAAGACCGGGACAGCCCGTTTATTTTAACTGCTTCATGTAAATAGTCAATAAAAAATTGTATAATAGTAACCGAACAAGAATAATTATCAATCATTTTAACAATGCCAGGTAGCAGAGGGGGGCAATATGATAAAAAACAGCTATGATTTTTGTATTGGCTCAAACCAGCCCAAGCTCAGAAAAAAGCTTACAAATATACTTATTGAAGGAGGCTTTCATGCTTCCGGCGAGGGCAAAGATACTCCAGAGTTTTTGAGAGCCCTGCGCACAATTCAACCATGGCTGGCAGTTATTGACACCAGTTTGCCTCCGGGAAATATCGAGCAGCTTGCTGAAATAATCGAAAACGACACCCTGGCAGCGGCGATATACATTAATACCAGCGGAGTAGATTTAGACCTTTATGTCCAGCTTAACTGGCCGGTAGATGCACCTGTATTAACAGCAGTAGCTGAAACAGTGTGCAGTGAATTTGTTCATAAAAAAAAGCTGCGTAAAGAAATTGAAGAACTAGAAAATAAGCTCTATGAACGAAAGTTAATTGAAAAAGCCAAAGGAGTTTTAGCCAAAATATATAAATTAAACGAAGACGAGGCCTATAAGTTGCTTCGGAAATCCAGCATGGAACAGCGGATTTCCATGACGGAAATTTCGGCAAAAGTGATCAAAAATCCCGATTCTCTTTCTTCTTAACAATTGCCTCGACAAAGTCTTTAAACAACGGATGCGGTCGAGTAGGCCTTGACTTAAATTCCGGGTGAAATTGCACTGCAACAAACCAGGGATGATCTTTTAACTCCACCATTTCTACCAGTTTATCCTTTTCATTGATACCGCTAAAAATCATACCCGCCTTTTCCATTACAGGTTTGTACTCATTATTAAATTCATAACGATGCCTGTGCCTTTCCATGACAGTCGTTTCACCAAAAGCTTTTTCAGCCAGGGTTCCTTTTTTTATGGAACAGGGATAAGCACCCAAACGTAAGGTACCTCCAAGCATGGTGTTCTCATCCTGTCCGGGCAGGAAATCTATAACCGGCCCCGGAGTATCTGGATTAAACTCGGTACTGTGCGCTCCTTCAATACCGGCGGCATTCCGGGCAAACTCAATGACTGCACACTGCATTCCCAAACAAAGACCGAGAAAAGGGATTTTTTCTTCCCTGGCTATCCGTATTGCTTCAATTTTTCCTTCTGTGCCCCTTTCACCAAAACCACCGGGTACCAGAATACCGTCTGCTTCCAACAGCTGATCATTATTTTCTCCTGTTTCCAATCCTTCGGCGGGAACAAGCTCAGTTTTTATCGCCGTGTTATATTCCAAACCAGCATGAACAAGTGCTTCATTTATACTTATATATGCATCAGGAAGAGAAACATATTTACCCACCAAAGCAATTTTTATTTCTCTTTGCAAATTGTGTTTCCGGTTAACTAAATCCTGCCATTCGTTCATCTTCGCAGGTCTGCAGCTTAAATTAAGTTTGTCCAAAACCATTTGATCCAGGTTCTGATTCTGCAGCAACATGGGAACTTCATATACAGTCTTAGTATCAAGGTTTTCCACCACTTCATGGGGTTGGATATTGCAAAACAGGGCAATTTTTTTCTTTAAATCGTCAGGCAGGGTTTGCTCGGCTCGGCAAACTATAATATCAGGTTGAATACCGATACTGCGCAGTTCCTTCACACTGTGCTGCGTAGGCTTGGTTTTCAGCTCTCCGGCCATAGGCAGGTAGGGAACCAGGGTAACATGGATAAACAAAACATTTTCCCAGCTTAGATCGTAGCGCAGCTGGCGGATGGATTCCATAAAAGGCAGGCTTTCAATGTCACCGACAGTTCCGCCTATTTCGGTAATCACCAAATCAAGATCTCTGTTACGGTCTAGCTTGGTGATACACCTCTTTATCTCATCAGTTACATGTGGGATAACCTGGACCGTGTTGCCCTGGTAATTACCTTCCCTTTCCCCCTGGATCACAGACCAGTAGACCCTACCGGCGGTAACATTATTATCTTTGGTCAGGGATTCATCTATAAAGCGTTCGTAATGACCTAAATCAAGGTCTGTTTCAGCACCATCTTCTGTTACAAAGACTTCACCGTGCTGGTAGGGACTCATTGTTCCGGGGTCGTAATTAATGTAGGGATCAAACTTTTGGATCGTAAGCTTTAAGCCTCTATTTTTGAGTAAACAACCCAGAGAGGCAGCGGTAATTCCCTTGCCCAATGATGAAACAACTCCACCGGTTATAAAGATATATTTTGTCATATGCGCCCCCTTACTGCAGTGCTTTACTCCTTGTTATTCTCACTTATAGGATTAGTCTAATTATTCGGCTCAGCAACTGCTGCAGCTGGTTTTACTTCAACCACCGCATCCTGAAGAAGCCGCTTCACCTCCACTTGCTCTCTTACCGGTGCGGAAAGTAGACATGACCCTGCCGGCATTCTTACCACATGATGGGCAACTAATGCATTCAACACCGGAACTGCATAGTTCTTCTATCTTTTTCTGACAAGTAGAACAGTAAAACTCATACAGAGGCAAAATAAAACCTCCTCCCTGTTAAGCTACATCTTTAGCATAATGGTCAAATATTGTTTAGCATAATACCCAGGTCACAAATACCATCTATAAACTTTAGGCCCAAAACCATATATTTCCAAACCTACATTGCCTAAAGGAAGGCTTAAGGTTAAAACAGTTTACAACCTTTAACAACCTGCTAAAAATAATTATGCCTTAATTTAGGTTAGGTCCGACCTTTTAATCTTTTTCTTTTCTTGGCCCGTCTTCTTTTCTTACGCAGTCTTTTAAGTTGTTTTCTCGTTTTTTCTTTTGCCATAGGTTAAACCCTCTCCCTCCTTTAATGAACTTTGGTTGTTTATTGTTTATGGAAAAGCTTTCAAATCTATTGGTAATTATATCACTGCTTCCCTCCTTAAAAAAGAGTTATTTTGTTATCCTTAAAAAGTATATCAAAGAAAGTATGTCAAATAGTTTATCTTTTATTTTTTTTAAAAGGATAAATAACCAGGCAAAGAGAAATTATAAAGATTAGATAATGTTTGTTATCCTTTTAAACTAACGTCCGGCAGTTGATTGCCAGAATTACTAATAAGCTTAATTGCCCACAAATATTCTATTGGTTAACCGGGGAGGTTTTTAAATGGAACTTAGTCCAAATGCTCGGATTACCTATGAAAAAAGATACCTGATCAAGGATGAAGCGGGTAATCCAGTCGAAACACCTGAAGATCTTATCCGCAGGGTGGCAGCCAACATTGCCGCAATAGACAATGAATATGGCAAAGATGAAGAAGAAGTTAAAAAAGTTGAGGAAAGTTTTTTTAAGTTGATGACCGAAGCCAGGTTTATGCCCAACTCGCCAACCCTGATGAATGCCGGCCGAGAACTGCAACAGCTTAGCGCTTGTTTTGTTCTACCCTTGGAAGATAGTATGGAAGGAATTTTTACTGCCTTGAAAAATATGGCCCTGGTCCAAAAAACGGGCGGGGGTACCGGTTTTGCATTTGATCGCCTGCGGCCAAGCAATGATCTTGTTCGTTCTACAAATGGAGTAGCCAGCGGCCCAATTTCATTTTTGAAAATTTTTGATGCTGCCACTGAAGCCGTGAAACAGGGGGGCACCAGGCGCGGGGCCAATATGGGCTCATTGATCTACAACCACCCGGATATTTTAAAATTTATTACCTGTAAGGAAAAAGAAGAAGCAATTAACAATTTCAACTTATCCGTCTCAGTTTCCGATCAATTTATGAGCAAAGCTACAGCTGAGGATCCGGACCCCTTGTATCCCTTATTCAATCCACGCCTGAACGAACCTTACTATGACCCGGAAACCGGTGAAGAAGAAAGCCTGGATGCAACCACCGTATTTGCTTTGATCGTCCAAAAAGCCTGGGAAAAAGGCGACCCGGGGGTCATTTTCATCGACCAAATGAACCGTTATAATCCCACCCCGCATGTCGGCAAATATGAAACCACCAACCCCTGCGGCGAACAACCTTTGCTTCCTTTCGAAGCCTGCTGCCTGGGTTCGATTAACTTAGGCAAATTTGTTACTGGCAAAGGTAAAATTGATTGGAAAAGCCTCGCAGAATCAGTTAAAACCGCGGTCCACTTTCTTGATAACGTTATTGATGCCAGCAACTACGTGATCCCGGAAATTGCCGCCATGCACAAGGAAGGAAACCGCAAAATCGGCCTGGGGATCATGGGCTGGCACAATATGCTGGTCAGGCTGGACATAAATTACGACAGCGAAGAGGCGATTGAAACCGCGGACAAGGTAATGGAATACATCAATAAAGAAGCTAAAAAGAAATCGGTGGAACTGGCTGAAGAACGAGGTGTTTTCCCTAATTTTGAAGGAAGTATTTATGATACCGGGAGAAAAGAAGACCAGGTCCGCAATGCTACCAGGACTACTATTGCCCCCACCGGGACCATTTCCATTTTGGCTTCTTCCAGCAGTGGAATCGAACCCTATTTCAGCATCGCTTTTATCCGTAAAAATATATTAGACGGTGTCGATATGCCGGAAGTCAATCCCCTGTTTTTAGAAGTCGCTAAAAATGAAGGCTTTTATAGTGAAGAATTAATCCAGGAAATAGCTCAAAGCGGAAAAATCCCTGATGATTCCCCGGTGCCCCAAAAGTACCAAGCGCTATTTAAAACAGCAATGGAAATCGATTACCACTGGCATATCCGTCACCAGGCTGCTTTCCAAAATCATACCGACAACGCTGTAAGCAAAACCATCAACTTGAAACAGGACGCCACCATTGAAGATGTTAAAAATGCCTATATTACAGCCTGGAAAGCGGGATGCAAGGGTATAACCATATACAGAGATACCTCCCGCTCCAAGCAAGTATTGAATGTTGGTGATGGAACCCAGGAAGAATATTTAAAACCAATCAAAAGGCCCAAAACCTTAAGCGGTCATACTACCAGCATCAACACCGCCCTGGGCAACCTTTTTGTCACGGTTAATTCAGCCGACGGCAAGCCGTTTGAGCTCTTTGCCCAGATTGGTAAAGCAGGCAGTGATGTAATTGCCTTTACCGAAGCAATCGCCCGGCTGGTTTCCCTGGCCCTACGCTGCGGAGTAAGTGTGGATGAAATAGTGACCCAGCTGGAAGGTATCGGTGGAGCCCGTTCGGTTGGCTTTGGTCCAAACCGGATCAGGAGCGTGCCCGATGCCATCGGCCAGGCCCTGCACAGCCTTGCCCAGGCTGAAGTAGACAGCGCTAATTCCAGCAAGGGCTATTCCCGGGAACTTTGTCCCGACTGCGGCACCGGCGCCCTGATTAGAGCAGAAGGCTGCCTCAAATGCGAGGCTTGCGGTTTCAGCGAATGTTAAATCGGGATAGGGGCGGCTTATTAGGCCGTCGACTCTCCCACACTACCAATAATTTTTTTGGTAATAACTGGATGACGGAAGAATGGCGGGGGCCATAAAAAAACCACCAATATTGGTGGTTTTTCCAGTTAGTTCCAAGCTCCGTTGAGCCTTATTTCATGGTGCCGGAGACCGGACTTGAACCGGTACGGACAATTTGTTTGTCCGAGGGATTTTAAGTCCCTTGCGTCTGCCTGTTCCGCCACTCCGGCAATATTTGGAGGCGACACCCGGATTCGAACCGGGGATGGAGGATTTGCAGTCCTCTGCCTTACCACTTGGCTATGTCGCCATAAATGGAGCGGAAGACGGGATTCGAACCCGCGACCCCCGCCTTGGCAAGGCGATGCTCTACCACTGAGCTACTCCCGCATAATTTTGGTGCCGAGAGGCAGAATTGAACTGCCGACACGCGGATTTTCAGTCCGCTGCTCTACCGACTGAGCTATCTCGGCATAAAATGGCGGAGCTGACGGGACTCGAACCCGCGGTCTTCGGCTTGACAGGCCGATATGTTAACCATCTACACCACAGCTCCGCGTGCATGATCAAGTATACAAAACGTACTGCTAAAAGTCAATATCTATAACGCATGCAGAAAAAAATATTATTTACCCGGTTCCCCGGTTATTCATACTTAAAAGACTTGGCAGATTTATCTACCTTGCTTTCCTTTTCAAGCCGCTCCAAACGTTCTTCTTCAGCTGAACTATAATAAATTAAGCTCTGCAGTTCTATTGTCAAATCAGCATTATGAACATGTATTCCTTCAGGAACATTTAATTTAACCGGCGCAAAATTTAAAATGGCTTTGATCCCATTTTCAACCACCAGATCGGCTATTTCCTGGGCAGTTTCGGCCGGAACAGAAATTAGGCATACCTTGATTTCTTTCTCTCTGATAATCTCCGGCGCTTTTTCAACCGGCAGAACTTCAATATCCTGTATTTTTTTTCCAATAACCTTTGGATCTTTATCAAAAGCAGCAACCACATTAACATAAGGATTCTTAGTCAGATTATATCTAGTAAGGGCAGTCCCAAGATTCCCGGCTCCTAATACAACCGTGTCAGTCTTGCTATCCAGCCCAATTATCTTTATTATTTTTTCCCTTAAATAAAAAGTATTATAGCCGGCACCCCGGGTTCCAAATGCTCCAAAGTAAGCTAAATCTTTGCGGATTTGTTCCGCGGTAAAACCAGATTCATTGCTTAATTCTTTGGATGAAACCATTTCGATATCTCGCCTGGTCAATTTGTCTAAAATTCGCAGGTAAACCGGGAGCCTTTTAATTACTGACTTTGAAATATTTTGATTAGGCATTTTAAACCCCCTCTACTAAAAAGACAATCTAAATCCAGGTGTATTGATCAATACTTTTACTGCTTGCGATTAAGCACTTCCACCGTCAACCCGTTGAGTACATCCTTCACTTTTCCATCAAGGCCCGGTATTTTGTTGATTGCGATTTCTGCCCGGGCTATATATTCCTGCGCTTTTCTGTAAGTGTAGGCGGGACCATCACTATTTAAAACTGCTTGCACCATTTCCGAAAGATGGTTGCTGTTTGCTTCATGCTGCAGCAGGTTTTGGATTTCTTCATCTATTTCCCGGGTATGTTTGATGGTCCGAATTAGGGGTAAAGTAATAACCCGGTTATGGAGATCTCCATAAACCGGTTTCCCGGTCATTTCCCCCTTCCCGGTATAATCCAAAAGATCATCGATCAATTGAAACGCCATCCCCAGATTGTAACCAAATTCTTCCCAACTAGCCTGCTCCTCAAAATCCCCGCCGCTGAGCAGCTTTCCAGCCCGGCAGCATCCAGCAAAAAAAGAGGCGCTTTTTTTACCAATCCAATGGAAATAACGTTCCTCCAAAGCAGAAGAATCTGTTGTGGCAAAGGTTTGTTCAATTTCTCCCTCTGTCATGCTTTGCACCATCTCAACAGCAGTATCCACTAAAGACCAATCGCGGTAACCGACCAATATTTTAAATGCCTGGCTCAACAAATAGTCGCCGGTTAAAATTGAAATTTTATTGTTCCATTTAACATGGACAGTTTCTTTTTTGCGGCGGGTTGGCGCCTGATCAATAACGTCGTCATGAAGCAGTGATGCAGTATGGATTAGTTCCAAAGCCACAGCAGCCTCAACATAATAAGATAATCTGTTTTTTCCATGATAGGCAGCAAGTAAAAAAAGGGTCGGCCGCATTCTTTTTCCGGACCCGTTGAAGACATAACTGCCCACCGAAGTTATTTCGGGACCGGCTGTTTCCACTAATTGCTGCAAACATTTTTCTACTTGAGCCAATTCATTTTTTATTAAATCACATTTTTGTTCCAGTTTATCCGAGCCCCTATTCCTATAAATGATATAATTCTAAAGCTTTTTCGACAAAATATGTTTTAAATCCTTTTTACAGCTTTCCGCTTCGTTAAAAAAGATTTCTTTGCACAATTGCCAGTTCCGGGGGGGCATGCTGCTGATCAGTCATTCTATAATAAGCTACTGCATATTCTGAAGCAGGCAGGTTTTCTAAATATGGAAGCAGGTTTTCCTTTTCAACTGCTCCTTGATGATGACCCGGGTATAGCACTATTGAAATCAAACCTCCCGGCCCCACTAAAGTCAGTGCCTGCTTAATACTTTCCAGGGTTGTCTGATAATAAGTAGTAATATTGTGATTGCCACCAGGTAAGTAGCCAAGATTATACATTACTATTGATACCTGTTCACGGACATGCTCCGATAAATTTTCATGCCCGGTTAAATGCAGGGAGACTCGTTTTTCCAAGGATTCTTTTTTTAATTTGTCAAAGGTTGTGTTTAATGCTTCTTCCTGCACATCAAAAGCATAAACATGACCATCTATTCCCACATTTTCAGCCAAAAATAAGGTGTCATAACCGTTTCCGGCTGTTGCATCAACCGCATAATCGCCCTTATTTATTACAGGGGCCGTTAACAAATGGGCTATTTGGGTAATTTGTTTAATTCTGTACAAAGCATTCTCCCGCTAACTATTTTTAACATATGAACTATAGTAGGGCCTTTAAAAGCTATTTCAATAAAGCCTTTGATCAATAATTTTCCACTTTAGAGGAAATGATCTCTACACTGCCATCAAGTTCAACATAGTTAAAGATTTTTTCCATGACACTATCAGCGCCTGCTCCGTTATGACAAACAACAGCCATTCCCAGCTCCATCTTCTGCCAGAGATCCTGATTCCCGGTTTCCGTGACTGAAACATTAAATTTGTTACGGAGACGCTGGACAAGACTTTTAGTTACCTGGCGCTTGGCTTTTAACGAAGTTGTCCCGGGTATATGTAGCTCCATAACACAGATAGCTACTCGCATATGTTACCATCACCCCTAGCCTAAAACCCTGGTAGATTTCAAATATACCTGCGCATCAAGTCTTCGATATACTGATCAACAGAAATTCCATTGTTCTTAAGCTGTTTATATATTTTTTCAACCGCAGTTAATAAGGAACTATTGTTCATATCCCTCAGTTTTCGCAAATATCCGGTCCGTCTGCCCAGTCTAAATAATTCCCGCTTATCGTCCGGCATAGAAAGATAGCGATTTACCACCGCTTTCATTCGCTCCTTATCACCTGGAAAACGGCCGTTAACTTCTTCAAGGAGATTCAATATATGGTCGCTGTAAAAAGCGCTGTCGATATCATCCAGCTTTTCAAGCAAAAGCGCTTCTTCCCTGATTACTCCATCACCGTCATGGGGCTTGAATTGGCCCTGCTTCAAACTTTCATACAAAGGGCTGACCGGATGAATCGCCAGGGTTCGAACCCGGATGTAGTCAGGATTAATCTCATTTAAAACTCTTGCAGTATCAACAGCGTGTTCACGCCACAAATCCCTGCCGCCCAGGCCAAGTATAACATATTCACTCAAAGTCAGCCCGGCTTCTTTAATCCTGATCCCTGCTTCAATTTGCTGAGAACCGTTAACCCCTTTTTTCATAAAATCAAGCACTTGATCATTACCACTTTCCAGACCCACATGCACACGGCTTAAGCCAGCTTGCTTTAACAGCTTCAACTCTTCTATAGATCTGCGCAAAATGGAACGCGAACGAGCGTAAGTGGTAATCCTTTTGATCTCGGGAAACTTTTCTTTCAACAGCTCCAGAATTTCTTTTAATTGCGCTACCGGCAACAAGATGCTGTCAGCATCCTGGAGAAACACGGTTTCACCTCGATGGTACTGCCATAAAGCCACCGCTAGTAATTCAGGATAACGGGCATGGACCATGGCAAGCAGGTCGCGGTTAATTGCCCCACCCATACCATGCTGATCAGAAATATCTTTCAGTCTTGACACAGCCTCATCGATACTATTAATATCTCTTTTTATTTCTTGCAAACTGCGACGACTAAACTTTTCTTTTTTATAAACCGGGCAAAACTGGCACCAATTCCAGGGACAATTCCTGGTAAATCTTAATAAAAGACTATTGGCTTCATTGGGCGGCCGAATTGGTCCTTGTTCATGTGTAATCTTACTTAGGGCCATTGATACCTCCCTATTTCATCTTACAATATAAAAGTCTCCAGGGGACCTTTAATTGGTCAAACTTCAATTTTTTCATATTTGACTATATCCTATAAAGGGCACAGTTAACTGTGCCCTTTTCTTCTTCTATCTATTTTACCAGCCTAATAAAAAAGCTTAACAGAATTTTTAACCCATTTCGGGTAAATAGTGTTTTAACAAATCCCAGAGTTCCTGGGGTTTAAAAGGCTTTGTCATATAACTATCCGCCCCTAAATCCATTGCTCTTTGCCGATCTTCCTCTTCAACTTTGGCAGTGAGGACAATAACCGGTATATTTTTCGTTTCCTCATTCCCTTTCACTTCTTTTAGAACCTCAAAGCCGTCAACTTTCGGCATTATAAGATCAAGTAAAATTAAACTCGGATGTTCTTTACGAATCGAATTTAAGGCCTCTTCACCATCTTCAACTATATCAATGTCATAGCCAACCGCATCAAGGCAGGTCCGTACCCCTAATATAACATTACGTTCGTCTTCAGCAAGCAGTACTTTTTTGGACAAAATCTAACCTCCTTCTTGATCTAATTCAGGCAGGATAACAGACTCTTTCCCCTGGTATACAGGAAAGGTGAAGGTAAAGGTAGTTCCTTTGCCTACTTCGCTGTCGACCCATATTTCTCCACCATGAGCCATTACAATATCCTTGGCAATAGCCAGGCCCAGTCCGACTCCGCCTGAACCTTTGCGGCCTTCTCCGCTGACCTGAACATATTTGCGGAATATTTTATCCTGCTGATCTCTGGGAATACCGTATCCGGTATCTTCTACAGAGAAAAACAGCCTTTTGCCGCGCTGGCGCACCCGAACCGTAATGGTTCCTTCCGGGTCGGTATACCGCAGGGCATTACCGACCAGGTTGGTTAAAACCCAAACAGCCTTGTTAAAATCAGCTGCAACCGGAGGCAGGTTTGGCGGCAAATCAGTAATCAATTCAACTCCCTGCTTTTCAGCCTGGAACTTAAGGGGCCTGACTGCTTCCTGGACTAAATCGCCCACATCGGTCGGTTCCGCCTCAACATAAATAGTTCCCGATTCAATCCTGGAGAGTTCCATCAAATTATCAATTAACCTGCTCAGCCTTTCGCAATCGGCACCGATAGCCTCCAGGACTTCTTTGCCCCGGGGTGTGAGATCTCCCAACATTCCTTCTTTAAGCATTTCAACTCCAACAATAATGGTTGTCAAAGGAGTGCGAAATTCATGAGAAACGATCGATACAAAGTCTGTTTTAATTTTTTCCATTTCATAGAAGCGAGTTACATCAGTAAATTGAACCAGCCCACCCCAAAGTTCCTGGTCTTGAAAAACAGGATTGATGGCAATCTTGAAAAAGTAACGCTGATCCATGCGCTTTACTTTAACAGATGCCTCTTCATAAGAACACTTCAACTCAGCTTCCTGCTCGAAAACATCTTCAAGCAAGTTGTCCAGTTTAGTAATGCCGGTTAATTCGGTTATCATTTTTTCCTGGGCAGCTTCGCTGCTAGTATTAAATAGCTCACCTGCTTTCTGATTTAACCAAACAACTTCCTTGTTACGATCAACCAGGAAAATAGGATCAGCAAGATTATTGGCTATTGTATCCAAATTAACTGGTACCGGTGAATTACTCAACTTCACACCTGCCTTCCTGTTGCAATATAAATATTTTATTGACGGTATAAATACTGCATTTTCTACCTAATTATATCATCATCAGTTGATAATGAAAAGCCACATAGCCACTTTAATGGTCATAATTATTAATAGTAAAGCCCCTGCGTTCACAAGGGTTTAAACTGCATCAACTATAGTAATAAAGTTTTAAAGATACCGGTTACTACAAATGATCTTGCCTTAAGTGTTAATGATGCACCCAGCTACTTCTATTATCAAAAATAACTTTTTCGGAAATGTACATTTCAAGACCAATTTTGCTGGAAACAGAAATTATTTTATTTGACCGCTCATTTCCCCTTTTCTCTTAACAGATATGCTATGATTAGGCATATAAATATATTTGTTTAAAGAGTGGAGGGGTTACTATCGATATAATAGCTCTTATCGTAGCGTCTTTATTTTTTATTGTTGGGCTAATTGGCACCCTTGTCCCGGTAATGCCCGGACCTCCTATGATCTGGACGGGTATGCTTGTATACGGCTTCATTGCCGGTTTTGATGATTTCAGTGTTTTCTTTTTTGTAGCTCAGGCAGTACTGGCCGGCGTAGTCATGGGAATCGACAACTTATTCTCTGGCATGGGCAGCCGTTACTTTGGAGGTTCAAAAGCAGGCTTCTGGGGCGCTGCTATCGGTTTGTCAATCGGCCTTTTCTTTTTTCCATTAGGCCTGCTTTTAGGTCCTTTCCTGGGAGCGGTCCTGGCAGAACTAATCTACAGGCGCCAAACCGCCCAGGCCATCAGATCCGGAGTCGGAGCTTCTCTTGGTTTTTTTGGCGCCCTGCCCTTCAAACTTGTCCTGGAAGTCGGAATGATTGCCTGGTTTATTACAAGTATTTTTTAAATTATTTATGGTTGTGTTTATTTTTAAAAAAATAAGAAGGAAATGAGAAAAGTTTGGCGAATGGATAAAGCGGTAATACAGTAATTAGAACGCACGAAACTTTAAAGGAGGAAAGAACTGCATGGAAAAAGTTTGGCTTAACAACTATGAACCGAGAGTCCCACACACTCTTGATTACCCCGAGCTTTCACTTTATCAACTGTTTAACCAGACCGCTGAAACTCATAAAGAAAAAGCTGCCGTTCATTTCATGGGCAAAGAATTAACTTACGGGGAACTACATTCCCAAGCTGAAAGTCTAGCCAGCGCTCTTTCGGAAATGGGTGTAAAAAAAGGCGACCGGGTTGCTATTCACTTGCCCAACAGCACCCAATTTCCGATCGCATTTTTTGCTGCTCTTTCACTCGGGGCAATTGTTGTTCCCTGCAACCCGCTTTATGTAGCTCGAGAAATGGAATACCAGTTAAAAGATTCCGGGGCAGAAACTATTATTACACTAACCCGGTTTTACAAGATGATCAAAGAAGTGCAGCCCAAGACTAATGTAAAAAATGTTATCGTCAGCCATATCAAGGACTACTTTCCTGGTTTCTTAAGTTTCCTCTATACTGTGGCCAAGGAAAAAAAAGAGGGAGATAAAGTAGAAATTGCCAGGGAAGATTATTCTTTTACCGATCTAATCAACAAGTATTCGGGTAAAAAACCGCCGCAGGTAGAAGTGGTCCCATCAGATAGAGCTGTTTTCCTGTATACCGGTGGAACTACCGGGGTATCAAAAGGTGCCATCCTGCAGCATCGCAACCTGGTCGCAAACTGCTTGCAGGTTAAATCATGGTGCACTGATTATCAGGACGGAAAAGAAGTAATCCTGGGGGTTCTACCGTTTTTCCATAGCTACGGCCTAACTACAATCTTGAACCTTGGCCTGCTTAACGGGGCCAAACTGGTGCTGCTACCCAGGTTTGAACTGGAAAATGTGCTTAAAGCAATCGACAAACAAAAACCAACCCTTTTCCCCGGCGTACCCACTATTTATGTGGCTATAAACAACGCCCAAAACTTACACAAATATGATATCAAATCAATCAGAGTTTGCATTAGCGGGGCAGCTCCGCTACCGGTGGAAGTGCAACAGGAATTCGAAAAAAATACCGGGGGTAAATTAGTAGAAGGCTACGGTTTATCCGAAACTTCACCGGTTACCCATGCCAACCCGATTTATGGCAAACGTAAACCGGGAAGCATCGGTCTGCCCATGCCTGACACCGAGTATAAAATAGTTGATGTTGAAACCGGCGATAAAGAAATGCCGGTTGGGGAACCGGGTGAAATTTGCATCCGCGGCCCCCAGGTCATGGAAGGCTACCTGAACATGCCAGATGAAACTGCCCAAAGTATCCGCAACGGCTGGTTTTTCACCGGAGATATCGCCAAAGCCGATGAAGAAGGATACGCTTATATTGTTGACCGAAAAAAAGACATGGTCATTGCCGGAGGATTTAATATTTATCCCCGCGATATTGAAGAAGTGCTTTATGCCCATCCAAAAATTATGGAAGCAGCCGTGGCCGGCATCAGGGATCCCTACCGCGGAGAAACCCTAAAAGCATATGTGGTCCTCAGAGAAGGCGAAAGTTTAACTGAAGAAGAAGTCAGGGAACACTGCAAAGCCAACCTGGCACCTTACAAGGTGCCCAAGTTAGTCGATTTTAGGGATGAACTACCCAAGACAATGATCGGTAAAGTATTGCGCCGAATGCTGCGAGAAGAAGAAGAGAAAAAGAACCAGGAACAAGATCAAGAAAAAGAACAGTAGCAGCAAGTTTATTTTAAAAATAGCAATTGCTACTTATTGGTACCGGAATAAAAGCGAGGCCTTCTAATAGGCCCCGCTTTTTAATCAGTGGTTAAAATCCACCTTAAGAGTGCGCAGGCGGTTTATTGCCGCCGCTACTTCCAGGCTTCGCGGCCGGGCAAAATCCCCCCGCGGCTTTTGCGGGTTCGGAGAAACAGCCTCCAAGCCCTTTTCATCAATCAGCGAATTAATTTGGCCTATAATTTTTTTCATAGGCCTCCGGCCATCAATTAGCTTTTCTCTTAAAGCATAGCAAATCATTTCACCAATAGCCCTGGTTTGGGAAGGATCCAAGATTTGCTCCACATAATGTAAATCAATATCCTCATACCCAAACTGCAGGCCCTCGATACCCTGGGCTTTAACTTTTACTTTGTTCTTTCTAGTGGGGTCTATCGTTCCTGGCCGGGGAATCCTTTCTTGCAGTTCACCAAAGGTATGGCCTGTTTCCTGAACCCGTTGATTGGGATAAAGGCGAGCAATTTCTTTTGCTTGATCGGTAACCAAAAAGGGACGGTACGTTTCCATCATCAATACAGTATCGGCAACATCAAAATAATCTCCGGCTCCACCGATCACCACCACCGTAGAAATGTCCCTATCCCGGTAGAGCTGCTGCACCTTGTCTATAAAAGGAGTGATCGGTTCTTTCTCCTTGGCAACCAGGCGCTGCATCCGCATATCTCGAATCATGAAATTGGTAGCTGAAGTATCTTCGTCCATCAATAAAACATTAGCTCCAGCTTCCAAGGATTCAATGATATTGGCGGCCTGGGAGGTACTGCCACTGGCTTCTTCGGAAGAAAATTCGCATGTATCCTGGCCAAAAGGCAAATTATTGATGAAGGGGCTAATGTTAACTTTTTCCACCCTGCGGCCGTCCTCTGCTCGTATTTTGAAAGCTGTCGAATGGGCAACCACACCTTCGCGGCCGTCTCCTGGCTTGTGATTGTAAACGCTTTGCTCCAAAGCTCTAAGCAGGGTTGACTTACCATGGTAGCCGCCACCAACTATTAGATTTACACCCTTGGGGACACCCATCCCCCTGATTTTCCCGCCATGAGGCCTATCTAGCTCCACGGCAAGCTCCGGGGGAGTTTCAAAAGCAATGGCCTTATTGGCGGAAAGGGGCCTCTGGTCTACGCCGCTCCGCCGCGGTAAAATCGCTCCGTTGGCAACAAAAGCAATCAATCCCTTTTCCTCGAGTAGGCTGCGCATTACCTCCTGGTTTTCTACGGTATAAACATGGTTAAATAGCTCTTTTTGAGGTAAATTATTATAAACAAGGCTGTTTTCAACCAGCTTGGGAAGCTCGTTCAAAAACATTTCAGCGGCTTCACGGCCGAGGACCTTGCGACCGGCCGCAGGAAGGCCGGCAAAAAAGCGGGCTTCTACTATTTCTCCGTTAACTGAAACACTGGTCCTTTCTAAAACTTCCTGGTCGGGACGGTCGATCTGGAAAGCACCGCTTTTACCACTGCCTCTTTTCCCCCGGGCATAGTTCTTTATACTTTTATGGAAACAGCGGGTCAGGTAATCGGTAAGAGCTACCTGCCTGATTCCAGGCTGGTAACTTTCTTTAGGAAACGCCGCTTTTTTCTGCGGCACGCGGACTGCAACCCGGGAAGGGGCCGCAAAAGGATCACCCTGCACCTGGTAAAACAACAACTCAAAGCCGGGGAAATGAAAACTCTGACCCTGGAGTTTCTTGTAGGCTTTATAACCTTTTCCATCAATCTGTGATAATGTTTGCTGCAACTCTTTCATAATTGCGCTCCTTTTTGCTCACAAATAAGGGCACGTTGCTCCGTGCCCGCCTCAATAACTACTGGAAAATTATAAGACTAATAAACTTTATCTGTCAACCGATCAATCTTTCCCGCGCTTTTTTAAGTTGTTCTTTTACTGCCGTAGGGGCTGTCCCCCCGCGGCTTTTGCGAGCTTCAACCACTTTTTGCGGATCAAGCAAAAAACTGATTTCTTTAGCCAGGGCCGGATGGAACTGTTCCCTTTGCTGCGGGCTGAGCTCTTTTAACCTGAAACCTTCTTTCTGGCAAAATGCAATCATTTCACCAATGCAATGATGGGCTTCCCTGAAACTAACTCCTTCCCTGACTAAATAATCAGCCAGATCTGTAGCACAAAGGTAGTCATCATCTACCGCTTCTTCAAGACGAGCGTGGTTTATTTTCATAGTTTTAAGCATATCTGTAAATAAAGGTAAAAGGGCTTTTAAGTTATCAATAGCATCAAAAACCCCTTCCTTGTCTTCCTGCATGTCCTTGTTGTAGGCCAGCGGCAATCCTTTCATCATGGTCAGCAAAGAAAATAAATGACCATATACCCTGCCGCTTTTGCCCCGGATCAGTTCAGCCAGGTCGGGGTTCTTTTTCTGCGGCATCATACTGCTCCCGGTGGTGAAAGCGTCATCAAGTTCGATAAAATCGTACTCAAAAGAGGACCAGAGCACCAGTTCTTCACAAAACCGGCTCAAATGCATGATTAAAGTTGCGGCAAAGGTCATAAACTCAATAAGGTAATCCCGGTCACTAACAGCATCAATACTGTTTTCATAGATCTCTTCAAAGCCCAGCTTATCCGCTACCATTTCCCGATCAACTGCAAAGCCGGTTCCGGCCAGGGCTCCCGCGCCCAGGGGCATAATATCAGCGCCCCGGTAAGCTACCACCAGGCGACCCCGGTCCCGATCAAACATCCAAAAATAAGCCATAAAATGGTGAGATAGTAAAACCGGCTGAGCTCTTTGTAGATGAGTGTAGCCGGGAATCAGAACCCCTGCAAATTGTTCCGCCATATTAAGTATAGTTTCCTGGAGCTTTATAAGGGAGCGGTTAATAGCAAGGGTTTCTTCTTTCATATATAGATGCATATCCAGGGCTACCTGGTCATTGCGGCTGCGTCCGGTATGCAGTTTGCCCCCCACCGACCCGATAATTTCGGTAAGTCTTTTTTCAATATTCATATGAATATCTTCAAAATCAAGATCATAAGGAAATTGATCATTGGCAATCTCTTCCCGGATCTCTTCAAGCCCCTTGATAATTGAATCCGCATCAGCCTGGCAGATAATATTTTGCGCAGCAAGCATTTCCACATGGGCAGTACTTCCCTTGATGTCGCACATTGCCAGGCGTCTGTCAAAGGGCAGTGATGCGGTAAAGTGAAGGACTTCTTTTTCAGTCTCTTTGGAAAAACGTCCCTGCCACATTATTTTCAGCTTTTGCCTACCTCCTGGTACTGTTTTTTCCTCTCTCGATCCATAATACCTTTTATTGTCAGCGGTAAACCATAAAGATTGATAAAGCCCTGGGCATCCTGCTGGTTGAACAGTTCGTCCGCTTCAAAAGTGACCATATCCGGGTGGTAAAGGGTATGGTCCGATTCCCGGCCGGCTACCACCAAATTACCCTTAAACAGCTTAAGCTTTATCGAGCCGGTAACTGTTTCCTGGGTTGAGCTCACAAAACTAGCCAGTGCCTCCCGCAGGGGAGTAAACCACAATCCATAATAGATTAACTCTGCATATTTCAAGGCTATCGTTTCTTTGTAGTGATAAGTTTCCCGGTCCAGAGTATACTGTTCCAGTTCCCGGTGGGCAAAAGTTATAAGGGAGCCGCCCGGGGTTTCATAAATACCGCGCGATTTCATACCAAGCAACCGGTTTTCAACCATATCAATCCGACCCACCCCGTGCCTGCCGGCAATTAAGTTAAGCTCTTCAATTAATTCCACCGGTTTCAGTTTTTTGCCATTTACCGCGTAAGGGATCCCTTTTTCAAAGCTGATTGTAACCTCTTCCGGTTCATCCGGGGCTTCCAGGGGATCGCAGGTCAGCTGGTACATATCCCGGTCAGGCAAACGGTCAGGGTCTTCTAAGATGCCGCCTTCAAAACTGATGTGCCACAGGTTCCGGTCAGTGCTATACGGTTCTTCAACCGTAACCGGGATCGGAATATTATGATTACTGGCGTATTCCATGCAATCACTTCTTGACTGCAAGCCCCATTCCCTCCAGGGGGCAATAATTTTCAAGAAAGGGTTCAGCGCTTTAACAGAAAACTCAAAGCGCACCTGATCATTGCCTTTGCCGGTAGCGCCATGAGCTACTGCTACCGCTCCTACTTTTTCCGCAATTTCGACCAGTTTTTTGCCAATAATCGGCCGAGCGATAGCAGTTCCCAGGAGGTATTTACCCTCATAAATCGCTCCCGATTGAACCATGGGATAAATGTAATCGGTAACCAGTTCTTCGCGGATATCTTCGATATAAACTTCGGAAGCACCGCTTTTGATTGCCTTTTCTTCCAAACCTTCCAATTCTCCTTCTCCCTGGCCCACATCGGCTGTAACAGCGACAATATCATAATTATATTCTTCCTTAAGCCACTTAACTATAACTGACGTATCCAACCCGCCTGAATAAGCCAATACCACCTTTTCCTTCGCCATCATAATCACCTTCCATATTTAAAAAAATAGACTAGCTAAACTCCTTCAACACCTGATCAATAACCTTAAACCCTTCTTTAAGCTCTTTATCCGCAATAATTAACGGTGGCAAAAAGCGCAGGATATTTTCACCGATGGCATTAATCAGCACTCCCTCCGCTGTGCATCTGGCCAAGATTTCTTTAGCCACCGGCTGGTCCAATTCAAGGGCACAAATAAGCCCCATACCCCGAAATTCCTTAACCAGTTGCGGATACTTTTTCACTATTTCTTCCATGGCGGTCCTGATCATATAACCCTTATGACGAACTTGTTCTAAAAAGTTTTCTTCCTGTAAGATCTTAAAAACTGCCTGAGCTGCACTGCATACCACCTGGTTACCCCCAAAAGTGGAAGCATGCTCGCCCGGCTGCAGAATTTCTGCATAAGGTTCGGCAGCCACCATGGCTCCAACAGGCAGCCCTCCGCCCAGTCCTTTGGCTACGGTTAAGAGATCGGGGGTAACCCCATAGTTCTCAAAAGCCCACAGCTTCCCGGTCCGGCCCATGCCACACTGGATTTCATCGAATATAAGCAGAAGGTTTGCTTCGTCACAAAGTTCTCTTAACCCCTTGATAAAACTTTCTTCCGCAACATGCACCCCGCCTTCACCCTGTACCGGTTCAATTAAGACTGCCGCTGTTTGCCCATCAGCCAGGCTGGCAAACGAATCTAAATCATTGAATTCAGCGCAGGCAAAACCTTCGGGTAGCGGTTCAAAACCTTTGTGGTGTTTGGGTTGACCGGTTGCTGCCAGGGTTGCCAGGGTCCGTCCGTGAAAGGAATTATGTGCGGTTATAACTTTGTAGCGCTCACTATTTCTTTTCCGGGCCAGCTTTATTGCTGCTTCATTGGCTTCAGCTCCACTGTTGGCAAAAAATACTTTACCACCGGGCATCGCACTTTCCACTAACAGGGCAGCCAACTCCCCCTGGGGCTTACTGTAATACAAATTGGAAGTATGCATCAGCATTTCGGCTTGCTTTTTAATGGCAGCGGTTACCTCCGGGTGGCAGTGGCCGACTATATTCACCGCCAGCCCAGCCAACAGGTCAAGATAAATTTTCCCCTGATCATCCCATACGTACGACCCTACTCCTCTTACCAGTGCCGGGGTTTGTCCGAATTTACGCCCATATGTATTGATAATATACTTTGCTTCCAGCGATTCAATTTGTTTCACCGGTTTAAACCTCCTTTCAATATGATTTCCGATGGCCTATAACTAAAAGCTTTCCTAATACCGATAATTTATACAATAAATAGTTTTTTTGTACCCCTGTTACTACACGAACAGGATTTACTTTTGTTATTGCTTGACCATAGTACCAATTCCTGAATCGGTAAAGATTTCCAAAATGAGCGAGTGAGGAACCCTGCCGTCAATAATGTGAGTCCGCCGCACTCCGCCATCGAGGGCAAGCAGGCATGATTCCACTTTCGGAATCATCCCTCCGGAAATAGCCCCGCTCATGATCATTGTTCTAATTTCGCTTTTGCTTATCGAAGAAATAAATTCCTGTTCGCCCTCTTCTTCCCGGTAAACACCGTCAACATCGCTTAATACTATCAACTTTTCCGCTTTTAAAGCGACAGCCAGTTCACCGGCAACATGGTCGGCGTTAATATTTAGACTTTCCCCGTTCATGCCTGAACCAATCGAGGAAAGTACCGGAATGTAACCGCTGTCACTGACAGCTTCCAACAGGTCGGGATTTATTTGCATGATTTCCCCCACTCTACCCAAATCAACGCTCTCACCTGAAGAACCGCCGGCAGGTTGACTGCCGACTCTGCGCGCCTGGAGAATTTCAGCATCCCGGCCGCTGAAGCCAACCGCCTTTCCTCCCTGCTGGTTGAAAAGACTAACGATTTTCTGGTTGATTTTACCATTTAACACCATTTCCACGATTTCCATGGTTTCATCGTCGGTAACCCGCAGGCCGTTAACGAACTTTGGTTCTTTCCCCATTTTTTCCATTACAGTGGAAACCTCTTTACCACCACCATGGACCAAAACCGGTTTAACCCCGATATACTTGAGTAAAACCAGGTCTACAATTACCGATTCCATCAAGTCCTGGCTGACCATCGCCTGCCCACCATACTTGACCACAAAATACTTGCCGGCAAATTCTCGCATATAAGGTAGAGCTTCCACCAACACTTCCGCTTTTGGGATGTTATTTAAAGCTTCCTGATTCATCTGACTCACCCGCTTTCTCCTTAAGAACGATAAGCACTGTTTATGCTGATATATTCATGGCTCATATCAGTGCCCCAGGCTTTTACTTCCACCGGTCCCTGTTTGAGGTCGATTGTAACCTGGATATCCCGCTCTTGCAGGATTTTTTTCATTTCTGCTTCGCTAAAAGGGACCGCTCCGCCATCTGCCGCCAGCTGGCAGGAACCGATAAAAATATCCACCCTGTGGGGATCAAACTTGACCCCGGAATAACCGAGAGCGGCAAGAATACGTCCCCAGTTGGCATCTTCACCGTAAAAGGCAGTTTTCACCAGGGGCGAATTAAGCACACTGCGGGCCATAATCCTACCCCCTTCCTCATCTGCAGCTCCTTTAATAGCCAGGGTAATCACTTTGGTAATACCCTCACCGTCCTCAACAATTAAGAAGGCCAGTTCCTGGCAAACCTGTTCCAGCATCATTTTAAACTGTTCGCAGTCTTCACTGCCCCTGGTTATATCAGGTCCCTCTTCTGCATTGTTGGCAAGGATGAGAGCAGTATCATTGGTCGAAGTTTCTCCATCAACCGTAATTGCATTAAAGGTTTTGTTGGCAGCCTCACTAAATAATTCCTGGAGTAAAGGCTGTTCAATTTTAACATTGGTAGTTAAAAAGGCCAGCATTGTTGCCATGTTTGGACAGATCATCCCCGAACCCTTGGCAATCCCGGCCAGGTATATATCTCCTGCCGGTAAGCTGCAGCAATAAGCCGAAGCCTTAATTTTGGTATCCGTGGTTAAAATAGCCCGGGCGGTATCAATATCTGCATCCTCTCCTTCGCCCAGGGCCGCCACCGCCTTTTCTATCCCGGCTTCTACTTTTTCCATAGGCAGCGGTTCGCCAATTACGCCCGTTGAACAAATCAAAACCTGACCGGGATCTAAATTCAATGCAGCCGCGGTTTTTTTAGCCATTTTATAAGCGTCTTTCATCCCCTGCTTCCCGGTGCAGGCATTGGCATTGCCGCTGTTGACCACCACTGCCTGAACAGGGTTTGCCAGATGCTTTTTGCACAGGTGCACCGGTGCAGCCTGGACCTGGTTCAGGGTAAATACCCCCGCAGCCCGGGCCTTCTCTTTACTGTAGATTACAGCAACATCTTTCTTGCTGTTTTTTAGTCCGCAGGCTACTCCTGCAGTCTTAAACCCCGGCACTGCAGTGATACTTCTGCCTGCCAGTTGTGTCCACTTAGTTGCCATGGTAATTACAATCCCTCCCGGAATATCCAAACTTAAACTAACCTTTCCAGGCTTTAAATAAAATACTGTTAACAGGAAAGGCCGCCAAGGCCTAGCTCTTCTTCCAAATTAAACATGATGTTCATATTTTGCACCGCCTGTCCGGCCGCTCCCTTAACCAAATTGTCAATGGCAGAGATGATAATCAGTCTGCCTGTCCTTTGATCCACCCTCAATGCAAGGTCACAGTAATTGCTGCCGCGGACCAGGCGAGTTTCTGGCAGCGCCGGAGGCTTCAAAACTCTGACAAAGGGGCACTGATCGTAATAATCGCTGTAGAGGCCGGTTAACTCAGGCTCAAGTGTTGACTGGTTAACCCCGCTATAAATAGTGCTCAATATTCCTCTGATCATGGGCACCAGGTGAGGGGTAAAGGTGAGTTTAACCGCTTCACCTGCCAGCAGGCCCAATTCCTGTTCAATTTCGGGAGTATGCTGGTGTGCAGCTATCCGGTAAGCCTTAAAATTCTCGCTGCATTCAGGAAAATGAAAGGGCTGTTTAGGTTCCCTGCCCGCCCCGGAAACCCCGGATTTGGCATCAATAATTAAACTATGCGCATAAGCCGGATCATTATTTAATAGTGGCGCCAGGGCTAAGATGACGCTGGTCGGGTAACAACCCGGATTGGCTACCAGCTTCGCGCCGGCAATTTCACTGCGGTAAAGCTCCGGTAAACCGTAGACCGCTTCTTTGAGCAGTGACTTCTGAGGGTGATCAAGCTTATACCATTCCTGGTACAATTCTGCTTTCCTAAGCCTAAAATCAGCGCTCAAATCAATTACTTTAAAACCTTTCTTTAGTAATGCGGCTGCAGTCTCCGCAGATTTCCCGTGCGGCAGGGCACAAAAAACCACTTCCACACTACCCGGAATTTTATCAACCTGCATCGGTTCCAGGAGCAGGTCCACCTGCTGGTTAAACTGGGGATGAACCTCGCTAATTTTTTTGCCGGCATAGCTTTCCGAACTCAAAAACACTGTTTTTGCCCCAGGATGGGAGTTTAATAATCGGACCAGTTCCACTCCCGTATAACCGGTTGCTCCAAGCACAGCTACTTCAACCATTTCTAATTCCTCCTTCAATACAAAAAGCCCAATACAAAAAGCCTCTCATCCATTAAAGGACGAGAGGCTCGCGGTACCACCTTTATTGATCGGCTATAAGCCGATCCCCTCAAACTGTTTTCAGGAAAAACGGCCTTGATAACGGTATAAAACCGGGAAAACCTACCCACCGGATTTACCGGCTTCAGCTTCCACCTCCGAGGTGCGCTTCACTGTTTGCTTCTGGTCCGAACTTTCACCAACTCCGGCTCGCTTTTACCGCCACAGTACAGCTACTCTCCCCATCACAGGTTATATTTATTAATATAATTGTTTCTTAGTGTAGCATACCTCAAAAAAATGTCAAGGGTTTTTATAGCGGAATATTGCCATGCTTACGCGGCAGGCGTTGTTCCCGCTTGTTGCTAATCATTTTCAAGCCTCTGATTAAATAGTCGCGGGTGTGGCTGGGAAATACCACTTCATCAATCCAGCCCCGGGCAGCGGCAATATATGGATTGGCATACCGGTGGCGATATTCTTCCACTAATTCCTGCCGTTTCTGGACTTTGTCATCGGCTCCTTCCAACTCTTTTTTGTTAACTATATTGACGGCGCCTTCCGGTCCCATGACGGCAATTTCCGCCGAAGGCCAGGCCAGGCAGAGATCTCCTCCAAGAGAACGGGAACTCATGGCAATATAGGCGCCGCCATAAGCTTTGCGCAAAATTACCGACATTTTGGGTACCGTGGCCTCTGAGTAAGCATAAAGCACCTTGGCTCCGTGGCGGATAACCCCGCCCCATTCCTGTTCTACTCCGGGCAGGTAGCCGGGAACATCGACAAATGTTAGCAGGGGTAAATTAAAGCTGTCACAAAAGCGAACAAAGCGGGCAATCTTATCAGATGAGCTCACATCCAAACAACCGGATTTAAACTGGGGTTGATTGGCGATCACTCCCACTGTTTGGCCGGCTATACGCGCAAAACCAACTACAGCATTGGGAGCATATCCCCGGTGGACCTCCATTAATTTACTGCCATCGACAACTCTTTGAATAACCTCACGCACATCGTAAGAACGATTGGGATTGTCAGGTAAAAGATTATCCAAATCACTTTGTGCTAATTCCGGCTCCCTCGGTTCTTTGAGCGGAGGATCATCAACGTTATTTGAAGGAATAAAACTGATTAGCTCGCGAATCTGATCAAAGCAATCATCTTCATTTTCGGCAAAGAAATGAGCTACCCCGCTGGTTTCATTGTGAGTAGTGGCGCCTCCAAGCTCTTCCGGGGTAACACTTTCACCGGTAACCGCCTTGATTACCTGCGGCCCGGTTATAAACATATTGCTGGTTTGATCCACCATGAAGATAAAATCAGTAATAGCCGGTGAATATACGGCTCCTCCAGCGCATGGTCCCATGATTACCGATATTTGGGGGATCACTCCCGAACACCGGGTGTTCCGGTAAAAAATATTGCCGTAACCATCGAGAGCAAAGACCCCTTCCTGGATCCGGGCCCCTCCCGAGTCGTTCAAGCCGATAACCGGGGTGCCGTTTTGAGCGGCCAGATCAAGCACCCGGCATATTTTAGAAGCGTGCACCTCACTGAGCGATCCACCGGCCACAGTGAAATCCTGGGCATACACATAGATACCGCGCCCTTCCACGGTTCCGTAACCGGTAACCACTCCTTCACCGGGATTGGAGAACTCAAGATCGCTGGCATCTTCCAGGCCGGTCTGGGCAAAAGTCCCCACTTCCACAAAGCTGCCTTCATCCAGCAGTTTTTCCAGCCTCTCCCTGGCTGTATATTTACCCTTCGCATGCTGCTTTTCAATTCTTTCTTCACCACCGCCGGCAAGTGTCCGGCGGCGCCTTTCTTCTAAATGCTTCAGTTTTTTTTCATCCATGGCTGTCACCGCTTTCTCTAAAAATATAGCTGCAATTCATCCAAGATTAACGCTGGCATAATTCAATCAAGACTCCGCCGGTAGATCGGGGATGCAAAAAAGCAATTTTTGCTCCACCGGCACCGTAGCGAGGTTTTTCATCGATCAATTCAATGCCTTCGGCTTTTAATTGTTCAAGTTTCGCTTCCAGATCATCAACGTGGAAGGCCAGGTGATGAACCCCCTCCCCTTTTTTTTCAATAAATTTTCCTACGGGACTGCCTGATTCAGTGGGTTCTAAAAACTCCATTTTGCTTTCACCAACAGGGAAAAAAGCAACCCGCACCTTTTGTTCTTCTACTTCTTCAGTCCCTTTAAAATCTAAACCGATTTGATCCCTGTAAAAACTGATTGTTTTTTCCAGGTCACTAACCGCAATCCCGATATGATCAATTTTATCAAACAAGGCAATCTCTCCTTATTTAAAGGTTTTGCTCCACTTTCTGGCGGATAAACTTAATAATATCTTCAGTTGAAGAGCCGGGAGTAAACACTTCCGCTACTCCCCGTTCCTTTAGATAAGCGATATCCTCTTTGGGAATGATCCCGCCAACGATTACCATTATATCATGGCTTTCTTGCTCGCGCAGCATTTCCAAGACCGGGGGCAGAAGCTGCATGTGGGCCCCGGAAAGAATACTTAAACCGATTACCTGCACATCTTCCTGCAAAGCTGTTTCTACAATCTGCTCCGGGGTTTGCCTCAGGCCTGTATAAATCACTTCCATACCGGCATCGCGCAGGGCCTGGGCAATTACTTTCGCCCCGCGATCATGGCCGTCCAGCCCAATTTTTCCCACCAGCACCCGCAGCGGTTTATCGCTCATTTTTTCATTCCCCCTTTGTTCACAGCCAATCCTGATTAAAAAGTTTTGCCCTATCTTTTGCTTAACCCCCGGTTTATAAATTAACTTCCTGCTGGTATTCACCAAAAACGTCCCGCAAGGCGCCGCAAATCTCACCCATGGTGGCATATGTTTTAACCGCACTGAAAATATAAGGCATTAAGTTTTCATCGGACTGGGCTACTTTTCTTAGATCTTGCAAGGCGGAAGCAACCTGCCCCTGGTCACGGCTCAACCGAACTTCTTTTAACCGTTCGACTTGCCGCTTGCTGGTTGCCGGGTCCATTTTCAACAGATCCATCGGCTGCTCTCCGCTGGTTGTAAACTGATTGACTCCTACAACTACCCGTTTTTGCTCTTCAATCTCCTTTTGATAGCGGTAAGCGCTGGATTGAATTTCCTGCTGGATAAATCCGTTTTCGATCGCTTGCACAGCTCCGCCAATCTCATCAATGCGATCAATATATTTAAGGACTTCTTCTTCAATATGATCGGTTAAGTTTTCGATAAGGTACGAACCACCTAAAGGATCGACGGTATCGGTAACCCCGATTTCATGACCCACCACCTGTTGAGTGCGCAGGGCCAATAAAACAGATTGTTCGCTTGGCAAAGCAAAGGCCTCATCACGAGAATTAGTGTGCAGAGACTGGGTCCCGCCAAGCACAGCGCTTAATGCCTGGAAGGCAACCCGGACAATATTGACATCGGGCTGCTGGGCAGTCAGCGAAGAACCGGCCGTTTGGGTATGGAACCGTAACATCAGGGAACGTGGATTCTCCGCCCCAAAGCGTTCCTTCATAATCCGGGCCCAGATTCTCCTGGCTGCCCTGAATTTGGCCACTTCCTCAAAAAAGTTCGAGTGAGCATTAAAAAAGAATGAAAGCCTGGGCGCAAATTGATCTATTTCCAGTCCCGCTTCCAGGGCAGCCTGCACATAAGCAATGGCATTGCTAAGAGTAAAAGCTACCTCCTGAACAGCAGTGGAGCCGGCTTCCCTGATATGATACCCGCTAAAACTGATTGTATTCCAGCTGGGAATGTTCTTCCCGGCATAATCAAAAATATCCACTACCAGGCGCATTGATTCCCGGGGCGGAAAAATGTAGGTTCCCCTGGCTACATATTCTTTTAAAATATCGTTTTGAATAGTTCCTTTCAGTTTTTCCATGGAGATCCCCTGTTTTTCAGCTACAGCCATATACATTGCCAGCAAAACAGCCGCCGGGGCATTAATTGTCATCGAAGTACTGACCTGATCGAGAGGAATTTTATCCATTAGGATTTCCATATCAGCCAAAGAATCAATGGCCACCCCAACTTTTCCTACTTCCCCCCTGGCTAATGGATGATCGGAATCATATCCGATCTGGGTGGGCAAATCAAAAGCAACACTTAACCCGGTCTGTCCCTCTTCAAGCAGGTATTGGAAACGATCATTGGTTTCTTCTGCGCTGCCGAATCCCGCATACTGACGCATGGTCCACAATCTTCCGCGGTACATGGTAGGCTGTATACCCCTTGTGTAAGGATATTCACCGGGCCAGTTTAGCTGCTTTAGATAATCAAAACCTTCGAGATGCAGCGGATCATAAACTCTTTCCAGCTCTAAACCCGAATCCAGCTTAAATTCCTTGCGCTCAGGTCGTTTTTCAAGAGCCTTATTCACTTTTTCCTGCCATTTTTCCTTTTCCTGAATCAAGCGGTCCTTTTCTTTCTGATTATCCACTTTTACCTGCAACCTCCCTTCCTTTAATTATTAATATAACCGGCATAATTTAGAAAAACAGCCTGTTTTATAGCCACAAACTTTAATGAAAATGATCCCCTCTTTTTTTCCAATTCGTCACCAGTTTACTTTCCAGCGAGAGCCTCCTTGACCAGCGGTGGTACTGCAGTAGGGATATCGGCTACTTTAACCCCCGCTTCATTCAAAGCTTCTACTTTGCTCTCAAAAGTCCCCCGCCCTCTTTCAATAATCGCTCCGGCATGACCCATCCGTTTACCCGGAGGAGCGCTTTTGCCGGCCAGGTAGGCAACAACCGGCTTACTTATTGAAGAAGCAACATAGGCGGCGGCTTCTTCTTCTGCGCTGCCTCCAATTTCTCCGACCAGGATTACTGTTTTCGTGCCGGGATCTTCTTCAAATTTTTTAAGCACATCAATAAAATGAAGACCGACCACCCGGTCTCCGCCCAGACCGACCACCGTGGTGGTTCCGATATCATTTTCAGTCAGGTGGCCCACTATTTCATAGCAAAGAGTCCCGCTTCTTGAAACTACGCCAACCGGGCCGGGAACAAAATAACGGTTGGGCATAATCCCTATTTTGGAACTGCCTGAGGAAACCAGGCCAAAAGTATTGGGCCCGACAACAACCGCATCCTTTTGCCGGGCATAAGCCATGATCTCCATAGCATCATGCAGAGGGATACTTTCGGGAATTAAAACTATGATTTTCATTCCAGCTTCAAGAGCTTCCAGGGCCGCATCTTTGGCAAAAGGTGCTGGAATAAAAAGAATGCTGGCGTCAGCCGGATGGTTTTCTACCGCCTCAAAAGCGGTATCAAAAACCGGCACCCCCTCTACCGATTGTCCACCTTTACCCGGTGACACCCCACCAACAATATTGGTCCCATAATTCTGCATCTGTCCGGTATGAAAAGAACCCTGCCTGCCGGTAATTCCCTGCACAATTACCCGGGTGCTTTTATCGATATATATTGACATTTAATAAATACCCCTTTCTTTAAGGAATAGCTTCAGATAATCACTGTTTAAGAATAATTATGATCTATTACTCAATTGGACAGCATGGCGAACAGCTTCATCCATAGAATTAAAGGTTTTTATTCCTTCTTTTTCCAATATTTCTTTGCCTTCCGTTTCATTAGTGCCAACCAGGCGGAATGAGACCGGCAGATCGATTCCTTTACTTTGTTTAACCCGCACAAAAGCCTCCGCCACTACATCGCAGCGGGTTATTCCGCCAAAAATATTGATTAGAAGGACTTTGGGGTCTGTTCCTAACAACAGCTCCAAGGACTGTGATGTTTTTTCAATATCTGCCCCTCCCCCAAAATCCAAAAAATTCGCCGGTTCTCCACCGTAATGCTGGACCATATCAAGAGTAGCCATGGTGATGCCTGCTCCATTGGCCATCACCGCGATGTCACCGTCTAATTCAACATAGGCTAAATCAAGTTCTTCAGCCTTTAGCTCCAGGGCCGTTTTTTCTGTAATTCGCGGCAGTTGCTGGTGACGATAAAGGGCGTCGTCATCAATAGTTACCTTGGCATCGGCAGCAAGCAACCCGTCCGGAGTGAAAGCCAGGGGGTTTATCTCGGCCAGTTCAGCATCCAATTCCCTGAACATTCGGTACAGCCTGGGCAATAACTTAACCAGTTCTTTTTTCAGGTTACCGGTAATCCCCATACGGCGGCAGATTTCCCTGGCCATGTAACCCTGCATCCCTATGGTTATATCAACAGGCCACCTGATCATCCGTTCTTCGGGAACGTCCTCTACATCCATGCCGCCATCCAGGGAAGCAAGCACCACAGGACGGTGAGCGCTCCCGTCGATAGCCAGGGCCAGGTAAAGCTCCTGCTCGATATTAATTTTTTCTTCAATTAACAATTTCTCTGTAGAAAAACCGTCAATTTCAAGATCAAAGATCCGGGCCGCTTCTTTTTTAGCCTCCTCGGGGCTTGAAGCAAAACCAATTCCTCCGGACTTACCCCGCCTACCACTAAGCACCTGGGACTTAATTACCACTTCCCCCAGTTCATCTACAGCTTTAGCGGCCTGATCGGCATTATCAACCAATTTGCTCCGGGGCACCGGAATATCGTACCGCGCAAACAATTCTTTCCCCAGATGTTCGTATAATTTCAAACTGCATCCTCCATTCTTCAATAAATATTTAGCGCTAAATTTTTTTCAACTTGTTATATAAAGTGGCCAGGGAAATATTTAAAGCCTGGGCCGCTTTCTTCTTGCCTTCCAAGGATTCACCGTACCGGGTCAGGGCAAGTTTAAGCATCTTTTCCTCCATTTTATCAAGCGGAATGATTTCATCAAAAGCCGGTGCCTCCTGGTGCCGTAAACGCCCCAAATAAGGAGCCAAATGGTGATGCTCAATCACCGAGCCTTCAGCAATAACCATCGCTCGTTCAATAGCATTTTTCAATTCACTGATATTGCCCGGCCATTCATACTCTGTAAGCTCCTGCATAGCCCGCGGCGATATTTCATTAATCTTTTTGCCCAACTTACGGCTCAGGTTGCCAATCAACTCTTCAGCAAGAAGGGGTATATCTTCAGAGCGCTTGCGCAAAGGAGGCAAGTTGATGGTTACCTGGCTGAGACGACGGTAAAGTTCTTCAGAAAAATTACCCTGCAGGCAAGCACTCAGCAAATCTTCAGAAGCGGAAGCAATAATCCTAACGTTAACCGGAATATCCTGATCTCCTCCGAGCCGGTTAAACTTCTGTGTATCAAAAACATTTAAGAACTGCTGCTGCAAATAAGGGTTAAGTGAATTAACTTCCTTGATGAACAGAGTACTTCCCTGGGCCAATTCAATTTTGCCCAAACGGGTTCGCAGAATACCGGGCATCGCCCCTTTTTCACAACCAAATATTTCAATTTCCTGCAAGGAATCAGGCACAGATGAACAATCAATCATGATCAACGGCCTTTTTTTGCGAGAACTGTTATTGTGGATGGCCTGAGCAAACAAACTTTTACCGGTTCCGGTTTCACCACTGATCAAAACAGCCGCATCACTGCGTGATGCTTTCCGGGCATTTTCCAGGGTAGCTTTAAATATCTTGCTCTGTCCATTCAAAGATTCAAAACTGACTCGGCCGGAGAGCTGATCAATCTGGGCATAAAGATTATCAATAACCGTGTTGCTGTATTTCAATTCATCCATTAACTTTAAAATATCACCAACCGGTTGAAAAACAACCACCGCACCCATTAGTTCCCCGTCAACCACAATCGGAGAAGCATTGGAAATCACATCAGCATCAGAACCCCCCACGTAAGTGCGGTAACCGGTTACCGGTTTTTGCTGGATAAGCGACTGAGCCAGCGCTCCATGCGGAGAAACCTCAAAAATATTTTGATTAACCCTTTCTTCTTCAAGAATCCCGGTTACCCGGGTAAAAGCCGGGTTTACATACCTAACAGTCCCTTTTGTGTCCACCACCTCGATAGCGTCCTGCACAGCATTAAGAACTGCTAAAAGTTCACCTTTTACCAGGCGGGTTTCCAAAAGCTGTTCCCGGGAATTGATTGCCGCATTTAAAACAGAACGATCGGTTAACTCTTCCAACTTGACTTCATTTCCGAGCTTTTCTTTTAAATATTCAACCACACCAGGCTTCCCTGTAGCTTCAACCACAGTTTCCAATTCAGGCAGAGAAATAAGTTTTGCCAACTCCGTAGTAATATAATAATTTTTCTTATCACTCTCGGTAAAACCTTCTGTTTTTTGGTCAAGGCAGGCTACCCCCACCATGTTTATCTCGCTGCACTGACTCAGCAGTCTAAAAAGCTCAATTCCATGCTCACCTTCTATGACTAGGGCTACTCTGATCAATTTGCTCAACCTTTCTTTTTCTTCACCTTAGAATATTCGTAAATATTAGAAGAACTCCTGCTTCAAAATACACTTTTCGATCTTTTCTCACTATAAAAACAACGCAATCGCTATAGAAGCAACCAGCCAAAAATAATCACCAGATTTTGTTTAAATTCAACAGGGAAATACTCATTCCGAGGGCGAGGAAAAGTTAGATACACTAATCGCTAAAATTAAAGAAACCATGGTTGAACTGGCAGCAAAAACCAATTATAATTAGGTCGGAATAAAAAACAACTTTGTGCGGGCGTGGCGGAACTGGCAGACGCGCTGGACTTAGGATCCAGTGGGAGCATTCCCTTGGAGGTTCGAATCCTCTCGCCCGCACCATTTATTGATAAGGGTTGTTGAAATTCATCAGGTAACTTCAAAAGCCCTTACCTTTGTAAGCCTTTATTGAACCTTTGCTTTATTAAACCTTAGAAGGAAAAGTCAGAATTTGCCTGGTGTGGATATTAGATGCTTTGCAGAACGTAAAGTTTACAGAAACTGGTGTCAGCATTTTCGTAAAAGGGAGTAAAGCCGTATCTCAGTATTCCCAACCAAAATAACCTTCCCTCAAAAATATAACGAACTCTTTAGCTAAGTCGGGGTCGAATTGCTTTCCAGAGCATCGCTCTATTTCTTCTAATATTTCTTTAACAGACATTTTCTTCTTATAGGGGCGACCGTTACACATTACTTCATAACTGTCGATCAGGTTTAAAATTCTTGCTAAATAGGGAGTATTTTCACCTTCCAAACCCTGAGGGTAACCCTTTCCATCCCATCTTTCATGGTGAGAAAGTATTTCTTCAGCCACATAAGCAAACTCTTCGCTTGTACGGGTAATACGGTAGCCGACTTCTGGATGCTTTATAATTTCTTCCCATTCTTCATCTGTAAGGGCAGTCTTTTTCAATAGAATATGTTTGTCAATATTAATCTTGCCGATATCGTGAAGCATAGTTAGTGTTTCAAGCCTGGATAGTTCAGAAGGGGGTAAACAGAGCCTTTCGCCAAACTGCCTGCCAATTAAGCTTATCCGATCGATATGTTCCTTGGTTTCAAAGCTTTTTTCCGACAGGGTTTCCAGAAGGGTTTTCATAATTAAGTTTTTACTGCTCTTGCTCTCGGTAAGCTTGTGCTTATACATCATATCTTCCGCTTCTTGAATTGCATTATCAATATCCCCACCAGGTAATTTTGAAGAGATACCGACGGAGATTGAAAGTGGAATATCATTTACAAAGGCTTCTCCGCAGTGCTTGATCAGCCTGTTGCATAGCTTCCAACTCTTAGCCTCTTTAGTATCCTTCAAGATGATAATAAACTCATCTCCGCCCCACCTGAAAAACAAGTCGCTCTGTTTAAATAATTTTCTTAAGATATTAGCATATTTCTTAAGCAGTTCATCTCCCGCTTTATGTCCATAGGTATCGTTCACCAGTTTTAAGCCGTTAACATCAGTCATGATCACACTGAGCACTGGGATCTCCTTTAACTCTTCTTTGCATTGCTCAAAGTAGTGGCGGTTGTAGAGGTCAGTGAGCTGATCATGAAAGCTGACATACCGGATATACTCTTCAGCTTTTTTACGATCGGTGATATCACGGGTTACAAATAATGCCCCGCTAATTGCTCCGTCATCGTTCAAGATACTGCCTACTGTATCGACCCAAATCAAGCTCCCATCTTTTCGAACCACTCTGTATTCAGCTTGCCCGTCTTCTCCTAAGGAAATGTGTTTACTGAACAAGTTGGCAATCTTATCCATGTCTTCACTGTAGAGTATTTCCCAGATATATCTGCCGAGCAATTCATCCTCTTCGTAACCAAGCAGATCATAATGATTGCCCGATATATAAGTAAACCTCCCCTTAACATCGGCCATTGATACCAAATCAGTTATATTCTCTGTGATCGTTTTTAGTTCTTGCTCTCTTTCTCGCAAAGTTCGTTCCGCGAGTACACGTTTCAAAGAAATAGAAGTAAAATGTGCGTATGTTCTCAGTAGCTCTATAATAAAATGACCAGGTTCCTTTTTAAGGACAATAATTGTTGTGCCGTAAAGCTGACCATCAACTATGAAGGCAAGAACCAAATAACAGTTTATATTAAGTGCTTTATCAATTGCATTTGAAATACTTATAGGAACGGCTTCATTAGTAACTTCGTAAAGACTTGAAACTATTTCGATTCTATCAACAGTCATCTTTTCATACATATATTCATTAACTGGAATAACCGTGTAGAAAAATTTCCTTCCCCCGATTTTTATAACCAAATTCAATACATCTTGATTAGCGTTGATTTCTTTTATCGATAAGGCCTGGTTAACACTGTCATATTCACTGTACACAATGGCAACCGGGTTAAATAGTAGATCTAACTGGGCCGCTATCACTTTAATTAGTTCTTCATAATCATTAATTTTATTCTGCTCAAGCATAAAATTGTTCAGGTTGAGCAAAACAGTATTGTATTCGGTCGTGTAACATGGCCTATTATCTTTATTCACAAGCATGCCTCCCAAGCAAACTCTTTAAACCCTCAAGCAGTAAATAAATTACAAAAGTCGATACTTTTTTTAGAATATGCATCAACAGGCTGGCTGGTCTAGCTGAAAGATTAAACACCCTGGTGAAAATCTAAGAAGTTATTCCGCTTGCTGGGGAATAGATTTACTTTCAGAATCCCAAGGGCGCCAAAGGTTGCCGACGTGGGGGCTATTGTACGCTTAAGTATAAAAAAACCCCACAAGATGTTCTGGTGAGGTAACTTTACTGTATTACCTAAATCGACAGTTGGCTGACTTCCACGCTTTGCTTATCAAAGCCCCTCTAGCTTTGCGCCACCATCTTGCGATGGTTTTGCCTTTTACGATTTTTATTTATTTTAGTATAGCAGTGAATAATTAACACAGTCAAGAAATCGCGATCACTCGTTTAAAATAGCCAAGACGATGACATAATAATTTAAATATTGTTCATACTAACTGCAAAAAGAAATAGTAAAACCATGTTCACTCTAAATAGACAGGTAAATCAAGGTCTGCCTTTTTAAAATGGTCCAGCCATATAATTACTTCATATTCCTGGTGACATTGAATTACCGGGAAGAAAAAATAATCTGATGCTTCACCAACCTTGTCATACCAATCCCCTATCACCCAGGGCATCAGCAATGATTAAGCTATACAGCGATTTTAATATTTATTTGAATGGCTGTAAGATCAAAAAAACTAAATCATCTTAGATTATTTTGCCTTTATGGAAGTTGAACACATTTGTTATGATATAATCATCAAATAGATGGAATAATGCTCAGCAAGTTCCGCTAACATTTTAAACTAGAAAACCCTTAAGCTAAAAAAGGAGGTTAACAAAAATGAAGTGCCCTTTAAGAAACGATTCGGAAGGTAATACTTTAAGCTGTTTTAAAGAAGAATGTGCCTGGTGGGTAGAAGATGCAGATATTGAAGGCCAGGAAAGACCCGGTGCTTGCGCAATGCTGGAAATTGCTGTTAATGGGATCATTATTACTGTTGGAGAAGACGAAGCTGAGGATGAAGAATAAATCTTTATCAGTTAAATCAAAAATTCTACCCATTTGTTTATTTAAACCCTAAGATTTCAACCATGTAATATTTCTGTAACATTAAAATTATATAATCACACGTGGGTATATAATTAAAAGAAATCTTTTTAAAGGGGAACTGCTGAAGGCCGTGGACCCCACGATGAAAAAGCGTTGTTTTACAATTATGATTATACCACATACTGAAGAAACCACTATTAGCCTGCGGCTACCGTTTTATGCTGTACAATTTATAGTAATACTTGCAGCGCTTTTAGTTACCGGCTTAGGTTTGCTGGGGTTTTCTTATCTCAAAGTCGCAGCAGAGGCAGAGCAAGTTGAAGAATTGCGACAGATAAACCAGGCTCAGCAGGAAGAAATCGATGCCCTTGCCTTAGAAACAGAACAGGCAATGAACAAGGTTGTCGAACTAGACGAATTAATTGAAAAAATTACAGAAAAAGTTTCCGATGTGGAACTTATCGATGATGTAGAAAGCCTCAGGAAACAAGCAGAGGAGAGCAGAAAAAAATTGAGCCCATCTGCCTCGCAAAGCCCTTATCATAATACGGCCATTATCCGTTACCCCAGCGCTCCCACCCTTCATAGTTTAAACGGCATTCTTTTTGAATCAAATGCCACTTCCAATAATTTTAATTCCCATTATCAAACATCTTCATCTTCAAACCTGCTTCTCAGCCGCGCCGCTGAAAATATAGAGACCCTGCAAGATGTTATTCCTGAACAGCGCGACACCCTGGATGAGGTCGAAGTGTATGTGGAAAAAATTGAAGATGAAATAAGAGCAATTGAGGCCAAACCAACTTTATGGCCGGCCAGGGGACGAATAACCTCTGGATTTGGCACAAGAAGCAAACCCTATAGTGAGGGCTACCAGTTTCATTCCGGGGTTGATATTGCCGGTTCGCACGGCTCAACCATTAGGGCTACTGCCACCGGTAAAATTACTTTTTCCGGCTACCGGGGCAGTATGGGCAATCTACTAATTATTGACCATGGTGATGGCTACGAAACTTATTACGCACACCTGTCCGATTTTGCCGTGAGCAAGGGCGCAGAAGTGGAAAAAGGCCAAACCATAGGTTACATGGGCGCTTCCGGACGCACAACGGGCACGCACCTTCACTACGAAGTACACTACAACGGCTCACCAATTAACCCCGTACACTATATGAAAGAACACTAAAGCTTTTAGGACAATTAAACACGGCCCCTTCTAACGGTTTCTCCGTATTCATCGGGCAATCCAATTGCATCGACAAGTTCAAGAAATGCTTTAGTTAACCTCTCTTTCTCTGAACCTTCCGCCATTACACTGATATAGCTTTCCAATTTGACAATTTTTCGCAGGGCACGATCATTTAATTTGTATTCTTCTTCACTCACTTTCCACACCTCCTAAATATTTGCTTTACCTGGACAAGCCAGTTCCTTAAAAAGTTGGCCCTTCTGATAAGCCCTTCTAAAGACATTGAACATTAGCGCTCCCGTGAACACTAAAAAAGTCTTGCAAGCTTTTTGCAGAATTTTAGGGTTAAGGAGTTAAAGCCTTAAAAAGAAAAATGCTACTAATTTTAACTTAATCCGAAATATTTATATTTGCTTAACCTCCAGCTTTTCTCGCAAATCCGGGGGCACCGAAATACTTTTCCTGGTATCCATATCAAAGGTGACCGTGGTAACATGTGCATCCGTCACCTTTTCCCCGGAGTGTTTTTTAAAAATTTGCTGGGACATGACAAAACTGCAGTTGCCAACTTTAACCGGGACAGTTTTAATCAGTAATAAATCCCCCCTGTAACATTCGCCTAGATAGTCAATATTTATATTCACGGTAGCAGTACCAATATTTTTTTCAGCTAACTGATCAAAAGAATTGTCTGCTTTTTTATACCAATCTTCTCTGCCCCACTCCATATATTCAAGGTACTTGGCATTGTTTACATGACCGAGAAAATCAACTTCGTTAGAGCGAACCGGTATTTCTATGATGGTTTCCATAATAATTTCACCCCGCAGATAAATCTAAGTTCTAATAGATCATATCATATACAAAGCCATTTGCTAAACTTGAACGACTATTTTATTATAAATGCTTTTATGTGCCTGCTTAATATTTTGAATTTTTTCCCCACTATTTATGTATTGGCCTAATTTTTTTTGGATCTAGCAGGAATTCAATAATCTATAACGAATAAAAAATGTGTTCAGTAATTATAGCTTTATAGCTATCTATGCTGATAGCTACTTATTAAATATTTCATCAAAGGGGGAATTTATGGGCTTATATGCAAGTTTTATGTCTTAGCTGTCGTTGTAGTTTTTGAGTATTTTAACCAATATTATAGGGGGTTAGATAATGAGTAAAAAAAGTTTAGCGCTTTTACTGGTGATAATTATGCTGTCTGTAGGTTTACTTGCAGTAGGATGCGAGCCTGAAGAAGAAGGAGCAGAAGAACCCGTAGATGGTGAAGAAGCTGGGGATGAAGAAACTGGGGATGATGAAGCTGGGGATGATGAAGAGTCTGCTCTGGTTATGGCTATCTGGAGTGCCCCGGAGGGTAATTTTAACCCGAACCTCTATGAAAGCGCCTACGATGCCTACGCTGCCGTAGATCCTTGCTTTACCGGAATGATGACCCACGATCCCGACGCCGACTATGAATTAATACCTGAGCTGGCGGAAAGCATGGAAGTAAGCGACGATGAAATGACTTTCACATACACCCTCAAGGACGATATTTACTTCCATGACGGCGAACCGGTTACCACCGAAGATGTCAAGTGGACCTTCGAGTGGATGATGGATGAAGATTATACCGGTGTGCGGGCATCTTACTGGGAAACTATTGAAGAAATAGAAATTGAAGATGAAAGAACTATCCACTTCCACTTTGAAGAAGTTGATGCCCCGGCTTTGATCAATGTCTCCACCTGGGCCATTTCTCCCAAGCATGTTTTCGAAGACACCCCGATTGCTGAACTGGAAGAACATCCCAATGTAAACCAAGAACCTATTGGCGCAGGTCCATACAAGCTCACCGAATATGCCGATGGCCAGTATACCATCCTGGAAGCATTCGACGATTATGTCGGCGGCAAACCCAATGTTGATCAAATTACTGTTAAAACAGCTTCATCTGATACCCAGATGGCAGAATTGATCACCGGTTCCAGCGACCTGGCCTGGGTCCAACCGGAAAAAGATGAATTCGAAGCATACCAGGAAGAGGGCCTCGAAGTAGTCAATTACCCGGCCAATGCTTACCAGTACATGGGCATTAAACTTGATCACCCCGTTTTAAGCGATAAAAACGTTCGCCATGCCCTGACCCACGCTATTGACCGCTGGGAAATTATCGATGCTCTGTTTGAAGGTATGGCCAGCGTTCAGACCAGCCACATGTCTATGGTTTCCTGGGCCTATGATGAAGATTTAGAGCCACTGCCTTATGATGTCGAACGCGCCAATGAACTGCTGGAAGAATCCGGCTGGGAAATGGACGACGACGACGGCTACCGCTACAAAGACGGCGAAAGGTTGGAATTTACCCTGAGCTACCCCAGTGGTAACGCGCCCAGGGAAAGAAACGCTGAGATTATTCAGGATATGGCTTCCGATGCAGGCATTGCTATTGAACTTGATATGATGGAATTTACCACCCTCACCGACCTGATTTTTGAGGAAAGGGACTTTGAACTTTACCTGATGGGTTGGTCTCTGGCCCTGGAACCAGATCCCACCGGCATCTGGTTAAGCGATGACCAATGGAACGCTGTTGGCTTCGACCATCCGGATAATGATGAGCTAATCAGGGAAGCCCGCAGGACGACCGACATGGAGGAAAGAGCTGAAATCTACAGTGAGTGGCAGGAGCTGCTGGTTGAAGAAGCGCCTTATGTCTGGCTTTATGCTGAAGATGAGGCTTTCGTCCACACCCCGGACTTGAAAAACTTCCAGGGTGACGCTTTCAGCATGTGGTGGAATGTTGAAGAATGGGAACTGGACAGATAATCAAAATAACAATTTATAAGCCACTAATAAAATAGTAACAACTAGAGGGTGGCTTCCCCCGGGAAGTCGCCCTCTTCTGCAATATTATTATGGAGGTCTGTTATGCAGCAATACATTATACGGCGCCTGCTTCAGATGATTCCTACCCTCATAGGCACTACATTTATTGTATTTGTGATAATTAATATGGCACCGGGTAGTCCTTTATCCCACATGGTTGATCCCAACATATCAGATGAGGCTATAGAAAGAAGGAGAGAACAGCTTGGACTGGACCAACCGCTGATCCAGCGGTACGGTTCATGGCTTACCGAAGCTGTACAGGGCAACCTGGGATATTCAACTCGATACCGAGGCCGCCTGGTAACCGAACTGGTTCAAAGCCGACTTTTCCCCACAATCACTCTTACTTTTTCTTCAATCCTGGTCAGCTTTATTATAGCTATCCCTATTGGAATTATTTCAGCTACCAGGCAGTATTCAACCATAGATTATTCCGTAGTAGTTTCCGCTATAGCCGGTGTATCCATCCCTGTATTTTTCTTAGGAATTGTCCTGGTCTGGCTTTTTGGTTTCACCCTGGGATGGCTGCCAATTGGGGGAATGGTTTCTGCCGGAGTGCGCCATCCAAATTTTATCAGTTATGCCGCTGATGTAGGCAGGCACCTGCTCTTGCCCCTAATTACCCTGACCGCAGCCAACACGGCCCGTTTTGTTCGATTTACCCGCTCCAGTATGCTTGAAGTAATCAAACAGGATTATGTCCGGACAGCCAGAGCCAAGGGGCTTTCTGAGCAGGTCGTTATCTACAGGCATGCTTTACGTAACGCATTATTGCCGGTAGTTACGATCCTGGGTTTAAGTTTACCCTTTCTCTTCTCTGGAGCAATTATAACAGAGTCGGTCTTTTCCTGGCCGGGAATGGGAACAATGTTAATTGAATCGGTCAGTCAGAGAGATTACGGGCTGTTGATGGGAATCAACCTCTTTTTAGCAGTTTTAGTAATCCTGGGGAATCTTTTAGCCGATATCTTTTATTCAGTCGTCGATCCGCGTATTCGCTACGACTAGCAAGGGGGTTAATTATGAACCGTTTTTTTGCAAGATTATTTCGCAACCCTTTTAAAATGGGTTCTAACGATACAAACAACGATGAAGCCGTCTTAACTCCCGGCAAAATAATATGGAAACGTTTTCGCCGCAACAAGGTGGCCATGGTCGGAAGTTTTATTTTGCTTGTTTTAATAATTTTAGCGATACTGGCCCCGCTTCTTACCCCTTATGAACGTGATGCTATAGACTTGCTTAACCAGGAAGAACCACCTACTTCAGAGCATATCTTTGGGTCTGACCGCCAGGGCAGGGATTTGTTTACCCGGAATCTTTACGGAGGAAGGATATCTTTAACAGTAGGACTGGTTGCCAGTTCTTTGCAAATGGTCATTGGAGTCCTGATGGGTTCTCTGGCCGGTTATTACGGAAAATGGATGGATACTGTGATCATGCGCATTACCGACATGGTCATATCTTTTCCATTCTTAGCCCTTGCTATTACCGCAGCGGCAATACTGGGGCCCAGTATCTACAACACCATGTTGATCATTGGACTTTTAACCTGGACCGAAACCTGCCGCCTGGTTAGAGGCCAATTTCTTTCTATCAAGCAAATGGAATACATTGAGGCGGCAAAAGCTAATGGAGCCAGTGAATTCAGGTTGATCTGGCGCCATATGTTACCCAACGCCCTGGCGCCAATCTTAATCAGCGCCACTTTAATAATGGCTACCGCTATCCTTATTGAAGCCGCTCTAAGTTACCTCGGCCTTGGTGTTCAACCACCAATCCCAAGCTGGGGCAACATCCTTGAACCGGCCAGGAATATGACAGTTTTAATGAATATGTGGTGGTTATGGCTTCCCCCGGGATTCTTAATTTTTATCTCGGTTTTAAGCATTAATTTAGTCGGTGACGGCCTGCGTGACGCGTTAGACCCACGCCTAAAAAATTAGAAATACGAGGTGATACAGGTTTTGTCCGATCTGCTCCAAATTAAAAACTTATATACCAAATTTCACACCGAAGACGGGGTGGTTCCGGCTGTAAACGGCATTTCGTTTAGCCTTAAGCGCGGTGAATCTCTTGGTATTGTCGGCGAATCAGGTTGCGGGAAAAGTGTTGCCTGTTTAAGTATTATGCGGCTAATCGGGCACCCCGGCCAAGTAAAAGCTGAAACTATGCTTTTAGATGGTGTCGAACTCCAATCACTCAGTGAGAAAAAAATGAGAAGCATCCGCGGTAACGAGATGGCCTTTATTTTTCAGGAACCAATGACATCTCTTAACCCGGTTTACACTATCGGCTTTCAGCTGCAGGAAGCAATCCGTCTTCACCAGGGATTGAATAAACAACAATCTCAAGATAAAAGTATAGAAATGCTGAAGATAGTTGGGATCCCCCGGTCGGAGAAAGTATTTCACGAGTATCCTCACTCCCTAAGCGGGGGGATGAGACAAAGGGCTATGATCGCCATGGCGCTATCCTGTGAACCAAAGATTCTTTTTGCCGATGAACCCACCACAGCCCTTGATGTCACGATCCAGGCGCAAATTTTAGATTTAATGCAGGATTTAAAAAACAGACTGAATACATCCATTGTTTTTATCAGTCATGACCTCGGGGTCATCTCTGAGATGGTGGATCGAGTAATTGTAATGTACTGCGGCATGATCGTTGAAGATACAGATATTAGAACTTTAGTTAAGAAACCGAAACACCCTTACACAGTGGGTTTGATTAATTCCAAACCGCAACTATACACGGAAATAGATAAACTTGTCCCTATATCGGGAAGTGTTCCGAATCCATTAAATATGCCCAAAGGATGTCCATATCACCCTCGCTGTAATTCCGTTATGGATATATGCAGAGAAGAAATACCAAAGAGGCAAGCGATTACCGAAGGCCATCATGTTAGTTGCTGGCTTTTCAGTAAGCAGGGAGGTAAGATCAAATCATGAGCGAAGCAATCGTGCAACTGAAAAATATAAAAAAGTACTTCCCCATTCGTGGTGGTGTTTTTTCTAAAGTAGTCGGCCAAATCAAGGCAGTAGATGATGTCACTTTTAATATTAAGAAGGGCGAAACCCTCGGCCTGGTAGGAGAATCGGGTTGCGGAAAATCCACCCTGGGACGAACTATTTTGAAATTGCTGGAACCCACCGATGGTAATGTCTATTACAAGGGCCAGGATATATTTAATACCGATAAACATAAACTGCGCCAGCTGCGTAGCGAGCTGCAGATTATTTTTCAAGATCCATTTAGCTCACTGAACCCTCGCCTGAATGTGGGCGAAATTGTCGGCGAATCTTTAGAAATTTTCGGGGTTGCTTCCGGTAAAGAAAAGCAAGAAAGAGTAGAATACATTCTTGAAGTGTGCGGTCTTGCTCCCCACCACCACAAACGTTATCCCCACGAATTCTCCGGTGGTCAACGCCAACGTGTGGGCATAGCCCGGGCGCTTACCCTTAATCCTGATTTTATAGTTGCCGACGAGCCTATCTCTTCACTTGATGTTTCCATCCAGGCACAAATTGTTAACCTGATGGAAGATTTGCAGGAAAAATTTGGCCTCACCTACTTGTTTATATCTCACGATCTAAGCATGGTTCGACACATTTCCGATAATGTGGCCGTAATGTACCTGGGAAAAGTTGTTGAAATTTGCAATAAAAGCAATCTATACCAAAACCCGCTGCATCCTTATACCCAGGCCCTTCTATCAGCAGTGCCGGTAATGGATCCCGATGTTAAAAGCAAGCGGATTATCTTAAAAGGCGATGTCCCCAGTCCGGCCAATCCACCCCCGGGTTGCAACTTCAACCCCCGCTGCCGTTACGCCGAAGAGCGCTGCACGCAGGAAGAACCGGAATTGCGAGAAATTGATGAGGGTCACTTTGTATCCTGCCACCTGGTTCAGAAGGGATGATTGAAACTGAAAGGCAACGGTAACGATACCAGTAAACCACCGGAAGATGAAACCGGGCTAACAGAGAATAATAACCTGAGTAAAGAAGAATATCAGCAGGTTCAATTTTCATGGCAAAACATCCTGGCTTTTTGCCTGGCAATGTACCGTTTGCTCATACCCCAACTGATATTAACCTTCATTGTAATTATCGTTTTAATCTTTTTTTTATTTTGGATCTGGTTTTAAACAAGCAAGAAATAAATGTGTTGCCCATAAGGCTTCCTTTATAGTTTAAACCTTCAGGAATTTACGCCCTGACACGAGCTTCAGCCCGCCGGTAAATTCCCGAATCGCGGTAAATCCAATCTCGTCGGCGATACCAGATCGAAATAATCCCCAGCTCTGCAAATATGGATAAACCAATAGCCAACCATACACCGTCTGTTTCCAGGTCAAAAACTATTGCCAAAAGCATGGCCAGCGGTATTTTAACCAACCAGTTGGCAATCAGAGCACTAATCATATGGGGGACAGTGTTACCGGCGCCTTTAAAAGTAGCAGCTATAACATGTAACGGTCCCATTGCAATCAACGCCGGGACCAGTAAACGAATATAGGCGATGCCCATTTCAATTACTTGAGGATTATCGGCAAAAGCACTCATAATAGTAGGTGCAGCAAAAAACGCAATTACACCCATGATGGCCTGAATAGTCAGCGCCAACCGCATAGCCCTGGCAATGACTTCTTCAGTAAGATCCCTCAATCTCGCCCCCAGGCTTTGTCCCACCATAGTAGCGGTTCCCATGTTCAATCCGGCAATCAGGATAAAACAAAAACTGAGCAGACGAAGGCCGATCCCGAAAGCAGCTACAGCTTCGGTGCCAAACAAGGCCACAACCCACATCATAATTGCCCCGGTTAACGGCCTGGTCATACCTTGCAAACTGGCCGGAAAACCAATGCGCAGCATTCGTTTAAACATATCGGCAGAAAGCCGCAGACTGAAAAGATTCGGCACTTTTAAGCGACTGGGTGAAATCTTTCCGCTTAACACAACATAAAGAATCAGGGCAAAACCAGCAGCCCTGGCAATTAGTGAAGCCAGTGCCGCCCCCAGGATGCCAAGCTCCGGTAATCCAGCCAAACCAAAAATTAAAAAGGGATCCAGAACAATGTTGATAATGTTGGTAAAGATTAGAATCCCCATAGATGTGTAGGAATCACCTACTCCCTGCAGACAAAAGGCCAGGCCAATACCACCGTATAAGAAAAGAAAACTGGTTCCGGCTACCCGCAAATAAATCAGGGCCTGACGGTGTACTTCCGGTTCAACCTGGTAAAGTGAAAGTATGTAATCTCCAAGGGAAAAGATAAAAGTAACTACAAGGACAGATAGAATCACTGCCAACCAAAAGGTATGGCGGGCTACAAGTTTAACTCCTTCGTAATCTCCGCCTCCTCTGTAGCGAGAACTTAAAGAAAGCGTGGAAACTGTAATTAACTGCGATAAAGTAAATAGCATCCAAAAGATGTTGTGCGATAAGGAAAGGGCGGCAAGGGCCTCTGTGCCCATCATTCCCACCCAAAAGAAATCTACCAGTTCAAGGGACGTCTGGAAAACCATGAACATCATCACCGGCCAGGAGAGGCGCCACAAATCCTGGTATATTTTTTCCTTTTTTAGCGAAACCATTTGTTTCATAAGTTATTGTCCTCTAAATCAAATAAATTTAATGGTTTTCCAGTAACTTTAAAAAGCTAAAACCTCCCGCCAGGGAAAACTGTTTTAAAAAGAATACCGCTGTAATCTTAAAAAACAATATAATCACCATGTACAAAGGTTAAGGGACTGGAAGCGGGCAAATTTCCGCCGCCTCCGGTCCCGAAAGATATTTTTTAGCTCTCATTTTTAAATAGTAGTTGTCAGTGCAGCTCTTCGTCCCCACCTTCATGGGCAATAATATCCTGGTAATCGTAAGTAAATTCTACCAGCTTCGTAGCCATATAGATCGGAGCTTCGAAGCGCAGCGCCAGGGCTATTGCATCACTTGGTCTTGAATCGACAACTATTGTTTCGTTACTTTGCTGCAGGTAAATTTCCGCATAAAATGTGCTTTCCATAATATCAGTAACTACTATCTTTTCCATTGTACCGCCTAAATTCTCACATACCGACTTGAGGAGGTCATGAGTTAACGGACGGGGAGGTGTTTCACCCTGTAATACCAGGGCAATAGCCTGTGCTTCAAGAGGACCAATCGAAATTGGCAGCACCTTTTTTTCATCATTATCCATTAACAATACCAGGAAATTGCCCCCCTGGTCTGCTGTTACCGTTTTAACCTCCATTCTAATCACAAATAACATCCCCTCTCAAATCACTTTATTTAATTCTATCATAAATTATTCAATCATAAAACAACCCGAACTGGTGTTTCAACTCAAGGTCATAGTTGCAACGACCTAAACTAATCACAAACTGCCTGTTAGAGCTTCTTGCATTTAATATGTGCACAATATATAGCAATGTGATATATTATGAGCAAAGCACAACAGACTTTGATAACTTTTAATAAAGAAAGGAGCAACGTAAATATGTCTCAGATAAAAATAGTTACCGACAGCACTGCCGATCTTTCAAAAAAACAAATTGACAAGTATAATATTAAGGTTATACCCTTGACTGTCACTTTCGGTAACGACTCATATGCCGACGGAGTAAATTTACCTGCCGAGGAATTCTATAAAAAATTAACCTCTGAACAAGAAATGCCAAAAACTACTCAACCTTCTCCGGAGATGTTCCGGCAGGCTTATGAAGAAGAAGCATCACCGGATGATACCATAATTAGTATTCATATCTCAGGCAAGTTAAGCGGTACCTTAAATTCAGTCGAAGTAGCCTCCGGAATGGTTAAACCCAGGGTCATCCCGGTAGACAGCAAAAATGCCTCACAGGGTGTAGGCAGGATTGTATTAATTGCCGCTGAAGCAGCAAAAAGAGGCATGAGCCCGGAAGAGATTCTTAACTTAACCCAGCGTTCCGTTGAAAAAACATTTAGCGTTTTTGCTGTAGATACCCTGGAATATTTACAACGCAACGGACGCATCGGCAAAGCGGCATCCCTGGCAGGCTCACTTTTACAAATCAAGCCCATTCTATACGCTGATTCGGAAGGAATGGTAGCACCCTACGATAAGGTTCGTGGCCGTTCCAAGGTCATACCAACTTTACTCAAAGCAGCTTTAGATAATCTCCCCCCCGAACAACCTGTCAATTTATCTGTCGTCCATACCGTGGCGGAGGAAAATGCCCAAACTCTTTTGGAGAATCTACAGGCAGAATATGAAATTGCCGATTTACATATGGGCCTGGTCGGCCCGGCAATTGGCACTCATATAGGACCGGGAGCTGTCGGCTTAATGATCCAACCTTCATTTGAAAGCCTGGTCAATCTATAAAGATATCACCAGTTTATAAGCATAATACACTAAACAAAGCCCTTATCAGCACTAAGCTTTACCCGGGGAATTGCTAATTTTACGCGGGTAATTTACCTTGTGATTTTGCTAAATATTGACACATCACAAAACAATCTTTATAATAAATTTATAAACACTATTTTGAGAGAGGAGGAGCACTGTGGAAAGCGTATATAAAGTTATTGAACTGGTTGGAACCAGCGATAACTCATGGGAAGATGCGGCCCGGGTTGTAGTGGATACCGCCTCAAAATCTCTTCGCGATTTAAGGGTGGCAGAAGTAAAGGAAATGGATCTGAAGATTGTTGACGGTGAAATCGTATATCGGGTAAAAATGGACGTATCTTTTAAATATCAGGGAGAATAGGGAGTTCTTTTTGTGTAAAATTGATCATAGGCTAACTTCAGCATCTAGCAAAAAAAACAAACTTGGAGCACTTTTTAAAAATTAGGGCATCCGGTTTTAAAATCCGGGTGCCCCAATTTTTAAGGGCAAACTTTTTCTATAAAATCCAATATGGCTTTGGTTATTTTTCTTCTGTGTTTGGCTTTAAATTAAATTATATTTAAATTAAAAACTATTTTTGACAGACATAAATATTAAGGTTAAAATTTTAGTGTATACCTATTAATAAAATAGATATACTTTTATTACTCTTTTAAGGGAGGCTGACCACACTGCAATTATCAACTAAAGTTCGTTATGCCGCACGGGCTATGATTGAACTTGCCGTTAATTACAGCACAGAACCGGTCCAATTAAACGATATTGCCTGCAGGCAGGACATTTCGGTAAAATACCTTGAACAGATAATGGCTCCCCTGCGAGCGCGAGGCTTTGTCCGCACCCAGAAGGGGAGCCGCGGCGGGTACCACTTGGCCGCAAACCCGGACAATATCACTTTATTTGACATTGTAGAAAGCGTCGAGGGCTCTATCGCCCCGGTTTTCTGTGTGGACAATAATGACACCTGCGAAAGAGCCGAGCTGTGCGTAACCCATTCGGTATGGGATCGCGTAAGAGAAGCAATCAAAAAGGAGTTGCAGAGCAGGACCTTGAGCGAATTGGCCCGTAAACAGGAAGAGTTATACCGCAAACATACAACAGCTTAATCTTGTTAGTTTATTCTTTGCTGTGACAAAGAAAGCCCTTTTGATTTAAAAGATCAAGAGCCTGTTTTTGCTGATCTTCTTTCCTAAAACCGAGCCGGATACTACCGCCGGCCAGTTCGCGAACATGCAAAATCTCGATAGCATCGATGTTGATGCCTGCATCGCCAAGCAAGCCGGCAAGATGCCCGATAACTCCCGGTGTATCGCGGACCAGTACTACAATTTCATATAACTCAGGCAGTATACCTTTACCGCGGTGAGGTATATTTTTTCGATAATCGCGGGCTTGCTGTAAATATTCTTCCACTGCTTCGTCATTACTTTCCTCAAGATATTTTTGCAAAGAATCGATCCTTTGCCTGAAAACTTTAAGGGCCTCACTTAAAGCCTGACGGTTGCTAATACAAATATCCCGCCACAATTCAGGATTGCCCAGGGCAATCCTGGTGCTGTCTCGAAAACCGCCTGCGGCCAGGGTGCGCACCAGTTCCATGTCATCAGAACCGGCTACACTTTGAACCAGGGCAGCAGCAGTCATATGAGGGAGGTGACTTACATAGGCAACCACCCGGTCATGCGTGGCGGGATCAAGCACCAGTGGTTGGGCTCCCGTTTCTTCGAACATTTTTAATAGTTTGCTCACCAGTATTTCAGGCGCATCCGCACAGGGTGTAAGCACATAGATAGCATTTTCTAAAAGCGCGGGATCCGCGCCGTTGATTCCGTTTTCTTCGGAGCCGGCCATCGGGTGTCCCCCGATAAAAAAAGCTGAACCAGGCATCAATTTTTCAACCGCCTCCATAATCCAACCCTTACTGCTGCCAACATCGGTAACCACAGCGTCTTTCTTAATTGCCGGCAGGATTTCTTTTAGCAATTCCAAAGTGCTCAATACTGGAACCGCCAGGATCACCAGGTCCGCATCCCTGACTGCTTCAACTGCAGAATACGTCGTTTTGTCTAAGGCGCCTTTTTTCAAAGCTTCCAGGCACGCTTCCTGGTTACTGTCGTAACCAATTATATTTTCAACCAGGCGCCTTTCCCGGAGGGCAATGCCAATACTGCCCCCGATTAAACCTGTTCCTAAAAGCGCAACTTTTGGGAAAAAATAGCCGTTATTACATAAGCCTTCCGACACTGAGGGCCACTCCCTTTAATTCGTTGATCAACCGGGTAAACTGCTGGGGGGTTAAAGATTGCGGTCCGTCAGATAAAGCTTCCTGGGGATTGGGATGAACTTCGATCATTAACCCGTCTGCTCCGGCAGAAACAGCCGCTTTGCTCATCGCCGGTACCAGGTTTGAGTGGCCGGTTCCGTGGCTGGGATCGACAATAACGGGCAGGTGGCTTAACTGCTTTACCAGCGGAACTGCAGTTAAATCAAGGGTGTTACGGGTATAAGGTTCAAAAGTGCGAATTCCTCTCTCACAGAGAATAACCTGGTAATTACCTCCGTTTAAGATGTACTCAGCAGCCATCAACCATTCTTCAATAGTAGCGGAAAGGCCTCTTTTCAATAAAACCGGTTTGCGGATTTTGCCAAGCTCACGGAGCAGGTAATAGTTTTGCATATTACGGGTTCCCACCTGGATTATATCGGCACATTCGGCAACTTCATCAACGGTAAATTGGTCCATCACTTCGGTTACTATTAAAAGACCGGTTTCTTCACGGACCTTGGTTAAATACTGCAAACCCTCATGTTCCAGCCCCTGAAAACTGTAGGGCGAGGTGCGCGGCTTAAAAGCGCCCCCTCGAAAAACCCTGGCCCCGGCATCTTTAACCGCCCGGGCTGCTTCCATTAACTGTTCTTCACCCTCTATCGCGCAGGGGCCGGCCATAAACACCAGCTCATGGCCCCCGATACCGGTCTTGCCCAAATCAATGACCGTGTCATCGGGGTGAAACTCACGACCGGCTAATTTAAACGGACGAGTTACAAAAACTACCTGTTCTACCTGGGGCATTGCTTCCAGAGTTTGCGCCGCTTCTTCGCGCCTTTCTCCAATCACTCCAATAATTGTGCGGTTTTCACCGCTGGACAGGTGGACACCGTACCCCATTTCCTTCAATTTTTCTGTAACCCTGTTTACCTCGTCTTCACCGGTTCCGTGATTCATTACGACAATCATAGTCCTGCACCATCCTTCCTTTTTACCTTAAGCAGTTTTAAGTGTAATAGATTTATGTTGCCCCCTTTTAACTGGAAAGCAATAGTTCGGCGATCTGAATTGAATTGGTAGCCGCTCCCTTGCGAATATTGTCTGCCACAACCCAAAGGTTAAGTCCATGTTTAACTGAATGATCTGGTCGGATGCGACCCACATAGACAGGATCGTTTCCATCAGCATCAAGAGGCATCGGATATTCAAGGATTTCGGGATTATCAACTACTGTTATCCCCGGAGCTTTTCTAAAAAGCGTTCGAGCCTCTTCAGCTGTTAAGTTGCCAGTTAGCTCCACATTCAGGGCAATGGAATGACCGTTAACCACCGGCACTCTTACGGTGGTCGCTGTAACCGGTAAGTCCGGCAGATCCATAATTTTTCTTGTTTCTCTAACCATTTTCATCTCTTCTTTACAGTAGCCGTTTTCCTCAAACACATCAAGCTGTGGAACCATATTAAAAGCGATCTGATAGTTGCGTTCCGCCCCTTTGCGGGGAATATATTCAGCTAATACCGGTTTTCCATCCAGGTAATCACGGCACTGTTCTTTTAATTCTTTAACCGCTTCACGCCCTGCTCCGGAAACTGCCTGGTAAGTAGCCGCCACCACCCTTTTGATAGAAACTTCTTTTTGCAACGGCTGCAGAGCTGCCACCATTTGTATGGTTGAACAGTTCGGATTGGCAATAATCCCTTTATGTTTAAAAGCAGCATTCGGGTTAACCTCTGGAACAACCAGGGGGACCTCTTCTTCCATTCGAAATGCATTGCTGTTATCTATTACCACAGTTCCTCGTCTGGCCGCTTCCGGACCAAACTCTTTGCTGATTGTTTCACCGGCGCTAAAGAAGGCATAATCCACATCTTCAAATGATTGAGGACTTACTTCTTCTACTCTGTATTCTTCTCCCCCAACCTTTATCGCCTGGCCTGCAGAACGTGATGAAGCCAATAGTTTAAGCCCGGTAAATGGAAAATTACGTTCAATTAAAACTTCAATCATCTTTTGGCCGACCATCCCGGTTGCACCTACTACTGCTACATTTAACTCTTTTTCCATGGCTTTTACCTCCCGGCATATTTGATTGATTCTATCTAACAACATAAAAAGTAAATGTATCTTTTAGCAATATTTTTGGATATGCTCAAACAAGCAAAGGTTTAGATGCTATAATCCGCTACAACCCTTCATCAGGACACTCTTCTTGGTTTTCTTCATCAACAATTAGCTCGGTAATAATCGGCTGATATTTAGAGTTGTCTTTTACATTTCGGTCCCACGTGCGTATAAGTAAAAATATTCCCGCCATGAAGAGCAAACCTAATCCTATTGCCGGAAGATCTTGATCGCCTGTGAATCCCAAATTATCAGCCACGGCCAACCAGGAAAATATACCGACCATCAGGCCGATCAGCGGAACCATGTAAAGCATAAATGAAATAAATAACATCATACGGCTGTCACTTTCCAGTAATACTTTCTGGCCGACTTCAGCATTAATAGGATTTTGCGCTTCTATCTCTGTATTACCCTTACTCGAACCGCTCAATATCCCGCATCGACCGCATTTTTCACAGGTAAGATGTTTCTGCAGGTTTACAGTGGCTGTTTCACCTTTATTTTTTACTACCAGACCGTACTGTTCCATGCTTATATTTTGCTCCTTCCACCTTTGCCTTTTAAATCAACATCATTTATGTTGTGTATCTTAGCATATTACAGCCAACCTAACAAGGAAACCCTGAAATCTCTTTAATTATTCATTAGCTAACCCTGACAAGCCAGTTCCATATAATTTGTTTCTTTAATGAACTCGTTTATAACTGGATGAATCTACTTTACCGGGACCATTAAAAAAGTCTTGCCAAAGTTATGCATGATTTTAGGGTTAAGGGACTAAAGGTATTTACATATCAAGGAATGCTTCAGGGGTAATTGGCAAAGAAAAATTTATTTTTTAATATAAAAGGAGGCACCCTGCATATATAAGCGCTGTGCCTCTTTTATATCTAAGCTTGCAATTCTTGTAGCTACATATTAGATTAGCCGGTAATCCAATTATGACCCCGGTAAAATATAGTCTATTACTGGTAGTCCCGGTGTTTAAAAACAAAATTTTAGCAGCCAATATACATGCCTGCCAATTTAAGCAAACGCTTCCGGTATTTCTTTTAAGGTAGCATAACTAAATACCGGTCCGTCTTTACAGACATACATGTTTCCGGCATTACAGCGCCCGCATTTGCCGATGCCACATTTCATCCTGTTTTCAAGGGTGGTGTAGATTTGCTCGTCTGCAAAACCAAGCTTCTTTAGGTTTTCCAGCACAAAACGAATCATGATCGGTGGACCACAGGTAATAGCGATAGTGTTTTCCGGGGACGGACTTAAATCCATTAAAACCTGGGGCACAAAACCGACGTTGTGGTCCCACTGTTCTTCTTCAATATCAATGCTGAGGTGGCAGGAGAGTCGATCATCTTTGTTCATTTCCTCAAATTCATTTTTAAAACAAAGATCACCTGAGGTCCGGGCCCCGTAAATCATGGTTAAACCGGCGTAGTTGTCGTAATTAGCTTTAACATACTCGACTATCGGACGCATCGGGGCCTGTCCAATCCCTCCTCCGATGGTCAGGATGTGCTTGCCCTGCCATTCTTCCAGTGGGAACTTGTTGCCATAAGGACCCCTGACTGTCATTTTATCCCCGGGCTCGAGTTGATGCAGAGCCCGGGTAACTTTACCCATGCGCATCACTGAAAAACGCAAGTGATCTCCTTCCGTCGGTGAACAGGAAATGGAAATCATACTTTCCCCGACACCCAACACTCCGATCATGGCACACTGTCCGGGAAAATGTTCCCAGCTTTTACGAATATCTTCATCATCAAATACTCCTATAAAAGTCTTAATCGCTCGTTCTCCACCGGTCTCGTACCAGGTATCCTCAACAGTAACATTATAGGGTATGTAAGGGTTCACGTTATTTATCATAGCTCCTCCTTCACCTGCCCCAGTATCTCTAAGATATCAATATTGACCGGACAGAGATTTATACAGCGACCGCATCCGACACAGGCAATAACATCAAATTTATCCACATAGTAATTGTATTTATGATAGATCCGGTTCCTGGTTCTTTCGCGGCGGGTGGGCCTGGGATTGTGCCCTGAAGTATGGAGAGTATATTCTTTAAACATACAGGAATCCCACACTCGGCACCGCCTGGCTTCAAAACCTTCTGTCTCGTCCTGGATATCAAAACAATGGCAAGTCGGACATAGATAAGTACAAGTTCCGCAGCCAATACAAGAAGCCGATACCCTCCGCCACAATTCATCTTCCCATAACCCGGGAAGTCCGGCCGGAATACCTTCGGTATCAATACTGCGTTTAATTTTCCCTGCAGCTTCATCGGCCAGTTTTTTCTTCTGTTTGGTGCTTTCTTCGCCGGCCTCTTCAAGAAGGTCCTTTACTTCTTCAAGTAAAGCGCTACCTTTTTCAGTAACTTCTTCCAACAAGTATTTTTCTCCCAGATCAACCATTAATAAATCCAGCCCTTCGGTAGCCACAGGTCCTCCGCCTACCGAAGTGCAAAAACAATTAAGACCGGGTTCATTGCAGGCAAGTCCTACCAGAACAGCATTTTCTCGTCGCTTCAGATAGTACGGGTCATTTTCATCCCAGCTGAAAAGTTTATCAATAATGGTCATAGCCCTGGCATCACAGGGACGCACACCCAAAAGAACAAGGTTTTGCTCCAGCTGCGGTTCTTCCAGGCCTTCTTCCCCTATTTTAAACTGAAATAAAGTTTCGGTCTGGGGAAAAACTGCTTCCTTTGGAGGTACCCGTGTATTTGTGTATTCTAGTTCCGGCACTTCACCTTCAGCTACCGGGCCAAAGCGTAACCCTTCATCACTTTCTCGTGGGGCCCAGAGATCTTTACCGGCTAACTTCCCGATAAAATCGGGCCATTTTTCCTTATTTATCAGCATCGCTGACATATCACCCACCTCTACATAATAAAATCCTCGGGGTCGTCAGGTTTGTAGCTGGCCTGGAATGGCTCCCCTTCGGGATCCACTCCGGGTTCGAAACCGTACTTTTCGCGCACTTCCCGGGCCAGCTTACGGTTTAACTTGCCCAGAGGAATATTTGCCGGACATACCCGCTCGCATTCACCGCATTCAATACAGCGGCCGGCCAGGTGAAAAGCCCGGGCCAGATTAAAAGCTGTATTCTCGGAAAAATTGACCGAACGGTATATCCAGTTCGGGTTTGACCGATCAAGGATACAATCCTCACAATAACACAGCGGGCAGACGTTCCGGCAGCTGTAACAACGCAGACAGTTGCTGAACTGCTCCTGCCAGTAATCCCAGCGAGCCTCTCCATCCATGCCTTCCACTTCAGCTACACCTTGATCATCAGCCGGTTCCCATGCTTCAACCGGTTCACCTATGAGCAGATCACTAATCACCGGGTTGGGATAGCGGCACAGCCGGCATTTTTCAGCCAGCACCTCATCCCTGGCTATTTCGGTTTCCTCTCCATTTTGAATCAACAGAAAACCGTTCTCACTCCATCTAACTTCAGCCGGTTCTTCAGTCTCCGGGTATTTTTCAGCCAGAAGAGCATGATCAATCACGCCCGGACAAGGGCAACCTATAACAACCAGATCCTCGCGATCGATCCCTTTTTCAATCAACAGCTGAGCTACTGCCCGACTGTCGCATCCTTTTACCATTACTGCAACCTTGCGTTGATCTGGTTCCTGCCCCTTAGGCAGCGGCGGCTTTTCCACCAGGGTCAAATATGTGGCCAGGTTAGCGGTGCAGAGGGGTGAAAAGATCAGCTCTGCAGCACTGTCGGTATCTTCAACAAAACTGGGCGCCACCCGGTAGCCAAAAGTACCTTTTTCCCAACCTAAAAGGTACTTAACATCTTCCCGGGCGATCACCTCCGCTGCGGTCTCGCGTAATTTTTCCAGATCCATCTTTATAATACCCCTCCTACCAATCAATCTTACGGCGCCTGAACCCCTCAAAAGGCCCGGCTTCTTTAGCATCCTCAACTACTTTTTCTACAACTTCTTTCCATTTATGTCCCTCGGAAGCAGAAACCCAGCTCATATGGAACCTCCGAGGATCCACCCCCACAAAATCTAATAATTCTTTGAGCATGCCCAGGCGGCGCCTGGCATGGTAGTTGCCTTCCATATAATGACAATCCCCGGGATGACACCCGGACACAAGGACACCATCGGCGCCCTGCTGCAGGGCATTCACCACGTAAAGCGGATTGACTCGTCCGGCACACATAACCCGGATTACCTGGATATTGGGGGGATATTGCACCCTGCTGGTTCCAGCCAGGTCAGCTCCCGCGTAAGAACACCAGTTACAAAGAAAAGCTACTATGTTCGGTTCCTGGTTAATACTCATTTCATAGCCCCCAATGCTGCTATCTGCGGTAAAATCTGACAGTCTCGGAATGACTTTGGCTGGATTGAATCGGACAGGCAGGCTGCGGAACATGATCCGCAGCCCTTACAAAGGGCTTCATTAACCCTGGCTACTTCAATTTCATAACCAAAGCGATTTACCGTGACCATTTCAATCGCCGAATAAGGGCATATTTCCACGCAAAAGCCACAGCCCCGGCAGGTTGCTTCGTTTACTTCGGCAACCTGGGCGCTGATAGTCACCTTACCGCGCGCTAAAGGAATCATCGCTGATGAAGCCGCCCCCTTGGCCTGAGCCACCGTATCAGGGATATCCTTTGGTCCCTGGCAGCATCCGGCCAGAAAAACCCCATCGGTAGCAGTATCTACCGGGGCCAACTTTGGATGAGCTTCAAGGAAAAAGCGATCCTGGGACTGAGAAAGCCGCAACAAATCTATAATATCACGCATTTCTTTGCGCGGCTCCATACCAACTCCCAAGACCACCAGATCTACTTCGTCTTCCAGCGGGGTTGCTGTAAGCGTATCTTCAGCTTTAACTACAAGCTTGTTGCCCCGCTTAAATATCTCCGAAGGGTTGCCCCGAATATAACGAACATTTTCACGCCGAACCCGGTCATAAAACTCTTCGTAACCCTTGCCAAAGGCCCGGACATCCATGTAGTATATCTTGATGTTGGCATCAGGCAGTTTTTCGCGAACTAAATGAGCCTGCTTTGCGGTATACATGCAGCAAACCCTCGAACAGTATTCATTACCGACACTGGCATCTCTGGAGCCAACGCACTTGATAAAAGCAACCTCTTTGGGTTCTATTTCTTCTTCACCATTATTGATGGTAATCTTTCCGTCGGTAGGACCTGAAGCTGATACAAGTCTTTCCATTTCCATGCCAGTGATCACATTTGGATAGTCATCATAACCATACTCCGGTTTTTTCGATGGATCAAAGGGATCAAAACCGGTAGCGACAATCACAGCACCAACCTTGAATTCGACAAGTTCATCTTCTTGCTCAAAATCAATAGCGCCAACTCCGCACACTTCCTGGCATTTTGGACCTTTTCCGCATTTGCCCTTGCTCAAATAAAGGCATTGTTCAGGATCTATTGTAAACTTGGCCGGAACTGCCTGAGGAAAAGGCAGGTATATTGCAGAACGCTTGCCCATTCCCTGGTCAAACTCATTTGGAAAGCGGTCTTTTACCCGGCATTCACTGGCACAGTCCCCACAACCGGTGCATTTATCGAAATCTACATAACGCGCTTTTTTCCTAACTTTAACGTCAAAGTTGCCTATATAACCGCCAATTTCTTCCACTTCCGAATAAGTCATCAGCTCAATATTGGGATGACCGGCACAGTCCACCATTTTCGGAGTCAAGATACAGGCCGAACAATCAAGCGTAGGAAAGGTTTTATCAAGCTGAGCCATCCGGCCGCCTACCGACGGGGTTTTTTCAACAAGATAAACTTTGAAGCCGGCATCGGCGATATCAAGGGCAGCCTGAATGCCGGCTATCCCGGCACCAATAACCAGGGTAGCCGGTTCGGCATCAACTTCTTTTTCCTCCAGCGCTTCGAGCAGCCTTACTTTTGCCACCGAAGCTGCCACCAACTTTTTAGCTTTGGATGTGGCTACTTCTAGATCTTCATGCACCCAGGAACATTGTTCCCTGATATTGGCCATTTCTAGGAAGTATGGGTTAATCTCCGCTTCCTGAATTGTCTTTCTGAAGGTAGTTTCATGCATTCTCGGTGAACAGGAAGCGACTACCACCCTGTTCAGCCCATGTTCCCTGATATCTTTTTTTATCAGGTTCTGACCGGGGTCGGAACACATGTACGAATAGGTGCGCGCCACCTTGACATTGGGCAGGCTTTGCGCAAACCTGGCAACCTCCTCCACATCTACCGTCGAAGCGATATTAATTCCGCAGTGACAGACGTAGACGCCTACTTTCGGTTTTTCACTCATCTATTATTTCATCCTCCCGCTAAGACTGGCTTAGATAAATCAATCAGCCTTTCATCTCTTCCAGTTTCTCCTTCAACGCAGGCACTACTTTAAACAAATCATCAACTATCGCATAGTCAGCTACGTTGAAGATTGGGGCTTCGGGGTCTTTATTGACAGCCACCACAGTTTTTGCCCCTTTCATTCCGGCAACATGCTGGAACGCTCCAGAGATACCAAGCGCAAGGTAAAGTTTTGGCTTCACGGTTTTACCGGAAGTTCCTACCTGCCGGTCATGCGGTAACCATCCGGCATCGATGGCCGCCCTGGAACCGGCAATATCGGCTTTGATAGCCTTAGCCAGCTCTTCAATGTCAGGCAGGTTTTTATCTTCTTTAAGCCCCCGTCCAACAGCAACCAGGATTTCTGACTGGGTAATATCAACTTCTCCTACTTCGGCTTCAATGTATTCAACAAATTTCCGGTAAGGAATATCTTCCTGCAAAGGCGAATCAATTTTTTCCACGCTGCCTGCTGCCGCCGGTTCAGGCGCTTCCACGGCACCTTCCCGGATAGTAACCAGGCAAGTGTCCGCCGGTTTGAAAGCTACCGTGGCATTAACTTTTCCTGTATACATTGTCCGAGTGGCTTTAAGGGTATCGTCTTCATAACAGAGATCGAGTGCCTCGGCAACCAGCGGCAATTTCTTTTCTACGGCCAGGGAGGGCATAAAATCTACTCCCTGGACGGTGTGAGGTGCTATTAAAACAGCCGGTTTCATCTCATCAATTAAGGCCGAAAGAACCTTTTGATATTTTTCGGCATTAAAGTTTTCAAAAACCGGGTCGTCTATCACCTTTACTTTAACACCATAACCGCTTAATTCCTTGGCCAAATCATCCATACCGCTGCCAATAAGCAAAGTTTCAACTTCTGCTCCCATTTCGTCAGCCAGTTTAGGGGCAATGGCCATCATTTCATAACTAATATCTCGTAACGCTCCCTGGCGGTGTTCCGCCAATACAAGAATTTTACCCATTATACTAAACCTCCTTTAGTAAGGATGGATGCCAGTTTCTCCGCTTTTTCTTCCGGTTCTCCTTCGATGAATTCAGCGGCGCTTTCAACTTCGGGGATATAGAGGTTTTCAAGGACAACCCCGGAGGCATCGGGACTGACTTCACCCGGATCAACTCCAAGATCATCCAGGTTAAAAACATTCAGCTCTTTTTTCTGAGCCTGGCGAATCCCGCGAATTGGCGCATAACGAGGTTCGTTAATCCCGGTCTGAATGGTGAGAACTGCCGGAAGTTCAAGTTCAACTACTTCCAGCAATCCACCTTCCAGCTCACGATGGGCTTTGACTTTTCCATCCAGAACTTCCACCTTTTTAACCATCGAGGCATGATTAACCCCCAATTCTTCCGCCAAAGCAACCCCGGTTGACATGTGGCCATCATCAGCAGCCATACAACCGGTGAAAACCAGGTCAAATTCTTTATCTTTCAGAGCACCGGCAAGCACTTTAGCTACCATTAACGGATCATGGTCGGCAATTCTCTCATCTTCGATCCTGGTGGCTCGGTCGCAGCCCTTGGCCAGGGCCATGCGAATCATCACATCGGATTGCTTGGGCCCAATCGAAACTACATCCACTTCTCCACCCTTGTCTTCCTTAATCAAAACTGATTCTTCTACAGCATAATTATCGGCATCGTTAATGTCATACGAAAACTTGCTGTCATCAACCGTCTTGCCATCAGGGTTAACCTTTACTTCCGCTTCAGAAGTATCAGGCACATACTTGATACAAACAAAACTTTTCATTTAACATTCCACCTCCTATTAAAATTAAACCTGGTTAGGCTTCTATTAGTTCTCCCAGCAATTCCGTTATTTCAGCCACGCGCATTTCCTCTTCATATCCCAAATTCTTCATGGCATCTTCCAGGGTTAACACGCAGAAAGGACAGGCAGCAGCAACAATATCTGCGCCAAGCTCTTTGGCGTTTTTAATTCTTGTTTCAGCCAGGCGTTCTTCCGTTGACTGGGATTCTATCCACATTTTACCTCCGCCGCCCTCGCAACAAAGACTGCGTTCCCTGCTGCGATTAAACTCTACGAGTTCTACTCCCGGGATACTCTTAAGCAGGCGGCGCGGTTCATCGTAAATGCCGCTTTGTTTGCCCAGGTAGCAAGGGTCGTGATAAACAACTTTTTTCTGCAGTTCCCCCTTCCAGGAAAGCTTGCCTTTTTCGACCAGCTCGTCCAAAAGCTGGGTATAGTGAAACAAGGGGCTTTGTAAATCCAGATAATGGGTCCGGTAAGTTGTATAACAGTGGGGAGACAAAGTGACAATCCGCCCGGCATGAAAGCTGTTCAAATACTCGGTGTTGTCTTCAATTAACATTTCGAATAAACCCTCTTCCCCGATGGTAAATACTTCACTGCCGCAGCAGCTTTCATCTTCGGGCAGGAATGCATAATCGATGCCGGCCTGGTTAAGCAATTTTACAATATTTTTAGCCACGACCTGGACCCTGGGATCATAGGCAATTGTACAACAGGTAAAAATGAGGTTTTCAACTTCCTGGCCTTCTTCAGCCACCTTTACATCCAGGCCCTCCATCCAGTCTGTGCGAGTTGCCCGCGGTTTTTCCCAGGGGTTGCCCTCAAGGAGAACACTCTGCAAGGCATCACGCACGGTCGGCTCTACTTTTCCGCTTTCGACAATCATCGAACGTAAGCCGATTAAGACCTCCAGGGGTTTTAAACCCTTGGGACAGCGGACAGCACAGGTATGGCAGGCTGTACAGTCCCAAATTTCCGCTAGCCTGGCCAATTGATCAAGCTTTTCTTCATCGTAAGCCTGCTCGACAAACTGACGTACGTTTAATCCGGTCCGCACGGTGACCGGACAACCACCGGTGCAGCGACCGCATTGAATGCAACCCAGCAGATCGTATTTTTCGGTGAATGTCTGGTTTTCAATACTCATTATCATACCCCGCATCATTTTAAGGTTAATCGTGCTTTTAAGCGCACTAATTTATCCAGTTTAAATATAATTGATAGACACTTTTAACAAAATCAGTTTATATTAATATAATTTCGCCGTTTCCTGCAAAAAATCCTGCCGGATTTTTTAATTATTAAATATTTTACATAGGCAAATATTAACTTACTTAACAACTAAGACTAGCAATGAATTTCTTAAAGCCAGGCTAGCAAACTTTAAGGGAACCGGCTAATTCTTCGATAACCTTGCCGATCATTCGCCCTTCAATCCCTTTTTCTTTTAGGGCTGATAAATACTTCTCTTTTCGGTTTTCCGGAACAGCTACAAGAAGACCGCCGGAAGTTTGAGGGTCAGCCAGCGGCAGCAGGGCGTCAACCTCTTCTTCCGGATCGCCACCCCATGTAACATGGGGTTTGATATATTCCAGATTCCGGTAAGCACCGGCGGGAATCATTCCCATAGCCGCCATTTCTTTCACCTGCGGATAATAAGCTGTTTGCCTGTGATCTATTTCAGCGCCTACTTTACTGGTTACCAGCATTTCATACAAATGTCCCAGGAGGCCAAAACCGGTAATATCAGTACAGGCGGAAACCCCAACCTGCAGCATCGCTTCCGAGGCCTCGGCATTGAGGGTAGCCATACCCTCCACAGTCTCGCGGTATTCACTTTCTGCAATCATTTCACCTTTTACCGCAGTGGTGATTATGCCTGTCCCCAGTGGCTTGGTTAAAACCAAACAGTCACCGGGACCAGCCCCTTCACCGCTAATAATTTGTCCCGGATCGGCCACCCCTGTAACAGCCAGGCCATACTTGGGTTCAGGATCTTCAACACTGTGTCCTCCTACCACCACGGCCCCGGCCTCAATTACTTTGTCATGTCCCCCTTGCAAAATCTTTTCCATGATCTCCAGCGGTTGGCAGGAAGCCGGAAAACAGATAATATTCAAGGCGGTCATTGGCTTTACGCCCATAGCGTAAAGATCGCTTAAAGAATTGGCCACGGCAATTTGGCCAAATTGATAGGGATCGTCTACAATCGGGGTGAAATAATCCAATGACTGGACCAAAGCCAGGTTTTCAGCAATCCGGTAGATCCCGGCATCGGCAAAATGCTGATCTCGGTTAAGATAATTGGGGTCTTCCTGGACCGGCAATTGGCGCAGAACCTGTGCCAGGGCCTCGGGCCCTATTTTTGCAGCTCAACCGGCGCTGGAAGTCATTTGGGTAAGCCTGATTTCATGCCTTTCCATATCCATGCTCCCTTCATTTGTCGTTTTTTCCGCTGGTACTTTCCTGATTAAGATCCAGTTTAAAGGGAACCCGGTAATCCTCAATCCGCCTGGTCAGCTTTTGCTGATCGAAGTGTTCCAGCAAAGCCTGGGCATACTTGCGCGATGTGCCGGCCAGGTCGCGAAACTGGGCCAGAGTTAAATTGCTTTCAGAGGCGAAATGTCCGCTTAAAAGGCTGTTTGCTTCCCGGTAAGCATCACTGTGGAAATAAAGTTCTTCATTTACTTTTACCAGGATATTCGCATTTTGTAAGTACTGAAAAAATTCGTCTTTCCGGGCCGGATCTATCCCCGCCTCTTCAATGGCATTTTTAACTGAAGGAGGCTGCAGCCAACCGGCTCGATAAACACCAATTAAATGATCAAGCTGCTTTTTATCTTTTCCGGAAGGTTCGGGTGCAAACCCGTAAAGATTGACCAGTTCACTTTTTCCCGAAATTTGTTCATTTTCTTCCAGCCGCTTTAGTAAAGCATCATATTCTTTCTGCCCAAAAGCTTTGGGCAGCACTCCTTTTAAGCGGGCCCGGGATATGCCCGGTGACAAAGGATATTTTTGATGATATTTTTCCAGCTCATGCAGAAGCACTTGTTCGTATTCTTTTAATTTAGCCGCCATAATGTAAGCATCATCCAACTGTTCTACAAAGCCCTTTTGCTTGTTTTCTTCAAGGATATGATTAATAGTTTCCCGATCGAGGCGAGTTTCTTTAACCAGGCTTTCAATGCTGGCTACTATCATTTCCTCAAGTTTACTGTGCACAAAAGCAGCATCTCCCCCGGCTGCGGGAGCTTTCCTCAATTCCTCAAGGTAAGCGATCACCTGGGAACGAAAGCGGCGGTGTTTTGGAGGGTAAGGATCTAAGATCATCCCACCACCTATGGTGGTCATCGGAGAATAAGAACGGATAACAAAAGGATCTCCCCGTTCAGCCACCAGCCCCCGGTCCAAACGGCACTGGGCCAGGCAGTTTTCACCGGGATTCAATTCATCACGATCAAGCAGTAAAATACGGGCCACGCTGCGCCCGGTGCCCAGGAAAAAATGCACCGGATCTAAATTTTTCAGTCTGCGCTTAGAACGTGCTAAAAGTTCAACAGAAACATCTATTAGTATGGTTGGCCGGTAGTAACCGGGACTGCTAACCACACTGCCTCGCAGAACCTCGTTTTTATCCAATCCCGAAAGATTAAGCGCCACCCTGCTGCCGGCCCGGGCTTCTTTTACATCCTGCTCGTGCACCTGGATATTGCGCACCCTGGCTTCTTGTTCCGGAGGAACGACAGCCACAGTATCACCGACTCGCACAGATCCCTGCACCAGGGTGCCTGTAACCACAGTGCCAAATCCGGCAATTACAAAAGAACGGTCTATGGGCAGGCGCAACGGTCCGGAAGCATTACGGTTTTCCAACCCGGCGGTAAGTTCATCAATCAGCTGCCGCAGCTCTTCAACTCCTTCTCCCGTATGGGCAGAAACGGCATGGATAGGGGCATTTTCCAAAAAGGTTCCTTTAAGCTCATCTTTTATCTCATCTTTTACCAGCTCACGCCATTCTTGATCGGCCAGGTCTATCTTGGTTATCACCACTATGCCGTTTCTTACGCCTAAAAGCTGTAAAATATCCAAATGTTCCCTGGTCTGGGGCATAACCCCTTCAGAAGCGTCCACAACCAGCATTACCAGATCCATCCCGGCAGCTCCGGCAAGCATATTATGGATAAAACGCTCATGCCCCGGAACATCGACCACTCCGGCAATTCTGCCGCTGGGCAGCTTAAACGGAGCAAACCCTAAGTCTATAGAGATTCCCCGCTTTTTTTCTTCTTTTAACCGGTCTGTATCAACATCGGTAAGCGCAGAAATAAGCACTGTTTTGCCATGATCGACATGTCCTGCTGTGCCAATAATTAACTGATCCAAATCGGCAGCGCTCCTTTACTAATCTATAGGTTAAAAGCCCGCTCCAAAGCTTCATAAAGAACTGCTTCCTGATTTTCAAATACAGTTCGGGGATCAATAAGCAGTGAATTCTGCTGGAGGCGCAAAATTACAGGGGGCTCGCCCCGGCGCAGTTGATCGGATATCTCCGAGGGTGAGGGGGCCCCCTCGCCGGGAGTAATCTTGACCAGGCAGGTGGGAAGCTCGGCTGTAGGCAGAGCCCCTCCGCCCACTTTTGATACACCTTCTACTACCTCAACCTTTTCATTACCAAAAATAGCCTTAAATTGATCGGCCATTTTTTCAGCCCTTTCTCTCAGTTCATCTTTTGCAGAAGTCAACATCCGCCAAACCGGTATTTCTTGCAGGGCGGTTTCTTCATCTAAGTAAAGGCGCAGGGTCGCTTCTAAAGCAGCTATAGTAAACTTATCTACCCGCAGGGTCCTGGCCAGCTGGTTGTTGCGAATACGTGAAACAAGATCTTTGCACCCGACAATAATACCTGCCTGCGGTCCCCCAAGCATTTTATCTCCGCTAAAGGTTACCAGGTCAGCCCCGGCGGAAATACTATCTTGCACTTTCGGTTCAGGCGGCAGAGCGAATTTTTTCAGATCAATCAAGACTCCACTGCCCAGATCTTCAATTAATAAAATGCCATTTTTAACAGCCATTTCCGAGAGATCAGCAGTAGCAACTTCGGCAGTAAACCCGACCATATGGTAGTTGCTGGTATGAACCTTGAGAAAAGCGGCGGTGTTCTCATTAACCGCGGACTGGTAGTCCCCGGGGTGAGTTTTATTGGTCGTGCCTATCTCCACAAGACGGGCACCGCTGGCTGCCATTATTTCCGGGATTCTGAATGATCCCCCGATTTCTACCAGCTGCCCGCGTGATACGATTACTTCCTTTCCGGAAGCAATCGTATTCAAAGTCAAAAATACCGCGGCAGCATTATTATTAAGCACCAGGGCCGCTTCAGCTCCGCTGAGTTCGCAGAGAAGTTCCTCGAAAAGCTCCTGGCGGGATCCCCGTTTACCGCTTTCCAAAGAAATCTCAAGATTGTTATATGATTCGGCAACGCTTGCCAGTGCTTCAACCGCATTTCGGGCCAGCGGAGTTCTACCAAGATTGGTATGAATAACCACCCCGGTGGCATTAATCAATGCTTTAAAATTCATGCCGGCATATTTTTCTGCAACCAAAAGCGCTTCTTTGGCCAGTGCCGCCGGAGATAAATCCAGCTTTTCTGCAAGTTGCCCGGGTTCTGAAGAGCCTGTAATTTCCCGGCGGTACGAATCTATAGTTTCCTTAACTGCCCTCAGGACCAGGCGGCGAGGCAACCGCTGCAGGCCTTCACTCAATAGGGGTTCATTCAGTACCCGGTCAACCGCCGGCAGTTCTTTTAATAAAGCCTGGTGGCTATCCAATATACTCAACCTCTTTTCAGGTTCATACTCTTTTGTTTTAACAGGCAAAGATCTATATTTTACCACTTAGCGATATTATTATATCAAGTCAATTCACGGCTTGACAACTTAAAAGCTTTATATAAGGAAGACCTGGTATAAAACTTTTTTATCACTTGATGGTATAGCCCATCTTTAATTCCAGCGGCCTGGTTTCTAAATAATTACCATGAAAAAATCCAAGCAAAGAAACTTGGTTTAAATCAATCTTCCCTTTATGATCAACTACTTCCTCATCCAAATAAGTGGAAACAACCCGGCCAATAAATAAACTATGGCTTTCTAAAGTCAAAGTCTGTTCAACCCTGCATTCCATACTAATTGGACATTCCTTAATTACCGGGGCAAATTGTAAGGTACCCTTTTCAGCAGTAAGTTTGAAATGAGAAAACTTATCCAAGTTGTTCCCGCTCAAAGTACCGCATCCGTCGACAATATGGGCCTGTTCTTTTGTCGGAAGATTAATTGTAAATTCCCCGGAGTCTTTTACAAGATCATGGGAATAACGCTCCGGCCGGATAGCCACAGATATCATTGGTGGGGAGGAATTGACCACCCCTACCCAGGCTAAAGTAATGATGTTTTGTTCCGATTGGTTTCCGCAGGCAATCAAGGCCGAGGGCACCGGTCCCAAAGTCAGTTGGGCCGCCTTTTGCACTTTTGCCATAATCACTTCCTCCTTTTTAAGGTTTTAGAAAAATAAAGTGTACCGCTTCTTAACACTTTAAAGCTATCTATAACAGGAATCTTCATGGAAATCTTTACAATGTTTTGATCTCGTAACTTTCCCCTTCCCGGGCCAGTTCAGCTTCGGGGTAATGTTTCTCTGCTTCGGCAAGGTTGGCAGTTTGATCATTTTCCGGGTAATGATGGGTTAACAATAAACGCTTAACTTTTGCTTCTGAAGCAATCTGTGCCGCCTGGGAAGCGCTTAAATGATTGGAGAAACCTTCTTCAATGTCAATATCCCGGAAATTGGCTTCACACAAAAACAGATCCGCACCTGCTGCAAATTCTTCCAGCACCGGGTGATACTCCGTATCTCCCGAATATACAAAGATTCCCGATTGAGAATGGAAACGCATAGCCAGTGATGGGACCGAGTGCACTCCAAAAACAGTTTCAATTGTAAAAGGTCCTATCTTAAAGGCTTTTTCTTCCTGCAAAGGATTCACTTCATATACATCTTGATAGGGCAGACGCTCAAATTCCGCTTCCGGCTCCGGCAGAGCATACACCGGGAGCGGTTTATTGCGCAAAGTAGTTTCTTCAGCGAAAGCTAAAGCATAGCGCATAACCATCAGATCGGAAATATGATCGGGGTGAAGATGGGAAAGCATTACCGCATCGATTTCACGGTAATCTAGATGCTCCTGCAAACGGCTAAACACCCCATTTCCGCAATCTATCAACAGGTTGCAGCCATCTTCTTTAAGCAAGTATCCCGAACAGGCTCCCCCTGCCCCCGGAAACGGCCCAAAGCATCCTAAAACTGTCAGCTGCATGAAATAAACACCTCCTACATATACTTTTGATTTTAGCTCATTATAGCGGTTTTCACTCTTGGAGGGCAAATTCTTTAATATACATTCTCACCTCACCACCACTCTTAAAGCTCTGATGACCAGTTCCCTGGCCTACTTTTTTAGCTATAATCGCTTTCTTCGAGTATAGCATTAAAGTTCGGAAGCCAAATCTGCCGGTTCTTATAAGGCATGCCAGCGCTCCGGGGCCTTTTCATTTAAATGTAAATCTGCCGTGTGAAGTATTTTCATCGAAATGCCTCCGCTAATAAGTTAATCGTCACAACCGGTGGTGCGTCTGTAAACCTTCCTAGCCGCCTGAACAAAGATGTAAAAACAAAAAGGGGCGATGCTTTTTCATCGGCCCCATTTTTCAAGAGTATTCTCCACTCTAATAAAGATAAGAATTGGTTTTTATTTGTTTCTTTTAAAATAATCTTTGAGTCCTTCCCCTCGATAAGAAAGAGCAATTAGAAATATCCCCAAAAAAGACATCCCCGCAATCAATTGTTGGAAACGATTCATCGCCGTTTCAAGGTACAGCTCCTGGTTCAACTGAACATGAGCAAAAATATTCTCTATGGAAAAATACATCATTATTCCCAAAAATATCGTCAGGGCAATGGTCAGAATACCGGGAACAAATAAAACTTTAAACCGTTGATCAATAAAATAAAGTAAGATCAATAAAAATCCAATACCAGCTAAACTCAGCCAGAAAACATTGTGAATCACTATCGGTTGCAAAGTAGCTTCAAATAATTGCATATCGGTATAAGGAGGGGTTGCTTCAGTAACGATCACCTTCACTGTGTCTTTCACTTTGACCCCAAATAGTGAATAGGTCAAAAAAGCAAGTAATATATTAATCGAATAGACAAACCCGATTATTACTTTCACCCAGCTTTGCAAACCTTGTTTCATTTCAACTCTCCTCATCTGCCAAAAAATATAGAGTTTATTAAAAGCATATCCGTATCAGTGGGGTTAGGTATTCGCCCTCAAGTTTTAAGAATCCTGCAAGTCGCTTTCATTTTTCATCTTTTAAGAACTAAAGATTTCAGGCTTTAAGCCAGCGATCCGCAATTGAACCAGGCACCAATATGGTCTGTGATCGTTCCGGTCCAAGCGAGACTAATCCTACAGGAATACCGGTTGTTTCCTCCAGTGCATTTAAATATCGCTTTGCCGGAGAAGGCAATTCTTCAAATGTCCTCACGCGAGAAATATCCTGATCCCACCCGGGGAAAATTTCATATACCGGTTTACACTGTTGAAGCCTTTCCATGCTCTCGGGAAACTGTTCGATTCTTTTTCCGTCACATTCATAGGCCACCGCCATATTAATCGTTTCCAGTCCGCTTAAAACATCCAGTTTGGTTACTGCCAAATCACTTAACCCGTTAACCCTTGCAGCATAGCGAGCTATAACCGCATCAAACCAGCCACAGCGCCTTGGGCGCCCGGTAGTGGTTCCATACTCAGCGCCCTGGACTCTTAACAAGTCTCCCGCTTCCCCTTGATCTTCAGTGAGAAAAGGTCCTTCCCCGACCCTGGTTGTATAAGCCTTCAAAACTCCCAGGACTCGTCCGATATACTGCGGGCCAACCCCGCTCCCGGAACTGGCTGAAGCGGCTACTGTCGATGAAGAAGTGACAAATGGATAAGTACCGTGATCAATATCGAGCAAGGAACCCTGAGCGCCTTCAAACAGGACTCTTTTCCCTGCTGCAAGTTGATCACTTAAAAGGAGCGAGGTATCGGTAACAAGAGGACTCAATCTTTCACAGGCCTGCCGATAAAGACCGGTTAATTCATCCAGGTTAAACCCGGGATGTTTGCAAAGTTCTTTTAATAACCGGTTTTGCAGGGGTAAAACCTGGGAAAGACGAGTTTTAAAGGAACCGGGGTTAAGCATGTCAATTGCCCTCAGGCCGCGGCGCTGAGCTTTGTCGGCGTAGGCCGGCCCAATACCGCGTCCGGTGGTGCCAATCTTGTTTGCCCCGAGCATTTTTTCATTTGCTTCGTCAAGGACCTTGTGATATTTCATTATTAAATGCGCTTTACTGCTAATTCGCAAATTATCAGTACTGATACCTCGTTTTTCAAGCTCTTCAAGCTCATCTACCAGCACCAGGGGATTGATCACCATCCCGTTGCCTAGCAGGCTTAAGGTCCCGGAGCTGATTATACCCGAGGGAATATGATGCAATTTGAAGATATTGGCCCCAAAAACTACAGTATGCCCGGCATTATCGCCACCCTGAAAGCGAATCACCACATCGGCTTCAGAGGCCAGGTAATCAATTACTTTACCTTTACCTTCATCTCCCCACTGCGCACCAACTACAACCAAGCTGTTTTCGTTAGCCATAATTATACCCCCGGTCTAACAATATTATATGTAAATTAATTACGTTCTTTAAGTTTCTCTTTTAAAAACCGATTCACTTCACCCGGATCCGCTCTGCCGCCGGTTAAACTCATCACCCTGCCAAAAAGATAACCAAGGGCTTTTTCTTTCCCGCTGCAGTAGCTGTTCACTGCTTCCGGGTTTTCGGCAATAACCTGTTCCACCAGGGGAACAAGTTCTTGCGAACCAGATATTAAAGTTAAGCCCCTTTCTTCCACCAATTTTTGCGGACTTTTTCCTTCACGGATGACCTCGATGAGCAGTTCTTTTGCTACAGGGCGATTAATTATAGACTGATCTAAAAGGTTAAGTAATTCTGCTAAAAGCTGCGGTTTGATATCCTGCGCTTCTTTTCCGCTTTCCCGCAGTTGAAACAATAAGTCACCCTGGATCCAGTTGGCCAGGTTCTTAAAGTCATTGTAAAAACCGGCGGTTTCTTCAAACAAATTGCCAAGCTCTTGATTTGCAGTCAATAAAGCTGCGGTCTCCTTATCTAATCCGTACTTCTCACAAAGGCGTACTCGACGTTCACGCGGCAGTTCCGGCATGGAAGAAGCCAGCTTATTGATAAAAGCGCTGGCGAGCCGCAAAGGCAAAAGATCCGGTTCAGGAAAATAGCGGTAATCGGATGATTCTTCTTTATCCCGCAGTGAAATAGTTTTTTTATTTTCCTCGTCCCAGTGACAGGTTTCCTGCACTACCCTTTTTCCGGCATCAAGCAGTTTCCTCTGCCTTTCTATTTCATAATCGAGGGCCATTTCTACTGAACGGAAAGAATTCATATTTTTTACTTCAGCCTTGGTGCCAAGTTTCTCAGAACCAATCGGTCGGAGGGAAATATTTGCATCACAGCGAAGCGATCCTTCTTCCATCTTGCAGTCGGAAACCCCGGCATAAAGCATAGTTAAGCGCAGATCTTCAAGGAAAAGGCGGGCTTCCCGGCCCGAATTAAGCTGCGGGACGGTAACTATTTCCAACAGGGGAATACCGGCCCGGTTGTAATCTACCAGGGAATAATCCGCCTGATAGATCGAATCCCCGGCATGCTGCAGTTTGCCCGCTTCTTCTTCCAAATGGACCCTTTCCAGACCAATACAGCGGACCCCGTTTTCAGTCTCTATTTCAAGGTATCCTCCCCGGGCCAGCGGCCGATCATACTGGGATACCTGGTATGCTTTCGGTAAGTCAGGATAAAAATAATTTTTTCGATCAAAGCGGCTTTTCTCCTGGATCTCGCTGTTCAAGATCAGCGCAGCCATTACTGCAAGCTCTATCGCCCTTTTGTTAAATACAGGCAGGCTGCCGGGTAAACCAAGGCAAACCGGGCAGCAATTTGTATTCGGTTCCCGGGAAAAAGCCGTACTGCAACCGCAAAAAAGTTTCGATAAGGTCTGTAGCTCCAGATGTATTTCCAGGCCGATCACTACTTCATAAGGCATTTTAAGCCTCCCCCTTTTTAGGCGGAACCTTTTTTAAATCTAAAGCGGGCCGCCTGGGCTGCATTTCAGAAGTTTCTTCAAAAAAACGAGCCGCTTTTAAAAGTATCCTTTCATTTTGCGGAGCGGCTGTTAACTGCAGCCCCACGGGTAGAGCGCTAGAATGTAGTCCCCCGGGTACTGCCAGTGATGGAACCCCGGCCAGCGAATCGGTAATGTTGCATACATCTGATAAATACATTTGCAAAGGATCACCGGTTTTTTCTCCAATTTTAAAGGCCGGGGTCGGAGACGCCGCCCCGATTAATAAATCGTAATTCTTAAAAACTGCTTCATATTCGCGCCTGATCATTGTCCGCACTTTCATGGCCTGCAGGTAATAAGCATCGTAATAGCCGGCGCTTAAAGCATAAGTGCCGATCATAATTCTTCTTTTAACCTCCGGACCAAAACCTTCACCCCTGGTGCGACTAAACATTTCTAAAATATCTTCACCCTCGGCTGAATAACCGTAACGGATCCCATCATATCGACCAAGGTTTGAACTGGCTTCCGAGGGGGCAATCAAATAATATGCGCTTAAACCATAGTCGATCATGGGCAGGGAGACTTCTTCCACCAGAGCCCCGCTTTTCTCAAGTAATGAAGCAGCTTTTAAAACCGCACCGGTGACTTCCTCGTCAAAATTACCGGAAACATTTTGTTTGATCACCCCAACTCGCAAATTACTAATTTCCGAAGTCAGGTAATCGGTGTAATCGCGATCTCTATCCGGAAGAGAAGTTGAATCCAAAGGATCATGTCCGGCAATCAAGTTCAGCAGTAATGCGGTATCCCCGGCCGAAAAAGCCAGGGTGCCAACCTGGTCGAGGGAAGAAGCAAAAGCAATTAATCCGAAGCGGGAAACCCTTCCATAAGTAGGCCTGAGCCCGGTTACCCCGCACAAAGATGCGGGCTGGCGGATGGACCCCCCGGTATCCGAACCAAGCGCCAGGGGGGCCATTGCAGAAGCTACGGCAACTGCGGAACCACCGCTGGAACCTCCCGGCACTTTCGTCAAGTCCCAGGGATTCCTGGTCGGAAAAAATGCCGAGTTTTCGGTAGATGAACCCATGGCAAATTCATCCAGGTTGGTCTTGCCTAAAACAGGCATACCGGCCTGGTAGAGAGCCTTAACCACGGTAGCATCATAAGGGGGGATATAATTTTCCAGCATGCGTGAAGCACAGGTAGTTTTCAGCCCAGCAGTAGAAAGATTATCTTTTACTGCGACCGGTATACCCGCAAGGGGATGCAGCTTTTCACCCTGCATTCTTTTACTGTCTACCTGCCCGGCAGTATCAAGAGCCATAAAAGGAGTAGTGGTTATAAAAGCATTAAGGTAAGGATCCACCGCCTCGATACGACTTAAGAAACTACGGACCAGTTCAACAGAACTAATTTCTTTTTCTTGCAGCATGCGACTTAATTCAGCTGCACTGTTTTCAAATAGTTCCATAACTTCCTCTCTTTCCAGCCACTTTCGCATCTTTATTAGAAAGGTCAACTCAAGATAGCCCAAAAGAACAAATATACCTTCTCAGCAGATAATCAACTTATTCTTCAGCCTTTCCCGGTGAAGTAATCCTGGGCACCTTTATATATTCTTTCTCCCTGCTGGGAGCATTCTGCAAAACCCTGCTCACGGGTAATGACGGTTTGACCTGATCTTCTCTCATTGGCGCAGGTATATTTACCACGTGGGATGTCGGTTCTATACCGCTGGTGTCTAATTCCTGGATGCTGCGGGCAGTTTCTAAGATATCACTCAACTGACCGGCCATGTGTTCTTTTTCCTCGGAACTAAGCGACAAGCGGGCCAGGCGGACCACGTGATCCACTTCCTTGGAAAAATCAATACTCATTGCCAGCACCTCCAATTCCTTATTTAACAATCCTATTTTAGTCAAAAGAAGCCGGCTGTCCTGGCCGGCTTGACCCTGTAATAAACAATTAAGTGCCCAAATAGCAAAAAAGGTAATAACGATGCCTTTTTAGCAAAACGTTCGCTCTGATCATTTTCAAATACAAAGGACACTCCTAAAATATCGAAAGCTAAAAGCAAACGCTTAAAATACTTAGATTCTTTTATAACGCCACGCTAATAATTTTAATCTATCAACAAAATGACGTCAAGCAAAAACCCATTCACTGGCCATAAATTATGGCGGAACACGTTTATCTATAAGATTACGGGAAAAATTTAAATAATTATTTTTACTGTATGCTATAATAAATGCGCGTAAACAAACCGTACCAAACCTGTAAAAACAAATCACATCCGCAATAAAGCAGAAAGGATTTTAGATAATGGTCGCCGGAAAATGCGGAAAAAGAGATCTATTAGACCGCGTAGTTGACGACAAAAAATTCGATTTGGCCGTCATCGGGGCAGGACCGGCCGGTTCTTTAACAGCATCCCTTGCCGCAGAAGCAGGTTTATCTACAATAATCCTGGAAAAAGAAAATTTGCCTCGCCAAAAAATCTGCGGCGGTTTTATTGCGAAGCGCGCCCTCTCCTTACTTTCTGATGATATTAAGCTTCCAGGCGAAATAGGGATTCCGGTTAATTACATAAAAGTATGTTCGAGGGGTAAGAGCTATTCTTATGATTCCGGTAATCTCCTGGGAATGATCACCCGGCGTAAATATTTTGATCAACTGCTGGCCCGCCATGCTTGCCGCAAAGGAGCTCTGCTTCTAGAAAACAGTCCCCTGGAATCTATCGAAGAATACCCAGGTGGCAAATCGGATAATTTTTACTACAAGTTAATAACCGGGGAAGCTGGAGAAAAAAAAGTGACTGCTCGTTACCTGGTCGGTGCAGACGGCGCTTTTGGCAATTCCCCCATATTTTCCGGGTTACGGAAAAACAAACGCCAGTGCACCGGTTTGGGATTAGTCGCTTCTTTCAATACCGAAAAGCTCGATAAAAAACCAGGTACTTTAGAATTCTACCCCCTGCCTTTTTTAGGGGGGATGGCCTGGTTTTTTGCCGGAAATGATTGGGTTAGTCAGGGTTTGGGAGGAATTGCGAATTATAAACTGCTAAAAAAAACTTACCACCAAATATTTCCTCAAAAAAACGAACTGCACCCGCCTGAAAGCTGGCCGCTTCCCTTCCTGGGGCCACTGAAAAAAGCGGGCACTGGCAATCTACTCCTGGTGGGTGATGCTGCCGGCTTAGTCGATCCTTTCTCCGGCGAAGGACTTTATAACAGCTTCAAAAGCGCACATATCGCTTGTTCCGCCCTCCTGGAAGCTGAAAAAACCAAAAAACCGGCAAGCCTCATCTACAACCAGTCTTACAAAAAACAATTTCAAAAAGCGTTTTTCCGCTCCCTGGCCGGAGCAGTATTCCTGCACGGCAGGGCACTAATCTGCCCGGCATCCCTACCGGAAAAAATTGCGGGTCTGATGGAAAACAGCTTGCGGTTTTAATCAAGCAAACGAATAATACTTGGATCCGATTTTATTGCTTCAATCCCTGTCACCTTGCTTAATGCCCGTCTAAAAGCTTCCTCTTTCGCTTTGTGAGTGACAAGGACAACTTCGGCCAGTTCTCCCACCCGGCGCTTTTGAATAATCATGTCAAGGCTAACATTTTCATCACCAAAAGCATTAGCCAGGGAAGCAAACACACCGGCGCGATCTTCAACCAAAAAACGCAAATAGAAACGTGCTTCAACTTCGCCCAGGGGCACAAAAGAAGTCTCATGCAGCTTAGTTTCCATTACCCCACCGGCAACATTAAACCTGATACTGCGCGCCGCTTCGACTACATCGGACAGTATCGCCGTTGCTGTCGGCATGGGCCCGGCGCCGGGACCATAAAACATGAGTTCATGGGCGGCATCACTTTCAATGAAAACAGCATTTAATTCATTCATCACCGAAGCCAGGGGATGATCAAGAGAAACCAGGGTGGGATGAACTCTGAGAGCCAGGCCTCCGGGCTTTTCTTCGCCAATCGCTAATAGTTTAATCGTATAACCAATTTCTCGAGCATAGGCTATATCTTCATAGGTAACTCCACTGATCCCTTCAATATGAACCTTTGCAAATTCAGCCTTTTTCCCAAAGACAAGGTTGGCCATAATTACCAGCTTATAGGCGGCATCTAAACCTTCAACATCATTGGTAGGATCCGGCTCGGCAAATCCAAACTTCTGCGCTTCAGCAAGCGCTTCCTGCAAGGTCATATTATTGCGGGCCATACGGGTAAAGATATAATTAGTGGTGCCATTAACAATCCCGATCAGGCGCCGGACTCGATCAGCAACCAGGCTTTGTTTCATAGGCCTGATCAGGGGGATTCCTCCGCCAACACTTGCTTCATAATAAATGTTTACATTGTTCCTGCGAGCCAGTTCAATAAGCTCTTCGCCGTGGGTGGCCATTAAATCTTTGTTGGCAGTTACCACGTATTTTCCGTTTTCAATTGCCTTTTTGATAAAGCCATAAGCTGGTTTAATCCCGCCAATTAATTCTATCACGATGTCTAGATCGGGATTTTCCAGCACATCGGCGGCATCTGTGGATATTTGTTCCTTTGTCAACCCGAGCGCCTGCAGGCGCTCCTGATCAAGATCGGCAACTTTTTCAAAAACAACAGCAAATCCGACCCTTTCATTAAGCAGGTTGCTGTTGCTCTTATATAAGTCAATCACCCCGCCGCCAATGGTCCCGGCACCAAGCAGACCAACTTTAACAGTATCTTTCCCCATTTTTCAATCTCATCTCCTTTATCGAATTGTAATAGATCGATTTTCCGCTTAGTTTACTCGTAAACCTTCTCATCCTCCTGATCTGCTTCAGCAGCATCAAATTCAATATCGCGTCCCTTGAACCCTTCTTTTTTGAGCTCCCGGTAATACTCGTGCTGAATAATTAAATCCATAATCTCATTGGTCCCGGTCCAGATCATAATTAAGCGGATATCCCGCAGCATCTTTTCAATCGGGTAAACATTGGTGTAACCAATTCCACCCATGATCTGCATGGCGTTATTCACTACTTTCCAGGCATTCTCTGTAGCAACCTTTTTGGCTTCAGAAACCAGCCTTCTTGATTTGCCCGGGGGATCGCCAGCATCGACCGAACTGGCCGCCAGGTAAATGATACCTCTGGCAGTGTCCAAACAGGTTACACTACCTGCAACTTTAAAATTAACCCCCTGGAAATTTTTTATTTCTGTACCAAACGCTTTGCGGCGGGTACTGTACCGGGCAGCCACTTCCAGCGCAGAGCGTCCCATACCAACTGCCCCACCGGCGCTGGTCATGCGCTCCGGGATCATCATCTGGTAAAAGATTGCCGATCCATTGTTTTCCTCGCCCAGTAAATTTTCTTTCGGTACCCGCACATCATTAAAAACTAACCTGCCGGTCCCGCCACCCCGGGTTCCCATCAATCCGTAAAGGTACTCAGCTTTAACTTCCGGGCAGCGATCAACAATGAATGCGCTGATTCCTTTTTGTGAAGGTGCGTCAGGGTCGGTGCGGGCATAAACCATAAAATAATCGGCTCCTTCCGAACCGACTACAAATCGCTTTTGCCCGTTTAAAATGTAATAATCCCCATCCTTTTTGGCTGTACAGGTCGCTCCAAAAAAATCCGATCCTCCGCGGGGTTCAGTTAAAGCTTCCGCTGTGGTTAAGCGGCCTTCCAGTGTGGGCCGCAAATAATTTTCTTTCAAATATTCCGAACCAAACTGATTAATTGCTTCACCGACAATGCTGACCAGTGAATACAAGCATCCCAACGATGTCCCCAGAACCCCCACTTCTTCAAGGGCAATGATTTCTGAAACCCAGGGCATCCCTCTCCCCCCGTACTTCTCGGGAAAGCGCAAGCCAAGCAGGTTTCGGGCCGCCGCTTTTTCTAAAAATTCGCGGGGGTACCTCACATTATCTTCGTCCATATCCTGCAGAAGCCTTTTATCAATATCATCTTTGACAAAAGTACGCACTTCCTCCTGCAGTTTTTTTTCCTGATCCGACATCATGCAATCAAGCATACAGTTTTACCCTCCAAATTAAATATTATTGAGAAAGCTCATTTTATTTCGGCCTTACTTTAAATAAGAAAGGATTTATCTCTTCTTTCACATTTATCCGTTCCAGGTAACTAAATGCTTCCTCGTAACGGTTTAGAATATCACCGGCCAGGTGGCCCCTGCTTGTGGGAACATGATCACCCGCCAGACCGTGGATAAAAGCACCAACCATGGCGGCATTTCCAGAACTCATTCCCTGGGCAATCAAAGAGGCAATTGTTCCGGTCAACAAATCTCCGGAACCGGCAGTTGCCAGCGCCGGATTTCCGGTAGGATTAATTGCCGCTTTACCGTTGGGTAGGGCAATAATACTATTCGCCCCTTTTAAAAGTAGAACTGCATTCCATTCCCGGGCAAACTGCCGGGCGATTTCCAGGCGATTTTCTGCAACTTCGCGGGGATCGGATCCAATCAACCGGGCCATTTCTCCGCAATGCGGGGTAAGCACCGCTGGATATTTAGTCTTTTTTAGTTCCCCGGTTTTCCCGACAAGAGCTGCCAGGGCGCCTGCATCGAAAACCAGGGGAAGCGCGCTTTTTTCAATTAATTCTTCCAGCAATTCAGCGGTCTCCTGCCCGGAATCAAGACCGGGTCCCACTGCCAGCACGTTACAAGAGCCTGACATTTTGAGAATTTGTTCAGCTGCATCCGCATGAAGTACTCCCGGCTTCATTTCGGGAAAGCTGATGGTGATCACTTCAACCAAACCGGCTTCAAGAGCAGTTTCCAGGCTTTGCGGCACCGCCAGGTAAACAAGCCCGGCACCGCTTTTCAACGCGGATTCGCCGGCCATTTTTGCCGCTCCACCCATTCCGGGTGATCCGGCTACAATAAAAACCCGCCCCATGGTTCCCTTGTGAGAAGAATAAGGCCTGGCCGGCAAATCTTTTACAATTTTCTCATGAGTAAGCAACTCTACAGGCTCATTTTGCACCAGACCGGAAGGTATATTAATCTGGGCCACATGAACTTCTCCGGCATAATCAACTCCCTGGTAATTAAACAGTCCTGTTTTAGGGAAAGCAAAAGTAACAGTCCAGTCCGCCTTTATGGCACACCCCATAACTTTACCGCTATTGGCGTGCAGGCCGGAAGGTATATCCACGCTAACAACCGCCGGGTTGGTGTGGTTCACCATTTCAATCAGGTTGGCCATTAAACCGGTTACTTCACGGTCGGTGCCGATACCAAGCAGAGCGTCTATTAACAAATCAGCTTCTTTTAAATCCTGACCAAAACTTCCGAGAGCTTCGTTTTCCAGGATACGATTGACCGGAAAAGAAATTTGATCCAGGTATTGCTCATTAATACCGGCATCGCCTCGATAACCCCCCGGCTTAACCGTACTCCACAGGGAAACCTTTATCCCCGCGTTATTAAGCAGCCTGGCAATAACCAGACCATCACCGCCGTTATTGCCGGGGCCGGCCAAGACTACCACATTTTTTGCCCCGGGCAAATGAGAAATAATTAATTCAACAACCCTCATGCCGGCAGTTTCCATCAAAACCGCTCCAGGCAATCCCAATTCTTCAATGGTTTGACGATCGGCTTCTTTCATTGCCGTACTGCTTATAACTTTCATTATACAAGCCACCTTTCAAGTACTGATTAACCGGGCGGATCCTGATCAAGGCTGATAATTTTACAGTCAGTAATGATAATAATTCGCTAACTATCTATTTTTGTCCTTCTTCAATGAAATATTGCCCAATAAATGCTTGCTTTTTATCTAGACTGATGTTAATATTTTATTGCCTTAAGGTAGAAAGGGGGTAATAATATTGCCTAACATTCAATCAGCTGCCAAAAGAGCAAGACAAAACTTTAAGCGCGAACAGCGTAATAAGCGGGTTAAAAGCCTGCTTAAAACTTCAATTCGCCGCTTTGAAGAAGCATTACAAACCGGTGATCAAGAAGAAGCCAGGCAAAAGCTCGATGCGGCAGTCCGCCGGATCGATAAAACAGCGGCAAAGGGGATTATTCATAAAAATAATGCGGCCCGCAAGAAATCAAGCCTTAGCCGCAGGTATAATAAAGCCATGACCGGTTAGGGCCATAAATGTGCTGAAAAGATAACTATTAGGGTTATTTTCCTTTCTGAAATAATAAGCCAGCCCTGTTTACCGAAACCTCCGGTAAACAGGGCTGGCCTACGTATCATAGCAGAGCTCTGTATTTTTAGGATTAGACTCTGGATCTCTTCTTAAAGCTTTAACCGGTGCATATAATGAATTATTAAATATTTTCTTCAATACCGATTTCTTTTGCCAGGTGCCCCAGGACAATCAAACCAAATCCGTCAATAACGGCGTCGCATCCTTCCATAACATCTGCGACCCCAACAGCCAGAGCCATAATAAAAGTCACGGTCATCGGGCGATAGTAACTCCACCGGCATCAAACGAAATGGCCACAAATTCCTCGGATACAAAGAAAGATAGCAGGACCACCAAAGTATAACCTAATGTCATTATATAAAAAATGGAAACGCTGAGGAGAAACTAATTAATATAAATTGCCCTGGCCAGTCGTCGTCATTCAATCAGGTTGTCAGGTACAAAGTAAGCTACCAGTTTATTTTTTTAAAACCGGCACATTAGACTCAAGTAATAGTTCCGTAACCCAGGCTGCAGATTGCCCGACAACAGCGGGGCATTTATCCCTAATTCCCCCCGCCTCTTCGTACTGGCGATGCTCTTCGCTATCCAAAAAACAATAGGAAGTACCGAAAAGGTAGTGTTGAACATCACTACAGCTATCCCCGCCGTACTTCTTCGTAAACTGTTCCCAGAATGCCCTCACTACCGGACCAGGACGGCGCAGCAAGCCTATGTCAGAAAATTCTTCACGCGGGCGGCCGAGGAAAAAGCTGAGCAACATAATTCCCCCGCTCAACGCCCCACACGGTCCCTGACTTGTAGAAGCGATCCCACCCGAAAAGGAGGTCGCCGCTTTTACCAGGGCACTATTTACCGGGAAATAATCCTGCAGGGCTGCAACCACACACTGGGCACATCCGTCATAACGCTGCTCCAGTTCAAAGCCCCGGTTATAAACCTTTTCCAATAGCTTTTCTTTATCTACTCTTTTGTTTTCAGACATGCAAATCCCTCCCTCAACAAATATCCACATCAGGAAATCCTACCAGATCCTTTTTTTTGGATAAAATTTATTTGGTTTAAACCAAGCTCTAAAGCCTGCTCAGGTTCAATGCGTCCCGTTTTCACCTGCATATCCAACTTCTGCAAGATAATTAAGGCATCTTCAAGGGTCATTCTATCATAATAGGCAACCTGCTGTTTTAACTTGCGGGCAACAAAATCATGCACCTTTAAAGTTGGGATCAATTCATTTTGTGGGATTCCTTCTTCAAGCAGACTGTGTGCCTGCAGAAGCAAACGGTAATGGCGGACCAGCATAAATAGTATCAATAAAGGCTTTTCGCGTCTTTTTAATAAAAGTTGCAAAAAGTGATTTGCTTTTTTAAGATTACCTTCAGCCAATGCATCGGAAAGCTTGAATACATTTCCCGGCAAATCCCCGGAAAATAAATAATCAACTGTTTCGACTGTAATTGTATCTTGCTCACTGCCAAGATATGCACAGTATTTTTCAAGTTCCCGGGAAAGGTAGTGCAGATTATGATCTCCGGCTAACAACAGCCTCTCCACCGCTGCTCTATCTATTTTTTTACCTAAGCGCCCGACCTTATGGCGAACCCAGGAAACAAGAGCATCCCCCTTCAAGGGGCTGCACTCAACCACTACCCCTTTTTGATCCAGCAATTTAAACATTTTTTTGCGCCGGTCGACTCCCGGGGTGGTAAAAACAATAATATTATCAGGCTGCTGCGGGGCTTGTGCTGCTATATAATTATTAAACATTTCAGTATAAGTCTTTTCTTTAGAACCGTTCACATTTCCTTCCGGCGAGGCTTCTCTTTCTTCACCCTTACGCGGCGGGGCCAAATAAGAAGGATTTTCTACAATGATCATATTTCTTTTGCTAAATAGGCTCTCTTCGCTTAATCTAGATAAAATTTCTTCCAAACTGTACTCAGCCCCATTAAGCTTTTCCCGGCCAAATTCAAAATCCTGTCCCAAAAAAGATTTTTCCAACCTGCTTACCAGTTCTTCCTGCAAATATTTCTCTTCGCCAAAAACCAGGTAAACCGGAGCAAATTTTCCTTCCGCTATTTGCTTAATTACAGCTTTAAAGGAAATCATGGCCGCTTTCTCTCCTTAAATGTGCTGGACCAAATCCGTCTTGAAACCCCATCACTGAGCGCAGCACCTCTTCATTAACAAACTGTTTGCCCAGCTTGACTAATGAAATTGCTGAAGGATTAATCACATGAGAAAGTTCGCGAAATGCATATTTAAACATCAGAATCCAGCGCACCTGTTTCATAGTTCCACCGGTTGACCCCCCGCAGCCACCGAGAAACATCACCATCAGCAAAAGTAACCGGAAAAAATTGTACCAACCGTCAAAATTGGCCGTAGCATAACCGGTAGTGGTAGTAATCGAAACTACCTGAAAGGCGCTCTGCCTTAAAGTAAAGAAAAAATTGCCGCCTGACTGTTCAAAAGTATTAAAGGTAACAAAGGTTATTCCCAGCAGGATTACTACAAGATAAAACAAAATTCCAGGTTTATAAAAGTGTTAAACTCACCACGGATCACCCGGTAATAAATAGCAAAGTTTATCCTGGCAATAAGCATAAAGAATATAATGATTATTTCAGCCGCCGGGTTTTCAAGGTTGTCGACAACCCCGTTCCCCTGAAACTATCCTCTTGAATTGTTTCCCTGTCATCTCACTAAAAAAAGAGACAGCGGCTACGCTGCCTCATCAGGGAGAAAAAGTTTAGACAAATCTATTCCTGACCGGCAACCCAATTTCATTGATTTATAAGTAATAGGGCAATTAACATAACAAACCTATATTGGCATGTTTATACCGGTCTGACAATCTTATTCAATTATATACGATCAAATCGACGATGACAACATTATTTTCAGTGAATATCAATTGATATTTATAAATAATTAAGCTGGGCTTTACTCGTAAACTAGTTCGTTATTAAGGGAACCAATTCCTTCAATATTTACTTCAAAATTATCTCCGGCTACAAAGGGACCAATCCCGGATGGGGTACCGGTCATAATCACATCACCGGGCAGTAAGGTCATGCATCCCGACACATATTCTATTATTTCAGCTACAGTGAACAAATGATCCGCCGTCGTTGCTTCCTGGACCACTTTTCCATTTAATAGGCCTTTTATTGGCAAAGCTTCCGGGTTTTTTATCTCTGTCTCTATAACCGGTCCCAGCGGACAAAAGGTATCAAAACTTTTTGCATAAGCCCACTGTCCATCCGGAGTCTGCTTATCACGAGCGGTAACATCATTGGCGCAGGTATAGCCAAATACATAATTAAGCGCTTCCGATTTTTGCACCCGGTGAGCGCGACGGCCGATCACTACGCCAAGTTCGGCCTCATAATCAACCCTGCGACTTTGCGGTGGATAAATAATTTTTTCTCCCGGACCAATCACGCTGGTGGAAGGTTTCATAAAAATTATTGGCACTTCGGGCATTTTTAAGTTAAGCTCTTCCGCATGGGAACGGTAGTTTAAACCAAGGCAAACTATTTTTGAAGGAAGACAAGGTGAAATTATATTAATTTCATCAAGTGCAAAGTTACTCCCGGTCTCTCTAATTTTTTCAGCATTCCAGTCACTGTCAGGAGCTTTAACTTCAAGTATTTTTTCCTGATCAATTATTCCATGACTAACATCTTCTCCACTCATTATGAAACGCAAAAACTTCAATGATTAATCCTCCCCTGTTTTAGGTATCAAGTAGCGGATGCTCTTGCTTATAAAAGTTACTCACCAGTAAATAAACGCCCATGCCGGGCACACCACCAAAAGCGCGAAACCCGGGGCTGCCGGATTCCGCGAACTTAATTTACCAGTTTTCACCCAAAACCTCAAAATGAGCCTGGGGATGATCACATGATGGACAAACTTTTGGTGCTTCTTCGCCTTCGTGCACATACCCGCAGTTGCGGCAGAACCATTTTATAGGCTTATCTTTCTTAAATACAGTGCCGTTTTCAATATTGGCCATTAGCCCTAAATATCTTTTTTCATGCTGTTTTTCCGCAACAGCAATCGACTCAAATACATCGGCAATTTCGTTAAATCCTTCTTCGCGAGCCACCCTGGCAAAGCCGGGGTACATATCGCTCCACTCATAATTTTCGCCGCTGGCTGCTTCTTTCAGATTATCCCTGGTCGTCCCGATTACCCCGGCTGGAAAAGCAGCCTGGATTTCAACATCACCACCTTCCAAAAATTTAAACAGCCTTTTGGCATGTTCCTTTTCCTGGTTGGCAGTTTCTTCGAAAATTGCTGAAATCTGCACATATCCTTCCTTTTTGGCCTTGCTGGAAAAATAAGTGTAGCGATTGCGGGCCTGCGATTCCCCGGCAAATGCAGTTAACAGATTTTTTTCGGTTTTAGTTCCTTTTAAACTCATAGATTTATACCTCCTAGATCATATGATTTGACTTAAGCTGAATTTTGATCAGCAGATTCTTTACTGATATTATACACGAGAAAACAATATCCTGCATCCGATTATTATTTTTTACAACTTTCATTTGGAGCAATGATCTATTCTGCTATTTACTAATTAATTTATAGACATACAAGTCTGGCTTAATAAACACCAGCGGAACCAGGTAAGTAGCCCAAAAGGTGGCCAGGTTTCCATCGCATGGAGTTTTTTCTTCATCTCCTCTGAACAAGCCAATTGAAGCATACCAAACGTAATTTTATTGCAAATATTTTAGCTTTAATCGCTTAGCAGTAAATTAAATATATTTTTTTTAGATTTGAGCAGGAGTTTAACAAAAATTATCTAATTAGTAAGTTTATCATATTTTCCAAGGAGGATAATTTCATGGCTGAAATGTATTATGAAAAAGATGCTGATTTAAAGTTATTGAAGGGTAAAAAAATAGCTGTTTTGGGTTACGGAAGCCAGGGGCACGCCCAGGCCCTTAACCTCAAGGATAGTGGTTTAGATGTAATTGTCGGCCTGCATCCGACCAGCAAAAGCCGCGAAAAAGTAAAAACCGACGGTTTGGAAGTTGCGGATGTTGGTGAAGCCTGCAGGGAAGCCCAGGTAATCCAAATCTTAATCGGTGACAGTCATCAACCGGCAGTTTATACAGAGTCTGTGCTGCCCCACCTGACTGAAGGAAAAGCCCTGGTAGTATCGCACGGATTCAATATTCTCTACAACCAGGTTGTCCCTCCGGAAAATGTCGATGTTTTCATGATAGCTCCAAAAAGTCCGGGCCACCTGGTTAGACGGTTATATAAAGAAGGAGCCGGCACTCCCGGGTTAATGGCCGTCTACCAGGATTACAGCGGAAAAGCAAAAGGTTTGGCCCTGGCCTATGCCAGTGGAATTGGCTGTACCCGGGCCGGGGTAATTGAAACCACTTTCCAGGAGGAAACTGAAACAGATCTCTTTGGGGAACAAACTATTTTGTGCGGCGGGGTTTCCAACTTAATAAAAGCCAGCTTCGAAACACTGGTTGATGCCGGTTACCAGCCCGAAATTGCTTATTTTGAATGCCTCCACGAATTAAAATTAATTGTCGACTTAATTTACGAAGGCGGGTTGGAAGCTATGCGTTATTCAGTCAGCGATACAGCTGAATACGGTGACTTAACCAGGGGGCCCCGCGTTATTAACGACCGGGTCAGAGAGGAAATGGAAACTATTTTAGATGAAGTGCAAACCGGTCAGTTTGCCCTGGAATGGATTCTTGAAAATCAGGCCAACCGGCCGAAATTTAAAGCGCTGCGATTAAAAGATAACCAACACCAGGTAGAAGAAGTAGGCAAAAAACTCAGGGGAATGATGCCTCACCTTAAAAAGTAAAAATAGACCATGAAAGCGCAACAGCTAGAAAAGAACTTAAAATGTTTCGTTTCTGCTCAACCATTACAAGGCTGTGGATTAAACTGCCAGAAATTAAAGCTCTGCTCGCGTGATTTCTTATTTCAGGCTTGCCGGGGCTAATATAAAACAGGCTAAACAGTCACAATGTTTCAATAAAAGCAATGAATTTATTCTAGAAAAAGCCGGGACTAACCTCCCGGCTTTTTCTAGATGCAGATTAACTTACTCAATCTCTTCAGCAATAGCTTTCAATGCTTCAGGAGAAATGATCCCCAGTTCAACTAACAAAATATAATTGCTGTCAGCTTTCTGCCAGGCCAATCCCGGGCGACCATCTATTTCATAATGGGTGTAACCGTTAATCTGACCTATGGTTTGAATTTCACTTTCCAGGTGCCGGCGTAGATTGTTTTTAAAATCGCTTATTTCTTCACCTTTTAGATCTGACTTGATTAAAAGCAGGCTTTCTTCAGGGCGCCTATAAGCAGCTCCCTGGTAATCAGGCCCTTCACCCGTGGTTAACAGGATTTCATTTTCCAGGGAAAAATCGCCGGGCAATGACCGGGGCCAATCAGGAGGAGCGTGATCTTCTTCTCGTTGGTATTGCAGTGAACGCAGCGGTTCTTCCTTTTCTTCCATTAAAGCTTCCGGAGCGGCATCCTCAGCTTCCATTTCCCCGGCCGGCTCGTCAACAATTTGCTCGGCATCTTCAACCATAGCCGGAGAAGTAGCCTGTTCCCACTGCACTAGACCCAGGCTGTTTAATACTAAGATGACCAGGCCGGCAGCAGCAGCAACCGCTCCGTAACGAATCCAATTAGAGCTGCGCCTTTTTACTGCAATAGTCTGTTCAGAACCATAGCCCTTGCTTTGTTTCAGTTCAGTTTCAATCCGCTGCCAGATTTGCTCGGAGGGAGGAGATTCTATTGATTCAAAATCGTGTTGGATAGCTTCTTTTAGAATTTGATCAGTTAATTTTAGATCTTTTTTTTCTTTCATTTTTCCCGCTCACCTCCTTCACTTAAAAGACAAACAGAGTCGTCCATAAGTTCCAGGTCTTGAGCTAAACGGTTCCGGGCCCGGTGAAGGCGCGATTTAACCGTGCCAATTCTTAATTTTAGCATGGAAGCAATATCTTCTACCCGTAGATCATAATAATATTGCAAAACTATCAACTGGTACTGTTCCGGCGGCAATTTTTTAATTGCTTCCCGCACCCTTTCCGTATCCAGGGTCCGCAAGGCGGCATCTTCAGTGTAATTCGCTTCCGATGCACCGGAAGTTACCGCTTCTTCATCCGTATACAAAACCTTCTTCTCCCGTTTTAAATAATTGCGGGCCAGGTTGGAAGCAATCACAGCCATCCAGGCTCCAAATTTGGAACCGTCTTTTAATTGGTTAATGTTTTGGAAGGCCTTGATAAATGCGTCCTGGGTAATATCTTCTGCGTTTTCCCGGGAGCGCAGGATGTTATAGGCCACAGCATAGGTTTTGCGGTAATAGGCTTCAAAAAGGCGCCGTCGTGAATCATTGTCGCCTTGTTTAACCAAATGCTTTAACTCTTCTGCTTCCAAGGATTAATCTCTCCCGATAAAGTTTATCATTCACATTACAACTAAAGCTTGACCCCTTTATACCACTTAACCCTTTAATTAACAAGGGCCGGTTGTTCGGTTATCTGAATCTCTATTTCCAGGCCGCATGTTTCGACAATCACCGCCCCGTGTTGATCGGTACGAAATATTACTACTCCGGCTTCTTTAAGCGAATCGGTAACATGAGGATGGGGATGCCCAAAATGGTTGGGCCCCACCTGGATTACCGCTTTTTCAGGTTTTACCGCTGCTAAAAATTCCGGCATCACTTCCATGTAACCACCGTGATGGGGTACCTGTAATAAATCAGCCTTAAGATCAACCCGGCGACCAAGCAAATCTTTTGCCGCTGCATCTTCGATATCCCCGGTAAAAAGCATCCTGATTTCCCTGTAACTGAGCAAAAAAACAATCGAGTTGTTGTTTAAATCGCTCCCGGTTCCGCTAAATAGTTTTTCAGGAGGCCCCAGCATTTTTATTGACAGATCCGGTCCGCAGCGCCATACATCTCCGGAATAGGTCTTTTTTACCGGGATCCCTTTTTTATCTGCCTGCTCAAGCAGCTCTTCATAATAAACTGTTTCCCCGGGAACCGGCGATATAAGCATGTGTTTGATCGGAATTTCCCCAATCACGGACAGGAAACCGCCAAAATGATCTTCATGGGAGTGACTAACTACAGCCAAATCGAGTTCATTAACCCCCCGGTGCCTTAAAAAAGGTAAGATCACTCTTTCCCCTATTTCTCCGGGCTCACCATGAATAGGAAGTTCTCCCCCGGCATCAACCATGATCACAGCCTCACAGGGTGTTTCCACTAAAGCGGCAGCTCCCTGCCCGACATCGATAAAGGTAACTTTTAAATTTTGCTCGGAAGGAATTAAAATACTGATCCAAACAGCTGCAACTACGGGCAAAAGGACAATACCGGCAAAAAAATGAAAACGAAACCGTGTCGAAGGCAAAAAACTAAATAAAGCCATCTTTAAGTATTCAACAAAGCGGACCCTAACTTGATCACGGTTGCGATCAAGCCAATGATAATAAATGAATAAACCTGCTGCAAGGAAGCTGTAGAACACAATCAAAAAAGTTAGAGAAGGAGGGTTAACCGGCAAATAAAACCCGGGCAAATTGCTTAAACCGGTTACCAGGATCATTAACTCTAAAAGCGGATAGGCTGCCCATAATAGATAAGCTCCGGCGGGTTGGAACAAAAGAGCGAGCAAAGCGCCAAAAAGACCCAGGCCAACAACAAAAGCAATCAACGGTAAAAGGAGCAGGTTAAAAAATAAGGCCCCGGCAGTCAGGTGGTGAAAATAGTAAACACATAGAGGTAAAACCCCAAGCTGAGCTGCTAATGTAATCGCTACAGGTGAGCGTAAGAAAGCGGGGCATTTTATTTGCGCCAACAAGTGCTCAAGAGGCCGGTAGGCATATACCAGAATCAGGGTGGCGGCATATGAAAGCTGAAATCCAATACTAAAAAGCAGCAGCGGGTTGATAAAAAGGGTTAACAAGGCAGCGGCGGCAATTGCAGTGGGCAGATCTCTTTCTCTATCCAGTAAAAAAGCGCCCAGGGTAATATTAATCATAATTGCCGCCCGCAGGGCTGGGGGACGCAACCCCGTCAGGTAAGCATAAGCTAAAACTGTAATAATGGCCATTATTACAGGCAGACGCCCGCGCAAACCCAATATTCTACCCAGCCCCAGGACAAGGGCAGCCACCAATCCAACGTGAAGGCCGGATACGGCCATCAAGTGAGCGGCCCCGGCCCGGCGAAAATTATATTCAATTTCTTCAGGAAGATGATGGCGCTGTCCAAACAACATTGCTGTCAAAATTTCCCCCGCAGGATAGGACAGTTCATGTTTTATCAATTTCGCCATATCGCTGCGCAGGCTTACAGCAGAGGTGGCAATTAAATTAACGGTACCCTTACCCTGCATCGAAACCTGGGCAGGTTGGAGATTCATTACAGCATCAATACCCCTGCTTCTTAGATAAAAGCGATAATCAAAACCACCGGGATTGCGCAGCCCCCGCGGCTCATTAATAGTTCCGCGTATGCGCAGACTATCGCCAAACCAAAATTTACCTCTCTCTTCACAGCTCCCATAAATGTTAACAAGCAGCTTTCCCGAAACGGCATATTTCTTGCTGTCGCTTTCCACTACTTCAACTTGCAAATGGTAAACATCGCGATCTTCATAAAAAACCGGTTCCTCAATTACAGTTCCTTCCACATAAACAGTTTCACCCCTGTAGGCAAGAATACCCCCGGCGGGGGCTTGCACTGCATAATAAAAAGCAGTTCCACCGCTTATAACTACCAGCAATAACAGAACTGCTTTATAAACACTGACCATTCGGAAATAACAGGCAGTAACCAGCAATGCCAGGGTTAATCCGGCAAGGTAAAAAATATCCGCTTGATTTTGTAACCATAATTTACCACTGATTAGCCCTAAAATATAAAATATTGCCAACAGGCACAAGTAACGGCCCGAAAGCTCGTAAAAAATCCTTTTTAAAGGGAGCACTATTTGAAAACCCTTTCAAATAGGCCAAAGGTTTTTTCCCGCTGCTCAGGTGGCGGAGCGGGGGTTGAATAGGAAACCACAATTAGGATCAGGATAGCCAGGATAAAAGAAGGGAAAACCGGCATAAACCCAAATGTAGTCCACTGGGGTAAGATATCAAGATACCAGAGATGGAGCATGACAGCGGGAACAATTAAAGCAGCGGCTGCTCCGTATTTATTGGCCCGGGGCCAATAAAGTGCGGCAATCATTACCGGAAGCATCACCGAAAAACCGGAGAAAGCAAAACCGGCAATACTTAGTATCGCTCCGGGTTGAATCAAGGCGATATAAAAAGCAATCACCGCAAAAATAACCAGCAAAACCCGTCCCCAAAAAACAGCCTGCATCGAAGAAAGCTGTTTGAAACGGGGCAAGAAGTCGACTGTAACCAGATGGCTCACTGCGAGCAGTTGAGAATCAATAGAAGACTTCACAATAGCCAGAACTACCACCAGCCCCAAAATCATCCAGGCCGGCGATAAGAACCGGTGAATTAACAAAGGTACAATATTATCAACTTCCTGTCCCTCCAATCCGGGAACAGCCACTGAACCCCAGACCCCCATCAGGGTGGAAACCCCAAATATTACAGCCAGGGCCAGGGGGTAATACATACTGACCTGTTTCAAGTTGCTGCTGCTGCGAGCGGCAAGGATACGGGTATAAATCTGGGGAAAAACAATTACGGCAATCGAATTGATAAAAGCATAACTAAACCAGTTAATCGGGGCCAGTTCTTCAGAAAGTCCCCGTTCCAACATGGCCGGGTTATCCTGAACGATCTCTGCAGTTATTTCTGAAAAACCGCCCAGGGCCCGGGCTACTGCAGAAAGCAGCAAAACTGCTACCACTAAAAACAAAGTCCCCTGAAATATATCGGTCCACACAGTACCCCGCAGCCCGGCAGGCAGGGTATAAACCAGGGATACCCCGATAATTACCAGCGCCGACAGCCAGTAGGGCACCATACCGTCTGTAACCGTAGTAAAAGCCAGCCCTCCGCCGATGATGCTAATCACCAAATAGGGCAGGGTATAGTATAAGAGAAAAACCAAAAACAATAAGGATATCAGCTTACTGTTAAAAATGCCGCCGAAAACCTGGGGCTGGGTGGCAAATCCAAACCTTTTGCCCAAAAGCCAGGAACGATATCCGACGAGGTAATATGTAAACGGGGTGATAAAAATACTCCAGCCTATCACATAGCCATAGGCACCATAGCCTACTTCATAAGAAAATCCGGCGTGCCCGATGATGGTAAAAGCGGTAATATTGCTGGCAAAAAGAGCCATAAATACGGCAATACTGCCCAGCCCACGGCCAGCCATAAAATAATCCTCTTTGGTTTTACGAACAATCCTGCCCCCGTAGACTCCTATGGCAATTAAAATGCCGAAATAAATCAGGATTAGGCCAATTCCGATAAAGTTAATCACTGCTTCGAAGACTCCTTGTCAGAAAATTGATCGGTTACCTCTTCAGGTGGATCGGGCCAGGCCAGTTCAATAACCAGTTTCATGACTAAAACAGCCAGGATAGCATAACCCACATAATATGAATAGGCAAAAGGCATAAACCCAAATAGCAGGGGTATGCGGCTATCCAGGTCCCACAGAAAAAAGCTGTTGTGCAGTATAAACATAACCAACACAATAATACAAACCAGAATAAAACGAACTCTAAAACTCATCAACTGCCTCCTTCACCACAACCTACAGTTTTTGCATATTCGACAGGAATAAGATTATTCCTCCTCTTCTTTCTCGATAATTACCTCCTGCCAGGCTCTTTCTTCGCCGCCAACTTCAACCACGATTTTATACCTGCCGGGATCGCCAAACCAAATTTGGTCATACACAATTTTTGTTTCCGGCTCCAATTCCTCTCCATAATCCTCTTCTGCCAGGACATCGCCTGTACTTGTATCTAAAAGTTTCACTCTAACTTCTTCTTCATCAAAAGGTTCATCGTTAAGAAAGGAAAAATAGAAATCTTCATTGGGCTTGAAGCCTGTTTCCACTTCAACTATTTCGTTACTTTCTTCATCAATTTCTTTCCCGGTTTCCAGCTTAGTTCCTTCCGCAGATGAGCCTTCCGGAGGAAGTTGCTCCTCTTCTACCTCCTCAAAGTCCCCAATGAAAAGCACCATCAATACAATTAATATGAAAAATATAATGCTTATTTTTTTTATCAACATAGATCATCCTTTCTTCCTAACAACTATGCCAAACAACACTTGTTGATTATTCTGCGCCCCCTTCACTATTCCTGCTTAATTAGTTATTATTATAGTAATTGATTTTCTGTCAAGGGCAAAAATTATAAATATCTTGCCGGTGAAGGATTAAATAATGCCTGTGTAGAATGAAGTTTTGCTTTACCATAAGTACTTAAGGCAAAAAAGGGAGGAACTTAAATGAGCTTATCTGTCCGTAAAATCGTCATATCAGGAATTTTAGGAGCAATTGCCATTTTGCTGGGCGTAACCAGGCTGGGTTTTATCCCGGTACCCACCCCGGCCGGGCATGCCACAATAATGCACATCCCGGTTATACTGGGAGGCGTTTTGGAAGGACCGGTAGTAGGTATAATTACCGGCGCTATTTTCGGCCTTTTCAGTTTCCTGCAACCAGGCGCGCCATTTTTCGCCGACCCGCTGGTTTCAATTCTCCCCCGTCTTTTCATCGGACTTATTTCTTACCTGGTATATGCTTTAACAAGCAAAACTACCAAAGCCCTGGGATATAGATCTGCCAGTCACTCCAATAAGCAAATAGGCAAGCCTGCTACGTATGGCAAAGGCTTGAATAAATTAATTGAATATCTTCCCTTGATATTGGCCGGCGCTTTCGGTTCAATTACCAATACTACCCTGGTCCTGGGGATGGCCACCCTGAGGGGTTATCTTCCCGCTGAAGTATCAATCTCAGTCGGTGTGCTGCACGGCGTCCCCGAATTAATTCTGGCCGCAATCCTAACTGTTATCCTTGTAAAAGGAATTCGAAGAATCAGGCCTGCTGACAATAATGAGATCTCAACGGAGTTGTAATCACTTGGAAAAGATCATTGAAACTATTGACCTTACTTTCGTTTACCGGGCCGGATCCGAAAAAGAAGTAAGAGCCTTACAAAACATTAATATGGCCGTATATAAAGGCGAAATCCTGGCCATTACCGGACAAAACGGATCCGGCAAATCTACACTGGCCCGGCATTTTAATGGATTGCTAACACCTACTGTCGGTCGTGTGTTAGTAAAGGGTTACCCTACCAATAACAAAGATAATATCGGGGAAATTCGCAAATTAGTAGGTATGGTCTTCCAAAATCCCGACAACCAGCTGGTCAGCAGTATAGTAGAAGAAGACATTGCCTTTGGCCCGGAAAATCTTGGCTTGCCCCAGGCTGAAATAATTGAACGGGTCGACTGGGCCCTGGATAACTTAAACCTGAATAAATTACGCAGGGAAGCGCCGCATAATCTCTCTGCCGGACAGAAACAACGGGTAGCTATTGCCGGGGTGTTGGCAATGAGACCTGAATGCATTATCCTTGATGAACCTACCGCCCATCTTGATCCCCGCGGTCGTCGTGAAGTTCTGGAAAGCGCCCTGCGCCTGAACCGGGAAGAGGGGATTACCCTGGTGCTATTGACCCATTTCATGAATGAAGTTATTCACTGCAACCGCATGTTAATCATGGATAGTGGCACTGTAAAAGTAGAGGGTTCTCCCCGGAAAATTTTTCAGTCTGATGATGGACAATCTGAAGAAATCATGAAAATGGGGCTTGATTTTCCGGTAGCTTCCCGGCTGGCTTCAGGATTAAAACAGGAAGGCTTAAATCTTCCGCCAGATATAATTCACAGTGAGGAGCTTGTCAGTAGCTTATGCCAATTGAAATCGAAAATTTAAGCCATAGCTACAAAACAGGCACTCCGTTTGAGCATAAGGTGCTTTATGATGTCAGCTTCTCCATTGATGACGGTGAATTTGTGGGATTAATCGGCCCCACCCGTTCGGGGAAAACTACCCTGGCCCAGCACTTAAATGCTCTTTATATTCCTCGCCAGGGTAAAGTGATCATTGACCACGAAAATACCGCGGATAAAAAAGCTGACCTGGTTGCGATTCGCCACCGCGTCGGTTACGTCTTTCAAAACCCTGAATACCAGCTCTTTGCCCCTACAGTCGGGGAAGATGTTGCCTTTGGGCCGAAAAATCAAAATTTATCTCAAGAGGAAATTGAAAACCTGGTAAAAAGTTCGATGGAGATAGTGGGGCTTAACTATGAAACTTTTTGCCACCGTGATATTTTTGCCCTCAGCGGAGGGCAAAAAAGAAGAGCAGCTATTGCCGGAGTATTAGCCTGCAGGCCCAAAGTTTTGGTTTTGGACGACATTACCTCCGGCCTCGACCCTCGGGGTCGGGAAGAAATTATGAAAGTGGTAAAAGGACTGCACCATTCCCAGAACATAACCATACTATTTATCAGCAACAGCATGGACGAAGTGGCCCTGCTTGCCCAACGCCTCCTGGTAATGAATTACGGAGAGATTATAATGGACGGTCCTACCAGGGAAGTCTTTGCTCACACTGAAAAACTGCGATCCATCGGGCTTGAGCTGCCGGAAATAAGCATCATCATCGACAATTTACGCTCAGCCGGCTTTGCTCTGCCCACAGGTATTCTAACCATAGATGAAGCAATCAGCGAAATTATAGCTGCCCTGCATGAAATGGAGGAACCTCAATAGTGGAACTGACTAAAAATATCACCCTCGGCATTTATCTGCCCGGAGAAAGCGGGATTCACCGCCTTGATCCACGCACAAAAATAGTTGGCGCCACTGTTTTAATCGTTCTACTACTGTTGGCTCGTTCATACCTGGCCTTTGGGCTGGTAGCATTACTTATCGCTGGACTGGTTTATATTGCCAAAATACCACCCGGATATGCCCTGAGGGGACTTAAGCCGATGCTGCCGGTCCTGATCTTAATGTGGGTATTCCAGCTGTTCCTTTACCAGTCTCCTGATCCAGCAATCCTTTTTCAATGGTGGATCTTTGAAGCCACCGAAGCGGGCCTGCACATGGGCAGCTTAATTATTTTGCGGGTAATTTTCCTCTTTACCGTCACCACCTTGTTAACTTTGACCACTTCAGTGGTAAACCTAACCGACGGACTGGAAAGCCTGCTCAAACCGCTGCGCGTGATCGGAATCCCCTATCATGAACTGGTGATGACCCTGGTTATTGCCCTGCGTTTCGTATTAATCCTGGCTGAAGAGTTAGAAAAAATCATGAAAGCCCAGATGGCCCGCGGAGTAGCTTTTGACCGGGGTAATTTTATTCAAAAAACGATAAAAATCTTTCCGGTATTTCTGCCCCTGTTTATCAGCGCTTTCAAACGGGCCGAAGAATTGATTGTAGCCATGGATGCTCGCAGTTATACCGGAGGTAAAGGGCGCACCAAAATGAAAACCCTGCGCATCGGCAGGGTAGATCTTGCTGCAACAGTAATTATGCTTTTATTCACCGGGTTAATGATCTATATCTTTCTTACTTTTAAGGCGTTTATTTAAATTTAAAGGCCCCAGTAATTCATCTTAAGAGAATGTTTCCCAGGACACCCCAAAAGAAGTGCCTACGGCTAAAGCAGCGCTGACCAGCTCTCCATGTGGATCTACTTGTTTTGAACCCTGCACGGCTTTTTCAAGGGGCACAGAATCAATGCTGTCCCCTTTAAGACAGACCATCTGATTATACTGCTCCTGCCAAATAAGATCCACTGCTTTCACCCCAAAACGGGTAGCCAGGATCCGATCATAGGAAGTGGGGCTGCCGCCTCGCTGCAGGTGGCCCAGCACTGTAGCCCTGCTTTCCATATCAGTGCGTTTTTCAATTTCCAAGGCTACGGTTTCCCCAATTCCGCCCAGCCTTTTCGCTGATCCCTTAGTTTTGTAAACAGGTTCGCCACCGGCAGGATAAGCTCCTTCAGCTACAACAACGATACTAAACTTTTTACCTCTCTGGTTGCGTTCTTTAATCTTATCTACTATACAATAATAGTCAAAGGGCAGCTCGGGGATTAAAATGATATCGCCTCCCCCGGCCATACCGGCCTGCAGGGAGATCCAACCGGCATCACGGCCCATCACTTCCACAATCATAACCCGGTGATGTGATTCAGCGGTAGTGTGGATTTTATCAATTGCTTCTGTTGCGGTTGTAACCGCCGAATCAAAACCAAAAGTAACATCAGTGGCAGGGAGATCGTTGTCTATAGTCTTAGGAATACCGATTACCGGCACTCCCAGTTCGCTAAAACGGTGGGCTAAAAGCAAGCTGCCGTCACCTCCGATTACCACCAGGCACTCGATTCCCCACTTATCCAGGTTTTTTAAAGCTTCACCGGAGCAGTCTAAACCTGTATCCCGGTAATCCGATGATCCATCAGCCCTGTAATCAAATGGATTGTCCCGATTCGAAGTGCCCAGGATTGTTCCGCCCCGGGCAAGGATTCCAGAAACAGCAGCATCATCAATCAAACCGGCATTATTTTCAACCAACCCCCTAAACCCGTTATTAAAGCCTACCACTTCACTGTTGTAGCGGTAACCGGCACTTTTAACCACCGCCCGGATAACAGCATTTAAACCCGGGCAATCTCCGCCACCAGTTAACAAACCGATTCTTCTTTTAGAGTTGTTTGAAATATGTTTATTGCCAGGAACTTTATCGGTCTTTTCACTATTACCTTCACTTAAAAAATCCTCTGAGCCTGGCACAACACTTTCACTAACAGTATAATCTGTGTTTCCCCCATGCTTTTCGCTATCACTAACTACGGCAATAGCTTCCCGGGCCAGCTGATCGCAATGCTGGTTCCACTGATCAGTGCTGTGCCCTTTGACTTTGATCCACTCCACTTCATTTTTTGCTGTCAGCTCCGCCAATAGTTCCCACAGGTCCCTGTTATCCACGGGCTGCCCCCTGGCAGACAACCAGCCATTTTTTGCCCAGCGGGTCAGCCAACCATGGTTAAAACAATTGACCAGGTAAGCACTGTCGCTGTGCAGCCTCACTTTACTGCCCGGAGGCACCTGCTTAAGGGCTTCCACGGCAGCCTGCAGTTCCATGCGCTGATTGGTGGTCATATTTTCATATCCACTGATTTCTTCCACCTTATCGTCATGCATGATCACCGCCGCCCAACCCCCGGGCCCGGGATTCCCGGAACAGGCGCCATCAGTATATACATCGTATTCCGGATTTGACAAAACCATCCTCCCCCGTCTGCCGGCTAGTCAGCAAAGCGTTCCATATCCGAAAGTATTTCTTCCAGTTCCGCTATTTTATCGCCGTAACCGCTCCAATCCCCTTCCTGCTGCATTTCCAGAGCCTGTTCGTATGCTTCCCTGGCCTGGATAATCATCTCAGCCAGTTCCGCTTCAATATCTATTTCCACTTCGGGAACCGGATCGTCTAGATCAATGTCATCCGGGATATTCTCTTCCGGTATTTCCGCAGGGAGTTCATCGATCTCGCCAAAAACCTGAATTAAAGCCTGGTCCAGGGTATCACCCATAACAACAGTTTCATCATAGCTGACAATCACCCTGGCCAATTCCGGTAAACCCCCGGTATCCGCTTCCAGGAAAATCGGTTCCACATAAAGCAGGGAATTATTTATAGGCAAAACCAACAAGTTGCCTCTGATCACCCTTGAGCCCACCTGGCCCCAGAGGGTAAACTGTTCCGAAATATCGGTATCCTGGTCGATGCGGTTCTCAACTTGCCGCGGGCCAAACACCAATCGTTCCCTGGGAAACAGGAACAGTTCCACCCGGCCATAGTTGGGCTGGTCGCAACGAGCCACCATCCAGGCAATCATGTTGTTGCGTTTATCCGGGGTGAAAGGCAGGATCAATACATATTCCGGTTCATCATAAACGGGCAATTCCAGGATCGTGTAATACGGCTCCATCAGCTGCTCCTGCCCAAAGGCTTTTTCCGTGGGAATCGCCCAGAGATTCTCGCGGCTGTAAAACTGGTTCGGATCGGTAATATGATAAAGCTGCAGCATTTCTGACTGCATTTCAAAAAGATCCAGCGGATAGCGAATATTACTGGTTAACCCTTCCGGCATTTCTGCCATCGGGGTAAACAGATCGGGAAAGATATTGCTGTAAGTCTGGAGCATAGGATCCTCTTTATCGGTCACGTAAAATTTCACATCTCCATTGTAAGCGTCAATGACCACCTTAACCGAGTTACGGATATAATTAACATTCTCATAAGGCTCTGAATAAGGATAGCGATCGGTAACCGTGTAAGCATCCTGGATCCAGAATAAACGTCCGCCATTTACAACTATGTATGGGTCGCGATCATAGCGCAGGAATGGCGCTATTTTACGCACTCTTTCGTGAATGTTGCGATCAAAAATAAGCCGACTGTCATTGTTCAATTGATTGGAAATGAGAATGCGGTACTCACCAAAACGCAAGGCCATCATAGCCCTTCTAAAAATAGAATTCACTGGAATTCCGCCGTCTCCGTCATAATGGATAAATTCATTTTCACCTTCATCTGTGGCATAGTGAAATTCCGCAGTTTCGGTGTTGGTAATAATATAATCGTCGGTTAATTCACCAAAATATATTGAAGAGTTATTTAATTCCAGGTCACCTTCTGGAGGAATATCGCTTAGAAAATACCGGGGGAGACCTTCGGCAGTAACTTCGTTGACCGGGCTCATGGTCACGCCATAACCGTGGGTATACTGCAGGCGAATATTTACCCAGGTTTGAGCTGCTTCAACCAATCTGCTCTTATCGAGCTCCCTGGGCGATAGCATGACCTGGCGGTATTCGTCATTTACTTCATAGCGATCAATATCGACATCAACAAAACGGTAATAGGGACGGATCGCCTGCACTTCGTTAAATGTAGTCAGCAGGGGGCGGTAATCCCACAACCTGACGTTTTTTATCGTTCCCGGGCTCTCCTGGAGGTCATCCCAGCTTAAAGTCTGGGTTGCGTCATAACGGCGCGAATCAAACTGATCCAGCCCGTAAGCCTGGCGGGTAAATCCAATATTGTGAGCTAAATAATCACGTTCATATGTAAATTCGCTGGGTTCAACCACGTAACTTTGAATGATCGCCGGGTAAGCCCATCCGCCAAGCAGGGAAACGCCCATTAAAACCATGATCCCGTATAAAAACAACCGGTAACGGCGCAAGAAGATATTGGCCAGGAAAACCAGGGTAATAATCCCGGCTAAAACCATCAAGATCTGTAAAACCGTATAGTTGGCGTTAATATCGGTGTAACCGGCGCCAAAAACCACTCCCCTGTCAGAAAGGAGCAGTTCCAGTTGTCCCAGGCGGTAATCCCAGACTTTGAGACCAAAGACCATGGCCAAAAGAACTGCCAGGTGGCTGATTCCACGAGCCGGGGGAAACCATCCCTGTTTCCCCTGAGAAGGGGGGTTTAAAATCAGATAAATAGCCCCGATAATAACCAGAGTAATAACCACTGTCATCATTAAAAAGCTGTAAATAAAGCGGTAAAAGGGCAGGCCGAAAACATATTGCGACACATCGGCACCATAGAGGGGATCGCTAATGCCAAACGGCACCTGGTTAAAAAAGCGCAGCGCCTCCATCCACCCTTGCCCCACATACGAAGAAAATATATAAGCCAGAACAACGGAAGCAACCAGGAAATAAATGGTCAGGCGTCTTGGAGTAAAATATTGCATCGCCCCGCTGGACATTAACCTTTCACGCAAAGCCAGGTTGGGGAAGCTTAAAATATAGCGTTTGGTAAAAATTAAATTAACAAATAAAAAGGCGAAAATAAAAATAAAGCCGCCAATCCTCATCCCCCACTGGGTCAAATACTGAGTCCAAAAAACCTGCTCTGCATCCAGATCGACAAACCAGAGTAAATCAAGATAAAAGTTAGTCCCAGTTAAGAGTATAGAAACCAGGATTATTACACCAACCAAAATTAAAAAGAAACGACTTCGCAAAATTACCCCTCCAACATATTAATAAAACCAGCATATTACCGGTCAACTTAAACCTTCATATGTATTTTAGACCAGCCCGGGCTCCATGTCAAAAACTTTAATTGGTAAAAATAATTGAGCCAGGGTCCTTAATCCTTATCTTTAATCTTATTCACAGATTATATCGATCCCCGAACTGGTGCCAATACGGTCCGCCCCGGCGTTGATCATTTCCAGGGCCGCAGTCCTGGTCTTAATCCCGGCAGATGCTTTAACCCCAAGCCTGCCTTCAACAACATCGCGCATTAACTTGATCTCGGCACTGGTAGCTTTGCCGGGGCCGAATCCGGTTGAATTCTTTACAAAATGGGCACCGCTCTTTTCTGCCAGGCGGCAGGCCAAAACTTTTTCCTCATCATCTAAAAATCCGGTTTCAATAATAACCTTTACGGGGTTCCCCTTCGCCGCCTGTACTACGGAAGAAATATCATCGATAAGATATTGTTCGCTACCGCTTTTTAAGGCTCCAACATGAATGACCATATCGACTTCACCAGCTCCACTTTCAACCGCTTCTGCAGCCTCACAAGCCTTTGTCTCGGTAGTGGTTGCTCCAAGAGGAAATCCTATAACCGTGCACACTTTAACTGCGGATCCCAGCAATTCTTCAGCAGCGGTTTTTACAAAAGACGGATTAATACAGACCGCATAAAATGAAAACTTTAGCGCTTCTTGGCAAAGCTCAATAATTTCATTTTTACCGGCTTCCGGTTTTAACAGGGTATGTTCAATATATCCCGCTAATTGATCAGTCATCATCTCCACCTTCTTGATCATTCCACACAGCCAAGGATTATTTCAGGTAATTTGACAGGATCTTTTTTAATAGTGTAAGCATCAAAGACCATGTCCACTGCCTTGGCTATCAATTCCTGCTCCGGCGCGCGATTCGCATGCACATAAGCAAGGATTTCACCTTTTTTTACCGCATCCCCTATTTTTTTCTCCAGGGTAATGCCCACAGCAGGATCGATTTGCGCATCTTTCCGGTCACGCCCGGCTCCTATTTTCATAGCAGCCTCTCCAATCATCTTTGCTTCCAGGGATCCAACGAATCCATAGCTTGCAGCTTTAACCGGAATTATTTCTGCAGCTTGCGGAAGCTGTGATAAATCATCGATAACCCTTTCATCTCCGCCCTGGTTTTTAACCAGCTCCCTGAACTTATCAAGCCCGGCTCCTTTTTGAATTAACCCTTTTAAATGTGATTCTCCCTGGTAAGGATCGGCGCTTTTCCCACTCAGGTAGAGCATCCAACCTCCCAGGTGGAGGCAGAGTTTTTCCAGGTCAGTCGGTCCTTCACCACAAAGGGTCAAAATAGCTTCCTCAATTTCAAGGGCATTACCAACCGCCCGGCCAAGCGGTTGATCCATTCTTGTAATAACAGCTGCGGTGCGAAGGTTTGATTTCATACCGATATCAGTCATAATTTGGGCCAGTTTATAAGCCTGTTCGATTTCTTGAATAAAAGCGCCGCTTCCTACTTTGACATCAAGAACCAGAGCATCAGCCCCGGCCGCTATTTTCTTGCTCATTATACTGGCGGCAATCAGGGACATACTGTCTACTGTGGCAGTTACATCGCGCAGGGCATATAATTTTTTATCAGCTGGAACCAGATCCTCGGCCTGAGCCACCAGAACCAGTCCGCTTTTTTTTATTACCGTTTTAATTTCAAGGATCGAAAGCTCACTGCAAAATCCGGGAATAGATTCAAGCTTATCCAGGGTGCCTCCGGTATGGCCCAGCCCCCGACCGGACATTTTTGCCACGGGAAGCCCGGCAGCGGCAGCTAACGGAACCAGCACCAGGGTAGTAGTGTCTCCGACTCCACCGGTGCTGTGCTTGTCAACTTTAATCCCGGAAATATCGCTCAAATCAACCCGGGTCCCGGAATTAGCCATAGCCATGGTCAGGCAGGCAGTTTCTTCTTCGTCCATCCCTTGAAAATAAATGGCCATGGCCAGGGCAGCCGCCTGGTAATCTGGAATAAAACCGTCTGCATAACCATCAACAAAATATTCGATTTCATTCCTGGTTAGAGAAAACCCGTTACGTTTTTTTAAAATTATGTCGTAAACTTTCATAAAACAACCCTATCTTATCATCTTCCAGGCAACCGCACCTGTAGTTTAAACCACAGCTATAGCTGCCGACAAATTTTTTCTAGTAAACAGTAATCATCTCGGCAAAATTATTGAAGGTTGCCTCGCCAATCCCGCTTACTTCCATTACCTGTTCCTTCTCCGTAAAATAGCCATGCTTTTCACGGTACTTAACTATTTGCCCGGCCCGAACCTCACCAATTCCGGGAAGAGCGGTTAACTCGGAAGCAGAAGCGCGGTTTATATTGATCTTGGCATTATCCCCGGTTGTTGAGGATTCGGGTGCTTCGCCAATATAGGGGACATAAACTTGTTCGCCATCAAATAAAGGCCGGGCCTGATTGAGACTTTCCTTTTCGGCATCTTCTCTAAACCCGCCCCCTAGTTCCAACAATTCATAAACTCGCGCCCCTTCAACCAGTTCATAAACCCCGGGATTTTGCACTGCACCGACCAGGTGAACCGAGATTAACTCCGGTGCAAGCTCATCTTCATTAAGTTCCTGCGATAAATCAGCGCTTTCCGGCAACAACTCCGGTTCAGTATTTCCCATCTCTACAGCTTTCCAAATCCCACCTGCAACTAACAGCAAAACCAGCACTCCTAAAATAAATTTCTCACGCTTGCCCTCTTCCCTTTCCAATCCCCGCTTCTCCTCTCATTCTTTTTTATCGGTCAATCGCATTAACATTTCTAAAACGCATAAACCTTAACGGCTGCGCGGCATTCTGATATCTTACCCGGTCCTTTTTATGGCGCTTGTTGGCAAGTAGGCATTTAATAGTTTCGCCGTAGACCCCTTTTTCCCTTGTTTTTGAAATAGAAAAACCCGGACCGAGCATAGACTCGGTGCCGGGCTTTCCCGCTTTATATTTCCAAATCCGGCAAAAAGTTATGAACTCTCTTCTTTGCCTTTTTTCTCTTCCTCTGGTTTTTCTTCTTCGGGAACATTAATTCCCTGGACATTGATATTGATCGCTTGCACTTTTAAGCCGGTTGTTTTCTCCACATTGTTACGGATTTCTTTCTTTAGCTTGTCGGTAGATTCGACAATAGATTTGCCATATTCCACTATAACATTCAATTCTATAGTTACTTTGTCCTCATCAACTTCAACAATGATTCCCTTGGTCATATCTTTACGACCCAGTCTCTCGGCAATTCCACCGACAACACCACCGCTCATACCGGCAATACCCGGTACGTCACTTGAAATAATGCTGGTAATTACCGCAATTACATCAGAAGATATTCTAATACTGTCTTCTTCCTTTGACGGATCCGGTTTTAAAACAGCGTCATCACCAGTTCCACCTGCTTTACCTGTTTTACCCGCTTTACCTTCATTTGCTTTTTTTTCTTCTTCAGCCATTTAATTTTCCTCCTTTCAAATAATATGTGCCAAAATCTCAAACCTTAACTTTAAGCTGGCTTCAAAAACAAATCCAATCTATGAATAATAAACCTGGAAGCTTTCTTGAAGTAAATAGCATAGAATATTTTTTCTTTTGACTAATTATAATTATATTATCTAAAAGAAGGCTTGTCAAGGGAAACAGCCTCGATTTAACACAAATTCAAATTTTCTTCATAATTTAACATAATTTAGCGGGTCACTATATTTACCAATCTTCCCGGAACAGTGATATTTTTAACAATTTCCTTCCCTTCGAGCAGCTCATCAATCCTTTCATTATTATGAGCTGCCTCAACGAGCTGTTCCTTTGCACAGTCCGCTGGAACGTTGATCCTGCCCCGTACTTTTCCGTTAATCTGCACTACTATTTCAACCTGGTCTGCCTGCAGCATTTCCGGATCATGTTTGGGCCAGTTCTGGCGGTGAACACTCTCAGAATGCCCGAGCAAACTCCATGACTCCTCAGCAATGTGGGGAGCAAAAGGAGCCAATAAAACAACCATTTTCTCCAGGGAATCCTTTAGAACTTTATGGCTGTACTGCTGATTTTCATTTGTCTGCCTGTACGCATAAATTGCATTAACCAATTCCATTATCGCACTAATCGCCGTATTAAAGTTAAAACGTTCCTCTACATCATGGGTTACTTTTTTTATCGCGTTGTGAACGTTTCGCTGCAAATCGATTTCACTTTCTCCACTGTCGGTGCGGCCCGTTCCTTGAGACAATTCCTCCCGGCACTCAACCACCAACCGCCAAACTCGGCGTAGGAAGCGGTAGCATCCTTCCACCCCTTGATCATTCCAGTCAAGATCCTTTTCAGGGGGTGAAGCAAAAAGTATAAACAACCGACCGGTATCGGCGCCGTAACTGGCCACAATGTCATCCGGTGTCACTACGTTGCCCTTGGACTTGGACATTTTGGCCCCGTCTTTGTAAACCATGCCCTGGGCTAACAGCCGGCTAAAAGGTTCATCGCACTGAATTAAACCGGCATCATAGAGCACCTTGGTAAAAAAGCGCGCATAAAGCAGGTGAAGTACGGCATGTTCAATCCCGCCGATATATTGATCCACCGGCATCCAGTAGTCTACTGCTTCTTTATCAAAGGGAGCGGTAGTAGCGTTTGGACTGGTATAGCGCAGGAAATACCATGAAGAACAGATAAAAGTATCCATGGTATCTGTTTCCCGCTTTGCCGACCCACCGCACAGGTGACAGGTGGTTTGAATAAAATCTTTGTAATGCGCCAGGCTGGGCACCCGGTTACCGGATAATTCCACATTCATTGGCAACTCTACCGGCAGCTCTTCTTCGGGAACCGGAACAGCACCACATTTTTCGCAGTATTTCATGGGTATCGGAGCCCCCCAGTAGCGCTGCCGGGAGATCAGCCAGTCCCTTAATTTGTAAGTAACTTTAAATTCACCCTGGCCGTGTTCGGCCAGATATTCAGTTACTTTTTTAATTCCTTCGCTGTCACTGAAACCGTTAAAGGAACCGGAGTTGACCATTTTTCCTTCCCCGTCATAAGCAACTTCCATAGTATCCCCGGACAGCTCTTCTCCTTCCGGCTGAATTACTACCCGCACCGGTAAATTATACTTACGGGCGAACTCAAAATCCCTCTGGTCATGTGCCGGTACTCCCATAACTGCACCGGTTCCGTAAGCCATCAGGACATAATTACCTACCAGGATAGGAACTTCTTCTCCATTAATCGGGTTGACTGCATGACACCCTGTAAAAAGACCAATTTTGGGGGTTTCCTCAGAAACCCGCTCTAGATCACTCTCCTGCCGAACCTGGGAAACAAACTGCATTACCTTTTCTTCTTGCTGCGTTCCTTCCACCAGGGTCTTGACCAGGGGATGTTCGGGAGCCAGGACCATATAGGTCACCCCAAAAAGAGTATCCGGGCGAGTGGTAAATGTGCGTATTTCTTCTTCAGGGAATTCCTTTACTTTAAAAGCGATTTCTGCCCCCTCACTGCGGCCGATCCAGTTTTTCTGCATTAACTTAACCCGTTCCGGCCATTCTTCCAACTGATCCATATCATTTAATAACCTCTCGGCATAATCGGTTATCTTTAAAAACCATTGTTCCAGTTCCCTGGATTCCACCACCGAAGAACAGCGCCAGCACAAACCTTTCTCTACCTGTTCGTTAGCTAAGACTGTTTGACAGGTAGAACACCAGTTTACACTTGATTTTTCTTTGTAAGCAAGACCCCGGTCGTACATGAGCAAAAACAACCACTGTGACCACTTATAATAATCGGGAGAAGAAGTGTTTACTTCCCTGTGCCAGTCGTAACTGACCCCCAGCCTGTTTTGTTGTTTTTTCATATGTTCCACATTCTGTGCGGTCCACTGCGCCGGATTAACATTATTTTCAATCGCGGCATTTTCAGCAGGCAGGCCAAAAGCATCCCACCCCATGGGATGCATCACATTATAATCGCGCATGCGTAAAAAACGGGCCAAGACATCTCCGATGGAGTACACCCGCATATGCCCCATATGCAATTTGCCCGAAGGATAGGGAAACATCTCCAGAACATAATATTTAGTCTTGGAATGGTCGACTTTGGATCTAAATGAATCCTGCTCTTGCCAAAGCTTTTGCCATTTTTCTTCAATTTGAATTGGATCGTAGCTTGTCACTGGTATCATCCCCTTTTGAAATATAAAAAATCCGTCCGCTTAAATTAAGGGACGGATTATACCCGCGGTACCACCCTTATTGGTGAAACATTTGGTGGAGCTGGCGGGAGTCGAACCCGCGACCTCTTCCATGCCAAGGAAGCGCGCTCCCACTGCGCCACAGCCCCCTGTTATGTTACCCGCTTGCTTGCCGTTATCGCCGGCTTACGGCAGTAACTACTTTACTTTTCACTACTGCTTCTCCGGGACGAGTTCAGCATTACTGCCTGCCGGTTTTCACCAGGTCCGGCTCTCTTTTTAGGCTTTTTTTGCTTACTGCTTCCCTTCATTGAGCTTCAATTTTTGGCACCCCGAGTACATTTAACATTATATGCACGGCCGAAAGCCTTGTCAATAGGAGAAAAGATTTTTTAACTGCATAACTTAAACTTCCAGTTCGATCTGATATGATTCACCATTCTGCATATCAATAATCAGCAGGCTGCCTTCTGGCAGGACTCCTTCCAGCCCGGCCAGAATCTTGATGGCTTCACCGGCCTGCCATGATCCCAGCATGGCCGGGGTCACTGCCGGGTTGCCCAATTGAGCCTCCACTCCATGCCGGGTTTCCTCATTACTATTGCCATAAATTTTCCCCAGTACCGGCTTTCCAGGTCTGATTACCGCCAGTTGCCCCAAAAAACCGGCAATAGCACCGTGGATCATGGGCACAGCAAGATCTGTACAAACTTTTTCCAGGACAAAGCGAGAAGGCAGGTTATCAAGACAATCTAAAACAATATCACAGCCTGCAAATAATTGGTAGAGGTTCTCCTTTTCTCCCAGGCAACTGAAAACCTCTATGTCAATCGCACTGTTTACTTGTTTGATTCGTTTTTGGGCAACCTTTGCCTTGGGCTCATCAAGGGTTTCTTCCGTGGCCACCAACTGCCGGTTTAAGTTGCTTTCACTAAAACTGTCACCGTCTACCACAATTAGGTGACCCACCCCCATGCGGGCCAGCAATTCAAAAGCAAAACCACCTAAACCACCGGCTCCCAGCACCCCGACTTTAGAACGTAACAAGTTAATTTGACCGTTCATGCCAACTGTGCCCAGGCTGCGCTGGTAACGTTCCGGAACTATTCCTTCTTCCAGGGCGGCTATCTCAACCTGTTTTCCAGGAAGAGAGAATTCCCTGGCCAGTTGCCTGGTTGCAGACAACCGCAGGCAGCGATAGCTTTCTCCGGCTGGATTAATTTCTTCAGAAATTAATCCAGCTATTGCATCTTTAAGCTTTCCGTCGCCCATGTAATTCACCTGTCTCTACTTTATACAAGTTATTGCGAAGAAGCAGAATGCTTGTTGCCAGTACTTTCCAATTCCACCAGCGGTGATTCGGACCAAAGCCTTTCCAAATCGTAAAAATCCCTTGCCTCAGGTTGAAATATATGGATTACCAGTGGACCATAGTCCAAAATTACCCACCAGCCTTCCTGGTATCCTTCAACCCTCGAAGCATAAAACCCTTCCTTTTTAAGGCTTTCGATCAGGTGATCACAGATGGCATGAACCTGTACTGCCGTAGATCCGGTGCCGATCAAAAAATAATCGGCAATTATAGATACCCGGCCAACTTCCAGCAGGCGCATATCCTTTATTTTTTTCTCCGCCGCCAGTTTAACGGCAAGATTAGCCAGTTCCCGGGATCTATCATCGGGTCCTGCTGTCAAATAAAATCACCTCCACTTAAGCATATTCTACCAATTAGGCAGGCCTACCGTCCAGGATAATCAATTTACATCCTTACCGGTTATTTTTTGCTTTCCTTTGAGTAACCAAAAGACTATTTCGAAATGCAACCGAACGCGGATGCAGTAGTAATCCCCTTTGCAGTACTGATTCAATCGCAAACTCGACCGCTTCAAGCATGGCCTGCTCCGGATCGGACCACGCCAGTTTCCTGATTTTATCTGCCTCCGCAAAATCACGTCCTTCTTCAATATAATCGGCCAGGTAGATAACTTTCTCCAGCCCGGTCATCCCTTTGCGCCCGGTAGTATGATAATAAACCGCACGCAAAATTTCGGGATCTTTAACCTTTCCTTCTGATTTTAGCAGAGCAGCACCGACAGGAGCATGGAGCAGACGGCTTTCTTCACGGGTAACCCGATCCAAACGTAGATTCATCTCTTCTGCTTTTTTTATCAGTTCCTGCCGGGAATAGCGTTTTCCATAATCATGAACAATCCCGGTTAAATATGCTTTCTCCTTGCTTTGCCCATAGTATTCTGCCAAAGAAGCGGCCGCTTTTGCCACTCCCATGGAATGACGAAACAATTTTTCATCCAACATCTCTTTCATTAACTCCTGGTATCCTGAGAGATCCAGGATTTGATCCGGATTTTCATGACTTCCTTTAGGTAAATCGCTAATTTTTTTACTTTCCTTTCAAATCAAATTAATTATAATACAAGTCAGGTTTTCGATTACTGCTCACGCGGTTTAGCTTCATTAACCACCAGTTTTCGACCGTCCAGTTCAACCCCGTTAGTCTTTTCCATAATATCTTCCATTTGATCTTCGTTAACTTCGACAAAGCCATACCCGCGGGAACGACCGGTGGCGCGTTCAGTGATAATACGACATTCTACAACGTCTCCATACTCTGAAAAAAATTTTTCCAATTCACTTTCTTTGGTGCTCCAGGGAATATTCCCCACGTACAAAGTTTTTACCATTTAATATTCCACCTCCAAGTATATTATACCCTATTTTCAGGCAAATAAAACCGTTTATTACCCAGATGTCATATAAATTCCGTGTTTTTTGATATATTGTTCCACCGGTTCCGGGGTTAAATATTTAATAGTTTTTCCCAGGGCCACTCTTTCCCGAATGAAAGTAGAAGAAACTGCCAGGGCGGGTATTTCCAACAAGTGCACTTTATTTTTCATACCCGGACAATTTTTATCCAGCGTCTCCCTAAATTTTTCCAGCGAATAGCCGGGCCTTGAAACAGCAATAAAAGTACACAGGCGCAGCAGGTCTTCGTAATCTTTCCAGTTAAACAAATCTAAGATTGCATCAGCCCCGGTAATAAAAAAAAGCTCCGGGGCTCCATTTTCCCCGCAAGAAAAATGCCTGACCGTATCAATTGTATAAGTAGGCCCCTCGCTGTCCATCTCCACGGAAGATACGTAAAAAGATGGATTGGACATTACTGCCAGGGTGGTCATCAGATAGCGATGCTCAGGCAGGGTAACCTGAGCATAGTGCTTATGCGGCGGTTTTCCGGTAGGCACAAAAATGACATAATCTAGATCAAATTGCTGTCTGGCTTCTTCAGCAGTTACCAGGTGTCCCATATGAATGGGATCGAAGGTTCCGCCCATCAGCCCAATACTCATGCTCACCGCTTCTTTATTATTTTGATTTATAAAAAACAACCACGGCAACTCCTTTACAACTTAATCGTAGTAATCAAATTCCTCATCACCGATACGAACGGTATCGCCCTCTTTTATGCCTAATTTCTTCAATTCCCATTCCAAACCAATCCGCCTGGCAAAATTTTGGAACCGGCGCAGCGCCTCTTCATTTTCAAAGTCGGTCTTGGCTGCCATCTTTTCTATTTCCTCGCCTTTTACATAATATGCATTGCCGAACTTTTCAATACTTAAGAGAGTTTTTGTTTCTTCATCGGCATCGCTTACCGGTTCTGCTTCAGTCTCTTCTTTTTGGGATAAATCATTTATTTTTTCATATAAAAACCAAATCAATTCCTTTACATTTAATCCAGTAAAAGCGGCTATCCCAAAAACAGGAATATTTTCTCCCTCTAACTTAATAATCCTGTTTTTGAGTTTTGCCAGTTGCTCATCTGCCCCGGTTAAATCAAGTTTATTGCCCACCACTACTCGAGGGTAATTGGCTAACCGGGACCTGTAAAGGGAAATTTCATGTTTTAACATTTGATAAGCTTCAGCCGGCTCGTGATCTGCTTCCGGATCCAGGTCGAGCAGAAATAATAAAATAAGGGTTCTTTCTACATGGCGCAAAAATTGGTGCCCGAGCCCCACGCCCTGGTGCGCTCCTTCGATGAGACCCGGTAAATCGGCAATAATAAAATTACCCTCATCACCAACTTTGACCACACCCAAGTTGGGGGTAAGGGTAGTGAAAGGATAAGAAGCCACTTTCGGTTTTGCCGCCGTTATTCTGCTAAGCAGAGTAGACTTGCCGGCATTAGGCAAACCAACCAGGCCCACCTGGGCCATCAATTTTAATTCCAGTTTAATTTTTCGCTCTTCGCCGGGGAGGCCTTTTTCAGCTAGGCGGGGCACTCTTCTCCTGGAGCTGGCGAAACGGGCATTGCCTTTACCACCCTGGCCGCCTTTTGCCACCAAAGCCTTCTGCCCCTCTTTTGTAAGATCGGCCCAAACATTATCTTCCAGGTCCCGAACTACAGTCCCTACCGGAACCGGCACCAGCAGATCACTGCCATCTGCTCCATGTTGATTTTTCCCTTTACCATGGGTTCCGTTAGATGCCTTCAGGGTATGGCGGTATCTAAGGTCAAGAAAACTGTGCTTCGACGGATCCGCCCAAAGATATACATCACCACCCTTACCACCATCACCGCCGTCAGGGCCGCCTTTGGGAACATACTTTTCACGGCGAAACGAAACAGCACCATTGCCACCCCGCCCCCCACGCACTAAGAGTTCTAATTCATCTACGAACATTAACCCACGATCACCTGCTGCACTGCTAAAAAACAAAAAACTGCTAAATAAAAACCCGGGCTTGGGACCCGGGCCTTACACAGATATCGCTTATTAGTTTACTGCCGCACCTTCGACGGGCAATACATTAACCTGTTTTTTAGCACGATTAGTATGTTCAAAAACTACCCGGCCGTCAGCTTTAGCGAACAAGGTATCATCGCCGCCTTTGCCAACGTTAATTCCCGGATGAAAACGAGTTCCTCTCTGGCGGACTATAATGCTGCCTGCCTTAACTATTTGTCCGCCATAGCTTTTTACGCCCAGTCTTTTGGCATTACTATCTCTTCCGTTGCGTGAACTGCCTACTCCCTTTTTATGAGCCATTTATGACACCTCTCTTTCATGCCTTTCTTTTTATAATCATATTATTAACTGCTAATATTTTCGATTAAAACCTCAGTATAGGGCTGGCGGTGCCCCTGCTTGCGGCTGTAATTTTTCTTCGGCTTGTATTTAAAGACCGTAATTTTACGCCCGCGGCCATTAGCGACTACCTTTCCTTCCACTTTGCAGTTTTCCAGGTACGGTTTTCCCACCTGGGACTCATTATCGTCGTTAATCATTAAAACCCGATCAAAATCAACCTTTTCTCCCTTATCCGCGGACAATTTTTCCACGCGGATTGTCTTACCTTCTTCTGCGCGGTACTGCTTACCACCGGTTTCAATAATAGCGTACATAAACAAACCCCCTCTAAAGGACTCGCCGAATATGGTAGCCCGACCATAGCTTTGTGAGGCTTTTAAGACCATCTTCGTGCGGTTGTCAATCTATTGCAGAGTTTAACACGCCTATCTGCCTTTGTCAATTGAATTAACCGGGCTAATCGCTCCTTACCTCGTTAATGGAGAACCCCCACTTTTCCCGAGGTTTCAGGAATAGCAATAATAAATAGCGTTGCCGATTTAATAATCTACCTACCCTGAACATGATAAAACCTGTTTTTATGTGGAGGACAAATTAATTTATTAAACAAAGTTTACTGTCATCTCATGACGGGAAAGTATCCCCAGCTTATCTTTATTTCATAACTGCCCGTGCATAAGTGCGATTAACATCTTTTACCTCCACTTTCACCTTCTGGCCAACCTTTTCCCCGGCCCCCTCTATATTGATGACAAAACCTTGTATCCGGGCAATTCCGTGGTTTGGGTTGGCGGAATGCGGCTCTTCAACCTCAAGTTCGAGAACTTCTCCCGCTTTAACCGGGAGAGCTAAATCCTGGATTTCCTTTTTGCTGCCCCGTGCTGCAATGCGGTATTCTTCAACATGGATATCTTCAGCGCCGCGAATAAAAATCTTGCAGTTTAATTCATCTTCCAATTTTTTAAGATTGCCTCCACCGGTGCCAATGATAATTGAAGCTACTTCATGGTGCATCTCAATTAAAACAGCTTCGCTCTTTTCTTTCTGCAGCTGTTGCTTTATCTCACTTTCGATCCGGGTGCTGACAACCAGGGGAGTACGCACCCTTCCTGAACCGCTACAGTAGGGGCAGGTCTGCTGCAGGTATTCGGAAAGATCCTGGCGTACTTTTTTTCTGGTCATCTCCACCAGGCCCAGGTTGGTGAGGCCCAGCACATATGTCTTGGTCCGATCGTTTTTAATTGAATCACTCAGCTTATCTATTACCTTGCGTCGATGATCTTCTAAACTCATATCGATAAAATCAATAATGATGATCCCGCCGATATCGCGGAGGCGAACCTGGCAGGCAATCTCTTCAGCTGCCTCCAAATTGGTTTTTAGTATGGTATCAGCCAGGTTACGGCGCCCAATATAGCGCCCGGTATTAACATCGACTACCGTTAGCGCCTCAGTTTCATCAAAAACCAGGTAACCCCCGCTTTTCAGCCATACCTGCCGCGAGAGAGCTTTCTCCAATTCTTTTTCTATGCCGTAGCGTTCGAAGATCGGTTCGTCTTCTTTATAGTATTTCACTTTGGTTTTTAAGTGAGGAGAGATATAATCAACTATTTCTTTTACTTTTTCGTACTCATGTTTATCATCAATCAAAAAACTGCTAAATTCTTCGACAAATAGATCCCGGGCGATACGGCAGGTCAGAGAAAGATCCTGATAAAGGATCGCCGGTGCGGTTTTTTGCTCAAAACGAGTTAAAATTCGGTTCCAGAGCTGGTTTAAAAATTGCAGATCCTGTTCCATCACTTCGGTGTCCATTCCTTCGGCCACCGTTCGCACAATTAACCCCAGATTGTCCGGTTTTACCTTTTCCACTTCCCGGCTCAACCTTTCCCGCTCAGTCTGACTCTCAATACGCCTGGAAACCCCGATATAATCTGCTCCGGGCACTAACACCAGGTAGCGCCCGGGAATAGTAATCTGTCCGGTAACCCGGGCTCCTTTGCTGCCAAAGGGTTCTTTAACCACCTGGACCATTATTTCTTCACCAACTTTAAGCAGTTTATCAATTGATCTTTTGGCCGGTGGCGCATTCTCATCGTCCCAATCTGTAAAAACATCATCCACATACAAAAACGCATTTTTTTCCAAACCAATATCAATGAAAGCTGCCTGCATCCCCGGCAAAACATTGGCAACAATGCCTTTGTAGAGGTTACCCACCACCCGGTACTGCAGGGGCCTTTCAATATCTATTTCCACCAATTTTCCGCTTTCAAGCAGAGCAACCCTGGTGGCCCGGTTATCACAGTTAACAATTATCTTTTTATCCATTAATACACATCCCTTCCGACAAGGGCTCCAAAGAACCGTTTCGGTCTCGGTAAAGCTTTACCCGGTGCAGATCCCAGTTTAGATGCTGAGGTTGTTTGTCGCCTAATTCCTGCTCCAGCTGTTCTAAAACAAAAACCGGTGAAACTCCTCCCTTACTACCGGTTTGTAAAAGCAAATTTAATGACAGGAAGTTAGCGTTGCCCTGTTCATCCAGGTTAGCTTCAAAGATATAAGGGCGAACATTGACATAAGTTTTCTTTTTGCCCTTCTTGGAGGAGCGTGGAGCCAGTATTTCTTCTTTATCGATTAATCGCGCCAATGCGGAGCGGTACTCTTCAACATCCGTATTTGTTCGCAGGTTGGCAATTTCCAGGTGGGCCCTGTATAAAGCAGCGGAAACAATAGAGGGAATCGGTGGAGCTTGATTATTTAAAATGAAAGCATTTTTTAACTGCAGGCCGTCTGGCAGCTGTTTTTTTAAAGCTGCCACAAACTCTTCCAGGGTTATTTCTCCAGTAAAAAAAACTTCACCAAATTCTTCATCTGCCGTCACACCCACCGGCAACGGGGCAGCCAGGTTAAACCGCGGGTGAGGAGAAAACCCTTCACTATAAGCCAAAGGTAAACCGCTACGGCGCAAGGCCCGCTGGAAAAGGCGCATCATATCCAGGTGTGATATATGTTTTAGTTTTTCATTACGAGCAAAATTAAAACAGATTCGGGTCATTGGTCACTCCTTCCGGCTCATCACCGGCAAGCGCTTTCTGGTGTTCCCCGACCAGTACTTTTTTATCAACACCGCAGTGCAGATGATCCCAGGGCAAATTTTGTTCGTAGGAAAAACGGCGGTAGGCATAATTTTCACCTCTCACTCCTGTTTTTTGAAAAGCTTCACGCCATAAGTCAAAGTGAAAATATTCCGACCAACCATCAAAGCGACAACCCAGCTGCCAGGCTAACTCCAAAACAGGGGCAAGTTCCCGATTCCCCCGGGCAAAAACCGCTTCTAAAAAGCTGGCCCTGGCCTCGTGCCAGCTAAAATCAACTCCGGATAACTTTTTAAAACCTTTACGCAAAATATCCTGGCGCCTGTAAACTTTCTCCATTGACAGCTGTGGCTCCCATTGAAAAGGGGTATGTACCTTGGGCACAAAGGTGGAAATACTTACATTTATATTTATTTTTCGTTTTGATTTACCCCGGAAATGCTTTCTAAGCCTACTGCACAAACTAACTATTTCTTCTACGTCTTCTTCCCGCTCAGTAGGCAGCCCGATCATAAAATATAGTTTAAACCCTTGCCAGCCGGCTTCAATCGCGTCACTGAGCGCAGAAAACACTTCAGCTTCGGATATATTTTTGCGAATTACTCTCCGCAGCCGTTCGGTCGCGGCTTCCGGAGCGAAAGTTAAATTGCTTTTGCGACCATGGTGCAGTTTGTCGGCCAGCTTGATCGAATAGGAATCAAGACGCAAGGAAGGCAGGCTACACTTGACTTTGTCACCGGACAAGTCCCGATCTAAATTGTCAATCAAACTTTCCAGCCGGGGGTAATCTGTGCTGCTCAGTGATACTAAGGAAATTTCTTCGTAGCCGGTATCTTTGATAATTTCTCTGGCTGTTTCCTGAAGTATATCCATACTGCGACGTCTTACGGGCCTAAAAATATAACCGGCCTGACAAAAACGACATCCCCTGCTGCAACCACGAAACAACTCGATAACCGCTCGGTCATGGATAGTTTGCATATAAGGAACTATGGGAGCAGTAGGAAAAGGAGCATCATCGAGATTATTAACAGTAACCTTTTTAATGATCTCCGGAACCCGGTTATCAAGCCTCTCCATTCCTAAGAAATCACTGCCAGAATAGAGGGGACGATAAAAAGAGGGAACATAAACCCCTTCGCACGAGGATAAACGCACCAAAATCTCTTTCCGGTTAAAACCCTGATTTTTTAAATCCAGATAAAACTCCAGCAGGCCGGGAAGAAATTCTTCAGCCTCACCAAGAATAAACAAATCAAAAAACGGGGCCAAAGGCTCGGGATTAAAGGCGCAAGGACCTCCTCCTACCACTAATGGATCGCTTTCTCCCCGTTCCGTACTGTAAAATGGTAAATCAGCCAAATCAAGCATATTTAGGACATTGGTATAGCTTAACTCGTATTGAAGCGAAAATCCAATTACATCAAAATCTTTCAGCGGCTTATAACTTTCCAGGGATAATAAGGGCAGCTTATATTCACGCAATAAATTCTCCATGTCTATTGCAGGGGAAAAAACTCGCTCCATAAGCATCCTCGGATGCCTGTTAATGCTTTCATAAAGAATCTTTAACCCCTGGTTTGACATGCCGACTTCGTAAAGATCGGGAAAAGCAAAAACCATGCGCACATCAACACTGGAATGCTCCTTTTTAACGGCATTCCACTCATTACCTAGATAACGGGCCGGCTTCCAAACCTGCTTCAAAAGATTTTTAAATTTATCCGCCTCTGTCTGCATATTAACACATCACAATTCAAAACCTTCTAATAGTTAGTGCCTGGCATTAGCTTATAATACCATATCATCCCTGTTTTGATAAGAGTCACCTAAAGCAATCCTTTTTCCCTGAAGCTAAAAAAACAACCGTCGCCAATTATGATATGATCTCGCACTGCAATACCTAAAATATTCCCGGCATCAACCAGTCGCCTGGTTACTTCCAGATCTTCCTGGCTTGGCGCCGGGTCACCGCTGGGATGGTTGTGGAACAAAATTACAGAAGCGGCACTCTTACGAAGGGGCAAGGTAAAAATCTCGCGGGGGTGGACTATAGAAGCGCTTAAGCTGCCGACCGATATTTCCTCCCTGGAAATTACGTGGTTCTTGGTATTAAGCAGGAGAATCTTGAAGTATTCCTTTTTTTTATAGCGCAGCTCCTCCATAAATAAACCGGCAGCCTGCCCGGGGGTTTTAATGCTGCAGTTCTCTTCCCTGGGGGTTGTAGCCAGACGACTGCCCAGTTCTAAAGCGGCCTTAATCATTACCGCTTTATCCGGGCCAATACCTTTATTTTCCTGCAAATCTTCCAGGGATAATTGGGGGAGATTTCTCAAGCCGCCCCCCTTGGAAATGATTTTTGTGGCCAGTTGAACCGCAGACTCATTTTTATTGCCGGATCTGAGAAGAATAGCCAGCAGCTCGGCATTTGAAAGAGCACTTTCTCCAAGAGCCTTTAATTTCTCCCGGGGCCGTTCCTCTAAAGGTAAATCCCTGATCATGATTGATGCATTTTTCATTCTCGCCACCCTTTCCTGTTAAACCAAGTTGGAATTTGTAACCGCTTAAAGAAATCAAAAAGCAACCCCAGGGGAAGCCCGACCACATTGGAGTAACACCCTTCAATTTTGTCCACAAATAAAGCGGCTCGCCCTTGAACCCCGTATGCGCCTGCTTTATCGATTGGTTCCCCGGTAGCAATATAGTTATATATCTGTTCGTCAAGTAAAGTTTTTAACCAAACATGTGTCTCTGCAAAACCGTTTTCATAACCACCGGTGGTTACATCAACAAGGGCCAATCCTGAGAGAACCAGGTGTTTGGTTCCACTAAGCTGCTTGAGCATCCGGTAAGCATCCTTCTCATTTAAAGGCTTACCCATGATTTCACTGCCTGATATAACTGCAGTGTCGGCAGAGAGCACATACCCGCTATCCACCTGCACAGAAACTGAAAAAGCTTTCTTTAAAGCAAGTTTAGCCACCATTTCACTGGCGGGCACATTGTCTTGCATGCTTTCGGATATAGACGGCTCGATTATCTTAAACGGGATCCCTACCTGATTAAGCAATTCCGCCCGCCGGGGAGAGGATGATGCCAGAATTATCGTCATTGGGAAGCCCCCGCACCTGTTTGTTTAATCATTCTAAAGGTTACTCCTTCCAGGTAATTGGCTGCAATACCGGTAAAAATTCCTGTCGGGACAGAAAGAAGCATTAAAAAAGGGAAATACCCTTTCAGTAAATCAAAACTTGCTATAATAATGCTGGCCATGGAAAGTTGAACCAGGTTATGTACGGCAGCACCGGTCACACTTACCGAAAGTAAACTAACCACCCCTCTATCTCTCAATAAAAGGACCAAAGCCATGGCGATACAACTGAGAATCCCTGCAGAAATACTAAGCCAAAAACCAAAGCCAAATAAACCACCAACAAAAATACTACCCAGAATAGATCGCAGCACCGTTACCAGCAACCCGCTGCGCAAACCGAATAAAACCAGGGTGAGCAGGGTTATAATATTGGCCAAACCAATCCTAACACCGGGAACTGGCATTGGTAGAGGCATTGCCGCTTCTATTGTATGGATGACCACGGCAAAAGTAACCAGCAGGGCCATATAAATTAAATATCTTAAATGGTTTCTTGTCTGTAATCCCGATTTCTCCATATTTTTACCTCGTTAAAGCACCCGAAGTGGAGATCGCTCAAATAACTACCGGACTACCGGAGTTCAACCAAATCTTCTATCCCACTGGAGATCTCAACTTCTAAATCCGGGGTAACCAGAATTCCTTCCACTCCCGCTTTTTGTTCAATAATTTCCATTCCTCTTTCTGGTCCAAGCACAATAATCGCCGTGGATAAGACATCAGCCTCCGCTACTGATTCAGCTAAGATGGTTGCACTGGCCAATTCTTCAGCAGGCATTCCGGTCTCAGGATCAAGAATGTGGTGGTAACGAGTACCATCTTCCTCAAAAGCACGCTCATAATCACCGGATGTGACAACGGCAAGGTCTGAAACAGGCAGCACGGCAATCATCTCCTGTTCATGGCGTGGATTGCGAACACCAATCCGCCAGGGCTCGCCGTCAGGCCTGCTTCCGATCAATCCGATATCACCGCCTGCATTAATAAAAGCATGTTCTATTCCTTTTGTCAAAAGTATTTCGATAGCCTGGTCGACAATAAACCCCTTGGCAATACCCCCTAATTCAAGGGCCATCCCTTTTTCTGGCAGATAAATTTTTGATTCTTCATAATTAAGCTCAATTTTTTCATAATCAACCAGGGATAATTTATCTTTGAGTTCCTGATCTGGGGGCACCCGATATTCTTGTCCTAAAAAACCCCATAAATCAGTAATAGGTGCTATAGTTGGATCGAAAGCACCATCACTGAGTCTGGCATATTCCAAAGCTTTTTCGGTAAGCTGAAAAACTTCCGGACTAACTTTAACCGGTTTTTGCCCGGCATGCTCATTTACCCTGTAGACATCGCTTCCTTTTAATGTCCGAGTGAACAGGCCTTCCAGGCGTTCCATTTCCTCAAATACCTGCTCTTTTATATGAGCAGCCTCTTCCTCTCCCCTGACCTGAATACGCAATTCAACCACTGTGTCCATGGCAATTTTAGTATATTCATGATTAGCCAGGGCATAAAACGCGTTATAATAAAAATATCCACCCAAAACTATTAAAAATAGCAGCGGAATTACAAAGATCGGTTTTAAATATTTTTGCCGAAAAGATTCCTCTTGATTATAATTATGATTTGTTTTATGCTTGCTCAAGTTTTATCGCCTCACCTCGTCAACTTACAAAAATAAATTATCTAGCGGCCGAAGTAAAATATTATTACCAAAACTACACCGAGTAATAAGGCAAGAATCAACTGATCAAAGTTCAAATTCTTGGAAGTCCACTCAATTGGATCGAATCGAAGCCGCCTTTTAATTCTTCCTCCTTCTTCAGCTTCATCTCTTTTTATATGCTCAGGTCGCTCAGCCATGCGTCGCGTTGCATGACCTGTTTTCAGGTATCCTTCATCAATACTTTCATCCACACGCCCTGATCGGTAAGCAACTTTTTTAACTGCATCACCAATTTTAGTATAACTTTCGTCAATTGTTTCATCAAGAACCCGGGTTCGTTCGGCCAGACTGCAGCCTAAATCACCCGAACGTTCAAAAGCGGTATCAATTCCCTTATCCAGTGTAGTTATATACTGACAAAAATCATAAAGCCTTCGGCCCGATCTCATGTATAAATTGTCTACTGAAGAGTCTATCGTTGTTCCGTAATTACAAAATCGATTATAAACAACCTGACCAAAAGGTTTAAGAACAAGGTGTTCCACACTAACCCAGGGCGGAAGATGAAAGCCTCTTTTTAGCAAAGCCGCTAAATTCAAAAAGAGCAGTAAACCGGCAATCCCAAGTTGAAGGGCTCCCCAGATTCCGCTGGTGGTATAAATATTATGAACCTCGGAAGCATATGGAGTCAATGGTGAAATCAGCTGGGGATAAACACCCAGGATAATACAGAAAGCAGCTGTTCCAACTATGGCTAGCTGGGCTGATATTGGTGTCTTTTGCTTTATTTGCGCCCGCCCCTTAATAAAACCAAAGCCAATCAACTTGCAAAACGAAGCGGCGGTGCCAATGCTGGCAATCATTAACATGACTTCAACTGGTCCCAGATCATAGAAGGCATACTTTAAAAGATATTTACTGACATAACCGTTAAACAACGGGATCCCGGAAATAGCCAGGGCTCCAACCACCCCACCAAAGGTAACCAGCGGCATTGCCTGCCAAATATTTTGTTTTTTTGCTTCTTCTTCCTCGGAATTCTCATGGATTAAATCATGCAGGTCTTCAGTTCCGGTAGCATATAAAACTGCTCCCACACTCATAAATAAAAGCGCTTTATACAACATGTGGTTAACCACGTGCAGCAGCGCCCCGTCTGTAGCAAGTTCAGTTGCCAAGCCCACACCTGCAACCATGTAACCAACCTGGCTGATAATATGGTAAGACAGCAACCGGCGCATATTATGCTGCAGCATAGCCATGATAACACCGGCAACGGCCATGGAAGCCCCCATGTACATAATTACTTCATTGGGAGGCAAAATCCGGGCAATGGCAAATACCCCAATTTTTGTAGTTAACCCGGCCAAAATAACACTGGAAGGAAAATTGGCCGAAGGATACCCCCGGGCCACCCATACATGCAGCGGCAAAAAAGCGGCTTTAAAACCAAAACCAACTATAAATAAAGTTAAACCGGCCTGAGGAGTTTGTAAAATAAAATTACCGACTTCCTGGAAGTGCAGCAAGATCCCCAGCAAAACAATTAATCCGCCCGCCAGGTGAAAAGACAGGAAATATAAACCAGCATAACTAGCTTCAGGGGTTTTTCGCAACAAGATCAAGCCTGCTGTGGATAAAGTAAGCATTTCCCAGAAAATAAAAAGGGTAATAAAGTTATCAGAAAAGACAATACCAATTGCGCTGGCAAGCCCGGCAAGGGCCACTGCCTGTTCGCTTGGTTTTGATAATTGCAATCCGTAAAGCAGTGAAAGAGAACCCACCAGGGCAAAACCGAGAACGGCAATCCTGCTATAGGGGTGTTCATCAAAAGATAGCGGCGCTAAAATTACATCCCCTGCCACATAACTGCCCAAATCTACCACGGTCCAAACATAATAAGAAAGATAGATTAAGACTCCAATTACACCGATCATTAATATATATCGAATAATTTTGGGAGCAAAAAGTACTGCCGGTATTAATATTAGCGGTAGCCCTATCCCTGCTATAACAAAGATATCGATTTCAGATCACTCCATTAAACTGCCATTCTTTTACCATTGTTGTAGATGAAAATCTCCTTAAAGTCAAGCATTAGGTAAACTGGTCCATGCCTAAATTTTTATGGATACCAGCCAGGCTTCAATTGCCATATGAAAAAAATATGAATAACACAACTGAAGGAACAGTCGGATAAGCTAAAGGAAGCCAAATATGAAGTGAAACTATACCGGCTTTAATCCCAAAACCGATATTGTTAACTACAGCCTCCATACATTTAGTCCTTTGATAGCTTAAAAAATACCGCTTTCCAGGAAAAACCACGAAGTTATTTGCGACAATTCAAACTGTATGTTTATCGGCGAAAGTCCAAACAATAAGGTACTTATCGCTAAAATAACCATCGGAACCAGCATTCCCGGGGTCACATCCTGGACGTTAAACTTCAAGGCATGACCATGACCGTGGGCATGGATTCCTTCGCCTTCCCCGCTAACTTCAAAAAAGGCGGATACAATAATTGGTAGATAATAAAGTGCATTTAAAAAACTACTAATTAATAAAATTAAGGCATATACAGTGATATTGGCATCAAGAGCCCCAAGGCCAAGCATCCATTTGCTTAAAAACCCATTTAGAGGGGGGATTCCGATCATTGCCAGCGCTACGATAGAAAAACAGCCCATTGTATATGGCATCTTTCTGCCTATTCCGCCCATATCCGAAACAAGCCTTTTACCGGTTTTCCATATTATAGCCCCGGCGGCAAGAAAGAGGCAACTTTTCATGATCGCATGACAAAATATATGGAACATGGCCCCGGTAATTGCATTTTCATTAAGGATGCTCAGCCCCAAAAGAATATAACCCATTTGCCCCACACTGGAATAAGCAAGACGGCGTTTTATATCATTTTGGGTCAGGGCTACAGCAGAACCCAGCATTATGGTAATTACCGCTAAAACTCCTAAAACAATATCCCAATTATTTACCTGCATTATTTCAACTGAGAAAGCGTGGAAGATTACCCTGAACAGGCCATATGCTCCGGTTTTCAGCATTATCCCAGATAAAAGGGCACTGGCCGGTGAAGGGGCCACAGGATGGGCGTCGGGAAGCCAGACATGCAGAGGAAACATCCCTGCTTTCAAGCCAAATCCGGCGATAAAACAAATAAAAGCTAGAAACGAAAGAAAGGTAACTTCATTGATGATCGTTCCTACACCCAGCGATACTGTTCCACCAAGCTCAAAAGTGATGAGTATTCCTAAAAATAAGGCTAAACCACTAATTATGGTCATAACCAGGTATTTATACCCTGCTTTCAGTGCTTGCTCTGTTTCCTCGTGGACAACCAGGATATAAGAAATCAGGGACATCAGCTCAAAAAATATAAAGAGGGTAAAAAAGTCCCCGGCTAAAAATATTCCCAGGCAGCTGCCAAGGGTAAAAATAAGTACCGTATAGTAACGGTTTCCACCGTGCTCTTCCGCCATATAATCCAGGGAAAAAATTGTACAAAGCAGCCAAATAAAAGAAGCAATTGCAGAAAGGCTAAAGCTTAGGATGTCCAGTCGCAGTGATATTTCCAGGTCGGGAAGAATTTCAAACAAAGGTAACTGTATAACTTCCCCATTCATAACCACCGGGTAAAGTAAAATTGTCAGTAAAAAAATAACCGTGCTTGTCCCCAGAGTCAGGGCATTTCTTAATTTATCCGAGTAGCCCCCGGCCAACATAATCACCGGGGTCATTACTATTGGAAATATGATTATAAATAGTATAACCGCAATTGCTGTTGCTTCATCCACCGAAGCCACCTCCATCATTCAATGCTTAATATCTTTTATATTGCAGCTATATATTTAAGTCTCAACATTATTTAAAACAAAAAAGCTAAAGCATTTTCTAACAATGTTAAGGCAGGTCCGGGGATAACTCCAAAAAATATAACTGCCATGATCCCAATCACCAGGGGAATCAACATTTGTCGTGGTACCGGTTTGGCTAAATGCTCAAATGCTCCCTGATGCATAAAGGCGTTAACAATAATTGGCATATAATAAACTGCATTTAACAAACTGCTGGCCAGGATAATTACCACGAAAAAAAGCCGTCCTGCCTCAAGAGCGCCAAGGGCCAAATACCACTTGCTAATTAAACCGCCGGTGCCCGGTATACCGATCATGGAGGCTGCACCTATGGTAAAAGCAAACATGGTTAAAGGTAATACCTGCCCCACCCCGGCAAGCTGTTTAATTTGGCGGATCCCGGTTGAATAAATAATCACTCCAGCCACCATAAATAACATAGATTTCGTGATAGCATGTACGAGTAAATGGTAAAAACCGCCAGTCAGGGCAATGGGGTCATCAAGACCAATTCCTAAAAAAATATAACCAATTTGACCAATACTGGAATATGCGAGCATTCTCTTTAAATCTATCTGCACCATGGCAAATATTGATCCAAATAATATTCCGGCTGTAGATAACCAAAGCACTATTTCATTTAACGGTATTGAATCAAGCAGCGGTCGCGGAAAAAGTTGGTAAAATATAATAAACAGGGCAAAAGCGTATATTTTAATTACTACACCGGAAAGCATTGCGCTTGATGGCGATGGCGCCGATGCATGGGCATCGGGTAGCCAAACATGCAAGGGGAAAAGAGCAGCTTTAGTCCCAAAAGCGACAACAAATAGCGCTGAGGCAGCAAAGATATTGTTTGGATATTGTTCAACTGCAGCCGGCAGAGACTGGTTTATCAGATCATAGTTTAATTGCCCTGTAACCATATAGAGCATGGCGACCCCCAGCAAAAAACATCCGGTTCCCATTGCGCTCAATATTAAATACTTAAAGCTGGCTTCAAAGCAAGCGCGATCTTCTTTAATGGAAATAATCGCACAGGCAGAAATGGCGCATATCTCTATGAGCACAAACAGGTTAAACAAATCATTGGTTAAAGCAATACCGGTCATGGAGCCGACCAATAGAGCATACAGTGAATAATACCATCCCATTATTTCAGATTTTAGTTCATAAACCAAGTCCTTTAGGGCATAAACCATAATCCAAAAGCTTACCGCCAGCACAATCAGGAGCATGTAAGCCCTAATATAATCCACCTTAAATTCAACCCCGTAAGGAGGGGGCCAACCGCCCATGTGATAAGTAAATTCTCCACCCTGGTAAACCTGAATTAACAGAGAAACAGCCATAATCAGGGTTATAAACAAGGCTGCTATCAGCGCGGGAGCACTGATTACTCTGGCCCAACGGTGCAATATCGGAGATAGGAAAGCGATGCCAAAAAGAATTGCCACGATTAATGCTGGGAAATGTTGCTCAAAACTCACTATTCCTGGCTCCTTATCCGGCAGATTTCATCGTAATCCACTGTTCCATAGTAACGATAGATTTTTACAACCAAACTTAATGCATAGGCTGTAATACTTATAGCAACTACAATCCCTGTCAACATTAAAGATCCTGGAAGAGGGTTGACGTAGAGGATATCTTTGCCCTGCTGAACAATGGGAGCCTCTCCTCCATAGGTATAACCTATTGCCACAAACATTAAAAACACCGAAGTCTCCATTATATTCATGGCAATTACCTTTTTAATCAGGTTCGAGTGGGTAAGCATGGTGTGCATACCAATAATAAAAAGGATTATTGCCACCATATAGTAATAGTTATGAAGAATGTTACCTAACATTTCCATCTTAATCTTCTCCCTCTATAATATGAAAGAATAGTCTTACAATTGTACTTGAAACCTTGAACCCGAGAAATACAGTAATAATCATGATTGCGCCGGCGCTGAACAACTCCCCTGCCTCACCCATGGGAAAGCCTGCTGCCTGATTGGCCAAAAAATGCCCTCCAGCGGCAACCCCTACCAGGCCGGTAAGCACGAATCCGAGAGCGCCCCCGCTTTCCAGGATTGATGAAAGATCTTCTGATATCTGCCTTGCTCCAACTTCAAGGTTAAAAGACACGGCTAACAAAACCATGCTGGCGCCAAAAATCGCTCCGCCGGAAAACCCACCACCCGGGGAAAGGTGACCGTGCAGCACGATATAAATACCGTAAAGCTGGATAAACGGAACAACAAGCCTGCTGGTTACGCGAACAATTTGGTCTTCCAGGACAAACTACCCCCGTTAGGAATAAGATTTTAAGGTAGCAACTACTGCGGCAATTGCCACAAACAGTACCGTGGCTTCTCCTAGTGTATCAAAAGCGCGATAATCAATGATCACGCTGCTGACCATATTGACCGCACCAGTATCGGCTACGCCTTGATCCATATAACGTAGAGGGATTTCGTTAAATACAGGGTTGTTGGGATCGCCAAAGGGGGGCATCTCGGCAACTGTAAAGCTAAAAAAAAAGCCAATCAGGCCGATCAGCAATATTGTGAACACACCTCTCGCCTGGAAGTGCAAAAGGTAACGCATCGCAAAGATGACCGCTATAATAATAAATAGAATATCTTCCATTTAACCCCATCCTGAGCGTTTCCCTATTCGGCCCGCCTGGTTTTGCTGATGGTAGCGATCAGCAGCAAGGTGGTAACCCCGGTGCCCAGGGCCGCTTCCACCATAGCAACATCGGGGGCGCTCAACTGCTGCCAAATAACAGCCATGATCAAACCAAAAGAAGCAAAAACAATTACGACACTAAGCATATCACGGATTTGCGCTACAGCAATAGCACATCCTATCAGGAACAATAATAACAAAACATTCAGGACTTCTGTTAGTAGATCAATCATCTGAAGCACTCCTGCTCATACCAACTTGAGGCTTAATTCCGGTTATATAAGCAGCTCGGGCAATAACGTGAGCCGCTGTCGGGTTGGTAATCAAAATAAAAATAATTAAAAGAAGCAGCCTAATTGCTACGGCCAACTCGCTTTGTAACGCTAAAGATAAAAGCACCAGACCGGCACCCAGGGTATCACATTTGGAGGAGGCATGCAGACGGCTGTACACATCAGGCAGTCGCAGCAACCCCACCGCGGCTACAATCAAGAAAAATAGCCCAATAATCAGGGAGATAGTCGATAATATGTACAGTCCAGTTTCCAGCATTATATTACTTTAATCCAGAGCTCCTTTTTCCAGATATTTGGCAACACCGATGGTTAAAATAAAGCCCATCAGCGCATAAATCATAGCGATATCCAGAAAATAAGTCTGTTCATAAATTCTAGCAATTAAGGTAATTATAATTAACGTGTTGGTTGCAATAATATTAATGGCCACAACCCGGTCAGGAGCTGATGGCCCGGCAATCGCCCTGATCATGGAAAGAAATATAGTCAGCATGACCAGAACCGCCCCCAGTGTGAACATTATATCCAGTATTTGTTCGTAAATCAATATTTCCCAGCCTCCATCTCTTGAAGCCTGCTTATTAAATGCCAATCTTTTACGGCTTCGCCATTTTCGATGGTCAAAGCGTGAACCAAAAAATCCTTTTCATCGGCCAAAACTGTAAGAGTGCCGGGGCATATCGTAATTGAATTACCAAAGAGCGTACGGCTGGCTACACTTTCAATTGCTACTTTAACCGGAACCAGGTTAGGATAAATTGGCATTTTAGGATGCAACACCAGCCAGGCTATTTGGAAGTTGGCAATAAATATTTCTTTAATCAACACGAAAAAATAGCCGATCAACCAGGCAATGTTTTTCAAGGTAACCGGGGGTCTTTCCCGAGCAGTAATTAACAATGTTCGGTTAAAAAATACTACAAAGACCGAGGTCACAAGACCTACCACTAGTTGGGGCCAATCAAAAGAGCTGCTCACAGCAATCCAGAACCCAAAAAGGACCAGGGTAAAGCCGATATAGTTAAGCCAATCCGGTTTCATTTTATCCATCACCAGGTTTCAAAATAGATTTATTAAATCAGTGCTACGACCCAAAGAACCGCAAAATTTAAAGCAATAACTTTTTGGCCTTTTAGGTAACATTTCCTAAGACACAAAGGCCAGAAAGTTATTGTTAATATATCATAACTAGGTTATTTATAACTATTACGTTAAGCTGCTTTAAGTGCTCTGATTTACAAGTCCTCGATCCACTACTCTATTTGGACGAAACAGCTTCAGTAGTATCTTCACTTTTCTCAATTGCGCCGGGGGTTAACGGCAGGGCAGTGCGTGGATAAATTGTCCCGGGCGGACATACTGGTACGCACCTACCGCAATCATCACATTTATCAATATCAATTACTGCCAGCTTATCGTCCATCTCAATAGCTTCCTGGGGACATTCCTTGACACAAGCCCGGCAGCCAATACACCCGACTGAACATGCTTTCGATACAGTTTTGCCTCGTTCGTGGGAGCTGCACAAAACCAGGTGCCCCTGCCCGGAACTTCTGGGCAAAGTTTTGATTAAATCGCGAGGGCATGCTTCCACACAAAGTCCGCAGCCTGTACAAGCTTCCGGATCTACAACCGGCAAACCGTGTGAGCCCATTTCAATAGCTTCAAAGGGGCAAGCCCGCACACAATTCCCAAGCCCCAGGCAGCCATAACTGCAAGCCTTAAATCCCCCATGAAAACTATCAGCTACAGCACAATCTTTAACCCCCTCATATCTAAAACGATCAGCTGCCTTTTTATTATCACCTATACAAAAAACAGTAGCAATTACCGACTCTGAATCACCAATTTCCATACCGAGTTCTTCAGCTATAACTTCAGCCGTATCTTTTCCGCCAGCTATACACCCGTTAGGTGCAGCTTCACCGCTGACAACAGCTTCGGCAAAAGTAGCGCAACCTGGATAGCCACAAGCTCCACAATTAGAACCAGGCAACGCTTCTTTGACTTTTTCTACCCGTGGGTCTGTTTTAACCGCAAACACACGTGCAGCCATGGACAAAAGTAATCCAAAGCCAAGTCCGATTAAGCCCAGGGCAGCTATTGCATATACCATTTGCACGGTTCAATTCACCTCGCAAAAATCTTTAGTGTAATCAGAAACCAGGAAAACTATTAATTTCTACAGGCTAAGCATTCCACTAAACCCAATAAAAGCCATCGAGAGGATACCCGCTGTAATCAAAGTTATCGCAGGACCCTGCAGGGCGTCCGGTATTTCGGCCATTTCCAGGCGTTCCCGGATCCCGGCCATAATTATCAGAGCCAGTGAAAAGCCCAGTGAAGCTGCTATACCAAAAACTACAGCTTCAATCAGGGTAAATTCTTCCCTTACAGCCAAAAGAGCTACAGCCATAATAGCACAATTGGTTGTAATCAGGGGCAGATAAATACCAAGCCCCTCATAAAGGGTTGGGCTGATCTTACGCATAGCTGTTTCAACAAACTGGACCAGGGAGGATATAACAAGAATAAAAGTTACAATTTGTAAATATTCCAGCTCATAAGGAACCAGGATAAAATGATAAAGTAGTGACGTCACCAGCGTAGCCATGGTCATTACAAAAACCACCGCCATGCTCATTCCAATTGCAGTTTCCATTTTGCGCGATACGCCCAGGAAAGGACATATTCCAAAAAATCGGTGCAAAACAAAGTTTTCTACCAGTATATAGATAAATATGATTGATAACAGTCTTTCCATAGCTACCTCCTGCTATCGAGAGTTGTATTCTTTAATTCAAGCAGTAATCATTTCTGCTTGATCCGATAATTAAAATAAGTTGTACTTCTTAAAAACCACATTTACAATAGCCAGTAACAGCCCCAGGGCAATAAATGCTCCCGGTGGCTGGCCAAAGATGCCCATAGGCTCAAAACCGCTTCCAAACAGGTGTATTTCGCTTCCCGGGTCGGGGCCTAGTAGGGTCCCTTGACCAAGTACTTCACGAACCAAAGCAAGAATACCCAAGGCTAAAGTAAACCCAATTCCAACACCAAGACCATCCATAAACGATCGAAGAACCGGCCTCTTACTGGCAAAAGCTTCCGCTCTGCCTAATATCATACAATTAACCACGATCAGGGGTATAAATACACCCAAAGCTTCGTAAAGCGCAGGCTGAAAAGCTTGCAGGACCATTTCAGCTATCGTCACAAAGGTGGCAATAATCACAATAAAAATAGGAATTCGAACTTGAGCAGGAATGTAATTCTTCAGGCTTGCAATCACTACATTGGAAGCGATTATTACTGCTGTTGCGGCAAGCCCCATTCCTAAACCGTTAATAAGAAAAGCAGTGACCCCAAGAACCGGACACATCCCAAGGAGCAACCGAAATACGGGGTTTTCCCTAATTATCCCCCTTGATAAATCCTGGGTATAGACATTATTCGCCTTCATTATTATTGTCACCTCCGTTGTCATTTTCTTCTCCTGTCTCTAATAATGCCTTTTCTACTGCAGAAATAATTCTTTCAGCAGTCAATGTTGCGCCGGTTTGGGTGTCAACTTCCAGACTTTGATTTTCAACAATCCTGTTCGGTATTTCCGGGTAGGACTTGTCATAATATTCCTCGGTTTCATGTTGCTCAATGACATCTACCCTTTCAATTCTGCCGTCTGCAATCTCAACTTCAACTGTCAATGTGCCTTCTTGTCCTTCCACACTTCCCTCGTATACACCGTCGGGAATCTCAGCCAATTCAATAGTCTCTTTTTCCAAATCTAAAAATTCTTCTCCTATAGTAGTAATTGACCGACGGATTGAACTGATCATCCCATTGCTGCTTAAAGTAGCTCCGCTTACCGTATCAACATCTTCTCCGGCTGCAAGCGAATCTTCAAAGCCTTTGCCGATAAATTGTTCTTGAAATTGATCGGTGGTAATTACATCACCGATTCCCGGTGTTTCAGAATGGGTAACTATATTAATCCCTACGATTTCTCCCTCATCATCAACAGCGAGGTTGTAGATAAGTCCCTCCTCGTAACCAGAAGTCTCTATAGTGGCACACACTCCCAGTTTTTCTCCTGCTTGATCATAAATCACATTAAACTTATTACCGTTTCTTTCCTTTTCTTCAAAATCTTCAATGCCGGGAAAAAATTCTTCCATCGTTTCATACAAATCCCTTTCCCGCCGTTCATCAATAATCGGCTCTGTTACACCATGCATACCGGTAAGCAAAGTAGCAGACAAAACCGTAATCAAGGCTAAGGTTAATGACAACCTTAAAACATCACGCACTCTTTTTCACCCCCCCAAATTGTAGAGGAATAGTAAATTTATCAATAATTGGGGTAAACGCGTTCATTATCAGAATAGCGTAAGTAACTCCTTCTGGATAAGTTCCCCACAATCTAATCAGCATTGTGATCAAACCGCATCCAATACCGAAAATGAGACGGCCATTAAGCGTAACCGGTGTAGTAACCAAATCTGTCGCCATAAATATTGCCCCGAGCATAATACCTCCGGCCATTACATGAAATATGCCGTTCATCAATTGGTTTTCATAAAAACCGCCTCCCAGGATAGTCCCAAGGACAAAGACTGTTCCGAGGAATCCAACCGGGATACGAAAGTCAATATGGCCCTTATAAACCAGCCATACTCCGCCAATGAGCAGAGCCAGGGCGGAAGTCTCTCCCAGAGATCCGGGGACATTGCCGGTAAACAATTCAGATAAACTTAATTGTGCTGCTTTATCAGGAGCAGCCAGCACTGTTGCTCCAGTTACAGTAGATACATCGACACCGAAAGCAAACGGCTGGGGTGTAGGCCAGATATCCCCGGCCATATGTCCTCCCCAGGAAACAAGCAAAATGGCTCGGCCAACCAGCGCCGGGTTAAAAATATTATAACCAATCCCGCCAAATACTTGCTTACCAATAATGATCGCCGAGGCTGATCCAACGACAACCAACCACCAGGGGACTGTTGCAGGTAAGGTCAACGCCAGTAAAAGCCCGGTGACAGCAGCACTACCATCACTTACAAAATCCCGCTTGCGCAACCAAATAGCTTCGACAAGCATAGCGGTAGCTACTGCAATAACCATGGTTAAAAGCGCCCGGTAACCAAATAAGAGTACAGCCATAAGGGCTGCCGGAAAAAGAGCAATCAGGACATCAAACATAACACTTTGCACAGATTCACTTGTACTTATATGAGGTGACGAGGAAACAATTAGTTTTTCGTTGATTTTAATCACTTCCCTTTCCTGAAGAGCGGACTATTTCTTTTTTCTTTCCATTATTTTAGCTTTGCCAATTTTAATCCACTGAACCAGAGGTATTTTTGCCGGGCAGACATAAGCACAGCAGCCACATTCAAAACAATCAAGAGCATGCAATTTTTCCGCCCGCTTATAATCTCCGTGTTCAGCTGCCTGGGCTATTGAAGTCGGCATCAATTGAACCGGGCAAGAGTTGACACATTTAGCGCATCTGATACAAGGACTGCTTTCAGTTAAATAGGCATCTTCTGCAGTCAAGGCCAGTATACCGGAAGTCCCTTTAATGACCGGAACATCAGTGCTTGGCTGAGCAAAACCCATCATCGGTCCCCCGGTAATCAATTTAAGTACTGATTCGTTAAGCCCACCGCAATAATCAAGGATATCACCGGCCAAAGTCCCCAACCTGACCTTAAGATTAGCCGGTTTGTTCACCCCGGCACCGGTAACAGTCAACACCCGTTCGATCAAAGGCTTTCCCTCACGGATAGCCTCGGTAACAGCCACAGCTGTTCCGACATTGTGATTAACCACCCCAACTTCAAACGGAAGAGCACCAGACGGAACCGTCCGTCCAGTGGTAGCATAAATTAACATTTTCTCCGCGCCTTGTGGATACTTTGTATGCAGGTGATGGACACTTATATTCTCTTCTTCAGAAACCAAATTTTCCATGGCCTGAAGAGCATCAGGTTTATTATCCTCAATACCAATAATTCCCTTTTCAGCTCCTACTGCTTTAAGCATCGCTTTCAAGCCATACACAATGTCTTCAGTTTTTTCAAGCATTACCCGGTGGTCGGCTGTTAAATAAGGCTCACATTCGGCACCATTAATGATTATGACATCGATCGGTTTGTCTTCAGGAGGAGCCAGCTTGACATGGGCGGGAAATGTAGCCCCTCCAAGCCCGACAATACCGGCCTCGCGCACAATCTTACGGATTTCGGCTGCCGAAAAATCCTCCAGCGTTCCACTCGATTTAACCTTTTCATCCCACTCATCCCGACCGTCGGATTCGATTGTAACTGCATTGATTTTCATACCCAGAGGATGGTTGTACGGCCCAATTTCTAATATTTTTCCAGAAATAGGAGAATGGACAGGTGCAGATACAAAACTTTCATTGTCACCAAGTTTTTGTCCTGTCTTAACCTCGGTGCCTTTTTCTACATCAGTCAAAAGTTCACATGGGGCCCCAATATGCTGTTGTAATGGTATTACCACTTTTTGCGGTAAGTTCATTTTCACAATGGGCAGCGCTGAAGTAATCTCTTTGTGATACTCAAGATGAACGCCTCCTTTAAAAGACAGATTAGCCATTTAGTCTCTCACCCTTCCTGTGTCATTATACTTTTGGTTAATTTTTAGGGGCAATACCCTGTTATGAGTATAAAAAAGTTATTTATTCAATAACATAGGGTCTTATTCGGTAAATAATTGTAAAGTCCTCCTGAAAAAGCTCTTTTTTAACAAATCCATAAAAATACAACTAATTATTTCTTTAGCAATATTCATTTATATATAACAATACTTTTGCAATCCAGGGGCGATCATTATATATTCTGCTTCCAATATGCTCGCGCGTCACTAACAGTATAAAACGAACCGGTCACCAGGACTAGATCCTCCGGGCCGGCATCACTTAAAGCTTCCCCCAAAGCCGTCCCGATATCTTCAATTACCATTGCTTTTTCCCGCTCGCAGTAAAGCTGTTCAAGGGCAGTTTTATACAACAATGCAGGATCGGCCGCCCTGGAAATGGTAGCTCTGGTAAAAATAATCCGGTCTGCCAGCGGCAATATGGCTGACATCATTGCCGGTGCGTCTTTGTCAGCCATGATTCCAAAAACCAGGATCATACAATGATAATCAAAATATTCGGGCACTGCTTCCGCCATTTGCCGGATTGCAGCCGGATTATGGGCTCCGTCCATGACCAGCTTCGGGCTATTTTCCAACAGTTCCAGACGCCCTGGCCAGAGGACTTCAGTCAATCCCTGCCGTATTTGTTGCTCATCTACCATAATGCCCTTGTTTTCCAACAGTTCCACTGCAGCCAGAGCAGTAGCTGCATTGCAGATTTGATATCGGCCTCGCAGGGGTATGAAAAGATCCTGATAAGAATGTTTAAACCCGTTGTAGTCAAAAATCTGGCCATGGTCAATAATTAGCCGGCGGTTAAATACCGGCCGGCTAATCTTTTTTTCGCTGTTAGCGCAAGGTGTAAACAAGCTGTACAGGGGAGCAGCAAGTTCAGAGGCTTTGGCCTTGATTACCGCAAGCACCTTATGATCATCGCTAGCGGTCAGAACCGGAACCTCTTGCTTTATGATACCCGCTTTCTCGAAGGCCACCTCTTCGACAGTATCACCGAGCACCTCTGTATGTTCCAGACTAACATTTGTAATTACACTTAACAGGGGCGTTACCACATTGGTGGCATCAAGGCGCCCTCCAAGGCCGACTTCCAGGACCACCAAGTCGACCCCCCGGCGGGCAAAATAAGTCAAGGCCAGGACGGTAACCACCTCAAATTCGGTAGGATGGCCATAACGGTCATCAGCACTGATTTGTTCCACCAGGGGACGAACTTCGTCGACCAGATCAGCAAGTTCTTCGGGGCTGATATCATCACCATCTACAGCCATCCGGTTGCTGAAAGAAAGCAGGTAAGGAGAAGTATAAAGGCCCGTGCGATAACCGGCTGCCCGCATAATTGAGGCAAGCATGGCAGCAGTTGAACCTTTACCGTTGGTACCGGCTATATGAACAAAGTTAACCTTGCGGTGTGGGTTGCCCAGGTAATCGAGCAGGACAGTAATCCTTTCCAGGCCGGGCTTGGTTCCAAACCGGCTTAACCCATGGATCCAGTCCAGGGCTTCCCGGTAATGCTTATTCTCATTATTCATTACTTAACTTAACTCCTGCAATCTTTGCTGTAACTTTTGCATTTTTGTTTCATGTTCCTCACGGCGCGCTTTTTCTTTTTCCACCACTTCTGCCGGTGCTTTTTCTCTAAAATTCTTATTGTTTAATTTACCCTCGGTTTTCTTAATCTCCTCTTCCAACTGGGAAACTTCTTTTTCCAGCCGGGCTATTTCAGCATCAAGATCAACAATGCCTTCCAGCGGAAGGTATACTTCGACATCTTCACCGATAATCGCAGTGAGGGCTTGTTTCGGCTTCTCCAGCTCCGGATCAACTGTTACCGGCTCGGCAAAAGCAAGATCATTGATATGATGGCCTTCTTCTTCCAGGCAGGCTTTCTTTTCCCCGGTAGCTCGGATAATAACCGGGGCCTTCTTGCCCGGGGGTAGTTGAACCTGGCTGCGCAAATTCCTGATTGCCCTGATAACCTCCTGCACCAGGGCAAATTCTTCAGCTTCTTTGGGAAAATGAAGTGTTTTTACAACTTCCGGCCATGCGGCTGCCACTAAGGCTTCCTCTTCCCTATGAGGAAGCTGCTGCCATATTTCTTCAGTGATAAAAGGCATGACCGGATGAAGCAAACGCATAACCCCGTCAAGAAGATATACCAGTAAACTTCGGGTTCGCTGCCTGTCCCTCGCCGATTCCTGGTCTTCAGCCTCTTGATACAGGTAATATTTGCTTACTTCAACATACCAGTCACAGTAGTCATTCCAGAGGTACTCATAAATTGTTTTGGCTGCTTCACCCAACTCATACTGATCAAGTAGCTCATTAGTTTTATGGACAGTTTTATTAAAGCGGTGCAGGATCCAGCGGTCCACCCGGTTCAACCCTTCCGGAAGTTGGTTTGGATCAAAACGCTCCGGCAGATTATCTTTTTCTGCATCTCCGCTTAAGTTCATCAAAACAAAGCGGGAAGCGTTCCATATCTTGTTGGCAAAGTTTCGGCCCGCTTCCACGGTTTCTTGCCTGAAACGCTGGTCGTTTCCGGGAGTTTGACCGGTTACCAGGGTAAAGCGCAGGGTATCAGCGCCGTAGTTTTCGATCACTTCTAATGGATCCACCCCGTTACCAAGCGACTTGCTCATTTTTCTTCCCAGGGCGTCCCGGACCAGGCCGGTAATATATACGGTATAAAAGGGCACATCGTTCATAAAAGCCAGGCCCATAAACATCATTCTCGCCACCCAGAAGAAGATAATATCATAAGCGGTAACCAAAACTGTGGTGGGGTAAAAATGCTCTAAATCATGGGTTTGTACCGGCCAGCCGAGAGTTGAAAACGGCCACAAAGCTGAACTAAACCAGGTATCCAAAACATCGGGATCCTGCTTCAACTCACTTTCACCGCAGGAAGGACAACTTTCAGGTTCCGTGTAATCAACGATAACTTCTCTGCATGAACAATACCAGGCCGGAATTCGGTGTCCCCACCAGATTTGGCGCGAAATACACCAGTCACGGATATTTTCCAGCCAGTCTTTATAAATCCGGGCAAAGCGGGAGGGGACAAAATTTGTCTGCCCTTCATCCACTGCTTCAATCGCCGGGTCAGCCAGGGGTTTCATTTTCACAAACCACTGCCGGGAGATCAGTGGTTCAACCACAGTGTCACAACGCTGGCAGTGACCTAGAGAATGCTCGTAATCTTCAATTTTTTCCACCAACCCAAGGGACTGCAAATCTTCTACCACCTGCCTGCGGCAAGCAAACCGGTCCATACCTTTATACTGACCGGCTACTTCAGTCATTCTTGCATCTTCACCAATAACTTTAAGTACCTTCAAATCATGCCGCAAACCAATGGCAAGGTCATTGGGGTCATGGCCGGGGGTAACTTTAACCGCACCACTGCCAAATTCCGGATCCACATAATCATCGGCCACAACTGGTATTTCCCGATCAAGCAAAGGCAGGATCACTTTTTCGCCAACCAGGCCGCGGTAACGTTCATCATCAGGGTGGACAGCCACACCGGTGTCGCCGAGCATCGACTCAGGCCGGGTGGTAGCAACGGTTATATAACCGTCACCATTGGCCAGGGGATATTTTATATGGGTAATCGTTGTCGCTTCATTCTCATGTTCAACTTCGATATCAGAAAGAGCGGTAGCACACCTGGCGCACCAGTTAATCATGTAATCGCCACGGTAAATCAGGCCGCGATGATAGAGGTCAACAAAAACCCTGCGCACAGCGTTGGAACATCCTTTATCCATGGTAAAACGTTCTCTTGACCAATCGCAGGAAACGCCCAATCGATGAAGCTGCCTGGTGATTCGTTCATGATAAGTGTCTTTCCAGGCCCAGACCCTTTCCAAAAAAGCCTCGCGGCCAAGCTCCCGGCTGTTGATGCCCTCTTCGGCCAGGTGTTTTTCCACCACGTTCTGGGTTGCAATACCGGCATGGTCGCAACCGGGAAGCCAGAGAGTATCGTAACCCTGCATGCGGCGTCTACGAATCAAAACATCCTGCACAGTATTGTTCAGGGCATGGCCCATATGCAGCGAGCCGGTCACATTGGGCGGTGGTATTACAATTGTAAACGGTTCTTCGTCAGGATTACCTGAAGCACGGAAATAATCTCCATCCAGCCAAAACTGATACCTCTTCATCTCAACTGCATGGGGATCATACACTGGTGGCAGCATTTTTTCAGCCATATGATCACCTCGATATTAGTCGACAATAATTGCTTAGCTTGCCGGTAAATATAATCAACCGGAATAATCCAGTTTAATAAATAGTATTATGATCCAGTTGGAAAGTCAATCTTGATGAGGGTTAAAACTTCTCCTCAATTTCAGAAGATTGCAGGGCTTGCTCCGAAAGATAATATTTTCCATTACCTTGTAATCCCGGGGCTTAAAAGCCCTATCTACAAAACTTTGTTCTCTAAGGCTTAAGAGACCCAGTTCTTTCCGGAAATTAGCACTGCCCGGATCCAACGCCCCTTTTTCTCTAAATATTTTTATTACCTGCTTTACCGCTTTATTCATTTTATAACGGGAAAGCCAGACCGCCAGGAAAAGCAGTCCTCCGATTATTACTACAAGTATTATTGCCGAACCCAGCGGCAAAATAACTACCCCCTTCTTTTCAACTCTGATTTTTTAATATCCCAGTACAGGGCATTGATGAATTGTTTGATATTAACCCTGGTCCTGGTTGGAGCAGAACTATCCTGTTCCAGTTCTTTCATCCTTAGACGAAGCTCGTTAAAATCAAAATATTTGGGGGCATAGCGCTCAAAAATAGGATCATTATAATCTTCAATCCCGAGAGCCGTAATATGATCCATGGCCTGTTTTGCCGCCCGGCGGACCCGCTGTTCAATTGTGCGGATATCGCTGCGTCTTGATTCTTCTTCAATATATTCTTCCTGGACTATCCGGTAAAGCTCCTTTAATCTCCCGGATTCTTCCAGATACTTTTCCGCACCGTTAACGCTGTTTAAAAAAACAATTATTTGCACCAAATCATTACTACCCGGTTCACCAATCAAACCCAGGTCGGCGAGTACTTCCCGGGTTTGATTTTTTACTGTTTCCTGATCAAGGCTTTGTCCTTCGCCGTTTAAGGATGAGGGTTTCACTCCGTCTATGTTATCAAAAGCTTCCAGGGAGTTGCGCATCTGTTCAAAAGAACGTTCCATCCTCAGGCGATCGGTTAGTCCCTTGATCACAGAAATCACTTCCACCCTGTTAATCGGTTTATATATATAAAATTCTATGCCCGCATCATAGGCCTGGGCAACCATTTCTTTCTTTTCCACCTGAGATATCATCACTATTTTACCATTATAATCACGATCTCTTAGCTGTTCTACTATTTCAATACCGTCTTTACCGGGCATCAAAAGATCCACCAATAAAATATCGGGCTGACAGTCAAGGATAATTCCGGCAACATTACCCCGGCCATCGCCCAATTCTCCAATCACTTCACCCAAAAATTCATCTTCTATTATTTGAGCCAGAATCCTTCTGCAGGCCAAATCATCTTCAATTATAAAAAATGTGAAGTTCATAATTTAGCCTCCCGCAAGACTGGAAACCGGGATTAAAATAATAAAGCATTTTTCTTCCTCTCTACTTCTAAAACAAACCCGACCTTTAAAATTTTCTACCAGCCCTTTGACATAAGCCAGGCCAATTCCGGTAGAGGGAACCCCTTCTTCCGAAAATTTGGTGGTAAACCCCGGTTCAAAAATCAAAGCCCGATCTCTTTCCCGGATCGTTTTTCCGTTGTCACAAACGTATATTCTTAAGATAGAGCGTTTCTTTTTAACTTTTAGATGGATATGTCCTTCAGACGGAATCGCTTCCACAGCATTGGAAGTCAGGTTGTTTAAAATCGCCAGCAGCGGGTAAATTTGTTCGAGTTCTAAATCTTCCTCAAGTCTCAGGTAAAATTGGACTTTTTTATTAAGACTTTGCGCATAACTGCGATTTGTTTTAATGACCAGGTCCATTATTTCAGAAAGGTTCATCACCGGTTTTTCCTGCCTGATCTTGAGCACTTCACCCAATCCCGCCAGGATGCGAACCGTGTCTTTCTTAACCTCATGGACTTCTTCGGCAATCTGCAAAGCAGATCTTTCCAGGGAACGATCCATCAATTTTAATTCTTTCAACTTCTTATGTAGATTATAACTCTTAGCCATTATATTTTCTATGTTTTCGATTGATTTTTGCATATAAAAAAGCTCATCGTACAGTTCGGAAGCTACGATAAGCATCCTTTCATAATTATTCCTTTGCTGTTGATCATGAACCAGCGTTTTTTGGAAATGGTTGATATTGACCAGGCTGGTTACTAAAAAAAGCTGCACCGAAGACATCAGGATCAGAATTGCCAGATTATCAAAAGTTATTACCACCGGCAGGGGAATCCTTACCAGGGCTTCAGCAAGATTGGAAATAACAATTGCGGCACCTAAAAAAAGGACCATAGAAGCTGACAATTCCCGGGTTCCTTTACGAAGACCCCCCAGGCGCAAAATTAGGGCCAGCAGCAAAAAGTAAATAGCTCCGGAATACTGGTGTTCGGTCATAAATGTAAAATGCTCCGGCGGGAACCAGAGAAAATAATCCAAACTTATTCTGATCAAAAGGGTTGAAGCAGCAACCAAAGCGGCAGTGGAAAGAATTAATAAGTGATCCAAACTGAGAATAGCATATACAAATACTACTGTGCCAATAGAAAAACGAAAAGGACCTATGTCAGTCACAATAAATAATTCAGTGGCAATTACTGTAACTGTAACAACAAGAAGAACCCTTTTATTTAGTGGTTTGAGCAGAGGATCTGAAACCCTCTCCCGAACCGTGTTCATACAGGCGGTAACCCAGGTCATAGGCCTGTTGATTGAGCTCACCACTTCCCTTGGGGGCCATCTTGTAAATACTGTCCCGGAGAATATCCCGGTCTACAAGCTCAGTCGCGGCATTAACCACACCCAGTGCCATCATGTTTGCCACAACTTCCCGGCCCAACTCTTCTTTAGCAGTTTTTGTGATAGGATATGACTGGATTTTATACTCTTCCTGGAAAGGCCCGGTAACAAAAGTGGAATCAACAATAACCACACACCCTGGTTTCACTTTTGGAAGGAACTTGTTAAACGAAGCCTGGTTCATGCAAAGCAAAACCGTAGGATTAGCCACTTTAGGGTATTCAATAGTATCTACATCGATAATTACCCCGGCCATACTGGCTCCTCCCCGGGCTTCGGGCCCATAAGACTGGGTTTGCACTACGTTTTTGTTGTCATTGACGGCGGCTTCGGCCAGCACAATAGAAGCAAGAATCAGCCCCTGGCCTCCGGCGCCGGTTAATAAAATTTCCTGCCTGCTTCCCAATCATACCGCCTCCAATAATTAATCATTGAATCTTGCCGATTGAATGGTAATATTTTTCCGTATATTCGGGAGCATCCAGATCAAAGATAACCCCGGTAATGGTTTTATCTGCCAGCTCTTCCTCTTCCTTCTTGGAAGCGCGTTCTACAGAAATGCTTTGTTCTTTCATATCACGAAGCATGTCCACAGCGCTACCCAGTTTGTTTCTTCGGCCATAAGCTATCGGGCATGGTGAAAGAGCTTCAATCATGGAAAACCCTTTATGCTGTGACCCCCGGGTAATTAATTGTTCCAGTTGTCGCGGTTGAGCAGCAGTGCCCCTGGCACCAAATGAAGCTCCAGCACCCCGGGCTAAGTTTATTAGATCAAATTCACGCTCCAATGTTCCTCTGGGAGCGGTTGTCGCTTTTTTCCCTTCCGGAGTAAGCGGTGAATGCTGTCCACCGGTCATCCCATAAATATGGTTATTAACCACTAAAGCTGTCAGATCGATATTTCTCCTGGCTGCATGAATGAAGTGGTTGCCACCGATAGCACTGCAGTCACCGTCACCCATGATCACAAAAAGCTTTAACTGCGGGCGGGCCATTTTTAAGCCGGTGGCAAAAGCAAGCGCACGACCATGAGTAGTGTGGAGAGTATTAAAGTTAAGGTAACCGGCCGCCCTTGAAGAACAACCAATCCCCGAAACAATCACCACATCGCGCTGATCATATTCCGCCCTTTCAATGGCCCTGACTAAGGCAGCCGTTACTATCCCGTTTCCACACCCGGGACACCAAATATGCGGTAATTTTTTTGTCCTTAGAAAATCCTGAGTTAGCTGTTCTATGATAGCCACCTCCCCAGTGCATCACTTATTTCATCCGGAGTTATCATTTCTCCATCATAACGATTAATCGGAACAATCTCAGCATCTCCGCCTACATGCCGTTCAACTTCTCCTACAACCTGCCCCATATTCATTTCAGGCACCAAAATAACATCGGCTTGCCTGGCAAGAGCTTTAACTTCCTGGTCCGGGAACGGCCAGATGGTCTGCAAACTGAGTAAACCAACTTCTTTGCGGTTCTGCCAGTAAGCTTTTTTAACCACCGCCCGGGCTGAACGAACCGTACAACCATAGGTGATGATAGCAACTCTAGGCTCTTTGTGTCCGATATAGTTGGTTAAAACAATTTCATCCCTGTATTTTTCCAGCTTCTCATGCAGTCGATCCAGTGATCGCGACACCTGTTGGGGATCGGTGGTAGGAAATCCGTACTGATCATGGAATAAACCGGTTACATGGTAATAATGACCAAATCCAAAGGGGACCAGGGGAGTAACCCCTTTATCATCGTAAGGTTTCCAATCAGCAGGCACTTTGTCACTGCTTTTTTCCACCATCAACCTGCCGCCTTCAGGAATTAGCACCTTCTCGCGCATATGCCCGATTACCTCGTCCAAAAGCAAAACAATCGGCTGCCGCAGCTTCTGACTAAGATTGACTGCAGCCACCGTCAAGTAATAGGCTTCATATACCGAAGCCGGTGAAAAAGCAATTATTGGATGATCCCCGTGCGTTCCCCAACGAGCCTGCATGATGTCTCCCTGGGCCGGCGCTGTCGGGGCTCCCGTGCTGGGGCCCATCCGCTGGACATTGACAACCACGCAAGGAATTTCAGCCATAACCGCATAGCCGAGATTTTCCTGTTTTAGAGAAAAACCAGGACCACTGGTGGCTGTAAGAGTCCGCATTCCTCCGATAGAAGCGCCAATCACGGCTGCCATACTGGCTATTTCATCCTCCATTTGAATAAAGACTCCCCCAATTTCGGGAAGCCTTACCGCCATACGTTCAGCCACTTCAGTTGACGGGGTGATCGGGTAACCGGCATAGAATCGGACACCAGCACTAATTGCACCTTCTGCACATGCTGCGTTACCTTGCATCAAGACCGGTTTCGTTTCCGGCATTTACTAAAAGCCTCCTCTAAACCAATGAAATTGCAAAATCAGGGCAAAATGTTTCACAAGTACCACATGATCTACACTTTTCCATGTCCTTTTTAGCCTTACCTCTTTCGTCCAAAAAAAGAGCCTCCCTGGGACAGAAAGCTACGCATATACCACAACCTTTACACCATTGCTCATTAATCAAGAGCTCAGTGGTCTCTTTCTTATTTTTTATCTGCGCCAACTAAAACTCGCCCCTTTCTTAATTAACCAGGCAGAACATTTTTTCTTCATATATTATCTTAAACTACAGCCTACCAGAAGTAACAGAAAGAGACTGCAAGCCACAACATTTTTTTCAATAATAACTTCAATAATTACATTGAAAATATATTTTATAAGCAACTGGCAGTTTACCGGTACAAGCAGGGAAGTACTAACATACTTCCCTGCTTAACCCCCAAATTGAGAACCATAAATTTTTAGCCCGGTTATACCAGAACTTTTTCAAGCTATTTTAGCTATATATTCCATTATGCAGCCAACCACGGTACTGCATGGCTTCAGCAATTTTTTTGATCGCATACATGTAGGCAGCGGTGCGCATATCCGACCCCACACAACGTTCACAATAAAAACCGTAAACATTGTTAAAAGCTTCAACCATTTTTTCCTTAAGATGTTTATCAACGGTGGCAAAATCCCAGCTGAAACCGTAATTATTCTGGACCCACTCAAAGTACGACACGGTAACCCCGCCGCTGTTGGCTAAAACATCGGGAACAACCAGGACATTATTTTCTTTTAAAATCTGATCCCCTTCCGGTGTGGTCGGACCGTTTGCTCCTTCTACCACAATTTTTGCTTTAACATCGGCGGCATTATTCGCGGTGATTTGATTTTCCATGGCTGCCGGAATTAAAATATCACAGTCCAGGGTTAAAAGCTCCTGGTTAGTGATTTCCTTGGAGCAGGGAAAACCTTTTAAAGAGCCGGTTTTCTTTTTATGTTCTATTACTTTTTTCGCATCCAATCCGGCAGGATCATAAACCCCACCCTGTGAATCGCTAATGCCGACTATTTTACAACCCTCTTCGGCTAGCAGTAAAGCAGCAAAACCGCCGACATTGCCGGCACCCTGGATTGCCACCCGCGCACCTTTAAAAGGAATAGCTAAAGTTCGGGCCGCTTCTTTGGCAATATAAACACATCCCCTGGACGTAGCTTCTTCACGACCTACACATCCGCCCACAGCAATCGGCTTGCCGGTAACTACCCCGAAAGCAGGTTCACGCATAATCGTGGAATATTCATCGGCCATCCATGCCATCACCTGGGCATTAGTATATAAATCAGGAGCGGGTATGTCAGTTTCCGGGCCCAGCACATTACCCATTGCCCGCACATAGCCTCTGGCCGTTTTTTCTATTTCTTTAGCCGACATATTATTCGTATCACAAACAACCGCTCCTTTACCGCCTCCAAAAGGCGCTCCCACCAGGGCACATTTGAGAGTCATCCACATTGACAAAGCTTTTACTTCATCGGCATTGGAATTTGGATGAAAACGAATGCCGCCTTTGTAGGGCCCTAAAACATTATTATGTTGAGTCCGAAAACCGGTAAAAACTTTAATTGAACCATCATCCATCTCCACCGGAATGGCGGCTTCCACAAACCGCATTGGTACCCGTAAGTGCTCAAAAACATCTTCCGACATTCCAAGCAACTCCACCGACTGTTTAATCAGGCCCAGCGTCGCTCTCAGGGTGTCATCCTTAACAATTTCTTCCACATTTTTTGACATTAATTAAGCAACCTCCCGTTTATTATAACTCTTTTAACAGATAGGACCTGTACATTCAGCCCTTTTTGTACGTACTTAGCTCTCCCCGCTAACTTTTTCCTCGAAACAGGGTTTTTTTTATACTAATCCAATATCCCTCAAGTATTGTATCACAGTTTAACAGGCCGGAAAACTAGTTTATTAAATTGTTTTTTTTTCGCCTTTTTCCTTGTATAACCGGTATTTATTTCTGCATCATAATAATAAAGACAGCTATCGGCTAAATAAACATATGTTACCTTTATAGCATCCAAAAATTCTTGCTCTAAACCGTAAACAAGCAACCTTTTCTAAAATGTAACAAAAAAACAACCTGTTTGTAATCTTTTTGTAATGTTAAGCATTTATAATAATTACTGAGTTGACCCCCTCTTTTTATATATATCCTTGGGCGCAGTAACAACTGCGCCCCTTTTCTTTTCTCCACATGCCATAGTTGTAAACCCGTTGTTTTAAGTAAGGTTGACAATAAAGCCCCGCTGAAATATTATTTATAAAATATCAAATCAAAGGTGATAAAATGAATCGCAACTGTACTTACATTTTAGAAGTACTCCTGCAAAATAATAATCGTTTCTTATCCGGGGCTTACCTGAGCAGCCAACTGGGCATCAGCCGGGCTGCGGTATGGAAGCATATCAGGACCCTACGGCAAAATGGCTACGAAATCACAGCAAAGCCAAACTGCGGTTACATTCTAAAAGGCCAACCGGACTTGCTTCAAAAAGACCTTTTCACTGATCAAAATATTTTTTATTATGAAACAATAGACTCAACCAATCTAAAATGCCGTTTTCTCGCCGAGGACAATGCTGCAGAATACAGCACAGTTATAGCTGAAAAACAGCTGCAGGGCCGGGGAAGACTCGGGCGTAACTGGTTCTCGCCATCTTATAGCGGCCTCTGGTTTTCTATGCTACTCCGTCCACAAAAAATAAGCCCGGAAGATATTTCCGCAGTCACCCTGGTCACCTCTGCCACTATAGCCGAGATTCTCAATCATTTGTACAATCTACCGGTAAAAGTAAAATGGCCCAATGATTTAATGATCGGCGATAAAAAAACCGGCGGGATTTTAACCGAGATCAAAGCAGAACCGGATTGGATCGAATACCTGGTTGTTGGAGTTGGAATTAACATAAACCAAAGAAAAACCGATTTCCCTAAAGAGTTGGCGCATCAAGCCACCTCTTTAGCTATAGAAGGCAACCGGGATTTGGACCGGACCAACCTTTTCTTGGAGCTTCGCCAGGAACTGATTAAAGCCTACCAAACTTTTTTAAATAACGGCTTTGCCAGCTTTCGGGAACTATGGAGAAAACACAACTTGACTTTGGGGAAAAAAGTTACAGTAACCCGGCATAGAGAATCCTTCCGGGGCTATGCAAGAGACCTGGACGAAAAAGGGGCTCTTTTGATTCAAGACAACCAGAATAAGCTTCATTCCATAAATTACGGGGAGATTAGACATGAAGTTTAGGGAAACAAATTATTTACCCTTGCATAAACTAATTATATGCGCTTTATTTACCGCTTTAATCGCCATTTTAGCCCAGATCGCCATCCCGGTTCCTTTTAGCCCGGTCCCTTTTACCGGCCAAATAGCAGGCATTTTTATTGCCGGAGCGCTTCTTGGCAGCAGGGCGGGAGTTTTATCAGTTACCGCCTATCTCCTACTTGGCGCTGCCGGGGCGCCAGTTTTTTCTCTAGGCCGGGGAGGGTTATATATGCTTACCGGACCGGGAGGCGGTTATCTTTGGGGCTTTATCCCCGCAGTTTACCTGATCGGCCTGCTGCTTGAAAAAAGCGAAAACCCCTCTCCACTTCTTACTGCTGCAACAATGCTTCCGGCCCTGGGCGTTGTTTATTTGATGGGAGGACTACAAATGGCCCAGGTTCTACAGTTCAATATTAAACAAGTATTAATTGTCGGGGTGATTCCCTTTTTGCCATTCGACCTGATAAAAATTGCGCTTTCTACCCTGCTAAGCATTCAACTTAGAAGAGTTCTTCAGCTAAACAACCTGGCCCATTTTATAACCAGGTAACTCTTAACCGGCAGAGCTAGCATTCACGCCGGGTAACAAGCATACAATTCTTAAGCTTTTCACCTTTATTTGTCAAGTAAAATTTGCTGTGCTTCTTCCATATCCAGGTCCATGATATGACTAATTCCACTAACCGCCGCCGCTTCTCTGGTTAATGCTGCAAGATCATTTCTGGCAATATAGTCCAGGGCAAACTTGCGGTTACCGCACATGAACTGCCTTAAGCCCTGGGCCAGGCGTTCATAGTAAGAGTAAAGTCCTAAAGCCCCCGGTGGCAATTCGTTAAACATTTCTTCTCCCAGTTCATCTTTAAGCTGGGAAGCGGTAACAAAGATTTCTTCCAAGGAACTGCCAAAACGCTCTACATATACTGGTAGCTGCTTTTTATTAATTCTACTGCCGATTGTTTTTCCTACCATCGCAGCGGCCAGCGGACCCCTGGCCATCCCGATTAGCTTTGCAAAGGGAGCGCCAAGAGCCAGCCCCTTGTATATTTGATCTTCAAAAGCAAACCCTCCACCCAAAGCTAGATCGGGAAGGTAGTCGCCCTGTTCTTTTAAGATTAAGCAATATTTATGAAGAAGGGAATGCAGCTCCACCGTAGGAACACCCCATTCATTCATCATCCTCCAGGGACTCATTCCGGTTCCTCCGCCGGCACCATCTACAGTAAGCAGATCGATTTTCGCCAGGGAAGCATACTTTAAGGCCCGGGCCAAATCAGCCGGCCTGTAGGCCCCGGTTTTTAAAAATACATTTTTGGCTCCCGCTTTACGCAGTTCTTCCACTCTTTGCAGGAAAGATTCCTTATCTACCATGCCCAATTGGGAATGGCGTTCAAATTCTTTAAACTCACCGCGGCGAAAAGAATCTGCAACCGCAGGTTCTTCCGGGTCGGGCAAAACCACATAACCTCTCTGTTTCAAAAGCAAAGCTTTTTCCAGGTTTTTGATTTTAACTTCGCCGCCAATATCTTTAGCGCCCTGGCCCCATTTAAGTTCAACCGCATCTACATCAAGATTGGCCAGGGCATATTCAAGTGTCCCCAGGCGGCTGTCCTCGACATTGGCCTGGACTACGATTGCCCCATAATTATCCTTTTGCCATTTTTTAAAGAGTTCCACTCTTCGTTTTAAATCATTTGTCTTTTTAATCCGTCCATTTTCAATCACTGAATCTTCATCCATACCCGCAACATTTTCGCCCACAGTAAGGATCGTGCCGGTCAAAGCTGCTCCTGCAGCCAATCCTTCCCAGTTATTACGGGCTACATCAGTAGAACCAATCCCCGAAATAACAAAAGGCATCTTTAGCTTAAGATTGCCATCCCTGCCAATGGTCCTTTCCAGGTTAACCGCTGGGAAAATCGCTTTTTCGCTTTCGGCTTCAATACCCTGGGCCCCCATCATGGTGCCCATAATGGAAAAGTGAGAGTAATCCACCGGGTATTTTTTTTCCGAAGCCGTAGTTACTATACCAAAGGGTTGCGGGTACAGGGTTTCGTGTCCCCGGTAAGCGGATTTGCCAATCTCGCACATTCCCACGCAACCATCTATACAAGTTGCGCACATACCACTTAAGTTACTTACCGATGCTTCGGTCCGGTTTTTGGTCAAAGTAGCAGCAGAAGCATTTGGTCTGTAATCACTCATCAGTATTTCGCCTTCCTTTCCATGCAGTTGCAAACTTTTATTGGCTAATTGATCAGGTATTTTTATTCGGATTGTTTTTCTAACTCACAAGCTACACAAGGGTCCATATAGCACATAGCCTGATCGTAATTCTCCAGGCAGGGCGGAAACAAATTAAGACAGGCATTACAAATAGTTTCCTCTTCCTGCGGTCCCTGGCACCTGACCTGGCAAACGGGGCAGATATACATGCAGGCTCCGCAAAGACGGCAATCTTCCGACTGGCGATCAAAGGGAGTGCTTATATACCTGTTAACCCCCCTTTCGATAAAACCAATCGCTTTGGCCTGCATCTGTTCCTCACACATTCGTACACAAAGTCCGCAAAGGATACATTCTTCATTTTTCGGAGTAAACCGTACTTCGGTTACTCCGTATTCCGAGGCCAAATCTTGAATTTTCTTGGAGGAAGAACAGGTGGCCAAATAAAGCTCGATGATCATTCTCCGGGCATTGATGACCCGTTTTGTATTGGTTTTTACCGTAATTCCTTCCCGGGCAGGATAAGTGCAGGCGCTGAAAAGACGCGCTTTGCCAGGTTCCCCAATTTCAACCAGGCAAAGCCGGCAGGCGCCGTAAGGACTTAAAGTTTCATCATAGCACAGGGTCGGGATCTCTATCCCATAAAACCGGGCTGCCTCCAAAACGGTAGTGCCCTCTTCCACCGAAATTTCCAGCCCGTTTAGTACCATATTAATCATCAGTCACACCCCACATCAGGCTTTATTGCTTTATAATTGCTCCAGCCTTGCAAACAGAAGCACAAATTCCACACTTGTCGCATTTATCGCTTATAATCTTGTGCGGTTGATTCTTTTCGCCTTCCACTGCTCCCGCAGGGCAGTTTTTATAACATAAACCGCAACCATTACAAAGCCGTTCATCAATGCTGAAAGTAATCAGCTCCCGGCAAACTCCGGCCGGGCATTGCTTCTGTTCAATATGAGCCCGGTATTCCTCTTCAAAATGTTTTAGAGTGGATAAAACCGGATTTGGCGCAGTCTGTCCCAATCCGCAAAGAGTAGAATCTTTAACCACCTCGGCAAGTTCCTTTAACAGTTCCAGCTGCTCAAGCGAACCGCGACCTTTGGTTATGCCCTCAACGATTTCCAAAAGCCGACTGATCCCTTCCCGGCAGGTAAAACAACAACCACAGGATTCATCCGCTAAAAACTGCAGGAAATACCTGGCGATATCCACCATACAGGTTTCTTCATCCATCACGATCATCCCGCCGGAACCGATCATCGACCCGACTGCGCTTAACTCATCAAAATCAGTGGGCAGATCGAGGCTGGAAGCAGGCAGGCAGCCTCCGGAAGGGCCGCCGGTTTGCACCGCCTTGAATTTTTTCCCCTCCTTAATGCCGCCCCCGATATCATAAATAATTTCGCGCAGAGTGATCCCCAGGGGCACTTCCACCAGACCGGTATTGTTAACTTTGCCCACCAGGGAAAATATTTTGGTGCCGCTTGATTTTTCGGTTCCCACCCGGCAGTACTCTTCCGCACCCTGTCTGATGATCAGGGGAACATTGGCAAAAGATTCTACATTGTTAACCACGGTTGGCCTGCCCAGGTAACCGTTTTTCACCAGGCGAGGCGGTTTTTGAACCGGTTCACCAATTCTGCCGTCTACGGAAGCAATAAGGGCAGAGGTTTCGCCACAAATAAAAGCGCCTGCGCCAATACTTAAATAAACCTGGAAGCTAAAATCGCTTCCCAGGATGTTTTCCCCGATAAAACCCAGTTCTTCCGCCTTGCTGATCGCCAGCTTAATTTTTTCAACAGCGCTGGGGTACTCCGCCCGGATATATACGATTCCTTCCTGGGCCCCGGCAGCATATCCCCCAATAATCAAGCCCTCCAGGACGGAATGAGGGTTTCCTTCCATCAAGCTTCTATCCATAAAAGCACCCGGATCGCCTTCATCGGCATTGCAAATGATAAACTTCCGACCTGTTTGTTCTTGACATTCCTGCCATTTTATCCAGGTATGAAAACCTGCTCCGCCCCTGCCTCTTAGCCGGGACTTTTTTATTTCTTCTATTACCGCTGCAGGAGTCATTTCTGTAACCGCTTTTACCAGGGCACTGTATCCGCCGATGGCCACATAGTCTTCCACCCGGTTGGGGTCTATCTTCCAGTTGTCTTCCAATAAGTTTCGCAGCTGTTTTTCATAAAAAGGCAAATCACGGGCATAAACATATTCTTCCCCGCTAACGGGATCCTGGTAAAGTAAACGATCAATTATTTCGCCCTGCAATACAGTTTTTTCGATGATTTCTTCTAGATCTTCAGGCTCGACTTTTTGGTAAAAAATCTCCTGCGGGTATACTATCATCAGGGGACCGCTTTCACACAAGCCCAGGCAGCCGGTGCATTTAAGCTTAATCCTTTCAGAATATCCCTTTTTCTGTAAATATGCTTCCAGCTGATCAAAGAGACTTTTTGAACCCTGCACCGAACAACCGGTATCACCGCAAACGGCGATATAACAATTATTTTTTTCGTATTGTTCAATGGACTGCTGCCGGCAAGCAGCAAAATCCTCTGTAGTTTCAATTTTAGTAGACAAGGGTCCCATTGGCCGCTCTCCTTCAATAATGGTATGCGATTATTGGCTTAGGAAACTATTGTTTTACCTTTTGCTCCATGATCAAAGAGTTTGTTCACTTTTAAAGGGGTCATATTCCCATAATAATGACCGTCTACAAGCACCAGCGGAGCCGAGGCACAAGCCCCGACACAATTAACGCATTTTAGTGAATATTCCCCGTCCGGTGAAGTGGAACCAACTTCCACTCCCAGGATGCGTGAAATTTCTTCGGTTATTTTTTCACTGCCGCGCACGTGGCAGGCTGTCCCGGAACAGGTAACAATTTGATGCCTGCCTTCAGGCACCAGGCTAAAGGATTTATAAAATTTGGCTACGCTGTAAACATCGATCAGGGGCACGTCCATCTCTTCCGCCGCTTTTTTTAACAGCTCTTCGGGAAGATAGTTATACTTCTCTTGAATAGCCTGCAACAGTGTGACAATCGAAACTCCATTGGGGCCACTTGGCACTTCAAGCCCCAATACAATACTTGTTTTCATCTCGCATCCCCCACCTATCATCTCTCATCTCTCATGGCTTCATTCCACATCGTGAAATTTAGATTCCATATATTATTAAAAATTATAAAGGGTCGTGCGAAAACTGTCAAGTAAAAATCTAAAACTGAAGGGTAATAAATGAGGCGGGCCTGGATACAGGTAAACCGTAATCATGAAACAGCTAGCAGTTTTATGGTTATAAATGCCAACAAAAAACCTGCTATTAAGCAGGTCCGGGCAGATCGATTTAATTGATCACAAAAAATATTATCAATAAATTTTAGTTTTTCCACCCGCTTCTTCACCGGCAAGCAAAGCTGCCCCCAGGGCGCCGGCAATCTGGGGTTCCACTGGAACAAATATTTCAGTTTTCAGCTTTTCTTCCAAAGCTTTTACAACAGCAGCATTTTTAGCCACACCGCCGGTAATCATCACCGGTTTTAAAAGCCCAACCCGGTTGACCATCCCGGCGGTTCTTTCCGCTATCGACTGGTGCAAACCATGGGCAATGTCTTCCTTTGGCAGACCCTGGGCAATCAAAGATACCACTTCCGATTCGGCAAAAACTGTGCACATACTGCTGATCGATACAGAATTTTTAGCCTGGGCGCTGATGCAGGCCAGTTCTTCCAATTCCACTTCAAGAGCCTGGGCCATCACTTCCAAAAACCGCCCGGTTCCGGCGGCACACTTGTCATTCATGGTAAAATCCAGGGCGCGCCCCTTTTCATTGAGCGAAATCACCTTGCTGTCCTGTCCGCCGATATCGATTACCGTGCGGATATCACGGTTTAAGTAATGGGCGCCGCGGCCATGACAGGTAATCTCAGTAATTCTTTTATTGGCAAAATCAATACTGATTCGTCCATAACCGGTAGCTATCACATACTCCAGGTCGGACAGCGCAAGTCCGGCAGATTCCAGGGCTTCATTCATTGCCTTTTCCGCCGCCTTCCTGCTGTTCGCTCCCGTGGGTAGGATTGTTGAATGAAGAATTTTGTTTCCTTCCAGTAAGACAACTTCCGCAGTTAATGATCCGATATCGATACCTGCGACTGGCATTTCTTTTAACCTCCTATAATTGTCAGTCCTTCTGCTTTACAGCTAACCGCAAATATAGTCCATTTCACCATGAATCCGCTTTCCTGTCTTTAAGTTTTCCTAACTCCGGGGCAAAAGAGCACTTATATACTGCCACAATTGTTCTTTCCCATAGCCACTTTTGGCAGAAAAGGGTACCAGGGTTTCTTCTTCGAACAAACCAAGGTTGCTGCGTATAACTTTTAGCTGACGCAGCATGGCGCCACGGGAAAGTTTATCCGCTTTTGTGGCCACTGTTACCCTGGGAACACTGTGTGCCCGCATCCATTCCGCCATTAACGTATCATCTTCCGTTGGCCGGTGCCGGCAATCAATTAAATGCACACAACCGAACAGGTTGCTCCTGCTAATCAAATATTCCTCAATAACCGGGGCCCATCTTTCTTTTTCTTTCTTGGATACCTTGGCATACCCATAACCGGGCAAATCGACAAAACTGATTTTTTGATTGATCAGGTAAAAATAAAGTCCCCTGGTTTTACCGGGTGTAGAGCTGGTCCTGGCAAAATTCTTTTTGCCAATTAGTTTGTTGATCAATGAAGACTTGCCCACATTCGAACGCCCGAGAAAAGAAATCTCCGGGTACTCCCACCCGGGAAAATCGCCGGCTTTATAGGCCCCTGCTTTTAATTCCACCTGCTTGATTTTCACTTAATTCACCTAATATTTTAATGGCGTATTGAAGAATCCCGGCCGCTTTGGTTAAAATTTTCCAGGCTTTCAGAATCAGCTTCTCTTTCCGTCAGGCTGTGTAGCTGTTTTCTGGGCGGTTCAGTCAGGGCAAGATTTAAAACATCATCCATGTGATCAACCAGTTCCGCATTTACTTTGCGCCGGACATTCTGGGGAATATCAGTCAAATCCCGACGGTTTTCAGAAGGCATAACCATGTTTTTAATTCCGGCCCGGTGAGCTGCAAGCATTTTCTCTTTAATGCCCCCTACCGGGAGCACCCGCCCGCGCAGGGTGATTTCGCCGGTCATGGTCACATCTTTTCTCACCGGGATCCCGGTAAAAGCGGAAGCCAAAGCGGTAGCCATGGCAATTCCCGCAGAAGGTCCGTCTTTTGGGATAGCGCCCTGGGGGACATGGATATGAATATCTACATTTTCGTAAAAATTTTCGTCTAAATCTAATTCATCAGCGCGTGAACGGATATAACTCATTGCCGCCTTGGCCGATTCCTGCATTATTTCACCCAGCTGGCCGGTTAAGGTCATTTTTCCTTTACCCTTCATCAGGGTAACTTCAATAGAGAGCAAATCTCCACCGCTCTCCGTCCAGGCCAGGCCGGTGGCAATGCCAACTTCATCATGTTTTTCCGCCGCTCCGTACCGGTACCGGGGCACTCCCAAATATTTCTGTAAATTCTGCCTGCTTACCCGGACTTTCTTTTTCTTTTCCTTGACAACTTCCCGGGCTACTTTGCGGCAAATGGCAGATATGCTTCTTTCCAGGTTACGCACTCCCGCTTCCCTGGTATGTTCCCGGATAATATGGCGCACGGCACCTTCCGAAATTACTAAATTTTTCGAGATCAAACCATTTTCTTCAAGCTGCTTGGGGATTAAATACTGCCTGGCAATTTCCACCTTGTCCTCTTCAGTATAGCCCGGTATATGGATCACTTCCATCCGGTCCAAAAGGGCTTGAGGGATATTGAAGGAAGTATTCCCGGTAGTGATAAACATTACCTGGGAAAGATCGAAAGGCAATTCGATATAATGGTCGCTGAATACTTTATTTTGCTCCGGATCAAGCACTTCCAGCAAAGCTGAAGACGGATCCCCTCTAAAATCGGTGGACATTTTATCAACTTCATCCATCAGAAACACCGGGTTTTTGGATTTGGCTTCCCGCATCCCCTGGATGATCCGCCCCGGCATAGCTCCAATATAAGTCCGCCGGTGTCCTCTGACCTCTGCTTCATCACGGATTCCACCGAGCGATATTCTGACAAAGTTTCGCTCCAGGGCCCGGGCTACTGATTTGGCCAGGGAAGTCTTGCCCACTCCCGGGGGGCCTACCAGGCAAAGGATCGGCCCTTTAAGCTTATCGGCAAGCTGCCGCACGGCCAGATACTCAATAATTCTCTCTTTTACCTTTTGCAGTCCGTAGTGGTCTTCCTCGAGAATTTGTTCAGCCATATCCAAATCCAACCGGTCAGTGGTTTTATAATTCCAGGGCAATTCCAAGAGCCAGTCCAGGTAAGTCCTGATCACAATTCCTTCTGCTGCGGCAGGTGGCATTTTCTCCAGGCGATCGACTTCCTTAAGCGCTTTTTCCTCAACGCTTTCCGGTAAACCGGCTTCAGCTATCTTTTCACGGTATTCTTCAGCTTCAGCCGTTCTTTCATCTTTTTCACCCAATTCTTTCTGGATAGCTTTCATCTGCTCCCGCAGGTAATATTCTTTCTGGGTTTTTTCCATCTGTTTGCGAACCCGTTGGTTAATCTTTTTTTCTATTTCTTGAATTTCCATTTCACGGCCCAGGATTTCATTTAATCTTTCCAAGCGTTCCTTGATATCAACTGCTTCAAGCACCTCTTGCTTTTGTTCAATTTTCATGCTCAGGTGGGAGGCAACCACATCGGTAAAACGCCCCGGCTCCTCAATATCGGAAACTGTGGAAAGGGTTTCAGGCGGTATTTTTTGGTTGATCTTAATATACTGTTCAAACTGGTTAAGCAGGCTGCGCATTTGGGCTTCTATTTCCGGCGTCGCCAGTTGATCGTCTTCAATAATTTCCGCTTCTGCTTCCATATATTCATTTTTGTCATAAATCTTGATCATCTTAGCCCGGTTTAATCCTTCCACCAATACCCTAATCGTCCCGCCAGGCAGCTTGATCATTTGTTTTACCTGGGCCTCAGTACCCACTTTGTAAAGATCGTCTTCTCCCGGATCGGCAACTTTTGCCTCTTTTTGGGCAATAAGCATAATCCGGTTATCCTCCACCATTGCCTGCTCAATAGCCGAAATTGACTTTTCACGACCCACGTCAAGATGAATAACCATATGGGGAAATACCAGTGCTCCCCTTAGAGGCAGTAGTGGCAGTTTATCATTATCAGGCATGGTTTATTACCACCTTCTTGTCAAAAAGTTAAAGCGAGAAGCTAAGGGATTCAGTGCTTTTCGCTTCCCGCTTTGCTTTACATATATACTTTCGCAGGCATCATTGCCGCCAACCGGTTAATTAAGCCGATTCCTCTTTCTTTTTACGCTTATCTTTGGTTCCCAGCATTGGAGCATCACCGTTGTTAACCACTTCTTTGGTGATAATACAGCGATCAACATCATCCTTGGAAGGAAGTTCATACATAACATTGAGCAGAACCTCTTCCATGATCGCCCGCAAACCTCTGGCCCCGGTATTGCGGTTCATAGCTTCTTCAGCAATAGCCCGCAGGCTGTTTTCCTTGAATTCAAGGGTAACCCCGTCTATTTCGAAAATCTTTCCATACTGTTTGACCAGTGCATTGCGCGGTTCCTTGAGAATGCGAACAAATGCGTCAATATCAAGTGGATCGAGGGTAGCGATAACCGGAATTCGGCCTACAAATTCAGGAATCAATCCATATTTAAGCAGATCCTGGGGAAGGATTTGTTTTAATATGGAGCCCAAGTTCTCATCGTCTTGTTCCAGGACATCAGCACCGAAACCAATCCCTTTATTGCCAATCCTGTTTTGGATAATTTTTTCCAAACCATCGAAGGCTCCGCCACAAATAAAGAGGATGTCCGTCGTATCAATTTGCATAAATTCCTGATGGGGGTGCTTACGCCCGCCCTGTGGGGGGACGCTGGCTACAGTACCTTCCATGATTTTAAGCAGGGCCTGCTGAACTCCTTCCCCGGAAACATCCCGGGTAATTGAGGGATTATCGGTTTTGCGAGCCACTTTATCAATTTCATCGATATAAACTATGCCTTTTTCCGCTTTTTCAAGATCATAGTCAGCAGCCTGGATCAGCTTCAATAGTATATTTTCTACGTCTTCGCCAACATAACCGGCTTCTGTAAGTGAAGTGGCATCGGCAATTGCAAAAGGAACATTCAAAATCCGGGCCAGGGTCTGGGCAAGCAGAGTTTTACCCACTCCGGTAGGCCCAAGCAGGACAATGTTGCTCTTTTGCAGCTCGACATCTTCGGTCTTTTGGTCGGCATTGACTCTCTTGTAGTGGTTATAAACCGCAACTGACAGGCTCTTTTTAGCATCTTCCTGGCCAATTACGTACTGATCAAGCACATCATTAATGTCCTGCGGCTTGGGAAGATCGACATAGCTAAAATCGGATTCTTCGCCTATTTCCTCTTCAATAATTTCGTTGCACAGCTCGATACATTCATCGCAGATATAGACCCCGGGGCCGGCCACAAGCTTGCGGACCTGCTCCTGGGATTTTCCACAGAATGAGCATTTGAGCTGACCTTTTTCTTCATTAAATTTGAACATTGGGAGAAATCACCTCGTCTCCACTATTTAGGATCTGTTAACTAAAATATCATCAACTATACCATATTGAATGGAATCGTCAGCCGACATAAAAAAATCGCGATCGGTATCTTTGGCGATTGTTTCTACCGGCTGCCCGGTATGTTCTGAAAGAATTTCGTTTAAGGTTTCCCTTACTTTCAAAATTTCCCGGGCATGTATATCTACATCCACTGCCTGGCCCTGTGCCCCGCCGGCCGGCTGATGCAGCATAATTCTTGAATGAGGCAGGGCATAACGCTTGCCCCTGCTTCCGGCCGCAAGCAGCACCGCTCCAAAACTGGCAGCCAGGCCCACACAGATGGTTGATATATTTGGTTTTACGTAACACATCGTATCATAAATGGCCATCCCGGCATAGACAGCCCCTCCGGGAGTATTTATATAAAGATTAATATCCTTTTTCGGATCTTCCGATTCCAAGAAAAGCATCTGGGCCACCACCAGGTTTGCCACATTGTCATCAATTGCAGTGCCCAGAAAGATAATCCTGTCTTTAAGCAATCGCGAATAAATATCATAAGCCCGTTCACCACGGGATGTTTGCTCCACTACCATCGGCACTAAAACGCTCATTTACAGTCCTCCCGATTCAATTATTTATTTTAACCTCTCACTCTATCTATATCTTAACATAACTTATTGTTCTTTGCTTTCTTTTCTATTCCTCTTTTTCTTCATTTTTATCCTGATAATCTTCATTTTGTTCTTTGTTGCTTGCTTCATCTTGCTTTTCTTGCTGTTCCTGCGCCTCTTCGTTACCGCTTTCCTGCTCTTTCTTTACCATTGTAATATTAGCATTCTCGACAATAAGATCTACCGCTTTGCGAATGCGCATTTCTTCTTTAATTGCCGGCAACCGGCCCTGCTTTTCAAAAATTCCTTTAACCCTTTCAAATTGGTCATTATAGCTTTCGGCAATCTCGTTTATCTTAGCATCTACTTCGCTGTCATCAACTGTAATTCCTTCTTTTTTTACAATAGCATCAAGAACAAGATTAGCTTTTGTCCTTCGCTCCGCTTCCGGGCGATTCTCATTGCGCATTTCTTCTTTGGTTTTACCCGAAAGCTCCAAAAACTGGTCCATGCCAAGACCTTGTTGACGGAGGTAATTCTCCATGTCGCTGATCATCCGATCAATCTGACGCTCCACCAGCACTTCGGGAAGTTTCACTTCCGAAGCTTCGGAAACTTTTTCGATCAAAGATTCCTCAAGTTTTGTTTTCGACTGTTCCTCAGCATTTTTAAGCATTTTTTCTTTGATGTCGGCTTTCATTTCATCCAAAGTTTCAAACTCGCTTACTTCCTTGACAAATTCATCGTCCAGATCGGGCAACTGTTTTTCTTTAATCTGCTTTATCGTTACATTAAAAACAGCTTCTTTGCCGGCCAGTTCTTCATTGCGGTAATCCTCGGGAAAGGTAACCTTTACCTCGGTTTCTTCATTCAGGTTGACCCCAATCAATTGCTCCTCAAACCCGGGAATAAATGACTGCGAACCAAGTTCCAGCGAATAATCTTCCGCCTCTCCACCTTCGAAAGATTCACCGTCAACATAACCCTTAAAATCAATTAGCAGCAGATCGCCGTGCTGAGCCGGCCGGTCTTCACGGGGCACCAGGCGGGCGTTCTGCTCACGCAGCATATAAATATGGTGATCCACCTGTACATCATCAACTTCTACTTCTTCCTTTTCAGCTTCCAATCCTTTGTACTCACCAAGGTCAACCTCCGGTAAAACTTCCACGATTGCATTAAAAATTAGCGGCTTGCCTTCTTCAACCTGGACCAGATCAAATTCAGGCTGATTGATGGGATTGATATCGGCCTCTTCCAGAGCTTTTTCATATGCAGGCGGAACCAGTTCTTCAAGCGCTTCCTCATGCAACACTTCCGGCCCGAAGCGGGCTTCCAACAACTTGCGTGGAACCTTGCCTTTTCGAAAACCGGGCAGATTTACTTTTTTAACTACCTTGCGGTAAGCTTTTTCCAGCGCCGAATCAACCTCGGCAGCATCAACCTCTATCTCCAGCTTAATCTTGTTATCCTCAACTTTTTCCCAGCGATTTAACATTATTTAGCTCCTCTCTTTCCTCTCCTTCATCTTCAACTTATACAATCCATCTCCAACTTATACAACCCATCTTCAACTTATACAATCCAAGTTAAAATAATACCATAAAACCAAAGAAAAATAAAAGGTAAGGGAAATATAAAAACGCCTATTAAGCAGGCGTTAAAACAATTATATACTAACACAGAATATTTTTTCTTACAACAAAAACTAGAAGATTCACTTTTCTCCACCTTGCCGTTTAACATTTGATCATTACCCAGCATTTAACTTTTCTTAAAATATGCGACTTACCTTGATTAAAGTCTTAAATTAATGTACAATAGGAGCGAATGAACCCTCATTCATTTCATACTCCATCCCGGGAGGCTTAACTTGGGCAAACGCACCGGAGAAAAACACCAGGTAATCCTGGATGCTGCTGTAAAAACTTTCGCCCGCACCGGTTATCACCGTACCCGGGTAGCCGATATTGCCAGGGAAGCCGGGGTTGCAGACGGCACTGTTTACATATATTTCAAAAGCAAAGAAGATATTCTGATTTCTCTTTTCCAAACCCTGATGTATCGCTTTGTCAAAGAATTACAGAATGAACTGGCTCAGTGTTTGGATGCCAATGACAAATTAAAAAAAATCATCGCCTATCACCTGACTATCCTCGGCAATAATCCGGAGCAGGCCAGGGTAACGCAAATTGAATTAAGACAGATAGATCAAACTATTAATAAAGGCATTTCCAAACCGCTAAAAGATTATTTCGAGCTTCTTGAGGAGGTGATCAAGGAAGGCAAAGACCAGGGACTCTACCGGCAAAATTTAGATGTCAGGACAGCTCGCAAGGTTGTTTTTGGCGCTATCGATGAAGTGGTAACCTGCTGGGTAATGTCCGGCAAACCTTACCGCCTTACCGAACTTAAAGATTCTGTATTTAACATGCTGGTAAGAGGCCTGCAGTAAGCAAAACGTTTTCTTGATCAAACTCCCACTTGAGCTATTGAAGTTGACCACAAAGTTATGAAGGAGGTATTTTAATGGCCTTGAAAGAAGTCAAAAAGGCTGCTGTTCTGGGAGCCGGAGTAATGGGTGCAACCATTGCCGCCCACCTGGCCAATGTGGGTATCCCGGTTTTAATGCTTGACATAGCCCCTCGTGAACTGACCGAAGAAGAGCAAAAAAAAGGGTTAACCTTGGAAAGCCCGGAAGCACGCAATCGCCTGGCAGTTAATGGAAAAAATGAACTGCTTAAACAAAAGTTTAATCCACTTTACCGGAAAGACTACATTGATAGAATTACCCCGGGAAACTTCGAAGACGACATGGACAAACTAAAAGATGTAGACTGGATTGTAGAAGTAATTGTTGAAAACATGGAGATCAAAAAGAAAGTGTTCAAACAGGTTGAAGAAAACTGGTCAGAAGGGACTATTGTTTCTTCAAACACTTCCGGCCTTTCCATTAATGAAATGGTCTCTGAAAATTCCCCAGAGTTCCGCAAGTATTTCTTAGGGACCCACTTTTTTAACCCGCCACGCTACATGAAGCTGTTGGAGATAATCCCCTGCCGGGATACTTCAAAAGAGGTTCTCGATTACATGTACCGTTTCTGTGAACGCACCCTGGGCAAGGGGGTCGTTTTAGCTAAAGATACGCCGAACTTCATCGCCAACCGCATCGGCACTTACGCCATGATGTATACAATTAAACTGATGCAGGAAGAAAACATGAGCATTGAAGCTGTCGATCTCATTACCGGACCGCCCATGGGACATCCCAGGAGCGCTTCTTTCCGGACTCTCGATATGGTCGGAATCGATACTTTCTACCATGTCGCCAATACCGTTTACAATCAATCAGACGACCCTGAAGAAAAAGAAGTTTTTAAAGTCCCCGATCTCCTGCAAAAAATGGTTGACAATAACATGCTCGGCGAAAAAACCAAACAAGGCTTTTACAAGAAAGTCAAGGGCGAAAGTGGCTCAGAAATCCTCACCCTTGATTACGAAAAAATGGAATACAGGCCTAAAGACAAACCGCGGTTCGATATTCTTTCCAAAACCAAACAGGCCGGCCTTTCCGAAGGTTTTAAAATGCTGGTCGAATCCGGTGACGAAGCCGGAAAATTCGCCTGGAACTTGACCAAGCGTCTGCTGCTTTATACCGCCAAACTAATCCCGGAAATAGCCGATGACATAGTCAACATAGACCGCGCTATGCGCTGGGGCTTTAACTGGAAGCTTGGTCCCTTTGAATCATGGGACAACATTGGCGTAAAAGAAAGTATTGAAAGGATGAAAAGCGAAGGCGAAGAAATTCCGGCAAACGTGCAAGAAATGCTGGATAAGGGTTTCGAAAGCTTCTACAAGGAAGAAGACGATGGAACCCTTTACTACTATGACTTTTTAAATAAAGACTACAAGAAAGTGCCCGTCAGCCCTGAAACAATCACCCTGCCTGCTCTCAAAAAACAGGGCAAATTAATCAGGGGCAACGATGACGGCAGCCTGGTAGACTTGGGCGACGGAGTTTGCTGCCTGGAACAACACAGCCCGCGCCAGGCTCTGTCTCCACAGTTCTGGGAACTGATCCACGAAGCCGTGGAAGAAGCTGAGAAAAACTATGTCGGCATGGTCGTCGGCAACCAGGAAACCAATTTCTGCGTTGGCGCCAATGTTGCCCTAATGCTGATGGGCGCCCAATCAGGCGACTGGGATATGCTCGAAAATGCCGCCAAAAGACTGCAGGACGGTTTGATGGCTTTGAAATACTCCAAGATTCCGGTGGTCGGCGCTCCTCACCAGATGACCCTGGGCGGAGGAATGGAAGTAGTCCTCCACTGCAACCGCATTCATGCCGCAGCTGAAACCTACATGGGGCAGGTAGAAATCGGCATGGGTCTTCTGCCCGGCGGCGGTGGAAACAAAGAACTGTTGATTCGCTTAACCGAAGGTCTCAGGGAAGATACCAAGGTCGATATGCTTCCCTTTGTGCAAAAAGCTTTTGAAGCAATCGCCATGTCCACCGTTGCTACCAGCGCCCATCATGCCCAGGAATTGGGTTTCCTGCGGAAAACCGATAAAATTACCATCAACCAGGATCACCTGCTTCACGACGCCAAAAACACAGTGCTGGCCATGAATCTTGAAGGCTTTGAGCCGCCCGAGCGAAAACCGATCAAAGTCCTGGGTGAATACGGGCTGGCTGCATTCAAAACCGGTGTTCAAAACATGCTCTGGGGAGAATACATCACCGAACACGAACAAAAAGTGGCCAACGAAATAGCTTACGTATTATGCGGCGGAAACATCAAGCCCAATTCATACGTTAACGAACAGTATTTGCTCGATATCGAGAGAGAGGCTTTCTTAAGGCTGCTCGGAGAAGAAAAAACCCAGGAAAGAATCAACCATTTCCTTACCACAGGTAAACCTTTAAGGAATTAAAGGAGGAGGTAGAAGAATGAAAGAAGCTGTTATTGTTTCCACTGTCAGAACAGCAATCGGCAGGGCACCGCGCGGCACGCTGCGCTTTACCCGGCCTGAAGATATGGGCACTACCGCAGTCAAGGAAGCAGTGGCTCGGGCCAAGGGCCTGGACAGCGCTGAAATTGAAGACGTAATCCTTGGTTGTTCCTTCCCGGAAGCTGAACAGGGTATGAACCTGGGCCGGATTGTAGCGCTGCAGGCCGGGCTTCCCGACAGCGTACCCGGGCAAACCGTAAACCGATTCTGCTCTTCCGGCCTCCAGGCAATTGCTCTGGCCGCAGAGCGAATTATGTGCGGTTTTGCCGATGTGATCATAGCCGGCGGGGTTGAGAGCATGAGCATTGTCCCCATGGGCGGAAACAAGCTGGCCCCGAGCCCGCAGCTGGTTGAAGAACATATTGAAGCTTACACCCCCATGGGCATCACTGCAGAATTCGTAGCCCAACGCTTTAATATTTCCCGCGAAGAACAGGACCAGTTTGCCCTGGACAGCCACCAAAAAGCGGCTTCTGCAATCAAGGAAGGCCGTTTCAAAGATGAAATCGTCCCCTTAAAAATCGTAGACCGCGAAGTTGATCCAGACAACAAGATAGTTGAAAAGGAAAAAACATTTGACACCGACGAAGGGGTGCGTCCGGACACTAGCCTGGAAGCGCTGGGCAAGCTGCGTCCGGCTTTTCACGCTAAAGGCAGCGTAACTGCCGGTAACTCTTCGCAAACCAGCGACGGTGCCGCTGCTACCGTGGTAATGTCAGCGGAAAAAGCGAAAGCTTTGGGTTTGGAACCGCTAGCTGTTTTCCGCGGCTTTGGTGTTGCCGGCTGTCCACCGGAAATTATGGGAATTGGCCCTTCTGTAGCAATTCCCAAACTGATGCATTTAACCGGCAAAAAGATCGATGACATCGACTTGTTTGAACTTAACGAGGCTTTTGCTTCCCAGGCCCTTTACTGCATCAGGGAACTGGGCCTTAATCCCGACATCGTCAATGTAAACGGCGGGGCTATCGCCCTGGGGCACCCCCTGGGCTGTACCGGGGCCAAGCTGACCTCTACCCTGCTGCATGAAATGACTCGCCGCGATTCACGCTACGGAGTGGTTTCCATGTGCATAGGCGGCGGTATGGGGGCTGCCGGTCTATTTGAGAAAGCTTAAGGCTCCATATAGCCTTATTAGCATAAAAATAAATAATCCCAACTAAAGGTAGAGCGCTTTGCTTAATAATAAATTTATTATATGTTATTATTAAGTTAAAGCGCTTCATTTATCATTCGGCTTATCAAAGCATTATCTTTGCTGATGCATTGCTCTAAACAGGAGGTAGCAAACCATGACGCCCCAGGAAGAATTGTCCAAAAGAATAAAAAAAATACAGGAAAAGATGCAAAAAGATCAAATTGCCGGAGCATTAATAGTCCAGCGGGCAGATCTCTTTTATTTCAGCGGCACCGGGCAAAACGGGCACCTGCTAATTCCGGCTGAAAATGAACCTACTTTAGTAATCAAAAAATCCCTCGCCCGCGCTGAACAGGAAAGCGCCTTAGAAAAAATAGTTCCCTTTTTAGGTTGGGATGAATTAACCCAATTAATTAAAGATAATCTCCCCCCAGGACAAAAAGTCGGTCTCGAAACAGATGTGTTGCCCGCAAACCTCTATTTTCGCTATGAAAAAATGTTGGCAGATTACGAAATTGTCGACATCTCGAAGCAAATTCGTAAATTAAGGGCGGTTAAATCTGACTACGAAATAAAAATGATGGAAGAAGCCTCAAGAATAAGCAACTCAGTGTTCAACCATGCCGCTAAAGTGATCCAGGAAGGCATGAGCGAAGTTGAGCTGGCCAGCCATTTAGAGCACCATGCCCGCACCCTTGGCCACCAGGGGATGGTTAGAATGCGCGGTTTCAACCAGGAAATGTATTACGGACATATCATGAGCGGAGACAATGCCGCAGCGCTCACCTTTTTTGACGGACCAACCGGAGGACCCGGGCTTAACCCATCCTTTCCCCAGGGCGCCGGAATTTCACCGATCAAGCGGCACGAGCCGATTCTGATCGATTTCGTCAGTGTACTTGCCGGTTACATGGTCGACCAAACCAGGATCTTTTCCCTAAGCAAACCGGCCATGCACCTTCTTGAAGCATACCAGCAAGCGGTTAATATAAAAAAATCAATTGCTGAAATGGCAAAACCCGGGGTAACCTGTGCCACCTTATTTGCCAGAGCTGAAGAAATGGCTGAAAGAGCGGGGCTTAACAATCATTTCATGGGCTATGTGGAAAAGATCAATTTCATCGGTCACGGGGTCGGTTTGGAATTGGATGAACTGCCAGTGCTGGCCCGCAACCTGGAACTCCCGCTGGAAGAAGGGATGGTTTTTGCTCTGGAACCTAAATTTATTTTTCCCAGCGAAGGGGCTGTTGGAATAGAGGATACTTTTGTTGTCAATGTTGACCGCTCAGTACAGCTGACAGGCTTAAACGATAAACTGCAAATACTGTAATCTTTTTGAAGGGAGCCAAACCAGCTCCACCTCAAAACTATCAGACAGGGCCGTTACCACCATTACATCCGGACAATAACAGCAAAGTCAGGATAGACAAGGTTAAAAGCGCCATTTTCAATTTGTTCATGTTTAACCTCCTCAACTACACTTATTAATTATATCAATATCATATTCCTCAATATTTAGCAAACCTAAAAATTTCCACCCTTAAATAAATTCACTGATAACCATGATCTTATGAAAGATATTTATGTAAACTGCAAAAAAGAAAAATAAATTTTTATCCTTAAAATAAAGGATTTCACAAAACAAATGCCTGTTCTGTTAACAGTATCCACAGAGTTATCCACAAGCAAATTCCTTTTGCCATATACCTGACCCATATTTTCCACAAAATCCGCAGGTGGTAACCATAAAATCACACCCGTTAAAGCTTTGCCGAGATGGCATGTTAATTGATAAGGCAAAATAATGGCTGCCTGGGTAACTACTTGTTCAACATATTTTTACCCTTAAATATTAATCCAAAAAAAAAAGGGAAAATGAAATAATTAGCGAATAATATTTATTGGAAAACATCTAATTCTTATTGAAGGAGGCATTAGCATGGAAGTTATCGTAAATGATGATTGCAGCGCATGTGGTATTTGTGAGGATATTTGTCCCGAAGTATTTGAGCTGGGAGATGAAAAGGCCGAGGTTAAAGTTAATCCGGTTCCGGCAGAACACGAAGACAGTGTTCGTGAAGCAGCTGAAGAATGTCCGACAGAATCAATCGTGATCAGCTGATTAAGAATTAACCATAGTTTTTCGCAGAGCCCGCTTTTATGCGGGCTCTGTTTCATATGATAAGAGCAGGGAGCTAAAACAACAGTTTTTGCCAGGGCCTAACTTGCCTTAAATATTTTAAGGCGATCCCTGCCAGGTAAAATAATGACGGCGGCATCTGGGCTAATTAAATTACAAGTTGGAGGGTTTTTTTTGGATCAACAGGAGCTGCTAAAACCACTGACAATAATTAATATTCGTCCCGACAAAATAAAACCGGTAACCAGTTTAGTCTACCATTCAAACGAAGCCAGGCCGGGCTCTTTATTTGTTTGCATCCGCGGACATAAAACAGACGGCCATCAGTATCTCAAACAAGCTGTAGAAAACGGCGCTGTTGCCGCTGTGGTGGAAAATTTTGTCGATGAGGTTAAAATTCCTCAATACCAGGTTGCCGACACCCGTACAGCCCTGGCCGTCCTGGCCGACCGCTTTTATGACCACCCTTCCGAAAAGATCAACGTTACCGGGGTAACCGCTTCCAACGGCAAAACAACCACCACCTACATGCTCAATGCTATACTTGAAGAATACGGTTTAACAACCGGTTTGGTGGGAACCGTGATTGTAAAAATGGGTGATGAAATTATCCAGGCCGGATTAACCACCCCTGAATCACTGGATTTACATTACTTCTTCCACCAAATGGTTGAACATAAAGTTACCCATGCGGTAATGGAGGTTTCTTCCTCGGGCCTGGAACTAAAAAGGGTCGGTAATGTTGATTTCGACATCGTTGTATTAAACAACATCAGCCGAGAACATATCGATTTGCATGGTTCGTTTGAGGCCTACTTCAAAGCCAAAGCCAGTTTAGTGCGGGAAGCAAAAGAAAACAGCTGGGCTGTTTTGAACTTAGATTGCCCCTATACCACCCCCCTTGCCTCTGAAACCAGGGCTCGCACTTTTACCTATAGTCTAAAAAACAGTGATGCTCACTGCCTGGTGCGCGATCTCGACTTAAGTAGCGGCCGAGCACGCTTTAAGGTTGAACTGGCCGGAAATAATCTGCCGGAAACAACCGCGGGTTACCCGCGTTCCTTTCCCGTAAAATTGTCGGTCTTAGGTCTGCACAGTGTTTACAATGCCATGGCCGCAATCCTGGTCGCTCTGCTTTACGGAATACCGGTTGCAGTCATTCAAAAAGCGCTTAAGAAATTCAGGGGCGTTGAAAGACGCTTTGAACTTATCTTTGAAGAAGATTTCCTGGTGCTGGATGATCATTTTGCCAACAGCTTAAATATCCATGTCACCCTGGAAACTCTGCAGATGATGGATTACAAAGCTTTGCACCTGGTTTATGCAATCAGGGGTGGCCGCGGTGTCACCGTAAACCGTGAAAATGCCGAAGCGCTGGCACATTGGGCTCCTCTGCTCGGTCTAAATAAAGTCATTGCCACTATGAGCACATCCCACGTTGAAGAAAAGGATATTGTAACTGCAGAAGAGCAAAAAGTTTTTGAAACAGTTATGGAAGAAGCCGGAATTAAAACTGAAACCTATAAAGAACTCCCCGAGGCCATAAACCACGGTCTTGAAGAGGTCAAGCCGGGAGATGTTCTTTTACTGGCCGGTTGCCAGGGGATGGATTACGGCGCCGCTATATGCCTGGAACAAATCCACCGGTTAAAGCCGCATTTAGACAAAGACAAAGTTTTCGCAGCCTTAAAAAACCGGGTTGCCGGGGTTTAACTAAAGCGCTTCCTTTACCTCAATTCCGCCCATCATTGCTCGACCCTGCAGGCGCACATATTTAGTGGTGCGCTCCTCTAGGTTATGCTCTATTTTTCGGCCGCCAATAATGCCACCGTCTTCCTGATCGATAAAAGTCACTCCCCCGAGGACAACAGAACCTTCAAAAATAACCGGCATATCTTTAGGAATCTTAACTTCTATCCCACCCATTATCGCAGTCAGATCAATAAGAGTTTCTCCTTCGGGCAGCTCGGCAGCAGTCAAATCCATTTCAATCCCACCCATAAAGGCAAAATAACTGCCACTTTCAAGCTTCCATGGTCTGGAACCACCCACTTCAGCTCCACCCATAAAAGCAAACCGGCCCCCTCCTCCGGCACTTTGGGCCCGGCCGCGCAGCAGGTTAACCCCAATTAGAATTAATATTAACGGCACCGCAATGTTAAATAACATAGATGTATCTATATAAAATAAATCAAGGTTACGTCCTAAAAAGATGACCCCAACCGCAATGGCAATGAGGGCGGTGATAAACTGACCCCAGGAAAAATGAGTTTTCTTGCCTGTTTCAGTGGAAACAGCTCCAAAAGAAGCAAGCAGCCAGTTCAGCCCCAAAACCAGGGGAATTAACGGCCAAAACTGGAGTATTTGCCGCATGTCGACCCTTATTTCCTCAACCAAATTATCCAAAAGAAGCAATACTCCAACGACAACAACAATTATACCGATTACAAACCTGCCGCTTAAAAAACGCAAAATTAATCTCCTCCTAGCATATAAAAACTGGACCCTAAAAGCACAACTTGATAATTCTGCATAGACCTGCATAATCCTGCTATCCCTAAAAATATAGATGCCAAAATTATGTTTAATAACGTTGACTTTTCAGTTTTTGCATGCTAAAATTAACATCGCTAAGAGAGAAAATAAAGATATGGTGGGTGTAGCTCAGTCGGTTAGAGCGCCAGGTTGTGGCCCTGGAGGTCGTGGGTTCAAGTCCCATCACTCACCCCAAAATATGTCTTTTTTCTTTTGCTGGGGCGTAGCCAAGCGGTAAGGCACGGGGTTTTGGACCCCGCATGCGTAGGTTCGAATCCTGCCGCCCCAGCCATTTTTATATAAAAAATATAATTGGTTTCACCCTTGAACTTCCTTATAATTTCTCACAAATAGTATATGAACCATCACAAACGCTCCCAAGTCTATGGCGATTAGGTTTAACTATCCCAGGCCAAAGCTCTCTTTACCGCCCTACCCCAGTTATTGTAGAGTGAATCCCTCTGCTTTTCTTCCATGGCAGGGTTGAAAACAGCGCTTTCCTGCCACCGGCTTGACAGTTCTGCAGTATCTTGCCAGAAACCGGTTGCCAACCCGGCCAGGTAAGCGGCTCCCAAAGCGGTAGTGTCCAGAGTACCCGCCCGGCGTACCACCGTGCCGGTAATATCAGACTGGAATTGCAGCAGTAAATCCATCACACTGGCTCCACCGTCCGCTCTCAGCTCTTTGACTGAAAGACCCGCCTCCCGGCGCATGATGTCAAGCACATCCCTGGTCTGGTAAGCCATCGCTTCAATAACCGCCCGGGCCAGGTGAGCACCGGTCGTGCCGCCGGTCACTCCAATCAGCAAGCCGCGGGCATAGGGATCCCAGTACGGCGCCCCCAGGCCGGCAAATGCAGGAACAAAATATACTCCCCCGTTATTTTCAACCTGCCTGGCCAAAGGTTCCAACTCAGAAGACTTACCGATCAAGCTCAGCCCATCTCTTAACCACTGTACCGCTGCTCCGGTAATAAAAATACTGCCTTCAAGGGCGTACTCGGTCTTTCCTTCCAGGCTCCAGGCTATGGTAGTAAGCAGCCCCTGCTTCGAAACGACTGCTTTGCTGCCTGTATTCATTAATAAAAAAGAACCGGTGCCATAGGTATTTTTCGTCATGCCCGGACTGTAACAAGCCTGGCCAAAAAGAGCAGCCTGCTGATCGCCGGCAATCCCGCCGATCGGCACACTGCAGTTTAAAAACACCTCCGGATCGGTATAACCAAAGAGGCTGCTGCTGGGCATTACTGCAGGCAAAACATCGGGCGGTACTTTAAAAAGCTCCAGTAAGCTTTCATCCCAGCGGTGAGCATGAATATTATAAAGCAGGGTCCTTGAAGCATTAGAACAATCGGTAGCAAAAACCCTGCCTCCGGTTAACCTGAACAACAGGTAACTATCCACCGTCCCACAGGCCAGGTGCCCACCTCCAGCTGCTTCTTTAACTTCCGGCAGGTTTTCCAGGGCCCAGCGCAGTTTAGTGCCGGAAAAATAAGGATCTAAAAGCAAACCGGTTTTCCCGCGCACCAGCTCTTCATAACCTTCTTCTCTAAGATAGCGGCACATTTCAGCAGTGCGGCGGCACTGCCACACAATAGCCCTGGTAATCGGCCTTCCATTTCTTCGATCCCAAAACACCAGGGTTTCGCGCTGATTGGCAATGCCAAGCGATTGCAAGTCCTCAACCCCGGCCCCCGCCTCCTTTAAGGCCATCCCGGCAGTTTCAAGGAAATTGCCCCAAATTTCTTCCGGGTCATGTTCAACCCAACCGGGCTGCGGATAATACTGTTCATGTTCCCGGTTCACCCGAGCCTGAGCCCGCCCCTCTCTATCCCACAAAATGGCCGTGGTGCCGGTTGTCCCCTGGTCTATGGATAAAACGTATTTGCTAATTATCAACGCCTCCTCTACATCCCAGTTTTGCATATCCGTAAATTCCCTTTAGGCCAACGAGAAATAAATAGCGTTATCGGCTTCTTCTCTCTTTACCTTTCCTTCCACTTCAAGATAGCGAATATGGGCCAGGGCTTCTCCGCTAGCAAACCATTTTTGCATCAGGGGAAAATCCTCCCAGCTGGCCGCTAAAAGGTCCCAGCTCATCTGCGAAGCAACCGTAAAGGCGCTGCAGGGACCACTTGCTTTTAAAATTTCCAACACTTCTTTAAGCCGCTGCCGGTGATGATTTTTCAACTGATCAATCCGGCCGCGGCAGTTACTGAATAAACTGCGATGCCCCGGTAAAACAAATTCCACCGGCATTTCAGCAACCCGGTCCAGGCTTTTAAAGTACTCACCCAAAGGGTTGCCGTCATCCCGCCAGGTAGAAATATTAGGGGTAATATCCCCTAAAATGTGGTCCCCGGAAAAGAAGTATTTTCTATCCGGATCAAACAGGCAGGTATGGCCTTCAGTATGGCCGGGGGTAGAGATACACTGCAGTTTATAGTTGCCGTAGTCCAAAACATTGTTATCGTCAACCATAGTAAAATCAATTGGCTCTTTGGGACTGAAGCGCTGGCCGGGGTGGGAATCTATCGCTTTTTCCACCAGTTCTCCGGGAAAGCCATGTCTTTTTGCCAACTTAGAAGCCAGGACCCACAAGCCTTCATACCTTAATACCCGGGCATCAGGACGGTTAAAATAAACCAGGCTTTTCCCCCGGGAGAGATCATCTGCCAGTCCCAAGTGATCGACATGCAGGTGCGAAACAAAAATATCGGTATTTTCTAAGGCAATCTCTAACTCCTCCAGCGCTTTTAGAATCACCGAACGACATTCTTCCCGGTTCATCCCGGTATCAATAATCAGGTTACGCCGCTCAGCTTTGATGATGTAAGAATTAGTGGCTTTTAACGGGTTTTTTGGTAAAGGCACCTGGACCCGGTAAAGACCTGCGTCAATTTGTTCAAATGTTTCTTCAACCAATTTTTCACTTTCCTTTCTTCTTTTCACTTTCTTTTTTAATGGATAGTATATATTTCTTTAAAAGCGCAAAAAACTCCTTTTATCAAAAAATTAACTTCCTTACACTGGAATAAACTGCGCTTTTGCAAGTAAAACTCGCCGAATCAAAGCACTTATTTACTTAAACCTTTACCAATAATTAAAGCTGCCTTAAAAATACAATTAGCTGCTTTTCCAGGGTATGATATAATAAGATTAAAGTAGTTATTTAAATTGTCCGGGGGTGTAATTTTTGCAAAAACTAAAGTGGATCTTGACCTTTCTAGCCGCCTTATTTATTGCCGGGACAATATTTAGCTGTTCTGTTCAGGATCAAGAAGCCGAACCGGTTACAGAAAATGAAACCCAGGAAGAAAGTGAAGATGAAAAGACAGATGATGCAGCAACCGAAAAAGAGGATGGCAAAGCAACAGAACAGGAAAAAACCGAAGAAACCGGCAGCCATGGAACCACCTTCGAACATGAAGTAAGAAAGGAAATTAACGGGGAAGTGCGCGAAGATCAAGGTGAAGAATGGTGGAAGCTTGATGAAGAAGAAAATAATGACAACCAATAGCGCTTAGTTTTCCCATTATCAGGAACCAAGATAACCAACCCCCCGTAAAGTTATTATTGAGCTTGCGGGGTTTTTATTATACATCCAAATCCATACTGCCGGAACGAAAACCATCAAGGTCTAAAGCTACATAGGAAAAACCGATCTCCCTTAATTTATAAGATATCTCCTTGCGCCTGCTTAAAATCAAGTCTAGCTCTGATTGATGAACTTCAATTCGGGCAATATTATCGTGTAAGCGAACGCGCACTTCTTTTTTTAGGCCAAAATTTTTAAGGTAATTTTCTGCCTCGGCAATTAGCGATAATTTTTCCGGTTTCAATTCTTCCCCATAGGGAACCCTTGAAGCCAGGCAGGCTGCAGCCGGTTTATGCCAGGTTTGCAAGCCTCGGTTCCTGGAAATCTTTCTAATTTCCTCTTTGCCAAGCCCGGCTTCCATTAAAGGACTGCTTATCGCTAGCTCCCGCAAAGCCAACAGGCCCGGACGGTAAACCTCGGCATCATCGGCATTTGAACCGTCAAGCACCGCTTGATAGCCTCGTTTTTCAGCCACTTCAAGAAGCAGTGAGTATATTTTTTTCTTGCAAATATAACAGCGGTCCTGCGGGTTAAACTTTAGCTTGCGGTCTTCAAGGACATCAAAAGGCATCACCAGGTGTTCAGCTTCGTTCTGCCGGGCCAGTTCGCCTGCTTCGGCTAATTCTTCCCGGGGCACCAAAGGTAAGTCTATGGTTACGGCTAAAACCTGCCTGCTGCCTATAACTGAAACGGCCATATCCAACAAAAGGGTGCTGTCCACCCCGCCTGAAAAAGCCACCACGACAGATTTATAAGCGCCTAAAATTTTTTTCAGGCGCTTTTCTTTATCTTGAACTGATTCTTTTTTAGATTTATAATCTTCACCCATGAATACTACCACTCTTTAAACGCCAAACTCATTTTACAACTCATATTGAATATTCCTTATCACACCCCGGCGATCGATTAATCAGGTCCTGTTCCAATCCTTGCCACAGCTAAAACTTTTCCCGGGAAATATCCAAGTTTCTCCTTACCTTTTTAAAAAGAGAGTGCCAATGAACTTGCTGTCTAAATAATTTTTTTCTGATTGAGCTCCTTGTTGACATAGCCAAGAAACTCTTCCGCTTTTTCTTCAGGGGGTCTGGTAAGCAGGCTGACCACCACAAACAGCACGGTAGCAATAATACCGCTCCAGATTCCGGGCCAAAAACCAAACGGATGCCAGCCGCTGTATTGCAGGATTGTGGCTAAAGTCCCACCGGTGAGCACGCTGACTACCACCCCGGCGGCCGTGCCTCGTCTCCAGAAAAAAGCGCCAATTAAGGCGGGTACTATTACCAGCAACCCCGCTGAAGAGGCTACCGACAAAGCAGCGATCAGGTCAAGACGCAGAGTGGCAAAAACAAGAATAAATAAAGTAAATACAGGAACAAATACCCGGCCCACCATTAGCTCAATTTTTTCAGAAGTGTCTTTCCGGACATTTTTAAACACATCCCTGGTGATCATCGAAGACAAGGTGAGAACAATTGAATTGATCGTAGAAATTGCCGCCGCGCTAATACCAAGCATTACAAGCAAGGCAACAGATGAAGGCACAATATCCAACCCCAAAAGAGTCGGGGTAGCCGCATCGGCTCCATCCAGATCCGGCAAAAGCAGCCTGGCCGAAAAACCCCATAAGACCGAAACAAGCGTATAAATAAAACCGAAGATCAAAAAACCCATGACCATAATGCGCATCTGGCTCAGGGAACGAGGCATAAATAAACGCTGGCTAACCTGGGGGTTTGAAAGGGAAAAGAAAAACCAGGGCAGAGTCAGTCCGACAAAGGCATGAATGTTGAAAAACCCGGGGCCGGGTACCGTCAGCCACTGCGGGTAACGGGTTTCAAGCTCGGCAAACATCCCTTCAAAACCGCCAAAACCGCGGTATACTACAAACAGAACCGATAAAACCGCCACAATAAGCATTACCGCGGCCTGCAGCGAATCGGTCCAGGCCACCGCACGCAGTCCTCCGGTCCAGGTCCAGTAAACGGTAATGACAGCGGCAATAATTACACCGGCCAAAAAAGGAACTGCCCCGCCGGATATACCCTCAACCAGGGCGCCAATTCCTATTAACTGCACCGCACTATAGGGAATCAAAAAGATTACAGAAGCTACCGCTGTTACAATGGCCACCGTTTTGCTCTGATAACGGTCACCGAGCATTTCTGTAGGAGTCAGGTAATTATAGCGCTTACCCACCAACCAGAACCTGGGCCCAAAGAAAGCCACCAGGACCAGCCCGGAAAGATAGATTAATTCAAATCCAAGCGCTCCCACCCCGCCGATGTAGGTAAACCCGGCCAAACCAACCAGCATGAAAGCGCTGTAGGTGGTAGCGCTGTAAGTGAGAGCCGCCACCACTCCGCCCAGGGTCCGCCCGGCCAGAAAATATTCACTCATGCCGCCCCCCAGTTTTCTTTTGGCATGGCGGGCAATAAGGCTACCGACTATAAAATAAAGGAAAAGAGCTATATAAATTGTGCTAGCGCTCATCAAAATCCCTCCATCTGGCCGTAATAATACCCAGGCAGAAAATCACGATCAAAGCAAAAATGCTCCAAAAGAGAAATGGCCCGTAAACCTTGTTCAAATTAGTTAAAAAAGGCGTAAAAGGCACCACAAATGCAGTTAAAATCATTACTAAAAAAAGAACCACCCAGAATATGCGTTGTTTTTTCAAGGGCACTCTTACCTCCATTTATCAGTATCGTCATTATATAAAAATTATATCATATCAACGAAGAAATTTGACCAATTGATTTAGTAGAAATAGCACTCAGCTTGACTCTCATGTAAAATATTTAGTATAATTAGTCAACTTTAACAAGTCCTAATAGTAACTGCTCAACTATCACCTTTGTTTATGAGGATGGTCCGAGCTTCCCGAAGCGCAGCGAAGGCCGAAGGGAAGACGATGGAACCGTCCCCGATGGCTTGTCTCCCGCTGAACGCCCCAGCCTTCGCTGGGCATACGAGCAGTTACAAGTTTTTTATAATAAAAGGAAGATCCCCTCCTTCCGGCGAAGTAAAAATAGAGTGAGCGTCCAGGTAAACAAGGTGGTTTCGGATTATTCAATCAGATAACACTATAGCATATAAGCTTCATAACTTTGGCAACAAAGGAGGGTTATTATGCCTCCTAAAACTTACAAAGGCGGCAAAATTGTCTGTCAAGGCAGTGATGGTACTTGCACCATGGTAATGCCTGACGGTTCCGAATATAGCGGTGAAATCGAAAACGGCATGGCTCACGGGGAAGGAACATTTACATTTACCGACGGGCGGGTAATCAAGGGCACTTTTGAAAAAGGGCGCCCGCATGGAAAAAATATTGAACTAACCTTTCCAGACGGGCGTAAATATAGCGGCGAATACCGCAACGGCAAAAGAGATGGTTACGGGACGATGTATTTCCCGGACAGCAAAAAATATGAGGGTGAGTGGAAAAACGATCTCCCCCACGGGGAGGGGCAAATAATCCACCCCGGCGGCAGCGTGGAAGAAGGAATCTGGATTAAAGGCAAAAAAAAGCCGGGTAGCAAAGCAAACGGTGAACCAGTCAAACCTGAAGGGATGGGTAGACCTTTAAAAATCCTGCTTTTATCTGTATTGATTATCGTGGTGATCTTGCTTTTCTTTTACCAATAGCATTATTTATTAAACCTTAAAAGCCGTAAAGAAGCAAAATTACCTGCTTCAATGAATAAGGCAAGCCTGAGTAAAAATAAAATGGGGGCTGGAATGATGAACGAGCAAGAATACAAAAAGTGTCCCTTTTGCGGAGAACAAATTAAAAGTATGGCCATCAAGTGCAAGCACTGTCATGCTTTTATTGACCAGTCGGAACCGGAAAACAGACCAACAGAACCACAGAACAACCTGGACAACCACAAACAAGAGTCAAAACAAGAGCACTTTGAACCGGTGAATCCAAATTTACACCACCAGGACAAAAGCTTTTTTGCCTCCCTGTTTGATTTGTCAATGAGTGAAATGATTACTCCAAAAATCATCCGGATATTTTATGTCATCGGTTTACTGGTAATTGGACTGGGTGCCCTGGGCGTCATACTCGGATCACTTTACAGGGGCACGGCCTCTTTCTTCATAAGCATGATTGGAGCACCGCTTGGAGCCTTAATTGCTGTAATAATTTTAAGGATTTACCTGGAACTTATAATCAACTTTTTTAATATTTACAAAGAGCTCCGGCAAATAAATAAAAACCTTCCTCGCTAGCCACACTCACAATGGTATGCGAGGCATGGCCTCCCACCTTGAAGTTTCCTCCGGCCAACCTATCATGTCTCACGGGATCAGTGCCCTTGCTTTTCTTCGTTCAACTTAATGGAGGAGGGTAGGGCGCCAATTCTCCTGTGCGGGATCAAATGCCCTAATGGTGGGATACGACCTTCCCCACCCAAGGTTTTAACCAACATCTTCAAGCTACCTCGCAAATTTGTGACTTGCGAATTTCGCCTAAAAAACGGGCTGCTGTAATTACTCCAATACCGGGGATTCTTAAACCTTTGAAACGGATTTCCTGCCTTAAGTGCCATTGGGATTTTTATTCTGTCTTTTGGGAATTGCCCTCTGCCCTACAACTCTTTTTCCTAATAATGTCATAGAGTGAGAGCCAAAAGCGTAAATGTATACATCACTTTGGCTGCCGGTGAAATAATCTCTTTAGGAAAGAAACATCCCAAAATCTACCGACAGGTGAAGGCTATTATTCTTGTGGATAATAGACCCCAAGCATATCAGAAACCAGCCAGCGTGGGAATTCTCCGGTTGCTATACTCCTAATCGCCTCAGCCAGGGTCTCTTCATCGTCAGCCAGGATGATCAAAAATATGCAAAGCCGCAACACTCTATGGTTGCGGCCTTATAATGGTACGCCTGGCAGGATTCGAACCTGCGACTAACGGATTAGAAGTCCGCTGCTCTATCCCCTGAGCTACAGGCGCCTGCACTTAATATATTAACTTGAATTCTCTTAAAAAACAATAGGCAAAGTTTAATTTCTCTTATTCAAGCGACTCTTCCCGTAATAAGCCCCACTCGGAGTCTTCCCAGATAAAAACAGCTTTTACGGACCACTCGCTAAAAGGCGCCCCGAACTTTACAGTAGCAAATTCCTCATCTTTAGACTCCACCCGGTGGACTATCACGTTATCTTCAGCGAGATCGTATTTTTCAAAAAACTCTTCTGTGTCTTCCAGATCATCGGGATGAAGCATGATTACATCCGGATCTCCGAGCCTTTTTTCCAGCCATTCAACCAGGGCCGGTTCCAGCTGCTCGTAGTCGGGCGGCTTTTCTTCTTCCTCTTCTTCACCAATTTCCTCTTCTTCCGGCCCTGCCTCTTCATCAGGTTTTTCTTCACCAGGCTCTTCCGGAATGAGCTCGTCCGGTTCTTCTGCTGTTTCCTCTTCCGGAAACTCCAGTTCAGCATCGTTTTCTACCGGTTCGGTTACCGGCTCAGCTTCTTCGCTTCTTAAAAAGTAAAACCCGCCGGCAAGGATCAAGCCTGCAATGACAATAGTGATAAGAAAAATTAAAAAAAGCGGTTTCTTTTTGGGCCGGTAATCGAGCTCGGCGAATTCATCTTGCCACTCGTCCTGTTCTTGCTTCATAGCGTTTTCTTCATCAGTAACAAACTGTTTTGCTCCACGAGAAGAACTCCCGGTTTCTTCCAAATCGCCTTGCAGCAGATCAGCACCACAGTATGCGCAGTTTAATTGATCACGGTTATTTTCCTTTCCACAAAAAGGACACTTGATCCTACCAGGCATTATTCATACCCCCTCAACCCTTTTGCACAAGGGTATCTATCTATTCCACTCCTGCATAATATATTCCTGCCAGCGAACAAATATCTCAGGCCGATTGGTATAAAGGTAGCTAAAAATCTGCCATAATTTTTATCTGACCAGGTCAAATATTGGTAACCGCCAACAAAATCTTTTCCTCCAATCCTTTATTCTACGGGTACTCCTACCGGCATTATCATCAAAGGTTCCCCGTCTGTAGCCAGGCTTCCAACCACCGCTAAATCCAGGCTATCTCCGGTAAAATTGCAGCGGGATACCCGCTCATAAAGGGCTTCTGACACAGTTTCTTCGTCTACCTGCGGATCCGGCAGTTCAACAACTTCGTTTGGGACAAGATCATTTTCTTAATTTTCCACCGGGTTTTCCTCAACCAGTGGATTGGCTTCCGGAACACAGCTAAATGTCCCTGGCAATAAGAGCACTATAATAAATCCGGTGGTAAGCGTTCGCAAAATCTTTTTCATGGCAAATTAACCTCCCTTACTTAAAAATTACACTCCTCAGGCTTTTTTAGCTGTCTCTATACTTTTAAATTTTTCGCTGCTTAGTTTTAGATTCTTGCCTTTCTTGCAACCCCCTTCCTCACCTGGAATCAATATCTGCACAGATCAATTCGTTCAATTTGGACACAGGAACACATAACTTTATATTTTATGGTATAATGATAAACATGTTAACACTGCATGTTATTTTTTACCAGTTGCGGTCAAAATCTTAGGAGAAGGTGATATTTATCTGTGGAATTGCAGGAATGTGGAATGAGCTGAACCAGGAGGATATTCAGGCGATGTTAGCTGAAATGATCCATCGTGGTCCGGATGCCGCCGGCGAAAAAATTTTAAAGAGGCGCCGGGAATCTTTGGACATCGCCGCTTAAGTATTATGGATCCGGAAGGCGGCAATCAACCTATAAACAACGAAGCCCTTTCAATGTCAATCATTGCCAACGGAGAAATTTACAACTTCCCCAAACTACACAAATCGCTGGCCGAAAAGCATAACTTTAAAACCAAAAGCGATACCGAAACCATTTTACATCTTTATGAAGATTTTGGTTCGGATATGGTCAACAAATTAGAAGGGATGTACGCCTTTGCCATAGCAGACGGGGAAAATCTATTTATCGCCAGAGATCCGGTGGGCATAAAACCCCTTTACTACGCCGAAAATGACGACGGCTTCTATTTCGCTTCAGAATTGAAACCACTCGCCAAACTGCCAGGCATAATAAAAGAATTTCCGCCAGGCACCTATTATCATAGCAAACACGGCTTTAATACCTACTACACCGTCCCGGAATTGGAAATCAAGAATGAACCGGTCGAGGTGATTACCAGTCGCCTGCGCCAAACTTTAGAAAAAGTGGTCGATTCTCACTTGATGAGTGATGTGCCCCTGGGCGTATTTCTTTCAGGCGGCCTGGACAGCAGTATAACCACCGCGCTTTCCCGGAAAATTATCGGCAAACCAATCCATTCATTCTCTGTCGGTATTGAGGGCTGTCCCGACCTTGAATCGGCGCGGATGCTTTCAAGCTATCTTGATACCATCCACCACGAATATTTACTTAGCGTGGATGAAGTAATGGCAAAACTGCCAGAAATTATTTATTACCTGGAATCATTTGACCAGGACCTGGTCAGAAGCGCCATTCCCACCTACTTTACCGCCCGCCTGGCTCAAGAACACGTCAAAGTGGTCCTCAGCGGCGAGGGAGCAGATGAACTCTTTGCCGGTTACAGTTACTACAAGGACTATTCCGGCAATGATAAAATACTGCAGTCTGAACTGAGACGTTCTGTCTCTACCCTGCACAATGTTAACCTGCAAAGAGTGGACCGACTGACCATGGCCCATTCTATTGAAGCCCGGGTTCCATTTTTAGACCGGGAAGCAATCGAAGTTGGCTTGAGCATTCCCGCCAAGTACAAACTTTACGGAAATCCCCCGGTGGAAAAATGGATCCTGCGCAAAGCCGTAGAAGACCTGCTGCCAGATCGGATTACCTGGCGCAACAAAGAACAGTTCGATGAAGGAAGCGGCATTATTGACTTTATCGAGCAAACCATCCACGAAAAGTTCAGCTACGAAGATGCGAGAAAACACCGCCAGAAGCATCCAGATGTCTACCTGCGCTCCCATGAAGAATGTTTCTACCACAAGCTGTTTACCGAAGTTTTCGAACGCCCCGAAGTAATCAGCAGCAACATGGGACGCTGGGCGGAGCGACCTGATTACCAGTAAACAAACAACAAATATCGGAAAAAATGACAAAGAATAAGCCGGGAGGAAAAGATAATTGCTTGCCGCCCCGGCTTCTTTTTTAAAAACCACCTGGCTTTAACGCAGATACTGTATCACGTGTCCTTAAATCTTTGTAGGCCAGGGCTCCGGTGATATAACCTTTATTACCCTTTCTTTATTGCTCGATCACCGGAAATTCGTCGATTAACCCAAGCACTTTCTGCATAATCAATATCGAGTCGCGCACATCGACCAGCCCGTCTCCGTTCACATCACTGCTAAGCCTTTCTTCTTCACTAAGCTCTTCCAGTTCCAGGACATGCCTCATCACTTTCACCACATCATTGACATCAATGCCTCCGCTGCCCCTTATATCGCCGTAAGTAATGGTGAGCGCTTCACCGCTTATAAACTTATAGTAGTCCGACCATTCGCCACTTCCGGCTTCATTTTCAGCTCTGGCCCGCCAGATAAATTCAGTGCCGTCATCTGGGAAACCGGTTATAACAGCTGAAGTTTCCTCATTAACCTTTTCGTCTTTAAATACGAGGCCGTCCAGGTCGTAGCGCACTTCCAGTTTGTACCCTTCGGCATCCTCTATTTCATGCCAGCTAAATGTAATTTCACTACCGCTTACCGCATCACCGTCTGCGGGAGTTTCCAGTTCCACTATCCCCGGCGGATCGGGTTTCGGCTCTGGCTCGGGTTCAGGCGAGGGTGACGGTGATGGAGATGGTGAAGGGCTTGATTCCTCCTTATCGTCATCTTCATCTGTTTCATCCGGCTGATCAGCTTCTCCCGAATCGCCATTTTCATCAGGATCATCCGGTTCATCGGCTTCCTCTGGGTCATCAGCTTCTTCCGGCTCATCTTCTATTTCTTCAAAAGCAGCAACCAGGCTGCGATCTGAGTCGGCTGTAAATGCATACTCAGCATCTGAATAAATTTCGTTTGCATCACTGTCTTCCCAGTATGCAAAATTAAAGCCATCCGCAGCTTCTGCCTTTAGAACAACTTCTTCACCGTGTTTGTACGTACCCTCACCGCTTGCTTCGCCGCCGGCTTCAGGCGTTACCGAAACTTCAACAGAATATTTCTTAAGCTCGAAGTTGGCGGTCAGATAAATATCATCTTCCAGCATAACGGTATATTCCTCTTCTTCAGAGACCACCCGGCCTTCTTGATCAGTCCAGTTAACAAACCGGTAACCCTCCGCAGCCTCTGCTTTAAGGATGACCTCTTCACCTTCATCGCCATAGCTTTCTTCTGTTACCTCTCCACCTTTTCCTGGGTCAGCAGAAAGTTCTATTTTAAATTGCTTAAAAACAGCAGTTAGCTTCCTTTCAGATTCAACAGTAAAAGTATATTCGGCATCTTCAAAAACTTTTTCGGTATCCTCTTCCCAGTGGGAAAAATAGTAGCTATCAAAAGCCTCGGCTTTAACACTCACTTCTTCGCCATGCTTATAAATCCCGTCACCTTCATATTTTCCTCCATCTTCAGGTTCAGCAGATACTTCAACTTTGTATTCTTTAAGCTCAAATACGGCCACCAGGTCGCGGTCCTCATTAAGGTTAAAGGTATACTCGGCACTGCCGGACACTTTTTCTCCGTTTTCACTCCATTTTACAAACTGATAGCCTTGCTTAGGTTCCGCCTTGATAGTAACTGCTTCATTCTGCGGATAGCTGCCGCTGCCTGTAACTTCTCCCCCGCCTTCCGGTTCACTGAAAACTTCTATTTCATACTCCAACAGTGCAAAATTAGCGGTCAGCTCCCGGTCATCTGTAACTTCAAAACTATAGTCGGAACTTTCAGAAACCACTTCGCCATTTTCAGTCCAATCAACAAACTCGTAGCCTTCAGCGGCTTCAGCTTCCACAGTGACAGTTTCACCTGCATCGTAGCTTCCATCACCACTAACACTTCCGCTTTCCTCAGGGTTAGCGGTTACTTCTATATCAATCATTTCTTTACTTGAAGAAGATGTGCCGTAAATCCACTGTATACCCTCAACATCACCTTTGTGCAGTTCCCGCCTGATCTCACCCTGGGCTACCCGTCCATACATCACCTTATCGTAATCATTGGGGAAATTTGTAAAACTGCCGTAGAGATCGGTCAAACCAAGCCAGTGGCCCAGTTCATGAGCGGCCACGGTTTGCACGTCAAAATCGGCAAAGTCCCACCACTCATCTCCTGTATTCCAATCGAAGCTGGAATTAAAAACCATGTCTGTTTCAATAATTTCACCCAGGCTGCTGTAGATAGTTGCCCGCCCGACTATTCCTTCATCCATTGATGCCCAGATGATTTCATTGATATTGTTTTTTCCGATGGAGGTGGCATTAGTGGATCCGTCGTAATCGAAGGTAAAGTTGGCCCCGGCATCATTCCAGGACTCTGCAGCCGTCTTTACACTGTCCAACTTTTCGGGGTTGTTATTATCATTCACCCTATAGGGAACCGTGGGATCAGAGCCTTCCCACTGCAATTGGAAATAGCCAAAATCAATGCTTAGAGCCAGGGGCTCGGACCAGTCACCGTCTTTGTAAACATGCACCGGTCCGCTGGAGGCGGAAAAAAAGTAATTATCAATTTTGCTGAAAGGAACAATGGCCCTGATCTGATCATCAGACCAGGATATAATTTCTGAGGACATGAAGTAGTCTTTTTCATAATCGCTGAAATAGTAAAAGGCTAAATGATCACTGCTGCCCCGTTCTCCAAAGCCGGATCCAGTAACCACCACTTCCATCCCGGTTCCCCCGGAAGCAACATGCGGGGTAATATTATCCACAGTAATATCAGTGCTGCTCTCAAGCTCCGTTTCAGTATAGGTAGCGGTATCATCTTCTGTTTCCAGCATAATCGAATCACCGGAACCGGGCTCGTAGGACCGCTCCAGGTCATCAACATTCATTTCATCGACACTGTTGATCTGCTCTTTGCTGATCGGCACCTTGCCCTGGATACTGCCAAAAACCCGCGAAGGATTTCCGGCCATATTTCTCTGAGGGATATGCTCCAAACCTTTTTCAGCAAGCTCCGGAGAACTCATTTCTTTTAAATAAAAGCCAACCGTTTCGCCTTCCGCAAAAATCGGTTCTCCCTGCACCCACTGCCTGATATCGCCTACTTCACCGCCTTCGACAATAACCGTATGCGATTTTTGCCTGGTGTCTCCTTTAAGATGCTTTTCAACTCTAACCGCCACTTCGGTGTAAATACTGCTCTGATCGGTATTCCAGTAACTGCTGGTCCGCTCTACCCTGCCGATAACAATATCATCAGCACCCTTTTTCAGCTCCTCGGGGCTAAGTTCAACTATCAAGGCGTTTGCTTCTCCGCTTAAACATAAAAGAAAAAGCAAACAAGCCACTGCGCCAAGAAAGATTTTTCCTGCAACTTTAGATGTCATCACAACTCACCTTTGATTTTACTGCGGACAGGTATTATAACCAGGCAGCAATTGTTGTAGTTGACCAACCCACACAACCCATTTATGCCGGAGCACGCGGGCCTTCCCACGTGCTCCTCAGGGCGATATTTAAAAGGTTAAACT